>CALURI010000001.1 GCA_944323135.1 Candidatus Gastranaerophilales bacterium
CAAAATCATTAGAATTACTGATTCTTGTTGGAGTAGCATTAGAATCTATACCATCTGACATATAATTTTTATTTTGTAAAGTTTTTGTTTTAACAAAATAATTTAGTCCGTAAGTATATCCTCCTTTTAATTCCTTCTTCAAGACATCCAACTCTTTAATGTCGTAAGCTTGCCAATAATAAGGGCTTGTGGTTAAACTTAAAAGGCAATCTTTACCCCTTGGAACAATAGTAATATTTTTTCTAAAAGAACGAATATTCCACAAAGTAATATAACCTGTTTTGATCGAAAACGAGTATTTATTCAATTCATTTGATTCAATAACTGCCCCTCTTAAAGTATAAATGCCTATAATATCTTGTTTCAATTTAGCTGCATCATAATTTTCAATAATTGTTGTTGCAGCATAACTTGAAACTTGTGCAAGGAATAAAGCTACAAGTACAGTTAAAAATTTTTTCATATTTTCTCCTTTCTTAACCACGCATAGTTATATAGATTTAAATCTTTATTTACAAATGATTATCCATATAAACGCACGGTCAGTTTGTTCCATTGCTTTTATATTATCACGAAAATTAAAATATGAGCAAACGTGATTTACAAAAGTTTGGGAAAAGGCTAAAATCGTTAAGACTTGATAAAAACTTAACTCAATTAGAATTGGCTGAAATCCTTGATATGTCACCCAATTTCATTGGAATGATTGAACGAGGTGAGAGAAATACAACAGTTGAAAATGTGTTTAAAATCGCAAGAGCATTAGGAATTAAACCTTCTATTTTATTTGAAGAACTTTAGGTCTGCAAAATATCTATTGCTTTTTGCAGCTTTTTGTTTAATGTTCTGAAAAGTATGTAATAGTCATCTTTGTCTTTATTAAGCTGCAAATCTTCATCAATAATCCCGGAATCACTAGCGAGGGCACCTAGCTTAATGAGCACTTGTAAATCGTATAAAATCATTCTTGCGTCCGAAATTTTGTTTTCTAATAAATTTAATGCGTTTTTATCGCACATAAAAACTTACTCCTTTGTATTTGTATGCGTGTATCTAGCTGTTTTATGGTATTTATAACAGGCGTCCCTTTTCAATAGTGGGTAGTTTCGCCATAATCGCATATTAACGCAAGAGTGAATTTCTGTGCACCATGTTAATTTATATTTGTTGCGAATGTTAGTAACTCAGCTGTGGGTTTTATTTATTCTTACAATAAAGTTTTGTTAAGACCACATGCTTAAATCAAATTCATAAACTGTTTATCAATGTTATAATTATAATAGAGATATGAAAGAGACTAACATTGTAAAACTGCCATCCATATTAGATAAAGCTATCCAAAATAAAAGTGAAGATAACTTTGGCCATATACATTATGCCCATGTGCTATTTTCTATTATTGAAAATCATATTCCCCCTTTTTCGATAGGGCTTTTGGGACAATGGGGTGTTGGTAAAAGTTCCATAAAAAAATTATGTATTGAGGAATTTTTAAATAAAGAAAAAGATAAATATGATTGGCTTGATTTTAATGCTTGGCGTTATGAAAGTGAAGATGTTAGACGTTCTTTATTAAAATGCTTATATGAAAAATTAAGTGGCAAAAAAGAAGAATATTTAAAACAAAAACTATATTCAAGCATAACAGATAACTCAAAAAAAGTTAAATCTTGGAATGAAATTTTTGAAGATTTAAAAGATAATGTTTCCATAGCCATTCAAATAATTTTTATTTTAATTGTTTTTTTAATTTCTGCATGTATTGCAAATGCAATTTTTCATTTTGAATCAAATAATACCGCTATAATGTATTCTGTGCTAATGGCCTGTACGGCTTATATTGCAAAGTTCATTTTTGATAAAAGTGGTCTGCTTATGTCAAGTTATATCCCCAGAACAATTACCACTAATCCTATTGTTAGTTCAGAACAATTTGAAGAAATTATTTTAGAATTACTCAAAGAAAAATTCCAAAAGAAAAATAAACGCAAACTCGTTGTATTTATAGATGATTTAGATAGGCTTTCTGCTGACAAAATGATTAATGGACTAGACGCAATAAGAATTTTTTTAGATATAAAAGAAAGCGATTTAATTTTTGTTGTATCTTGCTATGATGAACATATAGCAAAATCTATTACGCAGACAAAAACAACATTCTCAAATATTGATAGCGCAAGAAAATATTTAGACAGAGTGTTCCAATTTAAAATTGATGTTCCTATTTTACCTAATCAATCAATGAAAAGTTTTGCACTGGAACATCTAAAACAACTTGACTCTTTTAAGGTATTTGAAAAAGATATAGAAAAATCAAGCACCTATAATATTAATAAAATTTTAAATATTTTAATTCCTATTGAAGTTAGTAGTCCACGAGCAGTTATACAGATATTAAATTCATACATGCAGGCTTGGTGGATTGCTAAACAAAGAGAAGAACAATGTGATTTGTGTAATAAAGAGCATAATCCTTCTTGTCCAACAGATAAAGAGTGCTTATTGGTTAAGGATATTATTACTTCTCATTTGGATATTTTAGCCATAATAACTGTTTTAAAAAATCAATTTCCAGAATTATATAATGATGTCATAATTGAACCTCAGTTATTAAAATTTATAATGCAAAAGTTTTTTGATTTAAGAAATTATGAAATAGCTGACAACACAATGCTAAAATTACTGGCTAAAAAGTATGTACCAGAGCATGAAGAAAATATTTATATATTTGATAAAAAATATTCTAATTTACAGAGTTATTTGGCTTCAATACAAACAACAGCAATACCAGATGATATTAAACCTTTTATAATGTTATTGCAGGATAATCTGGAAAGAAAAATCGGGGGTAATTCCATTCCAATATATAATTCTTTAATAACTCAGAATGTAACAAGATTTAAAGATAATCTTGGAATTACAGATGAAACTATAGAAATTTCAGAATTACAGACTTCACAATTGAATTTAGTTGTACAAGAGATTAATGGGCATGAAGATGATGACCGTAGAGAAAAAGCATATATTATTTTATCTATGTTCGCTAATCTATACAAGGGAGAGGATGCTAAACTTTTAATTAATGATATTTCAAAAACAATAGTTGATAAAAATTTTATAAAAAATATAGAGAGTTCTTATATTGAAAAACTTTTAGAGACAGAATATATTAGCGATGTAAATATAAATAAAGTATATTCTTATTTAATTGCAACCTTAAAAAACGGTAAAGTTATCACCCAGAAAGCTAGTGAAAATCAATATAAAAAAGTTATCGAGATAGGTTTAGAACAACACTATACAAACAAAAAACTAGATAAAAACAACACAAAAAATTTAATAAAATTATTGAATGATGGTATATATAAATATAAAAATGCAGAGAATGAATCATCTTTTGTTAATAAAATAGACGTTTCTTTTTACATAGAAAACATTAAAACTTATGGCAAAGCTCTTTTAGATGATTTAACTCTTAATTATGTAGATGATTTGTTAGAATTTTTAAATAACGCAGAAGAAGATGTGGAGTCTTATATTTTGCACATAGATTATATAATATCTAATACTACAAATGTTAAGCCCAAAGAACTTGAAAATACTATAAGTAAGGGATTGGCGAATAATAATATAAAGATTATCAATTATTTTGAAAAATTAATATTTGAAGAGAATGCCTTTGATAAAGTTGATAAAGCTTTAATTCCAGAAATTATAGATTCCTATGTTCAAAGAATTATAAAATATTATGTTCAAGCAGTACAATTAGAAAATCTAGAAAATGTTATCAACAACTTAATTTCAATGATTAATTTATGTATTAAATTAAATGGTGCCAATAATATTATTGAATCTAGTATATCCAGTTTAGTTAATATTTTAGCAAATGAGTCTACCCCATTATTTGATAAATTATTTTCTAAATATGGAGATTTATTCCCTGAAAAGGCTGAAAACTTATTAAATAAACTTGTAAAAAATATTTTTATTACTGATGAAATATCTGAAGAAGAAACAATTAAAACAGATTTATTGATTTTACTTGCTCAAAAATATATTAAAGAAAAACAAATTGAAATATTGTCTAAAATACTTGAAAATATTTTTGAAGACTACACTGTTAATATAGATAGTGAAAATAAGGAAAGATATTATCAGTTATTATCAAATTTAGATAATCAAAATTATTCTAATAAGAAATTTGTTCAACATATTTCAAATATGTATGAAGCTTTGGAATTGGCGATTAGCAATGATTATGGAGATTATTTTGATACATTATTTGATAGCATTGCTCAATTCTTTGACATTATAAAAACTTCCACACTAAATTCGTTTTTGTCTTATATTATCACAGAACATTTAGTTGATGAAACGGATAAAACCGAAAAATTATATGCTTCAATGAAGGACGTATGGCCACATGAAGACAAAGAAAAACTCCCAAGCTATAATGTCATAAATATTGCAGAAAATATGCTTAAACTATTAAAAGATTCTAATGTGACAATTGATAAAAAAGTTGCTTTTGAATCCATATATTCCATATTTAAGAACAAAATCGAAAACTCATACGACTTAAAATGTATTATAACCAATTCGCTAATGTATCTTTGGAATAAGCATACCGAATATGCCTATAAAGAACTTTTAAATTTCAACGATATTATGATTAAAAGATATTATCATGAATGGTTGAGTCCACGAACACCAGCAGAATACCATTATTTATTAGAAAAATATTGGCAAGATATTTTTAAAATAGCAGATGAAACTTGGTTAACCAAAAGAACAGAAAATTTTATTGCAGAATATAAAAATACTAGGGATAAAGATTTGTGGTGCAAGCTTATTTATGAGAGATTTGGCAACTTAAATATTCTTTCAAAAGTATCAGCTCAACAAATTATTAAACTTAATAAAAATTTTATAGAACAATGTAAATTTATAACAGATTTTATTGTGAAAAATTATAATGATGATATTCAAAAAGAATATGGGAAGTCATTGTTGATTAATGGTTATATTTTGGTTGATGATGATGAATATAAAAAAGAAATTTTAACCATTGCAAAAAAACTTATAGATAAAGAAGCCAAAGGAGTATTTTCTAAATCAGATTTTAAAAACTCAAAAAATATAAAGTTGGATGTTGATAAGTTACAAAAAGCTTTTAACAAAAATAGAGCCTTGTTGTCATATAGAAAAGAATTATTTTCAAGAAAAAGGAAAAATAAGCAAACTAGCTAGATAATCTCAATTTCAAAAATACGGAATTTTTCTACGACTCCGATTAAAGGAGGCAGTATTATGGTTTTACCCCTCCCCTGCCTTTGTGTAAAATCAAAATTCTTCAATTTTCAATCTTTCCTTAATTGCATTAAAGTTGCAAAAGAATTGCAAAAATTCTTATAACTCAAAATTAAATCTGATAAAAATTGAGAATAAAATTAGTTTCAAATTCATGTACAGCAACAAACAGAGACAAATTCTAATAAAACCTAAAAAGTGGCGACAATACTGCATTATACAACTCATAACCCGAAGGTCATAGGTTCAAATCCTGTCTCCGCAACCAATTAATATAAGTGGCTTTTAGAGGTTTTCTAAAAGTCACTTTTTATAATTAATATCCACTTATAAATTAACCTCTTACAATACTTAAACAAATAAAAAAAAACAAAACAATAAAATATATTTATAAACTTTACAATTAATATCAAATTTTTTAATTTTCGTTTATAATCTATATTAGAAGCGGTTTTTCAATATAAAAAGTAATATTAGGTTAGGAATATAAAATATGATTTGTAAAATTATCTTAATTATTTTAGCTTTATTTTTAATACTTTTAGTAAGCATCAGCATTATTAAATTAATTTGGTCAGACTTTAAAACTTATATTATTTCTTTTTTCTCTAAAATGACATTAACAGAAGAAGAACAAGAAATCATTGAAAGAACTATAAAAAAACAATACAAAGACTCCTCTTTATATAAAATTTTAAATACAGAAGATATTTCAGAAGAAAGTGAAAAAAATCAATCTATTGATGAAAAAGAAAATATTAACTTATTATTACAGATAAAAGAATACTATAGAGATGAAATCAATATATTTAATAATGATTATAATGAATTTTTAAAAAAAATAGATTTCATGTTTAAAATGTTTGCCACACCTATACCAATATATATGACTTTAATTTCTTATATATTAAAAAAACACTGTCTATACACAATAGAATATGCAATATTAATTTTTGCGATAATAATATACTTATTCTTTTTTATAAGAGTTATATGGATTCAATCATTAAAAAATGGGTTTACAAAAATAAAAATTGAACTTCCTTTTTTAATAAGTGATATATCAATAAAAAAATATCTAATAACTTATATAATAAATTCTGCAATAAATCTTAAAATTCAAAGAGAAAATTTATTAAGATTAAAAAACAAAATTCAATATATAAATGCGCAATATATAATAAGTTCAGCTCTGTTAATTATTATAATAATTGTTGTATACTTAATTTAATAAAAAGGAGAAATTATGGAAAAAAAAGACTTTTTAGAATTAGAAAAAGCTTACAAAAAACTTAAAACGGGATACCCTTTAACACAATATGAAAAAGATTTACTAAAAAAATATTGGAACTTTAATCAAATTGAAAAAAGGATATTTGCTAATCAAGTAAATGAATCTATAGATGATATTGAGACTTTTATTGAAAAAGATATTAAAAGATATTAAAGATAACAAAGTCAGGACCTAAAAACCGATTTAATAACCATAAAAAAAGCTTTTGATATTATATCAAAAGCTTTTTTTATTTTTTAATGTACTTTATTAAAACCTATCGGTTTACGGTCTGATTTATCAGCTTTTCTCAAGAATACATCTATTGCTTTTACAAAATCTTCAAATGTAATTTTTAAATTATCAATATCTGATTTTTCAAACGTACCATTATCCATTTTTTCATAAATACCGCATCTCTCAAATGCGTTTTCATTCGCGGTATTTACAATATGAGCGATATCAGCACCTGTTGCTTTTATATCTAACAATTTTTTGGATAAGGCTGCTTTATCTAGGCCTTCATCCAATTTTTTAGTTTTAGTGTGAATATCTAATATTTTATTAACCCCTTCTAAAGTTTCCGGCGCTTTTACTTCTATATGTTTCCCAAATCTGCCGGAACGGGTAATCGCATCGTCTAATGCATTAACTTTATTTGTTGCAGTAATTACATAAATTTGATCGCCGTCTTTTTCAATATCACTCATTAATGTTAAAAGTTGGTTAACGACTTTATCGCCATAAACATCCACGCTTCCGCGTTTTCTTGCAACTGCGTCAAATTCATCTATAAAAATTATTGCCGGTTGACTTTCTTTAGCCGCATTAAAAAGTGCTCGCCAATTTGCTTCTGATTCCCCAACCCATTTTGATTCCATTTCTAAGCCATTTAATTTTATAAAATTTGCATTTGATTCATTTGCAAGGGCTTGAGCTATAAGGGTTTTACCTGTTCCGGGCGGTCCATACATTATAAAACCGTGATTTACTATACTATTTTCATAAGCTTCAGGATATTTTACAGGATATAAAATTCCCTTCTTTAATTGGTTTATTACATCATCTTGACCGCCGACATCTGCAAATGTCAATTTTTTTGGAGCTTTGACTCCTGTAGAAAATTTTGATAATGCTTGAATCGATTGTATGTTTCTTTGTGCGATAGCAGTCAATACACTTTTTGTTAAATCATAAGATTGTGCAAACATACACCTGCTTACGCTTAAATCAAAAGCAGGTTTTTCTTTAATAGGAATTTCTTTATCTTTAATTTTTATTGCATCACCTTCTGACAGATACAAAGTATCGCCAGATTTAAATAGTTTAAATTCATTACTTACTCGATATTCCATATTAAATTTGTTAGGGTTTGTAACCAATAAATCTCCGTAAAATCCTCTTGCAAATGCGATTGTCCCCTCTACACCATCATCAGGAACAAATATAAAACGTTTTATCGCTGTACTAAAAGCTTTTACAGATTCCTTTAATGCTTTCTGGGCAGATTTTAAATCTTTTCCGGTTATCAAAAGATCGCCCTGTTTTAATATTTCGAACATTGAAGCTAAGCGATCTTCCAAAGGAATTTTTTTAACTAACTCCATAGTTGTCGATTGAATTCCCATAAAACTTAAAACATTTGAAGGTTTGGTAAAATAGGAAACTGAAGTTTGAGCTTTAGCTTCCGCTAAAGGCTGTTTTTCTTTTGATGCGCTAATTTGATTAGTGTAATTTGTACGATAATAATTTTGAACTGGAGATATTCTCACTGGTACACACCCCCTTTGTTTTATTGAAAATACACTTTTTTTACATTAACGTCAATACCCGTTCGTAAAGCTAAAAATCATACTTTTAGGCAATTTACTATAAAAGTAGCAGTTATTTATATAATATCCTCTGTTTTGTTTTTTTATTCTTAATAAATTTTATTTTGATACCATATTTTTATAAAAAAATTAATACTACATGTGTAATATTTACACTTTATTAAAACTTTTACATTTTTTAATATTTTTATGGTTTAATCCTTATATGCAGATTATATTGAATACAATTGCGATATTTCTTAGAGTTTTCAGCAATTCTCTAAGCAACGTGCTTCAAAAAAAACTTGCAGGAGAAAATGAAAATCCAATTAACGTAAATTTCATAAACTATTTTATTTTAAGCGTTTTTTCAATTCCGCTTTTACTTCTGGTTGATTATAATTTAATAAGTTATAAATTTTGGATATTTGCACTGTTGGGCGGAATTACAGGGGCAATATGCAATTGTTTTATGGTTCTTGCTTTAGAAAAAGGAGAATTATCTGTTTTAGGACCAATTAACTCATACAAAGCTGTTATAGGATTAATTTTTGGAATTATCATTTTACATGAATACCCTACTTTTTATGGGATTTTAGGCATTATGCTCATTATAGCAGGCTCGTATTTTATTTTTGATACAGCTAGTCCTAAAGTATTTTTAAGAAAAGACATTCAATACAGAATTTATGCCTTAATTTTTTCCGCATTAGAAGCTGTTTTTATAAAAAAAGTTATCATACTGTCATCAATTACAACATCATTTATCACTTCAAGTTTTATGGGAGCACTATTTTCTTTTATAATAGTAAGAATTTTCAGCAATAAAGAATTACAGTTACCAAATAAAAATCACTCTGTTATGTATATTATGACAGCAATATGCTTTGGACTCATGACATTTACAACCGCGTACGTATTTAAATATATGAATGTAGGATATGCTCTGTCACTTTTTCAAATTTCAATTCTGATTAATGTAATTCTCGGATATAAACTTTTTAATGAAAAAAATCTATTAAAAAAACTTTTCGGCTCCTTAATAATTCTTATAGGTTCAGCAACAATTTTAATTTTTGGACATTAATATGATAAAATTGAGATAAAAAGGACAAAAAAATGCTTGCACCGGTTACTGGCAAAAGAGTTGAATACGACATAAGACCATACAAAAGCTATAGACGTCACATCATTGAAGAACCTGACTCAGCGTTAAAAACAAAAGTAGCTGCGGGTTCTGTTGCAGGTACATTAATTCCTATGTTTTTACTTGCTAAACAACAAAAATGTAAAATCTATAATATTAAATATCACGTAAAAGAAATGATTTTGGTAACAACAGGGAGCATTTTAGGAGGTTTTGTAGCCGGGCTTATTGCCGATAAAAAAGAACATACCAAGCAAAAAGTTAACGAAAGTGTCTTCCAGTTTATGAATTCATCTATTCCAACACTAATAACCGGTGCATTATTCAAATTTAGTAATAACGCTAAATTTAGAATAGCAAGCACGGTTGTCGGACTTTTTGGAGGAATGCACTTGGCAGCGAAATTATCAAACAAAATTAATGATCCACAAGATAAAGTTCCTGACAGAAAACTAACTTTTAAAGACTCAATTGCTAATATTGATGATGCTCTCGGAGTACTAATTTTAGCAAAAGTACCTATTGCAGAAAAATTACATATTGATAAAACATTACCTGCGATTTATAGTTGGTGCGGTTATAGGGCAGGTATAAGCAACTAATCAGCTTATTATTCTGCCCTATCATCACTTTCAATTTTTATTTGTCCATTTTCTTCTACAAATTTTTTCTTGTTAAAAAATTTATTTATTAATGGTTCACGTGGTGCATTCTTCTTTTCGAAACGCGCTTTTTCTGTTTCAACATCATTATAATCATTTAAAACTTCCATTCGAAATCTTTGTTGGTTTATCATTTGCATATCATGAACTTGAATTATAGAAGCATCAGTAGGTAAAGCTGCATAAACAGGTCTTATAAAAGATATTAAACAAACTAAAGTTAATACTTTTTTCATAATACCTTACACTCATTTATTTTATTCTGAACACAACATTAGCCACTGCAGTTACTTTTTTGTCAATTGTCGAAGTATCATTTATCCCCATATCTGAGACATTTGTAGAATCTACAGGAGTAATTTGAAATACTCCCATATTAACAGATTGAATTTTTCCAGGTTTGTTATTTGTTGCTTTAAGCATTGCTGTTGCTCTGTTTTTTGCATCTGTTGTAGCATCTTCAAGAAGTTTAACCTTCAAATCAGATAACCCTGAATAAAAATATTGTGCACTTAAAACATTTATATCAATACCTTTGTCAAGTAAATTTTGAATATCTGTTGAAATATCTTTTATTTTTTGAACATCATCAGATTTAATTACAACAGATTGCGAAAGGTTATAATAAGCAATGTCATTTGTCATATTACCGTTAGGAGTATATTTATAAGAATTATATCCGTTTACTGATTTTACATCTATATCTGTAATACCTTTGTCTTTTAAATATTTCATAACAACAGGGAGTTGAGATTTTATTGCATTATAAGCAAGCTGTTTATTGGAATTTCTTGTATTTATTATAAATTCAAGCCTTGCTGAATCTGATTTTACAACTTGATAAGCTGAACCTGTTACTGTGATTTTATCCTTAGACATAGCGCCTGTTCCGGCATTTACCGCAACGACTAACCCTAATGCAAGGATAACTGCAACCCAAATTAACTGCAATTTTTCAAACTTTTCAAACATATACACACTCCTTATATTACTAATTATATTTTATATTATAACTTATATTTTATAAAAATCAATTGCTAAAGACATGATAATATGCTACAATCAAATAAAAAAAATGGAGATTATATGAATAAATACTTAGAAAAGGTTTTAAACGAAGTTACAAAAAAGAATTTTTCAGAAAAAGAATATTTACAAGCAGTAGAAGAAGTTCTTTTATCAATAGAACCGGTTATTGAAAAGCATCCAGAATATGAAAAGATTGCACTTCTTGAAAGAATGATTGAACCGGAAAGAATTATAACCTTTAGAGTCCCTTATGTAAACGATAAAGGACAAGTTATTGTTCATAGAGGATACAGAGTACAATTTAGCAGTTTAATAGGACCGTATAAAGGCGGTTTAAGATTTGATCCGAGCGTAAATCAAAGTATTATGAAATTTCTCGGGTTTGAACAAATTTTTAAAAATACTTTAACCGGTCTGCCGATAGGAGGAGGAAAAGGCGGGAGTGATTTTGATCCTAAAGGAAAATCAGATGGCGAAATAATGAGATTTTGTCAAAGTTTTATGACTGAATTGCAAAGACATATAGGTCAAGATGTTGATGTCCCTGCCGGAGATATTGGAGTCGGAGAAAGAGAAATCGGATATCTTTTCGGTCAATATAAAAGGATAAAAGATACTTATGAAGGCGGGGTTTTAACAGGTAAAGGTCTTTCATACGGCGGTTCACTTGCAAGAAAAGAAGCCACAGGATTTGGGCTAATATATTTTATGCGTGAGATGTTAGCCAGCAACAACAATCAATCCTTAAAAGATAAAACCGTAACAATTTCAGGTTCCGGCAATGTTGCAATATATGCTTGCCAAAAAGCTTTGGAATACGGGGCTAAAGTAGTTGCAATGAGTGATTCTAAAGGCTGTGTTTATGACAAAAACGGAATAGATTTAGAGCTTGTAAAAGAAATTAAAGAGCAGCGCAGAGGCAGAATTTATGAATATTTAAATATACATAAACAAGCAGAATATTTTGAAAGAGAAAATGAAGATTCGCCAATATGGGCAATAAAAACTGATATTGCACTTCCGTGCGCCACACAAAACGAATTAACATTAAATTCAGCAAAAAAACTTGTCACAAACGGTGTAATTGCTATCGGAGAAGGTGCCAATATGCCTTGTACAAAAGAAGCTACAGAATATTTTCTTGCGAATAATATTCTTCTTGCTCCGGCAAAAGCTGCAAATGCAGGCGGGGTTGCAACTTCGGCAATAGAAATGAGCCAGAACAGCATGAGATATTATATGCCTTTTGAACAGGTGGATAATGAATTAAACAAAATAATGATTAATATATTTAATTCCTGCAAATCTGCAGCAAAAGAATATAACTTAGAAAACAACTATGTTGCGGGAGCAAATATCGCATCATTCACAAAACTTGCAAAAGCAATGATTGCACAAGGAATAGTATAATATCAATTAAATTCAAAACAAACTTTTAATCGTTTCTTCTGAACAAGCTTGCGGAGCCCGTTTTACATACTTGTATTTATTGTATTTACAATATTCATTAATAACAAACTTTAAATTTTCTATTTCTTTATTATTCATTTCTATTGCAAACTTAGACATCAAAACAGGGTACTGCTCTTTGTATGACTTATCAGCAGCATTTGTAATAGGGAATACACTTGTTAAAAGTCTTTGCCTGTCTGATTCATAAAGAATACATTTCCCTTTAATATAACCAGAAAATTGATTATCTACACGGAAATTTTTTGATGCATTAAAACATACATCATGCAAATGTCTATGACTTGCAACCATACTATCCATTGCATCTTTATTAGTGTCGGCAAAAGATATACTCGATGTTATAACAAAAAGAAATAATAATAAAAGTAATTTTTTCATAATATTTATATAATACATGATTTAACAAGCTATGGCAGAAAGTTTACATTCATTAATACAAGGCAATTCTATATTGTAATGATTGTGATTTGACTTCTTACTTTCTACGACAATTTTCCCGTTATGAGCATTTATTATTTGTTTAGCCAGATATAAATTTAAACTGCTGCCTACTTTATCCATCTTTTCAGATGAAGTTGTATACATTTTAAACATATTTTGAATTGTTTCTGAAGAAACATAAGGACTTTCAAAACCTAATGAGATAAATATTGAATTAGAATTATTTATTTTGCCAATTTCACATATTATCTCAGTGTTTTTATAAGCACTTGAAACACAAAAATCTATCAAATTTTCAAAAGCTTTTCGCATTTGCGATTTATCTGCATATAGAGAAACAAATTTATCTTTCGCTTTTACCCGTATTTTTATATTTTTGTTGTGCATTACTCGGACAGACTTTGCAAAAGCTTCATCTAAAAGCTTCAACATATGAACTTTTTCATAATTTAAGATTATGTCATTATTTTCATATTTATAAGTTGTTAAGATTGTTGATAACATATCATACATGCAATAACAGGAATCTAATGTAAGATTCAGCATCTCTTTTTGCTCATCATTTATATTTCCCAAATTACCGTTTGCTAACAATTCTAATGCACGAATTTGGGCCAATGTCGGAATTTTTAAATCATGACTCAGTGTTGAAATATATGTCTCCCTTTGTCTTTTGGCATCTCTTTCAACATCAATATTTTTCCCAAATACGACAAATCCTTCGACATTATCTTTTTGGTTCAGAATAGGAACTTTTCTGATTCTAAACCAATTTTGTCTTCCGTTTCTAAGCTTTACATGCCTGTCGGTAATTAACGTTTTTTTAGTTTTAAAAATAAGTGCATTTTCTTCCTTCATCTGCTCCATAGTATCCCTTTCAAAAATATCTGAGGACAACTCATTCAACTGTCCTCCCTCCCTAATATCAAAAAATTTTAAAGCCTCAACATTTCCAGTTAAAAAATTATTATCCGCATCTATTACATAAGCCATCATAGGCATATTATTTAAAATTGCAGTAAGATGATTTGTACTTGATTCAACCTGCTTTTTTAATTCTTTTTCCATCCGTTCTTTCTCTGCGAAAAATTCGTTTTTAAAAACACAAATTATTGTATAAGTATTTATTAACCCGAATACAACTGCAAACCCTATTACCTGCATTGCATATTTAAAATCAACAAAACAACACATTATTATAATTATAAATGTTGTAAAAAATATAAAAAAAGAAAAATTTTTCAGAATAGACTTTTTAAACATACTTTCCTCTATTTCTAATTACAATTTACATACTAAAAGAATAAGCTTAAAAATACATTCCCCAATTGATTAATATATTACACGGGTAACATGGGTAATTATTATCATTTATTACAATCACATTTTTTAGCAACAGGACTTCCAAAAATAAGTCTTAAGCCTCCAAAAGGCTTTCTCATAGTACAATTTAAGCCAGCAGTCATTTCATCAATATTACACAAAACCCTGTTTACCTCATTAATAGTACAACCTATTTGCGGAAGAGTATTATTAAGTTCATTAGTCATAAGTTTCACATTTCTGCTGACGATTTGAACATTCTTAGCCGTACTGTCAAGTCTTTGTTCATTAAAAGCTTCATTTAGATTAGATGTTGCAACTCCTGCATTTGCTGATATTTTGACAATATTTGACGTGCTATCGCTTATATCTTTAGAAGCCTTGACAACATTAGGTTTTACATCTCCCGCCATAGAATTTAACGTTGCAAATAAATCTCCAAGGGTTTGAACTGTTACATTTAAATTTTTAATTGTTTCAGCCATATCAACCTTCATAGCCTCTAAAGATTCAGGATCCTGATTTGCCAGATAAGATTCAAATTCAATTGATGTTTTGCCTGAAATTCTATCTCCATCTTTCAGATAATATATTGAAGGCGATGATGGATACATCAAATCTATATAATCAAATTTCCTGTTCCATCTGTTGCGTTCCTTTTTTAAATTCGCTGAAACATTAACAGGCAAATGCAAATCATAAGGATAAAGCCTTATGGTTACAATTGTTGATGTATATGTTTTATTAGGGCGGACATTCACGACATTTCCGATTTTAAATCCATTATAATAAACAGGCGCTCTGTTATGAAACGGACGCAAATTTTTAAATTCCGCAGTTACATAAGTGCTGGTTTTGTAATTATAATAAGCAACTCCAATAATTAAAAGGATTACTATAACAGTTAATGATTTATAAAAATTGTTCATATTGGAAATTCTATTTTATGTAAAATCAAAATACATTCCCGAACTGATTAATTTTATAGTACAATAAGCTTATGGAAGAAAACAAATATTCTCAAAAAGCAGGAGAACTTTTTAAAAACGGATATAACTGTGCACAATCAGTATTTTGTGCATTTGCAGATGATCTCGGTTTAGATTTTGAAACTGCTTTAAAGCTCTCCTCATCTTTTGGCGGCGGCATGGGAAGATTAAGAGAAGTATGCGGTGCCGTAAGCGCAATGTTTATGATAGCCGGACTAAAATACGGCTATACTCAGCCAAACGATGACAAAATAAAGGGCGAGCATTATGAAAGAATTCAATTTTTAGCAAATGAATTTATCAAAAAAAATAATACAATTATATGTCGGGAACTTCTTGGACTGGATATAGAACATGATTCTCCTATCCCGGCAAAAAGAACCCCGCAATATTACAAAGACCGTCCATGTGAAAAGTTGGTAAAAGAAGCAGCAGAGATAATAAGTGATTATATAAATTCAAAAACCAATATATCATAATAATTTTGTAACAAAACTGTAAAGATAATAAAATTATCTTACTGTATAAAACTTTTATAATATAATTAGTTTATTACATTAGCTGATTTGATAATTGTGCAAGATTACTCTGATGCTACAATAATTAAAATAATTAAGAGGGAGAACATTTTTATGAGAAAGCTACTGGCAATAATACTGGCTTCATTTCTTATATTTAACTCTATAGCGCCGGCATCTTTTGCTGGAATTGAAAGCTTAAATCAAAAACAACAAACTCAACAAAATGATGAAAATGCAATTATCCCATTAAAATTAGAAAAAGAAATAAAAACATCTCTTGCTAAAGTTTACGGGCAGGGAAATGTAGAAGTTATATATTCAAACATTCTTTCAATAGCTAAAAAAACAAAAGAAGAAAGATCTTCCACACTAATAGAAGAAGATTTAAACCGCCCTTCTGACTGGTACAAAGATGAAGTTATATATATGTTTTATGCGAATCATTTTGGAGTTAAAAATCCTGACAAAACAAACACATTCAAAGATGATATCCAGATGCTTGATTATTTGAAAGGACTCGGAGTTACAACAATTTATATTCTTCCGTTTGTTGATTCTCCAATGGAAGATGCAGGATTTGATATCAGAAATCCAAGAGGCATAAGACAAGATTTAGGCGGAATGTTCGAATTCCAAAAATTTATATCAGCCGCAAGACAAAAAGGATTTAAAATTAAAGCAGATTTAGTCTTAAATCACTTTTCTGACCAGCACGAATGGTTTCAACAAGCCCTAAAAGGTGATATTTCAAAATTGGATTATTTTGTAGTACGCGAACAAATGCCTGAATATACAAAATACAAAGATCCAAAACTCGGCTGGGTTGCAGAATATAAAGAACCTAGCGGAAAAACTTCCAAAAGAAGAATTATTTTCCCTGAAATTACAGAAAATAATTATAGAAAAGTTACTATAAATAACAAAGATTATTATTTTTATCACACATTTTATCCATTTCAACTTGATATAAATTGGAAAAATCCCAAAGTTTTATACTACAACTTGGAAACCATAGCTTTTTGGGCAAATCAAGGGGTAGATATTTTCAGAATGGACGCAATTCCATATTTGATTAAAGAAGACGGAACAAATGCGGAAAACTTAGAAGAAACTCATAGAATTATTAAAATCTTAAGTGCATTTATACAAGCCGTTGCGCCACGTTCAGTTATACAGGCAGAAGCTTGCCAGATGCCAAATAAAATCCTTCCGTACTTTGGCACTGAAAGAAAAATC
The DNA here is from genome assembly GCA_944323135.1 of Candidatus Gastranaerophilales bacterium. Lineage (GTDB taxonomy): Bacteria > Cyanobacteriota > Vampirovibrionia > Gastranaerophilales > Gastranaerophilaceae > Stercorousia. The sequence continues at coordinate 17,216 of CALURI010000001.1, forward strand.
AAAGAAACAATCAACAATAAAGAAAAAGAATTAACCAGAACCGACGAAGTTCAAATTGCCTACCATTTCCCATATATGCCTGCGATTTGGGCATCATTGGTAACTGCCGATAACAGCTATTTTTGGAAAGCATACAAACAAACTCCGCAAATTCCTAATTCAGCTTCTTGGGCAATATTTTTAAGAGTTCACGATGAGCTTACTCTTGAAATGGTAAACGAAAAAACAAGAGAAATTCTATTTGAAGACCTTGCTCCTAAAGGCGCTGCATTTAGAAAAGGATTCGGCGTTTCAGGAAGAATGGCAAACTTTTTAGATAACAACCCGGAAAGAATTGGTATGGCTTTTTCAATTCTTATGTCATTACCTGGAATTCCGATTATCTATTACGGTGATGAAATAGGTATTCAAAATAACTTTGCAAACGCTAAAAAAAGTGCAAAAATTAGAGAAGCGAAACAAAAAAATGACAAAGACGTAAAAAATAAAGTCAAAATGCTAAGTTATTTTGACAGCCGCGACATAAACAGAGGTCCTATTACACAAAAAACTTTTGAAGATGCCGTGAATCATAAAGGCACATATAATAACAGAGTTTACGAAAGAGTAAAACAGCTAATTAAAATCAGAAAACAATATCCGGTAATCACAAGAGGATCATTTGTTGAATTAAAAACAAAATCGCCGGAAGTTTTTGCCTATGTTCGTGCAACAGATACAGATAGAGTTGTTGTAATAAATAATCTATCAGATAAAAAAATTAAAGCTACAGTAGTATTCACTGACGACAATTTCGGCAAAAAAGAAAAAGATATATACTTGAAAAATCTACTTACAGACAAAATGGTGCGTGCAAGAGTTGAGAATAAAGAATTAACAGTAAGATTAAACGCTTATGATGCAATGTGGCTAAAAATGTAAGCGTGCCGCTTAACCCACCAAAAATATTAATCAAAATTCAACAACTCTATAAGTGACATACCTAAACCATCAGCAATTTTTTGCAATACAACAAGACTTGGAGTTCTTTCCATTCTCTCAATTCTACCAACATATGTTCTATCAACTCCACAAAGCAAAGCTAACTCTTCTTGAGAGAGTCCTCTTTCCTTGCGTATTGATACCAATCTTTTTGCAAACTTTTCTTTTACATCACTTGACATATAAAATAATGTATGTAATTATGAGACTATAGTCTACCGCCAATTGGCACATAATTAATAAAAAGGAGGATTTGTGGATACTTGCTTAGCAATTTTAAAAGAACAAGTAAACAACCTTAAAGCAAACTACTTTAATTTTATGGGCTCATTTACGAATATGTTTGAATTTAGTAATTATACAATGATAAAAATAAAAGATGATAAAAATAAATACATTAATGAATATAAAGAAATAAATTCAAAACTTAAAAATTTACACACACAAATACTTGAACTTGGTAATGAAATTATAAAAACTATAGAATATATTGCTCTTAATTTATTATAGATTCCGAAACAAGTTCGGAATGACTATAAAATTTGTAATTTTTATATTTACAATAACAGCAATGTATATAAATTTTAAAATATACTTATTTTTTAAATATTATCTGATGTAATTTCTTTAATCCTAAACCCGCATAAGTTGTCACAACCATAGTTACAACAAAATATAAATAAGTTGTCTGTACAGGGTTATAAATCCAATAAATATCGTGATTTGCACGTTCTGAAATCGGAATACCATGCATCCACATAAAAATTGCAGTCATTATGTACATAACAAGCAAATGATTTGCCATTATATGATAAGTAACATTACCCATATCCTGAACAAATTTTATATCTTTAACAAACGGGTAAAGAATTTTCACAGTAAATAATGACGCCCAAATTCCGGTTAAAGCAGTTATAATCGGGACAAATAACTGATCATCAAACCTTGCCCATACAAGAACATAACTCAAACCAATTCCATGTTCAGGGTCATAATCTCTATTAAACATCCAAAGTATAGATTGCAATACAAATACAACACCAAACCACTTTGGCGTAAAAATATTATAATTATCTTTTATATAATGAGTATAAAAATATCCCAAATATACAAAAAACATAGAAAACATTGTTCTAATTACAATTAACATTAAAGGAGTAACTGCAAACCACTTTTCAAAAGGGATTGCAAGCACACCTAAAATCGTAAAAAATCCTAAATGAACAAATTTATTTTTTGTCACAGCATTCAAAGCTCTGAACAAAAATAAAAAAGTAATCATTGTCATAAATAACTGTGTAACAAACCACAAAGGACAAGACAGGTCAAATTGATGCCCGTTTAAAAACGGAGTAATAAAAAAGTTTTTAAAGCTCAAAGGCATCCCCCAGAATTTTCCTGTAAGTTTTGCAATCAAAATTGTAACCAGCATATAAAATAAGTTGTACCAAAAATAAGGCACTAAAAGACTTTTTATACGCCTTTCGACAAAATTTGAAACATCTGTCAAATATTTATCCTTAAACAAACAGCCTGATATAAAGAAAAACAGTGCAAGCTGAAAAGAATAAGGAGGGAAAATTCCTAATAATGAAAACTCTAAATGCCCTGATACAACAAGCAAAATTGCTAAAGCTTTCAATACATTCATTTCATTTGAAAAAACTTTGTCCATAAAAAAATGATAACATAAATATCAACTTAAATATATTTACCTTAAAAATATAATGAAAAATAATTACGTAAAAAATTTAAGATTTTTTCAAATTTACTTTCAACAAAAATCCTAAAGGGATCATGAAAAATGATACAAGTGCAAACAAAGCAAATACATCTGAATAAGCAAATATTTTAGCTTGGACAATCAGCTGTTTGTAATACATTGCACCTGCTTTATGCATAGCAGCATATTCCGGCAAACTATTCATAAATTTATGTCCCATCAAAGATAATCTATGAAAATATACAGGATTTGTCAATGCTAAATTCCCGACAAGATAAGTCTGATGCACCTGAGATAATCTTGCGACCATAGTCGATGACAAAGATATACTTAACACAGTTGCAACACATTTTGCTAAACTATGTAATCCGGCCCCATTAGATAATTCTGATTTTGGCAAAGTTCCTAAAACAAGGCCTGAAATAGGTATAAAAGTTAATATTACCCCTACCCCCAACAAAATATTTGGTAAAATAATAAATCCAAATGAAGTCATTAAAGTTAAATTTGTATAATAATAAGTCGACACACCGATAAATACGAAACCTACAGCTATTAAAATTCTATTGTCAATCTTAGCAACCAACTTATCAATTATACATAACATAATAAGACAAGATATAACACGAGGAGCCAAAGATAAACCGCCTAAATAAGCAGTATACCCCATAATACTTTGCAAATATTTTGGTAAAAGAACTATCGTTACATAAATAATCATATTTACAAATGCACCTAAATATGTACCGATTGCAAAATTCTTATCTTTTAAAATCCTTAAATTTACCATCGGATCTTTATTTTCAATTTCCCAAACAACGAAAAATATAAAAGAGAAAAATGAAATTCCGCTTAACCAGCAAACCCAAGTCGTATCGAACCAGTTATATTGTTCACCCTTATCTAAAACTACCTGCATTGTAAATAGCCATACAGCAAGTAAAATAAATCCAATAACATCAACTTTTTTCGGTTTAATCCTATTTGGATTTTCGGGAATAAACATATGTATTAAAAAACAAGAAATTATCCCAACCGGTATATTCATTAAATAAATCCACTGCCAACTTGAATTATCAACAATAAAACCTCCCACAGTAGGTCCCATAATTGAAGATACCATAACCGCTAACGCAAACAATGCCATAGCCCGTCCTCTTTGTTCAAAAGGGAAACTTGATATTAAAATAGCTTGAGAAATCGGCATCAAAGGACCTCCGCCAATCCCTTGAATTACTCTTCCTATAACCATCATATTTAAACTCGGCGCAAACGCACAAATTATTGAACCTATTGTAAAAACAGCAATAAAAACTTTTAAAAAATTTACCCTACCCATCAAATTTTCAAACCAAGCAGTCAATGGTAAAAGAATGGCATTTGCGACCATATAACTTGTAATAACCCAGTTAGCCTCATCAAGAGTCGCGCCGAAATATCCTGCTATATGAGGAATAGCGACGTTTGTTTCAGACGTTGCTAACATTGCAAAAGCAGTCGGGAATAAAATTGTTACAGCTACAAGCCAAACAGGAATTTCTTTACTTTGTTCAATTGTCAATGACTGCTGACTCATTTAATAATTTCCTTATTTGAAATCAAAATCTAAAATTATGTAAAATTAGCCCTATTAACTTTCCAACTATTAAATAAGAATCTATTTTTTGAAAAATTTTATAAGTTTTTTAAATATATTTGAAGATTTTTGATTTTCTGAAAAATTTACAAGATTATTTTTTAGAAGTTTTTTGTATAATTTAACAACTGATTTTTCAGCTGAAACAAAAAGTTTTTCAGATAGTTCTTCTTTCGGAGTACCTTTTGGTGTTATATAGCAATCTGTCGCAAAATAATAAAAATCACCAACCTTTTTTGTAGATGTTGTTAAATACATATCATGATTTGACAAATATTTATTATCCTTACATTTAGATGACCTGATATCTACTTTGGCTTCATCTGCAAGAGCTTGCAGTTCTTTTTCATTGTTAAGTTTTCCATTTAACAAATCATTTGCTTCCCAACCGCTAAAAGCCGGAGATGAACTATTAAATATTATTTTCATAAATACTCTTTCAAGAAACTAAAAATCAGAGGGGATGGGATTCGAACCCACGGTGGAATTGCTCCCACACAACCTTTCCAAGATTGCACCTTAAACCTCTCGGACACCCCTCTTTAGGTTTATTAATTTAAGTAATTCTATATTATCACAAACATTTCTTTTATGCTAAGATATTTTTATGCAAAAAATTGTAAATAAAGTCAATAAAGGTCTAAACGGCTCTGTTACAATTCCTTCTGACAAATCTATTTCCCACAGAGCTGTAATGTTTACCTCAATTGCAAACGGCAAATCAGTCATTAAAAATTTTTCAAGCGGACAAGATCCTCACTCATCTCTCAAAGTATGCAAAGCTCTGGGAATTAATGCAAATTTTGAAAATAATTCTCTCATAATTTATTCCAAAGGGGTATTATCTAAACCAATACAAGAACTTGACTGCGGGAATTCAGGCACAACAATGCGACTTATGTCAGGAATTTTGGCAGGACAAAAATTTAATTCTACATTAATCGGAGATGAAAGTCTTTCGAAACGTCCGATGAAAAGAGTAATCGAACCGCTATCGCTTATGGGAGCTAAAATCGAATCAAATGAATTCAAAGCCCCGTTAAAAATTTATGGCAATGAATTAAATCCTATTAATTATATTTCAAAACTCGCTTCAGCTCAGGTTAAATCCTGTATTCTCTTAGCAGGCTTAAATATTGACGGACAAACATCATTTACAGAACCCTATGTATCAAGAAATCATACTGAAATTATGCTTAAATACATGGGAGCAAATATCTCAGTTAATAATACAACCGTTACAATAGAAAAATCAGAGCTTGAGCCAAAAACTATTGAAATCTGCGGTGACATATCATCTGCCGCATATTTTATCGTTGCAGGATTAATCGTTCCGAATTCAAAAATTATATTAAAAAATGTAGGACTAAATCCAACAAGAACAGGTATTCTTGAAGTTGCAGAAAAAATGGGCGGCAATATAGAAATTTTAGATAAAAGAAATATTTCAGGAGAAGATATAGGGGATATACAAATTTCTTATTCAGACCTGAAAGCCTGCACTATTGAAGGAGATATAATCCCAAGACTTATCGACGAACTTCCTGTAATAGCAGTTCTTGCAACTCAAGCCAAAGGGACTACAACAATTAAAGATGCTCAAGATTTACGAAATAAAGAATCTGACAGGATTAAAGCAGTTGTAACAGAACTCAAAAAAATCGGGGCAAATATTGAAGAAACCATTGACGGATTTATTATAAACGGCAAACAATCTCTCAAAGGTGATTCAGAAGTTGAAACATACCATGATCACAGACTTGCAATGAGTTTATATGTTGCAGGATTGATTTGCAATAAACCAATCTCAATTAATGGTTTTGAATGGGTAGATATATCTTTTCCGGAATTTGAAAAACTATTTTCTTCAATAACTATGTAACGAATTATTAACAAATATTTTTCATAAAGCGCAATTTTTCCTGCGAAAAATTTTTTATATATACAAAGTTAGGTTATTTTAAATTTATTGAAAGGTTAGGTTATGGCAGGAGAAATTTCAAATTTATACGGAGCTAATTTATATGGCTCAAATATGAATAACAACAATTTGTATGCTTTAAACAATGATGATTTTTTAGCACAACAATACTTTGCTCAACAACCAAGTCAACCAGCATTTCAAGGTTATCAACAACCACAAACTGATACATTTGAAAAAAGCGGTGGAATAGGAATTGGTTCCGGATTAACTATGGGTGCTTTAGCTGGTCTAGGTACAGGTGCAGGAGTTTATTTTTGGGGAACTAATCCGATAAAAGACGGAAAAGTTGATGAAAAATTTATCAAAAATTACAACAACACAAATCTTAAAAATGCAAAAATAGAAGCATTTAAAGAATTATATACACAAAAAGCACAACCAATTTTTAACACTTTGGGTATAAAAGATTTGGATCAATACAACGCAATAAAAAAATTAGCAAATGCCGGTAAACTAGAAGACTTAAGCGAAGAAACAAGAAAATTATTACCGGATAATATTAAAACACCTGCAGATGCAAAAGCTATAGTTAATCAAGCAAAACCTGAATTAGATAAGATTAATATCAAAAAAATTGCAGCACAGGTAAAAAACGGTATGGACAATACTTACTCTATAGATTATAATACAACTCAATTACAAAAATTTGAAAATATTAAAGCAAAAATTGACAAATTACCAAAAGATGCCTCAGTTGCAGACTTAGAAAAATTCTTCATTGATAATGCCGAAACATTCAAACTAAAAGGCACAAAAAATGAAATTGCAGCAAAAGCTCAAAGAATTGCAGCTCATCATGGGTCAAAAGAAAACCTTCTTAATCTTTACCAAGCCCGCATTGATGCAAAAAAACAATATTTAGAAGATCTTAAATCCGGATACTCAAATATAATAAAAGAAAACTGGGACGAAACCCAAAAAGCTTTCAAAAAAGATGCTCCTGAAGAATTAACAAAAGCATTTAAATCATTCAAATGGAATAAGACATTAAAATTCGGCGGAATTGCAACTGCAGTAGGACTTGTAATAGGTTTATTAATGGACAATTCATCTTCAAAATAATTAATTAATATACAACCCCAAATATAAAATAAAACGGTCAAAATTATAAATTTTGGCCGTTTATGTTTTATAACATATTAACTTGAAAATGTATTGACAAATTCAAAGCAATATTCTACAATATACCTATGGAAAAATTGTGTAATTTAGGTGAAGAATTTAATTGTCCCAAACACAAATGGGGAGGCAAACGTTTAAATGCAGGGAGAAAACGTACCTGCTTAAAAAAAATTCCGTTTAACAGAAGAATTAATGAAAATATATTAAATATCCTACGGGAATATGCGAATTTACATAATATAACAGAAACAGAAGCACTTGAAAGTGCAATACTGCTTCAAACAAATATTGAGAAACTAAAAGGAGGACAAATTATGAAAATTGCAATACCAACAGCAGACGGAAAATTATGTGCACATTTCGGGCACTGCGAATCATTTACCTTTGTAGATGTAAATCCTGATACAAAAGGAATTTTAAATATCGAAAATAAAGTTCCGGAAGAAGGCATCAGTTGTCAAAGTGCAAGCTGGATATCAGAGCAAGGCGCAAATATTGTATTAGCAGGCGGAATGGGAGCAAGACCGATTGCAATATTCAATCAAAACGGTGTAAAAGTTGTAGCAGGATGTCCGGAAATTGATATTAAAGAAGTTGTCAGTGCATTCTTAAATTCAACACTTGTAACAGGTGAAAATTCTTGCGGCGGCGAACACAGTCATTGCCACGGACATCACCACTGTCATAACCATAATTCATAATATTTTATTAATTTTACATTAAAAACTTGAGGAAAATAAAATATTTCCCTCAAGTTTTTATATACTATATCTTTAAATATTATTTTAAACATTTAATGATTCAGATAATTTTTCTAAAAATAATTTTGCTGCAGGGGAAAATTCCTGATATTTTTTCCATACAAAATCTAATCCAGATTCCAACTTTGGCTTCAAAGGTTTAAAACACAATTCACTGTCACCTGTTGTATTAACAAGCTTATCAAGTGTAATTGCATATCCTATTCCGGCTTTAACCATTATAGCTGCATTATACACAAGATTGTATGTTGCCGTAATATTTAAATAGTAAAATTTTTCACCAAACCAATCTAAAAAACCGCTTTCTGCGGAATATTTTTTAGACATTTGTCTTGATGCTATAATGGGAACCGAAACTAAATCCTCAAGAGTGACAAAATCTTTTTTCGCTAAAGGACTGCTTTTAAGCATTAAAACACCCCACAAATCTTTTTCAGGTAATGTTATATTATCATACTTCGATAAATCAATAGGTTGAATTAAAACTCCGAAATCTAAAAGTCCTTTATCAATCTTTTCTGTTACATCTTCTGCATTTCCGCTGTAAACATGAAATTTTATATCAGGATATTCACGTTGAATATCTTTCATAACCTGAGCAATATATTTCATAGAATCGGTTTCCCCGCTCCCTATATAAATATCACCCCCAATAACAACATTTATTGAATTAAATTCAGCCTCTGTTTTTTCAACCATATCAACAATTTCTTCTGCACGTTTTTTCAAAATTATTCCTTCAGGAGTAAGAGTAACTTTATGTTTTCCTCTAATCAGCAATTTTTGTCCGAGCTCTTTTTCCAAATCCTGAAGCTGACGAGACAAAGTGGGTTGTGTTAAATGCAAGAAATTTGCAGCTTTTGTTATGGAACTTTCTCTTGCAACTGCCAAAAAATATCTTAAAACACGAAATTCCATATATATACACCTTCTTCTTTATAAATTTACTATACAATTTTATTATTATGCCTGTCAAGTATAATTAAATATGTATTATAAGTATTTGCTATTTTTAAATAATCGTAAATAATAAAAAAAGGAGGCATATAATTTGGAAATCATAAGAGTAAAAACCCAAAGAGGGCTTGAATTAAAAGGCGCCATGTGGGGAAATAATAAAACGGATACTGTTGTCATAATAATGAGCGGTATATGCAGTAACGTATTTCAAAACGATTTGCTTCCTGCAACAGGAGAATTACTGAGAGCAAGTAATATTGCATGTATTGCAGGGCATGCAATGGATGCTTTTTCAATGATTGCATATTCAGACTTAAAAAATCACACCCAATTATATACAGGAGTTGTATTTGATGATTTTAATCTTGCATTTGAAGATGTAGAAAGCTACGTAAAATATGCGAAAAATCTTGGATTTAAGAACATAATACTTGCAGGGCATTCACTTGGATCAAACAAAATTATAAATTATCTTGGGAATACCCCTGATAACTTTGTAGATAACTTTATTATAAGTGCACCTGTAGATTTGAGTTACTGGTGGGATATTACAGAAGAAAAAGATATGTATTTGAAAACAGCACAAAAATTTGTTGAAGAAGGCCGCGGGAAAGATATATTACCTTTTGTATTTGGTGGATTTTCGCCAATGTGCGCAGAAACTCTTTTGTCATTTTATAATGCTTATAATCTAAAAAATTGCCCTGTTTTAAGCAATGACGGAGAAACAAATTCACTTTCATCAATAAAAATTTCTGGAGCATTTGTAATTGGTGAAAAAGACAGTATGACCGGCGGAGATGCAAAACTTTTTATGGAAAAAATTAATTCATACTGTAAATATGCTAAAGAAAACAAAATAATTGTCATTCCACAAGCTTCACATATATTTTTTGGGAAACACAAAGAATATGCAACAGCAATATTAGAATGCGTTGAAAATTTTGTAGGAAACAAAAATATTAATAAAATAATTGAAAAATAAAGTATATAAAGTTAAGAGATTATTATTAAATAATCTCTTTTTTATATATACACAAATTATTGACAGTTACTTCAAAAAGCAGGTATAATATTTTCGTAAGCCGATGTAGCTCAGTTGGTAGAGCAACTCATTCGTAATGAGTAGGTCAAGGGTTCAAGTCCCTTTATCGGCTTATTTTTTATGCTTATTTTCTGAAACCGTAATCTTTAGCAATTGTTCTGCCAATTGTTTTTAATTTATCCTCAATAACTTTTCTAGAATGGGAAATATCATAGTCTAAATGAGCTTTATTAGGATAAATATCATATTTTTCACAATAATTCAAATCCGTAACATTTGGCATTACAACGTTTGCTCCACACTGAAGAGCAATTAATCTTCCGTCAGGATTTAAAGTTTCCATTGCGGTTGTTGCAGGAATATTAATATTTTTCAACATAATTCTTGTTAATGCCATAACCTTTAATGCAAGAGTAAAATCTCCATTTTTGCAATTCTTTAAAGGGGTTTGCGGATGGGCGATAAATGGTCCTATCCCGACCATATCGGCATTTATCTCCTTAAAAAATAAAATATCACTTGCTAAAGATTCAATCGTTTGCTCCGGCAACCCGACAAGACATCCGGTTCCGACTTCATATCCTAAAGTCCTTAAATCCTTTAAACAACGCACACGATTTTCAAAACTCATATTAGGATGCATTTTTTTATATAAATCTTTATCGGTAGTTTCAATTCTAATCAAATATCTGTCAGCCCCACTGTCTTTGAAAGCTTTATAATCATCAAAACTTCTTTCACCAATACTTAGAGTTACAGCTGTATCGAATTTTTTTATCTCTGAAATTATTTCACTCATAATTTTTTGAGAGAAAAATTTATCTTCTCCTGACTGAAGTACAATTGTTTTATATCCGGCATTACAAGCCTTTTGTGCAGTAGAAATTATACTCGATGGAGAAATTCTATACCTTTCGGCATAACTATTCTCACAACGAAGCCCGCAATATTTACACATACATTTGCAAATATTAGAAAATTCAATAAGCCCCCTCAAATGAACTTCCTCGCCTACATTTTCTTTTCTGACTTTGTCCGCCAGAGAAAAAAGCCAATCATTCTGGCTATCATCTTTTAACAAATCTATAATTTCATTTTTTGAAAAATCTGTCAAAATACACCTGCAAAAATTTCTTATTTAAACAACTTTATTTTCTAATTTAACTTTATTCATAGGATTCCAAGTATCTTCAAGATTATTCTTTATGAGATTTTGATAAAAAGCTTCTTTAAATTCCAAAACATCAATCTGCTTTTGACATTCTTCCATCTGCTTCAATGCCTTAAGCTTTGTTTTATGAATAATATCGTAACGCTCTTTTACAGTAGAATCTCCAACTATACAAAGATCTATATAACGCTTTATTGACTTATTTTCAGTACCAACAGAACGAAGACATTTTACAATTCTTACCCATTCCAAATCGTTATCAGAAAACATTCTTATATTGTTTTTGTCTCTTTTTACAAAAGGGAAAAATCCGCATTTTGCCCAAAAACGTAACGTATGTTCCGACACATCCATTTTTTCAGCCACTTCTTTTACTGTATACATAAAGCAATAACCTCCTACAAAATTTTACCATAAATAATTATCAGTTGATAGTAACTCAAAGATATGACAACAGTCCCTTACATTTAGCTATGTAAGGGACTGTTTGTTTACCGCAAAATATCTGTATTCTATTTTAAAAGACTTTCAATATCTTGCAAAATTAATTCTTTTTTCAAACGATAACGTTCATATAATTTATCAATAGAAATCCTGTCAGTAAACTCTTTTAGAGCACCGTAATTTAAAACTTTCACATCAGAATTTCCGTAAAAGCGGGCAATTTTTTCACCGAAACCGCCATCTAAAATTCCATCTTCCAATGTAACAACAACTTGGTGATTAGATTTTAATTTTTCCAAAAGCTCTTTATCAATACCTGAAATAAATTTTGGATTAATTAAAGTTGCATTTATACTAAGCTTGCTTTGAATTTCGTTTTTCACTTCTTTCGCCAGATTAAAGAAATTTCCAAGACCTAATAACGCAATTTTTTCACCTTCTTCTACAACTTTAAATTTATCAGGAATTGAATAATCTGTTTTATCTTCATATCCGCAAGTTTCAAATTTGCAAGAAGGCACTCTTATAACGACAGGCCCTTCATTTTGAGAATATGCATATTCCAACATAGCAAGATATTCTTCCTTATTCACCGGACAAAGATATGTAAGATTAGGAATATTAGACATCATAGACATATCAAAAGAACAAAGGTGAGTAGCATCAGCATCTGAAATTCCTCCCCAATATACAAGGATTACAAGAGGGGATTTATTCAAACACAAATCCTGAGAAAGCTGATCGTATGTTCTTTGAACGAATGAACTCATTATGGTTAAAATAGGTTTTGCACCGGCTTTTGCTAGAGCTGATGAATAAGCCACAGCGTGTTCTTCCGCAATACCGACATCTGTATAATGAACACCTAAATTTTTTCTAAATTCAGAATCAAACCCAAATACCCCTGGTGTTGCAGCATTAACTACAATCGTCGTTTTGTCTTCTTTGATTTTTTTCATTATAAAATCTTTTGTTACAGATGTATAATCTTCTGCAGCATTAACCTGTTCTTGTGAAGTTTTTTTATCCAATATTCCCGGAATAACCCAGTGGAATACCTCTTTATTTTCTTCTGCAACAGCCAAACCGTGTCCTTTTATTGTTTTGATATGTAATATAGCAGGTTGAGATGTATCTTTTACTTTTTGTAAGGCTTCAATCATTTTCCCGATATTATTACCTTCGTCAACATACAAATAGTCAAATCCCATTGCCTTAAACAAATTGCATTCGGCTTGCCCTTTTGTATCTCTTAAAAGCTTCAAGTTTTTATAAATACCGCCATGGTTTTCTGCAATAGACATATCATTATCATTAATTACAATAATTATATTGCTTCCTAAAGCCGCAGCATTATCTAATCCTTCTAAAGCTTCACCGCCACTCAATGAGCCATCACCTACAACAGCTACAACATTATATTTTTGACCTTTCAAATCTCTTGCTTTGGCAAGACCGGTTGCCAAACTTGCCGCAGTTGAAGTATGACCGACTTTAAATATATCATGCTCACTTTCTTCAGGAGCTGTATAACCAGTATATTTTAGATACTTATCAGGATCTGTAAAACCTTCTTTTCTGCCTGTCAAAATTTTATGCGGATAACATTGATGAGATACATCGAAAACTAATTTATCAACAGGTGAATTAAAAACATAGTGCATTGCAATTGTTGCTTCTATTATACCTAAATTAGGGCCCATGTGCCCACCTGTTACATTTACTTTTTTTATAATTAATTCTCTGATTTCATCAGCTAAATAATTCATTTCATCTAATGATAATTTTTTCAAATCATCGGGATTATTTACTTTGTCTAAAATCATGTATAAAGCCTCCTTTTTTATATATTCACAATTATATTGTATATTTGAGAGTGCACTCTCAGTCAAGAGTGAAATTTTTAAAATCTTAATAAGAATTTACAATTAATATATTAAAAATATAACTTTTCGGCTAATGAAATTATTTTCAAAATTCAAAATAATAAAAATATGGATCTTTCTTGGTACAATGAATTAAACAAACCATACCTGAACCCACCTTCATATATATTTGCACCTGTATGGGGAGTTATGTACATTTTAATATTTTTATCATTTTTTATCTTTATGTTTGCAAAAACTGATAAAGATAAAAAAACAGGTATCGGATTTTTCCTTATTCAATTTCTACTGAATTTTAGTTGGAGTCCTGTTTTCTTCTATTTTCATAGCATAAAACTAAGTTTTATTATCATAATATTGTTATTAATATCTATAATCCTGACAATAAATTCATTTTACAAAATTTCAAAAGTATCAGCATATTTATTAATTCCTTATCTGATATGGACAGGATTTGCAACATACTTAAATTTCGGACTTATGATGTTAAATAAATAATTTCTATTTATTACTTAATTTTTTTCAGAGAAGAAATAAAATTATTATGTTCAACATCCCCGTCAACCTTTGTCAAAAAGATTTGGCAATCCTTTTCATCAGCATCTATAGGTGGGAGCTGAGATAATTCGGCGGCATAATAATTGCTGTCATTACTGCTGCTTAAAGGCATTCTATTGGCCAAACTGTTAAGTGATATATTCCTTAAAAATCCGCCAAAACCCTTATTTTTATTACTGAATTTTGTATAAATTCTCAATGTTGCATCTCTTGTTTCCAAATCATACCTGCCGACTATAAACGCACTCAATTGAGGAGCTGACGATTTTATCATCATATTCTCTATGACATTATTTTTAATTTTTAAATCCCCATTTATCAAATCAAAATTTCCATCAGGGATATTCACGAGATCCGAGAAAGTAGACGGACTAATCATTGCAAGAGGATTTCTAAATAATGCGGCAAATTTCAATATATATTCAACCAAACCTACTTTTTGAATAGAACCGTCTTTTACTGCAAATTTTATTGCCCCGTTAAGCTTTAAAGAATCATCCGTACTTAATGAAATAATTCCACTCGCCTTACCAGTTATTTCTTTTTTTAGAGCAAGAATGGTTGTTGCCATTAAATCAGAATTTACATCTTTTATACCCAAGACTATATTATATTTATGTTTTTTCAAATCACAATTTATTTTAGCGGAAGAATGTCCTTCAGCTATCGCAAATCTATTTGAATGTATATTCAAAATACTGTTTTTATCAAGTGAAAGTGTTGCTTTTACATCTTCGAATTTTATATCTTTATAAGCTCCTTTAATAATATTTAGCACACAATTCTCAACTATAAAATTACCGATATCAAATGTCGGGGTATTATCATCATCATCGACTGCTTGACCTGATGCTGTTACATCAAATTTTTCAGATTTTATAGCCTCTGAATTTTGATTATTTGCAGATGCAATAAATTTTTCTACATCAACATCATCTACACTCAAATTTACATTTTTTACAATTATAGGAAATTTAATTTCATTAACAAGACTCCCGTCAAAATCATAAGCTGAACGTCTATATTTACCTTCTGCCGCAAGATTTAAAAGTCCATTAACGGTATTCATTTCACCGTGTTTTAAATAAACCCTCTGAGATGGAATTCTGACATCGTCCATAGTAAGTTTACCTTTTAAAGAAGGATATTTCCCTGTATTTACAAATTCCATATTTCCGGCAATTTTTCCGTTTTTAAACAATTTTTGTCCTATTAAAACATTTAAAAATTCACTAGGCAAAGGGTTTGGAATTTCAAATCCTAAATTTTTAACTGTCGGAATTGGTGTTGATACATCTATATTACCTGCCAAAGTAACAACAGGTCGTGCATTCTTTTTCTGTTCTATAGAAAAATCATCAGGTACAATATAATAATCTATTGACTTTATATTAAAAAGTGTACCTTCAAAATGCATATCAGCCTTTAAACCTCTTATAAAATTATCAGGAGTTAAAGATGCACCATCAATTAAAATATCCTGTCCTGGTTTTAAACCAAACAGCCAAACCATATCAATTTTGTTATTAATTGATTTTATATCAAGTCTTGTTTTCGTCGGGCCACCGGTAAGAATAATAGGAATCCCAACTAATTTTGAAAAATGATTTATCGCAAAATCATTCGTGACAACAGCACGTGAAACTATATTAGTATCCATTGTTTTCAGGTAATCTTTTACAGTACCTTCCATTTCAATACTATTTTCTTTGCGGTTATTGTAATATCCTTCAAAACCTTTTAGAACAATATCATTTTTCCCCATAACAATCTGCCCCTTTTCAAGCATTACAGGAAGATTTGCTACAGGAATAAACTTACAAGAAATTTTATTTAAATTTACAAAACCGTTTACATCTTTTTTGGTTAATCTGATTTTAAAATTGAAATCACCTTTTAAATCTTTAAAAAATACCAGAGGTTCGTTCAAATTATTTTCAATTATTTGAGAATTAACAAGTTCTATTAAATCTCCGACAAGAATTTTATCTGTAAAAATTTCTAAATAAGAATCTTTTTTTCTCGCAGCATAACCATTAAAATATATTTTGGACTTATTTACTGTCAACATACATTTATCAATATATAAAGCTTTGTTTTTAATATAAACCGAATGTCTGTCAGCAATATTAATATACATTTTTTTACCGGCTTTTTTAATATCAGATGTTATATTAAAACGAATATATCTCATAGATTTTTGCGTATTATCGATTTCAATATCATCTGCTCTTAAAGATAAATAAGTTTCAGGCTCTACTTTATATAAGAATAAAGATTTTTTTATATATAGAAGAGAATCAAATAAGTCAAAATTCCATTCACTTTTCTGTTGTTCTTTTTTAGTTTGTTCTTTGGGAGCAAATGCCATAAGTTTATTTATATCGGCAAAAATATAATCAGCACCCAATTTTTTGATAATAATATTTTTATCAAAAATCTCTTTAAATGAAATTTCCGTATCAAAATTTTCAACAGATAAAAGATTAGCACCTTTATTAGACAATATTAATTCATCTACCTTAAATGCAATTTCCGGTTCCAAAGAAGTTTTTAAAACAGGATTTTTAATATCTAATTCCAGACCGGCAGTATCATATAAAAATTTTTCAACAAAATTTATGAAATGTTTATTTGAAACAGCAGCAGGTAATACACTCAAATATAAAACAAATGGAGAAACCGCCAAAATTACAAACAATAAAACTGACGAAATTATAATCTTTGATTTCTTTGATAAATTCCACATATATTTCAAACCCTCTCAAAAAAATTATAACATAAATCATATTTTATGCTATTATGTATTTATGAAAAAGACTCTAACACTATTAATATTATCTATAATTTTAAGTGGTTATGGTTATGTCTCAGCAGCAGTCAATGAACCGATAAAAGCATCTGTTACAATGGCAGATTTAACTGTTTTCAGTAATGAAAAAAATTTATTCGGACTCCAAGACAAATCCGGTAATATTATTGTAGAACCGCAGTATAAAAAACTAATAAGACTTGGGGATTCATCTTGGATTGTTTTGAAAAAAAATAAATACGGGCTTATCGATAATAACGGAAACTATCTTATCGAGCCAAAATACAACCATGTTGACAGAATTCTTGGTAAATATTTAAAAATCGGAAACAGTAATAACTTTGCAATTTACAACGAAAAAGGAGAAATATTAATCCCTCCGGAATATACTTCTATTGATATTCTTTTTGGCGGAATGTTTTTAACGAAAAAAAATTACAAATATGGAGTTTGTGACAGAAACGGCAAAGTTATTCTTGACAATATATTTGATGATATTTATATGCCAAAGCCTAATATTATGCGTATTCAATATAACGGTCAATGGTACGAAATTGAACAAATTGCAGGCGGAGAACTCCAACTGCCGGATGATGTTAAAAATATAAAAGGAAATGATAATTTTAAAGTAACGGAATTTATTACAAACCCGCTTACGGCATCTGGGTATTCTGCGGTTACATTTACAGATTATTTTCTAAAAGTATTTTCATCAATTTCTCCGGCGCATGAACAAACTATTGATGAATTAATGTTATCCCAAGGTGCAGATACGGTAAATATATTTATTAAATTTACTTGGCTTCCTAAATATCCTTTTACATACGCCAAGAACTACTATCATACTTTAAGAACACCAAATAACGGACCTTTAAGTGATATTAAAAACGAACTCAAACAAAAAATGTAAGCGTGCCGCTTAACCCACAATACAAATATTGCTGCATATACGTCAAAAACATTTACTAAAGATAAGCGTGCCGCTTAACACCAAAATAAAGCTATCAAAACAAAAAGAATATGTCTCCGGAATTATTCTTTTACATGGCTTAATGCCATATCAAGGATAATTTTCACATGTTCATCTGCAAGAGAATAATAAACATTTTTCCCGCGCTTTTCTGCTTTGACAAGTTTTGCGGTCCTTAATATTTTTAATTGGTGAGAAACTGCTGATTTTGTCATATCCAACAAAACTGCTAAATCATTAACACACATTTCAGACTGCTCTAATGCCCATAAAAGTCTTATTCTGGTGCTGTCTCCCATTACTTTAAAAAAATCTGATAAATCATACAAAATAATAAAATCAGGCATATCAGGCAAAACTTTATCTACAATATCAGGATTAACCGCTTCACAATCTGTTCTTTTTATTTCCATATTTTTATTATAGTTTAACAATTGTTCAATTGTCAAATTTTTGTAACAAAACTAACTGCAGGACTTGACAATTGAATAGTTATTCAATTATAATATTAATATATAGTTGAACATCTATTCAATTAATAAAAAAGAGAAAGAATTATGTGTACTCATAATCACAAAAATACAAAAAATATTAACAAACAACTTCAAATTACAAAAATCATATTTGCACTTATATTATTTGTATTTGCAATGATTTCAGGAGTTACAGGTACTGCTGAATTTTTTGTATTTCTTATTATATATATAACTGCCGGCGGAGACATAGTTATAAAGGCAATTAAAAATATTTTTAATAAAGAAATTTTTGATGAAAACTTTTTAATGGTAATTGCAACACTCGGAGCATTTGCAATAAAAGAATATCCGGAAGCTGTAATGGTTATGATATTATACCAAATTGGAGAATTTTTACAGGATAAAGCAGTTGAAAAATCGAGAAAATCAATTTCTGAACTTATGGACATAAGACCTGATTACGCAAATATAGAACTCAACGGGAAATTAGTAAAAACGAATCCGTCTGACATAAAAATTGGGGATACAATTACCGTAAAAGCAGGAGAAAAAATCCCTCTTGACGGTACAGTAACAGAAGGTCATGCCTATGTTGATACATCTGCTCTCACAGGTGAAGCAATTCCTAAAGAATTGCAACCGGGCTCACAAGCAATCAGCGGTTGTATAAATACAAACGGACTTTTAAAAATAAAAGTTGAAAAGGAATTTGAAGAATCTACAGTAGCCAAAATTCTTGAACTTGTTGAACATGCCGGAAACAAAAAAGCTAAAACTGAAAATTTTATAACAAAATTTGCGAGATACTATACTCCTGCAGTCGTTTGTGGGGCATTAATTCTTGCATTTTTACCTCCGATTTTATTTCACACGGGATTAGAAATATGGTTTAAGAGAGCATTAACATTTCTTGTAATATCTTGTCCTTGTGCACTTGTAATATCAGTACCTTTAGGCTTTTTTGCTGGCATCGGGAGAGCATCTAAAGAAGGAATTTTAATAAAAGGAGCATGTTATATTGAATCATTATCCAAACCGGATTCTGTAGTATTCGATAAAACAGGGACTTTAACAAAAGGAACATTCAAAGTAACAAAAATTCATCCTGTTAATATAACAGAAGAAGAACTTCTTGAAATATGTGCGAAAGCTGAAAATTATTCAAGTCACCCTATTGCTGTTTCATTAAAACAAGCCTATTCAAAAGAAATTAATAAAAAATCTGTAAAAAATATTGAAGAAATAGCAGGCAAAGGGGTTAAAGCAGAAATAGACGGAGATACAATTCTTGCAGGAAATGCAAGCCTTATGGATATGTTTAATATTGAATATACAAAAATACAGACTTCAGGCACAATAGTTTACGCAGCAAAAAATAAAAAATTTATCGGGTACATTGTAATTTCAGATGAAATAAAAAAAGATGCAAAATCTGCAATTACGGATTTAAATAAAATTGCAAAACAAACGGTAATACTCACAGGAGATTCCAAATCAACAGCAGAACATGTTGCACAATCACTTGGTATAAAAAAAGTATTTTCAGAACTTTTACCGGCACAAAAAGTTGAAGAATTAGAAAAACTTATCGAAAATAAAGACAAAAACAAAAGTATTATTTTTGTCGGAGACGGAATTAATGATGCACCTGTTCTCACAAGAGCCGATATCGGAATTGCAATGGGAGTTCTTGGCTCCGATGCCGCAATAGAAGCCGCCGATGCTGTTATTATGGATGACAAGCCAACAAAGATTACAAAAGCAATACTCATTGCAAAAAAAACAATGAGTATTGTAAAACAAAATATAGTTTTTGCGCTCGGAATCAAAGCATTATTTTTAATTCTCGGCGCATTCGGCATCATCACAATGTGGGGCGCTGTATTTGCAGACACAGGAGTTGCTCTACTCTCAGTATTAAACTCACTTAGAGCATTAAAAGTTTAACGAATAAAATTTGTATAAACTCTATCTTCCCCTGCCGGACGACTAATCCCTGCATTTTTTCCTGCTTCAATACATTTTAAAATCCAAGCCATATTATTACCTAATGTGCGCATTACCTGCATACCCTCTAAATCTTGTTTTGCCTGCTCCGCAGAATTTTGAGCTCCATGAACCATAGGCCAATAACAAGAAGATACAACAGGCATATTACTTATTGTAAAATGTTTTATTATTGCATCTAAAGAAGCAGTAGTTCCTGCACGTCTTGCAGAAACAATTGCAGCAGCAGGTTTAAATGCAAAATTAGCATTGCCCGCATAAAACACTCTATCCATAAATGACAATAATCTTCCGCTCGGATGAGCATAATAAACAGGTGAACCAAAAACAAAGCCATCAGCAGCTTTTGCTTTTTCAATAACTTCATTTACTATATCATCTCCAAATACACATTTTCCGCCTGATTTACGGCACCCCCCGCATCCGATACAATCTCTTATAGCATTTTTACCAACCTGAACAATTTCTGTTTCAATCCCGTTTTTTTGCAATGATAATGCTACTTCATTCAGTGCTGTATAAGTACATCCATGTTCGTTTGAACTTCCGTTAAACAATAAAACTTTCATAATAAAACCCCATTTACTAATTTATTTACTTAAATTACGTATTTATGTTAACATAAAATATGCAATTATTAACAAAAAATTTTTTTACGTTTTTTGCAATAAATCAAGAAAAACAGGAGTTTAAAAATTAATGCAGGTCAGAAAAGTAAGTTCAAATATGGCATTTGGACGTTCTCTCAGAAAAAATGAAATAGATGAATACACAAAAACTTTAAAAGAAGCAAAAAAAATTACAGGACAAACAGGCAAATCCGCATTTATAATTCCGCTAACAAGCCTGCCGGTATCTGAAACAAAAGATATAGGAATAGGTCATTTAGCTTCAAAAGAAGGGCTTGATTTCATCGATTACATGCATACATATCTTGATTTCAACATTGTAAAAGATCTTCCTTCTGGACAAATTAAAAAATATAATGACTTTTTCTGCAGTTATGAAGCATCAGCACTTGCTCTGGGAGATCAAAACATTAACCCTCAACTTTTAACGGAAGACAAATATAATTCACTTTTAACGCAAAATGAATTTCAAGAAATAGTAAAAGCAAACACAAAAAGTGATAAAAAAGAGTTTATAAACTGTGAAAATACAATGGAAAGCGGAAGCACTCAAGATAATATTCTAAAAAAAGCACACAAAAAATTTAAAAAGCTTGATGACAGTACTCCACTTAAACAAAAATATATAAAATTTATAAAAGATAATGAATTTTGGTTAAATTTTCCAAGAAAAGAAGAACCCGATCAAGAATTTTTTAAATTTAAACAATTTCTTGCAGAAGAACATTTAGCCGAAGGTAAAAAACTTCTTAACGACAGAGGAATAAAATTGTGCGGAGATTGTCCCATCAATTTTACAACCGATGAGGTTAATGCATTTCCAAAAGCTTTTAAAAAAGGCTACAATACAGGGCTCCCATCTTGGGGGATTCCTACCCTTGATTACGACACAATTTTAGATGAATCAAGCGATGCCTATAAACTTTTCAAAACTAAAGTTCAACTTATGGCAAGACGATATGATGTAATAAGATTTGATGTAGGTTGGAACTACATTACTCCTATAATGACTCCGCATGGAGAAAACAAAGTATTTGAGCATAATAAAAAAGAGCTTGAAAATGCACTTGTAGATAATATTGACAAATGGGTAAAAGAAGTAAAAGGCGAAGATTTTGATCTCAAAAATCTCATATATGAAGTCGAAGCAGGGCCTGAAGAATTTTCACCGTTCAAAGTTAACACAAAAGAATTGATTTCCCCTTTAAAAAACAGAGTTAAATCCTACTCAACAGTTTATATGAATAACACTTGGGGCAGTAACGATACATTCAGGAATTATTACAAATGGAGCGGAGACACCTTCTCAATAGGTCCGGGTAATCACGACCATCAGCCATTAAAACAAATTGCAAAAGGCATACCTGACTATGCCGCAAACAATCAAATTCATAAAACAGACTCAATTGAGCCATTGTCAAAAATACTTAAAATACCAACTAAAGATTTAGAAGATCCCACAACTTATTCAAAAGCTAAATTTGCAGAAATTATGAGTGCAGAAAATATACATTATTTCTTTATGGATGCACTTGGGAAAGAAGAAAGATATAACGAACATAAACCAAATTCAAATACAAATTTCAGAAGACGCGTCAGTTCTGATTATAAAACAATTTATCAAAATTCATTACATGAAGGTTTTGGATTTAATATCATGGACGCTTTAGAAAAAGTTTTTAAAGCTAAAGGTTATGATAAATCAAACCCTAATTTATATGCAAAAATTATAAAATTTAGAGACATATTAATTGAAAAAGAATCTGAGACGATTAAAACAATAAATGATGTTGATGATGATATCGTAAAGCTTCCTAAACCAGAAAAAATAAATACTCATAATTCAAAAACTTCAAAAATATTATGGTTCGGAACAACAATAACAGCAATTGCAGGGGGAATTTACGGGATTATAAAAACCTCTGATAACAAAAAAAATAATAATAAAATTTTAAAATAATCTAAAAATAAAAATGACATTGATACTTTATAAAGTTATCAATGTAATTTAATTTTAGGAAAAGCCGGCAAAAGATTTATTATTTTATTTTGTCAAGAAGCAATTTATGTGCCGGCAGAAAAATCTTTGTAAATTATTCCATTTAAATTACAGTATTTTGAAATTTCTTCAGACAACTCTGTAAAATATTGGGAATCTTTTTTATTATAAATATTTTCATATAATACTTTATACAATGGGAACTCATCTCCTATAAACTTAAACATCTTTGTTTTAAAGCTGCTTCTGAGATTCAATTTATCAAACCAATACTCATCAGTATAATCTTTTGTTTCTTCAATTATTCTTTTAAAATCAGTTATTTCCGGAATTATTGGAGAAATAAAAACTACAGTCTTTATACCATTTTGCTTTAGTTCTTTTAAAGTTTCAAGTCTTTCTTCTACAGAAGAAGAAAAAGGTTCTATCTTTTTTTTCAAATTTTCATCCAATAAACAAATAGACATCGCAACTTCTACATGTTTCATTCTTTTTAATAAATCAATATCCCTTAATATAAGTTTTGATTTAGTTACAACGGAAACAAAAGCTTCTGAATTAACCAACTGTTCCATAATCATTCTTGTAATTTTATATTTTTCTTCAAATGAATTATATGGATCAGTAACTGTACTAATCATAACTTTTTTATTTTTAATTTTAAAAGTATTGATTTTTTTATTTGTCCTTTTTATGTCAATAAATTCACCCCACTCTTCAGAATGTTTGCTAAAACTTGACATATAGGCAGCATAACAATACAAACATCTATTAGGACAACCTACATAAGGATTTATCACATAATCCAAATATTTAAGTTTTGTCTTATTTAAATAATCTTTTACTCTGGTTGTATCTTCAACTACCATACTAAAATAATAAAATTTGATAAGAAATATGTCAATAAGACTGACTTCTTATTCACGAATGAGAACGTCTTCCTCTATAAGCAGCGGAATTGGAGATATAATCATCATTTCGAGGTATTTATCATTATTTTTTTTAATATCTTCAGCAATTATTTGTATTTAAGTGTTATTAGTGTAGTAACGCTTCACAGCATATTTTAATTCCATCATTCCTTTGTTTGTTTTTTTTTCAAATCTATATATATCATATTCGAAATATTTCTTAGCATTTTCACATCCGTTCACCAAAAAACTGATTGCGGCTTTATCTGCTTTCTTATTTTCTATGAACTTTAAAAGAACACTATTTTCAGTATTTTCTACAGTTTTAACAAAATCTTCCGCATAAGTTAAAGGATTTGAAACCTCCGGATAATAATAAACACCAATCATTTTTACCCAATTGCCGACATTTTCGGAATTTCTGAAATATTCATTTCCATAACCGTTTGTTTGAGGAGCTATTGCACTGTACTTTAATTTGTAAACTTCATTATCAAAATGAATTTCCTCTGAATAACAAATAATTTGCAGCGCAAACATGGCTAATATAATAAAAAAAATTCTTTTCATACAAAAATTTAAACATTTTTTTATACAAAAAGAATTATACTTATGTGTTATATATAAGATTAATTTATTCTTTACAGATTATCATTTATGGTTGTAAAGTCCTTTCCACCAATTGCTTTATATATATTAACAGTAGATAATAAATAATTTACCTGATTATTTACTTTATCTTTATCTGCTACAAGCAATTTTTCGGTATCTTTCATTAAATCAAGATTTGATTTGGCTCCGATAATAAATTTCTTATCAGCCAGAGCATATTTTTCTGTTTCAAGATTATAACGTTTCACACTTTCATTATAGTTTAACTCTCTTGTTTTAGCTTCGCCAAGAGAATTATTAACTTCCTGAATAGATGTCAAAATTGTTTTTTCATACATTTGCTGGGCTTTTTCCAACTCAAGCTTTGTCCATCTTAAACGAGCCATTTTAGCACCACCGGTAAACAAATCTATTGATGGCATAAAACCTGCAAGAGATTTAAAAGTATGACTGCCAAATATATTACCTAAATTATAAGAATTAAATCCAGCCTGACCGTATAATATAAATTTGGGCAAGAAATCACGTCTTGCAACTTTTGCATCTATTCCGATTTTTTCAATATATTCTTCCGCCTTCAAATAATCAGGTCTATACTGAATAACTTCCGCATTTATAGAATCAGGCAATGGTAAAAGAGCAAGTTTTGAATAATCAGATCTTGACATCTCAGACAAATCTTTTTCTCTTAATCCTGTAAGAACTCCTAATTCTCTGCCTATAATTATTCGTTTATCAATATAAACATTTAATTCTTCCTGAAGCTGTGTCAATAACTGTTTTTCATCCATCAATTCAGTTACAGGACACAAACCGTTTTTGTATTTTATTTCCTCAAGTCTTACAATTTCGCTTTGAAGTTTTACAAGTTCTTCCTGATCTTTAATTAATTGATCAAATTTAATTAGATTAAAATATTCAGAAGCAACCGCAGAAGTCAATGAAATATATGAAGCTCTTTCGTTTTGCTTAACTATTTCATGTTGTTTTTTAAAAGCTTTGGTCTTCAAATAATTTTCACCCCAAATATCAACTTCGTAACTCATCGTTAATGGTAAAAAGAAATTACTTTGTTTATAATCAGGGATTACAACATCTCCAAATTTTACGGTTGAAGATGAAAAATCTCTAAAAACATCTCCTTGAAAACCAACTTGCGGTAATTGACCTGCAAATGCCATTTTAATAACCTGCTCAGATTGTTTAACATTGAGAGTTGCAATTTTTAAATCCTGATTATTTTTAAAGGCTGTAGTAATATAATCAGTTAAAATAGGATCATTGTATTTCTGCCACCAATCAAGATTTAGGTATTCTATTCTATAATCCTCGGTATTCTTTTTGTTCTTGGCTTCTGCCGTAATATTAAAACAGCTCAGCAAAATAAACAGGGTTAATAATATTTTAAAATTTTTCATGTTTACTCTTTCCTTTTAAATTTCTTTGTGTTATTATGATAACACAAAGAAAAATCATGGACAAGATTAATTTATTAAAAAGCAGAATCGGAATGAAATTAGTACGTGTAGGGAAAATGGTACGCGCAATTGCTAATCAAAAATTCAGTAAAGCAGAATTCCCGATAACCCCTGAACAATTTACAGTACTAACCGCAATCTTAGACCATGACGGCTTATACCAGAGACAAATCGGAGCACTTACTCTTAAAGACAGACCAAATATCACAAGAATTATAAAAATACTTGAAGAAAAAGAATTAATAACCAAAACTCCAGATACAAATAAAAGAAAAGTGTTCAAAATTAATATAACCGACAAAGGGAAACAAGCCTATAATTTGGTTTTACCGACAGTTTTAGAACATTGGCAAAATACCGTTGAAGGAGTCACTGATGAAGAATTAATAAGTTGTTTAAATGTATTAAACAAAATAAAAATAAATTTAGAAGAAAAACTTAATATGCAAATATAATAAGAGGTGAAATATGACAGACAACCCCCAAAAAGACATTCACAATGAACAATTTGAAGAAAAAGCAAAAGAAAGATTAAAAGAAAGAAAAGAAAAAGCAAAGAAAAAACGTCCCGAATATAAGAAGAAAAGAGTTTTCGTACCAGTTATAACCGCAGTAATTCTTTTATTAATGGGAATATTTCTTGCAATACACGCAACATACTATCAATCAACAGATGATGCCTTTGTGGAAGGCAGACTAATTTCTGTTGCACCACGAGTTTCAGGCCCTGTAATAAATCTGCTTGTTGATGATAATGATGAAGTAAAAGCAGGACAACTTTTAGTTGAGATTGATCCTGCAGATTATGAAGTAAAACTTCACCAAGCAGAAGCAAAACTTGCAGAAGCAAAAGCTCAATTAAACGTTACAGAAAAACAAATTGAAGAAGGCGGCTCCAATGTTCA
This sequence comes from Candidatus Gastranaerophilales bacterium, assembly GCA_944323135.1. Classification (GTDB taxonomy): domain Bacteria; phylum Cyanobacteriota; class Vampirovibrionia; order Gastranaerophilales; family Gastranaerophilaceae; genus Stercorousia. The sequence continues at coordinate 44,286 of CALURI010000001.1, forward strand.
ACAATCATTTGAAGATGTTAATTCCGCTGAATCAAAACTGAATTTTGCTACAAAAGATCATAAAAGATACACTGATATGTATAAAGAAGGTATCGTTTCAAAACAAGACTATGACAACAGTGAAACACACTATACAGTAGCACAAGCAAATCATAAAGCAGCAACAGAAAAATCAAAAGCAATGCAATCAGCATTAGAATCAAATAAAGCAAAAGCTGAAGCTGTTCAAGCTGAAATTAAGAAATTAGAAGCAGAAGTTGAGCAAGCAAAACTTGATTTATCATACACAAAAATATATGCCCCGCAATCAGGAATGGTATCAGCAAGAAGTGTTGAAAAAGGAAACTACTTGCAAGTTGGTCAACCTTTAATGAACATTGTACCTGAACAAGTATGGGTAATTGCAAACTTTAAAGAAATTCAATTAACCCACATGAAAAAAGGTCAACCTGTATCAATTAAAGTTGATACATATCCTGGGAAACGTTTCAAAGGTCATGTTGACAGTATTCAACGTTCAACAGGGGCTAAATCAAGTCTATTCCCGCCGGAAAATGCTGTTGGAAGTTATGTAAAAATCGTCCAGCGTGTACCTGTAAAAATTATATTTGATGAAGACATAAGAAATTATAATATTGTTCCCGGCATGTCAGTAGTACCAAAGGTCAAAATCAGATAATGGAAGAAACTAAAAAACAAATAAACCCCTATATAGTAGCAGTATCCGTATTACTACCTGCTTTTTTGGCACTTGCCGCATCTTCAGCAACGAATGTAAGCCAGCCTCATATTGCAGGATTTTACGGGGCAACGCAATATGAAACAAATACAGTAATAACCTGTTATATTATCTCAGGCGGGCTTATGTTGCCGATTACAGGTTATCTGGTAAGACTAATAGGCAAAAAATTATTATTATTTTACAGCATTTGGGTTTTTGCTCTTGGCTGTCTGCTTTGTATACTTGCCCCAAATTTACAAGCTCTTATAGCTGCAAGACTTATACAAGGAATCGGCAGCGGTGCAATTTTACCTTTATGTCAGGCGGTTTTACTTGAAATATTTCCACCAGAGCAAAGAGGTGTTGCTATGGGGCTATTCGGGGTTGCAGCAATGTTTTCCCCTCTTGCAGGTCCGTTTTTTGGCGGTTATTTAACTGATAACTGGTCGTGGCAATGGATTTTTATTATAAATATACCATTATGTATGATTTCTTTTGCCCTTGTAAAAATGTTTGTTCCAAATGACAAACCACAAAAACAAAAATATAATAAAAAATTTGATATAGTAGGGTATAGTGCAATCGTAATTGCAATGGGGTGCATGCAAGTTGTACTTGACAAAGGACAACAATATAATTGGTTTGATACAACTTGGATTTGTTGGACTACAGGAATATGTATTTTTGCATTTGTATTCTTTTATGTATGGGAATTGGAATACAAATATCCAGTAATTGATATCAGAGTATTCAAAGACAGAAACTTTATGTTCGGGACATTAATGAGTTCGTTCATTAACGTTACAATTTATTCAACGCTGCTTCTTGTTCCGATGTTTGTTCAAAGTCTTTTAGGGTACAGTCCTTCAAAATCAGGACTTTCAATGTTTCCGAGAGCAATTATTTGTCTTGTTTGTCTTCTTTTATTTGGGGAACTTTCAAGATTTATCAAACCAAAAATTATGGCAACAGCCGGTTTTTTAACTATATCAGCTTCTTTGCTAATGCTAACACAATTAAATACAACTTCTTCAATAGAAAGTGTTGTATTACCAAATATTTTACTGTGCATTGGAGTGCCAATGGCATTTGTACCGATTACTGCATTATCTTTCCAAACATTACCTGCTTCTAAAAATGCAGATGCAGCATCATTACATGCACTGTTTAAAAATCTTATAACTGCAATTGCGACATCAGCTTCTGCCACATTTATAGCAAGAGTTTCTCAAGTAAGACAAACTTATCTCGTTGAGAATTTAACTCCGCATAATCACATGTTCCAATATAAAATGATGGCGCTGAAATCAAAATTCTTAATACACTATCCTGATGTTTTAGCAGCAAGAAAAGCCAGTGGAGCCCTATATAACCAATTATTACAACAAGCAAAACTTGCTTCATTTTTTGATGCCTTTACAGTCCTTGCTCTAATGGCAGTTGCAGTAATTCCTTTATTATTACTTATCAAATACAAAAAAACAATTACTCAATCCGCAAAATAATTAATACTTTAAATTAAAAATCTTAAATAAATATACACCGAACTTATAATTAATGAGATTAGTATTGTAACAAAACCGTATTTAAAGAATTTCAGGAATTCTATTTTATACCCTTTATGAGCAGAAGTTTCAGAAACAATAACATTTGCAGCAGCTCCTATTATCGTCATATTTCCGCCAAGACAAGCACCCAAAGACAAACACCACCACAAAGGATAAGTATAATCACTACCCATAGTTTTCTGTATTTCCGAAAGCATTGGAGCCATAGTAGCAGTATAAGGAATATTATCTATTATCCCTGATATTAACCCCGAAGCCCATAAAATAAGCATTGATGTAGCTGTTTCAGAACCTTGAGTAACCTTTAAAATCCACTGAGCCATAAGATAGATTCCGCCAGATGCCTCTAATCCTCCAATAATTATAAACAAGCCTATAAAGAAAAATATAGTATTCCATTCAACATCACATAAAATATCTTTAGGCTTTTCAAATAATAATAACACGCTTGCCCCAAGCATTGCCGTAATACAAGTTTCAATATGAGTAACATCATGAAGAACAAAACCTAATATAACCAAAACAAGAACAACTGCGCTTCTTATCATCAAAGGAATATCCGTTATCGTCTTTGAATTATCAAGATTTGCAACAGTCTGCATTTTATCGGAATTTGCAACAAGAGATTTCCTAAAAATAAACATCATTAACAATACAATTACAAATAAAATTACCCCTACAACACCTGATAATTCCTTTATAAAATCCATAAATGAAAAGCCTGCTGCACTACCTATAATTATATTTGGAGGATCCCCTATAAGTGTTGCCGTGCCACCGATATTTGATGAAAAAATTTCCGTTATTAAAAACGGCAAAGGATTAATTTCAAGTTGTTCAGCAATAAAAAACGTAACAGGCATAATAAGAATTACAGTAGTCACATTATCAAGAAAAGCAGATGTCACAGCAGTAAAAATACCTAAAGTTAAAAGAACAAGTTTTGGATGCCCCTTAGTAAGTTTTAAAAGTTCATTTGCAATCCAATTAAACATCCCGCTTCTTGTTGCTATGCTGACAATAATCATCATGGAAACAAGTAAAAAAATAACATTAAAATCTACAAAATTTATAAAATAATCAGGATTTAAAGCACCATCTATAGTTTTTAACTGACTGACAAGACCCAATAAAATAGTAATCCCTGCGCCCAGTATAGCAATTGTAACTTTTGAAATTTTTTCAGCAGCAATAAAAATATATGCAACAATAAGAATTGAAGCAGAAAATAAAACTGCATGATTTTGAACAACATTATGTATATGTTCAAACATTTTTATAAAATCTCCTTAATTAATAATTCAAAACAAAAGAATTATAACACAAACCTTTAAACTTTAATTAAGAATTTGGCAGAATATAATCACAAGATAATATTCTACGCGGATAATCATAAGCTCTTATTTTAAATTCTGAACCGGCCGGCAATATATAAACAGCATTTGCCCCTCTGTCAGAATCAACCATTGAACAACGTCTGCAATCTAAACCTTTTGTACCTTTAGGTAAACGTATTCTCATAATCATTCCATAATTTTGCAATCTCTCTTCCCAATTTTTTGGATCGGCACCTGCAATATCAACGTCATAAGAACGGGATGTTGCAACAAAAGCTCTATCTTTTAGAGTATCACCAATTTCCATATCTTTGGCAAATTCATATTCTTTATGCTCACCCCATAATTCATTAGTTCTTATGGCCCTATATACATAAGTATCATTTTCGAGAGGCTCAGCCTCATCAATAAGTCTGTTTAATCGTTTAACTTCATCTACATCAGATACATCAATCCCTGCACGCATTTTTGCATTATATTGATAATTTTCCAAAAATGATAAAACCGCATCAAAATCTTCTTGTTCTAATTCTCTTAAATCAGCTTTTATTCGCGGAGAAACATGTTCCGGGAAAATAACATTTTGAACACGATATTGATTAAATTCCGGAGCTGATTCTTTGTCATCTCTATATCTTTTAAATATTTCCTCGATTTTTTCTTTTATAGGAGCTTCCTTTTCTCTTCTTAAACGCTCATAGTTTTCATCATAAGGAATAATTTTATCGATTAACTTTGGTTGAGGAGGAGTGTATACACCGCTATCATTTATGATATCAATACCATCATCTGAATTTAATTCAGGATTTTTGTCATCTCCGTTTGGACTAGCTTTTTCTGATTCATCTGTCGATTTTGGGGTATCAGATTGAGGCTCATCTGTTTTTGGAGTTTGAGGCTGTTCTTTATCAACAGTTTTTGGATTATCAGATTGAGGTATATCCGTTTTTGGGCTTTGAGGTTGTTCATTCACTATTGGTTTTGGATTATCAACTTGCGGAACTTCTGTTTTAGGACTTTGAGTTTTTCCGCTTTCCAAAGGTTTTGAAACTTCCCCCACAACAGAGGATTTGCTTTCATTTTTTACAGCTTTCCCCTTAAATAATCTTCCTATTTTATTTCTATTAGCAATTAAAATCCCCGCAACAGCAATACTTGCAACAGCTGCAGCCGCAATTTTGTAGTTATTTCCACTATCAGAAAAACCTTCTTTTTTCTCTTTTCCCTCTGTTTTTTTATGCAAATCAGTTTGAACAATAGGTTTTTGAACAGACTGTGCAATTATTTTTTGATTTAATGCATCTATTTTAACCATGCTCATATAAAACTCCTGAAAGATTTTTTTTGCGCAATTTTATACAAATTCTAAATTTTTCATTAATAAATCATCAGTAAATAATCTTATATCCCTGTTTAAACCTGCACATTTCAATTTCCCGGACGGATACTTTTGGAAATGATATGCAGATAACAAAACTAAAGATTTTAGCGCTTCAAAAAAATTCAAAGATGAAAAATCAACTGTTAAATTAGAACAATTATACTTCTCGACAAATTTTTGAAACTTATCAATTTGATTTTTAGAATTTTCAAATTTGAAATAATAATTTTGTCTCATACCTCAAAAAACGATATTTTTTTACAAAAATTAAATATTTTATACTAAAATAATACTTTTATAGGATATTTATTATATAATTTCAATAGTTGGGGGATTAAATAAAAATGGAAACAATTATGAATAAGCGCGAAATTAATGATTTGGCTAAAGAAGTTCTTGATATAGAAGCAAATTCTATTCTTCGACTTAAAAATAATATCGGAGAAGAATTTGATAAAGCAATAGATATTCTTTATAATTGTAAAGGTCGTGTTATTGTAACAGGTATGGGGAAATCAGGACTTATAGGAAGAAAAATTGCCGCTACATTAACATCTACAGGTACTCCTTCTTATTTTCTTCATCCTGCAGAAAGCACCCATGGAGATTCGGGGATTATAACAAGAAATGATGTTGTTATTGCGATTTCAAACAGCGGTGAAACTCAAGAATTGTTAAATCTTCTCCCTTTAATAAAAAGATTCGGAGTAACAATGATTGGAATGACAGGAAAAATGAATTCTACTCTTGCTCATTCTTCAGATGTTACTCTTGACATTTCAGTTGAAAAAGAAGCTTGCCCGCTAAATAAAGCTCCGACAGCAAGTACAACCGCTACTCTTGCAATGGGCGATGCACTTGCCGTTTGTTTACTGGAAAAAAGAGGTTTTTCAGCGGAAGATTTTCTTATTTTCCATCCGTCAGGAGCTTTAGGAAAAGGATTTACATACAAAGTTGCAGATTTAATGCTTACAGAACCTGAAAAACTACCTATTGCAAAAGAAAATGATTCATTCGCGGACGTTATACAATTAATTTCCGAAAAGAAACTCGGAATGGCTATGATTGTAAATCCGGAAGGTATTTTAACAGGGGTTTTAACAGACGGTGATATAAGAAGAACTCTTATTAAATACCAAAATATCAGACCTCTCCTCGCAAAGGATGTTATGTCTATTAATCCAAAACACATTTCTAAAACGGATTACGGTGCAAGTGCTCTTAATCTTATGGAAAAATACTCAATTACAGCTCTTGCGGTAGTTGATGAAATGAACAAACCTATAGGCGTTATTCATATTCATGATTTATTGAAAGCAGGTGTTGCATAAAATGACTATTAAACTTGCAGCATTCGATGTAGACGGAGTATTAACTGACGGAAGCCTGACTTTTGATGAAAACGGTCATGAATATAAAACTTTCAATGCAAAAGACGGGCAAGGCATTGTAAATCTGAATAAAGCCGGAATAATAACAGCAATAATTACAGCACGTGAAAACGGGACAGTATATCATCGTGCAAAAAATTTAAATATAACAGAACTCCATCAGGGTTCAAAAAATAAAATCGCAACTCTTGAAAGTATTATGCAAAAATACAATATATCATTTGATGAAATAGCATATATGGGTGATGATTTACCTGATATTTGCATACTTGAAAAAGTTGCACTAAAAGGGTGCCCGAATGATGCAGTTGAAGAAGTTAAAGCAATTGCGAATTTTAAATCTTCAAAAAACGGCGGACGCGGCGCTGTAAGAGAATTTTGTGATTACATATTAAAAAAGGGGATATAAATGTTTGAAATAAAAACACAGGCATTCTTTGCCGCAGCACACCATCTGTTAAACTACGAAGGAGAATGTGAAAATCAACATGGACATAATTGGATGGTTGAAGTTTTTGTAAAAGGTGACACTTTAGATAAAAGTAATATTTTAATAGACTATAAAGTTCTTAAAAAAGAATTAAAAGCTGTTTTAGATTTACTTGATCATAAAGATTTGAATAATTTACCTGAATTTAATGGAGAAAGTCCTTCCAGTGAAATGATTTCAATGTTTATATACAACAAATTAAAAGAAAGAGTAGTCCAATTAAGCAAAGTAACTGTGTGGGAAACTCAAACCTCTTGCTGCAGCTACTTTGAAGAAGAATAAAAAAATAAAATTTCAAATTTAATTATAAATAACACAATGCCAAATATAATTGGGAGAAAGGATTGAAAAAGTGAACTTTATACAGGCAATATTAATGGGTATAGTACAAGGGTTGAGTGAATTCTTACCTATATCAAGCTCTGCTCACCTTGTATTTACATCAAATTTTTATAAAGTTATAAAGGGTATTGAAATTGTTCAGAGTTCTAATGAAGAAGTATTTTTTGATATTATGGTTCATCTTGGAACACTAATTGCAGTAATTATATTTTTCAGAAAAGATATCATTAAAATATTAAAAGCTATGTGGCATGCTTGTAAAACAAAAAACTGGTCAGATAAAGAGGCTAAATTAGGTTTATATATCATAGCCGGCACAATTATTACTGTCGGACTTGCTTTACCAATTAATGAAATAGCGGAAAAACTTGTTTACACACCTTCAATTGTCGGGATTTTACTTTTTATAACCGGTTTTACTCTGCTATACAGCGAATACAAATCTAAAAAAATTGAAGATAAAAAAGATGAGGTAAATTTAAAAAGTTCTATACTAATAGGACTTGCACAGGGATTAGCAGCTTTACCAGGTTTTTCACGCTCAGGCTGGACAATTGCAACAGGATTATTTTGCGGATTAGACAGAATTACAGCAGCCAGATATTCATTCCTTTTAAGTATTCCTATTATTCTCGGAGCTTCAATGGTTTATCCGTTAATAAAAATTGATATCCATGAAGCCATGCTCTATAATTGGACAGCCATAATTGCGGGAACTATCGTTTCTGCCGCAGTAGGTTATTTATGTATTAAATATTTTATGAAATTTATTTCAAAATTTTCACTTGCTATATTCGGTTATTATTGCCTTATAGCAGGGCTTTTCACAGCGATATTTTTCACAATTTTTACATAAAAATTGAATGTTAAAAAATGTAAAATTGATTAAATTATAGTATCAAAAAAAAATATTTACGCATCTTATATAAAATGCATTGATGTGTGGAGTAAAAATGATTTTACCTGTAAATAATACCAATCAAAAAAACAAAATCATAAATTTTTCTGCAAAGAGCAATGATGATAAAAAAGTTATTGAATATAATCATGATACACTTTTAAAAAACAATCTTGCGACACGAACAGATATCGGCATTGACAGATTATTAAATGCTTTTACTGTATATCCGGCCAAAGGACTTAAGGGCAGCAGAAATGCAAATTTTTATGAATTTCTGACAATGGGCAACGTTCCCTATTTAATCGGGAGTTTAATGTTGATGAATGTGTTTATAGGACCTTCAAATTCCTATTCGCACTTTCAACAAACAATAGCAAAACCTCTCGGGAAAAAACTTGCTTTAGGTGTAGTATTCTACGGACTTGCAAAAAATTTATCCAAATCACTTATCAGTAAGCCAATTCAAATGATGACAGGTATTGATATTGAAAGACCTTATGCAAAAGTTAATTATGAACTTCCTGATGATGTTAACGATACTGATATTATAAGTATTGAACATCACAAAGTTTTTGAAAGTGTAGAATTTCCACGTTGGGATTTACTATACGGTGATGTAGGCAAAGGAGAGCCACGAAATTTCAGATATGACAAAATTGCAAAAAAATTAGGAATGGGGCAAAATCTTAACGACTCTGATCAAGAGGTAAAATCAAGAATTAAAGAAATTATAATCAAATCAAATTTAGCAAAAAACATTTCCTCATATTTATGGGCAGCAACAGGCGTTGCTCTAGCCTTCCAAAAACCTTGGGAAAACTTCTTCAATGTTATGACTTTTAAATTTTGGAAAGGTCCTGAATTTATAAAAAGTTTAACATCTTTTGGGGAAAATTTTGTAAAAAGCGCAAAAGAACTTTATAAAGGCGAAGGACACGGTTTAACAAAACATGCCGGCAAAATTTTAATTGGAGCATCAATTCTATCATCAATTGCCGGTGTAGCAAATACAATGCACAGCTCTCACAAACCTTCAAAAGTGGATGCTGCAGATGTAATTAAAAAAGACGAAAAGTATGTGGTAAACTAAAATGACAACAAATTTAATTCACAATTACATAGCATCCGGTTCATCACGTAAACCGATATCAGGAAATCAGAAGGCACAAGAACCTCCTAAAAAGCCTATGCCTTATTTTGATATTGAACATGAATTAAATAACAGAACATTTATTAAACCATTAGAAGGCAAAGGACATTTAATCAACGGAAGCATTTTTAATATGCCGGCTTTAATGGTTAAAGATACAATATATAATACAAAAGCATTTAAACATGCAGTCAATGGAGAAGCCAATGACCATGAATTAGGAAAATTAAATGATGTAGGTCTTAAAATTGGCGGTCTTGCAATTGCAGGTTACCTTTTCACCAGAAAACAAACTCCGATGACAAAAGGAATGGAATTTATCGGATTAGGTTCATTCTTAGCTTCAATGGCAATCTGGCCAAAAATTGCTATTCAATTACCGGCATATCTTATTCACGGAATAAATGTTCAAAAACAATATGAAGATAGTTTTGGCAGAAAAAAACCATTCTATCAAGATCCTCAATTTATTCCTTGGGATTTATATTCAGATAAAGAAATCCAAAAAATTGGCGACAGATTAGGTGTTCCTAAAGATATTCCTAACAGACGTGATGCAATACAAAGTAAAATGAAACAAATTGCTATTCAAAATAACACTTTATGGATGTTGACCGCCGGTTTTGCAACACCTGTTATGAGTGCACTTATCTGCAATAAAACAGAACCTTATCTTGCCAATTGGTTAAATAACAGAAAAAATAAAAAAGCAGACAAAATTTTAACAAATTTAGACAAATATTCTGAAAAATATCAAACTAATACAATTTCAAAGAAATTGGAAGAAGTAATCGCACTATATGGAAATAAACCTGTTGATGATGCTTTATTAGATAATATAACCGGAGCATTCAGCAGCAGAATGGATTTAGTTACTTCAGAAAGCATTAAAGAAGATTTAAGAAATCTTATGATAACTGAAAAAGCTTATTCAATCGATGATAACACTGCAAAAAACATCAGTATTAACCTTCAAAAATTATTGAAAAATAAAAAATATACTGATAAAGAAATTAAAGCAGTTATTCCAAATGAAGCTGCGATGATACAACTATTCCGAGATAATAACTTTATAAATCCTTCAAAAGAAACAAAAGATTTCCAAAGTATAAAAAATAAAATAGCTAAAGCAATTCAGCGCAACATATCAAGTTATAACAAAAATGAAGGGAAAAATGATCCGCTTGATTGGCACTTTATTCAACAGATAATTGCAAACAATCAAAGAGCGGAACATCCTATTGAAAAAGAATTATATAAAGTTCCCGGAATTAAATTTGATACAACAATTCAAGCAAGGCTTCGTGATCTTGCAAAAATTTCAGATGACTTTAGTGCAAAAAATTATGCACTTGATGAATATGCTTTACTAAAAATTGGTTCTGCTCCGGAAACAGTTATTGCAAATTATTGGAACAATCTTTCAAAAGATATATTGAACATTTTTGGAATTTCTTTCAATGACATTAAAAATATAAAAAATGAAAGAACTCTTGTCGGTAATCTACTTAGAAACAGAATTGAAACAATAGTTTCAAATGATGAGCTTTACAAAAAAGTTATGAAAGAGCTTGTTGAAAAAATTGCTGTTATTAACAGTGAAATTAAATCCAGTGATTTAGCAACACCTTTACTGAAAAAAGAAGATGGCTTAACAGATGCTCAAAAACTGGCTAACAGATCTGCATACGAAAAAATTGTTGACAAAGAATTTAATGCCTATGCAAATACAGTAAAAGAAAAAGGGTTTACAAATCTTTCGCATGCAATTGCCGGATTTAATCCTGATGATACTGTTGGTACAGCCAGAAATATTCAAAAAGCATTCGCTTCTGACAGATTATTAGGAGTAAAAAGTTCATTCTACAGGCTTATAAATTCATTAGATTTTTACAGACGTATTGCAAAAAATGCAAACGGGATGGAATCTATTGGGAAATATCCTAGAGAAATAAAAGAGGAAATAATTGAATTATGTAAAATAATTACACTTCAAGGTCACTCCTCAGATAATGCAACTAAATTCTATATGCTAAGAAATCCTCATCCATCAAGTGACAGAAGTCCTTTAGAAGTTCAAAACGGTAAAATAATCAATAAATATTTCGGAAATTCTAATGGTACAACAGATATTGCCGGAGATAAATATTTCTATCAACGAGCAATGCAATTAATGTTTGAAGAAAAATTAGATGATGAAACTACAAAAATTCTTGAAGGTAGCGCAATAAAAGATGAAGTTACAACATATAGAGAATTAGTTCTTGACAAAATCGGCGGTGAAAATTATATGATGAAACCACGCCACAGAATAAGACCAGACAGTAATGCCAGCTCAGAACTTAAATTCTTATTAACAGGTATTGCACCTGATGAATTTTTATTCAAATCAGGGCAGCAATTCTACAATTCTAAAAAATGGTTCAAAATATTTGGAACATTTGGTGCAGCACTGTTAGGTGTAACAGTTCTTGCACAATTCTTCTTTGGAAAAACAAAAAATCAAAAACAAGGTAGTACAAAATGATAAGCTCAACAAATTTACTTACATCATTAAAAACGCAACAAGTAAATAATACTCAACCTGCCGCATCAACAAATGCGACAACACCTATAGCTGAACAAAAAACAAAATCAGGGCTTATCGGAGCATATTTAAATAATCTTGCAATGATTAACATTCCTGCTGTAAAAAAAGTTGAAAGTTCAGCACCAGTTGATTACCATAATGATTTAAGAACATTGTTCCAACACAATGGAGCTAAAATTCTTGCAATGGTTCCAAGAACATTCAATGCAAAAGATCTTAACGGTAATGAATATATTGACGGGAATGAACAATGCGGAACATTTTTAAATGCAATAGAAAGATTAGACGAAGTAAAAGCCGATGGCTTTAACACATTGCACGTACTACCAATCAGCACTCCTGGCAAAATTAAAGCAATGGGTACAGCAGGTTCAGTTTATGCACCTAAAGACATGTTAGAAATTGATCCTAATCTTATAGATAAAAATGACCCCAGAAGTGATAAAGAACAATTTAAAGCATTTGTTGACGAATGCCACAAACGTGGAATAAGAGTAATGGTTGATATTCCGAGTTGTGCATCTTATGAAATGTTTTTGAACATGCCAGATTTAATGGCAAAAGAAAAAGACGGTCTTGCCAAAACTCCACAGGGTTGGAATGATATCAGAATGCTCGAACCTTGGGAAGATGAAGGGAAACGAACTTTAAATCCAAAATTACTTGCATACCACAAAAAATTAATTGATATGCTTATAGATGTTGGTGTTGACGGGGTAAGAGTCGATGTTGCCCGAACAAAACCTGCAGAATTTTGGGATGTATTAATACCGTATTCACACATGCGTGATCCTGAATTTGGTTGGCTTGCTGAAACTTATACCTACGAAGATGCTTCACCTCAGGCTAATATGCCTTATGACAGACCTGAAGATTCTCTAAGAGCAGGGTTTGATCTTATATATGGTCAATACCACATATTCCATGAATGGCCAAATGCAACGACATTTATGGATTATATAAAAGAACAACTTGATATGTCTTACAGACTTCCGAAAGGAAAATCATTAATCGGTTCATTTGCCACTCATGATGATATTTCCCCAATGTTTCATGGCGGAAGAGATTATTGCAACATGACAATGGGACTGCAAGCGACATTACCTATGCTTAACCCATATATACTTGACGGTTATCAATCAGGAGATAATTACTCTTACTCCTATGAAAACAAATATAACCCAGTAACTCAAACAGACAACCACGAAATGACTGTTCACACAGGCAGACTTGATATATTCAATCTTTCAAGAAAACCCGGCGGTAAAGAACCGGAAATCGGTCAATTTATGAAAAGTGCTTTCAAAATGAGAGATAAATATAACGATGTAATAACTAAAGGTACATTTATTCAATTAGACAAAGAACATGATAAAAATGATCAAATTATAGCTTACGCAAGACATTTAAACGGAAAAACTCTTCTTGTTGTAGCTAATAAAAACGTAAACCGTTCTGTTGCAGGAAAAATTAAAATTCCTACATTAAAAGCTAATCAAGAACTTAACAACCTTTTACCTTCATACGGCAAAGAAAGTATTTTACAAGCTAAAGATAATGAGCTTTGTGTCGATCTTGGACCGGCAAGAGTACACGTATTTGAAATAGATACCCCAAATATTGAAAATTATTGCGACAAAATTTATAAACAAAACCTATAATTATAAAAAGGCACATTAAATAAACAAACAACAAAAACAACTGTTGAATTATTAACAGTTGTTTTCTGTATTTTGATTTTTTTTATTGTTTGAGTTAAAATATTTTGGCGGAATATAAATAAGCAAAATAAAACGAGGTATAAATATGTTGCAAGAATTTATAAGTTCGAAAATACATAGAGCAACAGTAACAGATGCAAATCTTAATTATGTTGGTTCTATTACAATTGACGAAACACTTATGAAAGCTTCTAAAATTAAAGAATGGCAAAAAGTTGATATTTTAGATATTAATAACGGAGAAAGATTTCATACTTATGTAATCAAAGGTAAAGCAGATTCCGGAATGATTTGTCTAAATGGCGCAGCTGCAAGAAAAGTTCAACCGGGAGATAAAGTTATTATAATAGCTTACGGGCTTTATGACCCTGATGAAATGGCAAACTACAAACCAACAATTATAATTGTTGATGATAATAATAAAATAGTTAATAACTAATTGATTTGTAAAAATTATAAATTATTTTCAAAAGCTTTGGATTATTTTCCAGAGCTTTATTTAATTCCTCTTTTTTTTGTTCATCTGAAATATCAGAAAAGTAATAAAACTCCCAAGGCTGAACATCTAAAACCTCAGATAATTTTTGTAATGTATCAATCGAAGGAGCATATTTGCCTGTTTCCAAATAACTTAAACTTGGGGGTTCAATATTTATTAATTCGGCAAGTTTTTCTTGCGTTAAGCCTTTTGACTTTCGTATATTTTGGATTCTTTTTCCTAAAAGTTTTTTAAAGTCACTCATTATATACTCCTATCAAATTATTTTATAAATATTAAATATGGAACATAATGTACAACTTTATATTTATCATTGACAATTAATATCACATACGATATAATATAAATAAATACATTAAATTTATGGGAGTATATTAATGTTTAAGATTAAGCACGGTTTTACGTTAGCAGAAATGATGGTTGTAATGCTAATATTAAGTATCGTATTAGCAGCCATGGCTCCGGTAATGACAACAAGAAATAAATCTGATTATTCATCTCCTTGGCGCTATGCAACGAATGGTTCAGATGCATATTTTGCGGGGAATGCGAATTCTAATCAGGTAGCAATGATAGGTCAACACGAAGTAGGTACCGGAGAAAACGATGCACGTTTAATTTTACGAACAGCTCAAGACAGTGGTTGGAGTCATTTAATGTTTAAAACCGGTGACACAATAGTCGGTAGATTGTATTTAGATGAAAATAACCTTTATTTAAGTAATGTTACAAACCCATCCGGTACAGAAAGTACTTCAGTTGGTATTGGAGCTTTATCTCAGAACACCGGAGAAAATAATACCGCAATAGGTAATGAGGCATTGCATGCAAATACTTCAGGAATAATGAATACAGCTGTTGGTTCATTTTCTCTAAGGAATACAAGCACTGGTGGAAATAATATCGGAGTTGGCTCATTTTCCTTAAATGACAATACAACCGGAAGCGGTAATGTTGCTATAGGAACTAATGCATTACAACACAACACAACCGGAACAGATAATATTGCAATAGGAACAAATGCAGCCAGTGAAACATTTTCGGAAGCATACGCCAAAACTATTGCATTAGGTTATCAATCTTTGGCAGCCGGTAATGGTTCTATTTCAATTGGCAGTTCTATGACATCTGGAGAACAATACGGTGCATATGCTTTAAATGGTGCTTATAGTATTGGTTTGAGATCAATAGCAATAGGAAATGGATCTCAAGGCGGCAGAAGTTATGGTTCTGGAGGAACATCAACAGATGCAATTGCTATAGGTACAAAAGCAATTGCTAATGACAGTTATACAGTTGCTCAAGGGTATTCTGCTCAGGCTGCTGGCGAGAATGCTATTGCAATTGGTAAATCGGGACAGGCAAATTCACAATCAGTTGCAATTGGTGGTAGCTCAATTGCTCACGATGTCCAATCTGTAGTAATTGGGGATAATTCAAGGGCAACGGGAAAATATTCTGTTGTATTAGGTGCTGATTCTTTAACTTCCCATGAAGGTTCAGTAGCAATAGGCTTTGGAGCAAAAATTGAGAAACCTTCTGGAGTCGCAAATAATCCTACTAATTCTGTTGTAATAGGTCGAGAATCATATGTAGCAGAACAAAATGCTATCGCTGTTGGATATGGTGCTAATGCTACAGGGGATGATTCAATTGCTATTGGGAAAACTGCAGAAGCAAGTGATTCTGGAGCTATAGCTATTGGTACTGGGTATCTTTCTTCTGCTGATGCAAATGCAGAAGCAAGTGGTTTTGCCGCAATTGCAATTGGTCGAGGTTCGAAAGCTCTAAATACTTATAATATAGCGATTGGAGCTATGGCTTGTCAATATGCAAAAGGTCCTAATAAAGTATGTATTGGAGACCAATCTGGACCTAGCAGTACTAGTGATTTAGCAAAATCAACAAATACGAATAGAATTATATTTCTTGGAAATGAAAATACTAATGTTTATATTCCAGGTAATTTAATTGTTGGGAAAAGAACATATTTGGGTGTTGATTTAAATGCATCTGATATTGCAGGTGTAGAAAGAGCACCGGTGTATATGAATTTTAAACTTAATAATTCTCTAAATTTATCCCAAATACGTGAAAAAAATGGTAGTGATGATGATTTATATCGTGAAGGTAATTATATCAATGACGTAAAAAATTTATTAAGTGACCGTCGTTTGAAATATGTCGGCAAAGAAAATACCGCAGGATTAGATAAAATTCGTCAATTAAAAGTATTTAACTACACCTTCAAGAAAGATGAAAAGAAAACTCCGCATGTCGGCGTAATCGCTCAGGATTTACAAAAAGTATTTCCTAACGCTGTTAAAAAAGGGGTTGACGGCTTCTTAACCATACGTATGGAAGATATGTTCTATGCAGTTATTAACGCAATAAAAGAACTTGATAGCAGAGTTACAAAACTTGAAAAAGAAAACCAAGAATTGAAAGCTCGTATCGAAAGATTGGAAGCTAAAATTAAATAAATTTCATACTGAAAAATAAGCCTATACCGTATTAACGGAAGGCTTACTTTCATTCCTTCTCCCGTTGAAATACGGGAGTTTTCCTTTTTAAATTATTATCTGTAATTGGTAAATTGAAGAGGATAATCGTATTTTTCTTCATTTGAACGAAGAAGTTTTATTATCTCTTGCAAGTCATCTTTATCTTTACCTGACACTCTTACCTGATCACCTTGAATTGATGCCTGAACTTTTTTCTTTGAATCTTTAATATCTGCAACAATTTTTTTAGCAAGCTCTTGAGTTAAGCCTTTTCTTAATTTATAAACCTGTCTTACTTTTCCACCAAGAGCATTTTCTATAGGCTGTGCATCTAAAATTCTTATACTCAAATTTCTTTTAACAAGTTTAGACTGTAAAATATCATTAATATTCTTTAATTTCATCTCATCACTTGTTGTAATTGTAATTGTTTTATCAGCTTCCAATTCTACTGAAGATCCTGAATCTTTTAAATCAAAACGTGATGCAACATCACGTTTTACCTGATCAACTGCATTCACAAGCTCTTGTCTGTCAAATTCAGATACTACATCAAAACTGCAATCTTTTGCCATTTTAGCTCTCCTTATATTTTTACCAAATGTTTTTATTATTATAACATGAGAAAAAGTGCAGAACAAAATATTCTGCACCGGTTATTGGGGGGTTGAGTATATTATTTTTTTTATGAAGAAGTCTTTTTAAGTTTATTTTTTATCTTTTGGAATCAAGAAACTTTATTTTTATTATTACCTTTAACAAAATCTACAATACCATCCCATTTGTTTTTCATATATTGACTAAACCCGCCGGCTTTTTTTATACTTTTTCGTAACGCAGGGATACAAGCAAGACCAACAGCTATAGCCAAAACGCCTAAAGCTTTTTTAAATGTATTTTTATCTTCATTTTCTTTTTTATTTTTAACAACAAGTTTATCCCTATCAGGTTGCTGCGGCATTTGAACACCACCCAGATAAGTATTATACCCACCTAAAGGCATTCCTACTCCATACATACCGCCAAAAGGCATATTCAATTGACCCATTGCACTGTTTGCCAAATCTTGATACATTATCGGCACATTAAAATTATCACCGATCATAACTATTTCTCCAAAATTTTTAACCTACCTTTATATTTATATAAAGTATTTTTCAATAAAAAAATTTACTATTATATTAAGAAATATTAAAAAAAGAGCTTCGGTAATCGAAACTCTTTTTTATTTTACTTTTTTCAAAGCTTTTAATTATTTTGCAGCATTTGCTGCTTCAAAAACAACTGAAAATGCTTCAGGATCTCTAACTGCCATATCAGCAAGCATTTTTCTGTTAACTGTAATATTAGCTTTTTTACAAGCATTAACAAATCTTGAATAGCTCATACCACGTTCTCTAACAGCCGCATTGATTCTTACAATCCACAAACGACGCATATTACGTTTTGTTGTACGTCTGTCTCTGTAAGCATATTTTAAAGCTTTCATAACAGCAATATTAGCAACTTTAAAAATTCTGCTTCTTGCGCCAATAAAGCCTTTAGCTAATTTTAATATTTTTTTATGTCTTTTGCGTAATACATTACCACGTTTTACTCTCATTTACCTGCCTCCTATCTTGCATACTTTCTGTAAGGTAACTCTTTTGAAATCAATTTGAAATGTGATTCAGAAATTGAAATCATTTTGAAAATTCTGCGTTTTCTTGAAGCAGATTTGTGTTGAAGTAAGTGGCCTATACCAGCTTGTCTTCTGACAATTTTACCTGTTGCCGTAACTTTATAACGTTTAGCAGCAGACTTGTGTGTTTTCATTTTTGGCATTTTGTCCTCCTTTGTATACCGCTTTTACACAACAATTACGTAAGATGTAATCGTTATATAAACGGCAGTTAGTGTACTTTAAAAAGCTTTTGGCATACCAAAGCCATAAAACTTTTGCGTAACAATTATATTACGCTCATAATTTATTTGCAAGACTATTGTTAATTTTAATTAATCAACTGTAATTCTTAGTCCTGAATAAACTTCTTTCATTTTGACATATTCAGAAAGAACTATCTTGGAATTCAAATCACAACAATGGCAAGGATAAAAGTTTTTAATATTTAAATCTCTCAAATAAATACCAAGCTCTCTTATTTTATATTCAGTTTTATTATTAAGGAAAATTCCACCGATAAATGTCTCAATTCTCGTTTCTCCTGTAACTTTTTTAGCATACTCTACAATATTAGGAATCCCCATATGAGAACAACCGACAACAAGAGTCAACCCATTTTCACCTTTGTATGCTAATGCTGTTTCATCTTTATATTTATAATCAGTATTAAAATATTTAGGAATTTCACCAAGATATAAAAGTTTTGGTGTAATCCAGCGGGGTTCTCTTGTATATTCAACATCAAAAATATCACATAACTTTTCTGATTCACCAGGGAAACCTATATTCTCAGCTTTTTCATTCAATTTAGGTTCAAAAGTATCAGGGTGAGTAATTATAGTTTTAAGATTTAAACTTATACCTGCCATTAACATTTTACGATATAATGATTCTAATCTTAACAAACCTCCTGTATGATCTTTATGGCCGTGTGAAAGAATTATTTCATTTACATCTGCAAGATCCAAACCGAGTTTATATGCATTTTTTATAAAAGCATCACTATAACCGCAATCAAATAAAACTTTATGATAGTTATTTTCAAGCAAAACAGAAAATCCGGGCTCGCCGAGTAAAAAATAATTAGTTTTACAATAATTGTCTACAAGAACAGTTAAATCCATTAATCCCTCGTATACATGCATTATAACAAATAATATAAGAAATTGCAATATTAAGCAGTACTTAATTAATTTCAATAAAATCTTTGAACAACAGGCAAATTAACCCCATTACAAAATGAACGCTCAGTAAGTCTTACACCTAAACAGACTTGATGACGTTTAAATTGCATACGATATATCTTTTTAATTGTTTCATCAACAAGTGATTTATCATATTTGTTATATATTTCATCAAGAGGTTTATTTTCTTCTATATACATTTCAATAATATCATCCAAAACAGCATATTCAGGTAATCTATCCTGATCTTTTTGTCCAGGATGAAGCTCTGCTGAAGGTGCCTTATCAATAATCTCTTGAGGAATTATTTCTTTATCTCTGTTTATATAATTTGAAACTTTATAAACATTAGTCTTTGTTAAATCACAAATTAAATTAAAACCGCCTGCCAAATCTCCATATAATGTCCCAAATCCCATTGCACTTTCTGACTTGTTACCTGTTGATAAAAGAAGTCTGTTTTCACGATTTGAATAAAACATTAAAATTAAAGCCCTTAATCTTGCCTGTAAATTTTCTTCCGCCAAATCATGTAATCTTTCACGGTTTTTCATAAATTCTTCAAACATTGGTGTAATAGGTTCTTTTACTGTTTTTATACTAATATTTTCGGCAAGTTTCAAACTGTCCGTAACACTGCCTTCTGATGAATACATACTTGGCATAAGAACACCAAGGACATTATCAGCTCCAATCGCCTTTTGGGCAAGTACAGCTGTTAGAGCACTGTCTATCCCTCCTGATAAACCAAGAACTATCTTTTTAAACCCTGTATTTTCACAATATTCTCTTAACGCAAATGTTGTAACATCAATAACTTGTGCTTCTATAGGTTCTTCGTAAAACTCTATAACTCTGGAAAAATCAACTGTATCTATATCTTCCTTACATAAAGGCATTTGCATTACAAGTTTGTTATTAGAATTTTTTGCAAAACTCAAACCTGCAAAAACATTTTCATCAGCTGTACCTAAAGCGTTTATATAAATTAAATTACAATGAGTATTTATACTTTCAACAAATTCTTTATATGTATGCATTGCATAATATCTATTTTTGGCCAAAATATACAAATCACAATCTACATCTTCCTCAAAAGTATCTGAAACATATACCTTTTGACCGCAAATATCAAAAAAACCATAATCAGAAACTTCTACTTCCCCATTTCGAATTAAAATGTCGCCTATAATAATATTCTGTTTATAATTTTTATCAGCAACAGCTCTATATAGTTCTGCTTGTGCTGACATACAATTTTCGTCAAAAATTAAATCTTTACCGCCTAATTCTTCAACATCTATCTGCGGAAAAACTATCAAATCACAATCAGAATTTATATTTTTTATTATGTTATCTAAATTAAATTTAAAATCTGCTGTTTTTAATCTTATTTGTGCAACTGTAATTTTCATAATTTTATCCTCAATGTAGTCTATTACATAATTTTTAATTATTTTTATTAAAATAATCTATTCTAATTTCAAATAATTAACCTTTTCCCAACTCAAATCTAAATACTTAACCTTAGAATCTACAAGTTTTACTTGCGGCAATATCGACGGAATTCTTTCAATACGCTTATAAACATTTTCATCAATTTTGCCTATTCTTATATTAACAGTTTTAATTTTTACATATATATCATTCGGATTTCTAAAATCTATATATTCAACAGGTTCTTTCGAATAAGTTTCAACATACTTGCTTATTTTTTCAATTTCATGCAATCTTGTTAAATTCCACTTACGATAATCGTCTCCTTTGTTTCCGTAAGACAACACTTTAATAGTCTTATATTCCGGACTCAAAGGCAGATATTCATGTCCGATAAGCTGTCCGTCAGTTGTGAAAAATGCGACAGGAGAAACCTTTTCATCCGGTGCTATTGTTATAATCGGGATTCTTTCTTTTACTATAATCTGTAATCTTGCTGGGAATGCATAACGTCTTATATAAACATCTTCTATAGGCTTTAATTTTAACAATTCTTTCTTTATAGCATCAGTCCTTGCCATATAAATAGGAACATTAGGAACATTACTGTTTTTTAAAAGTACAAGAATCTTATGTGAAGGAACAATTTTATTATTAATAATTTCAACAGATCTACCGCCAACATAAGTAAAGGCATTTTTATCCATATACCAGCCCTTACATTTTAAACCGTAAACTAAAAACATAATAAAAAACAAAGAAAGAAAAAATCGTACAAAAGCACGGAACCGTTCTTGCTTCATTCTTCCTTTACGCACAAGACGTTCACGGCGTTTTTTCTTCACAAGATGTTTTCCGTCAGGAATAGGTGGTTCGCCTGTTATTTCAACATTTTCAGAAAATTCATGATATTCAGTATATTCATTTTCTATATTATGATTTTGTTCATCGTCTTGCATTTACTTATTCAATCCTGCACTATTTAAAATTAATTGTACCAAATTATCGTAGTTTATATCCATAGCAGCAGCCTGAGCAGGCAAATCGCTGACTGTTGTCATTCCTGGGCTTGTATTGATTTCCAATAAATAAGGAATATCATCTTTCATCATAAAATCTATTCTTGATACACTTCTGCAGCCTGCTGTTTCAAAAGCTTCAACTGCAGCTTTTTTTACAGATTTTGTAACCTCCGGTGAAAGATTAGCCGGACATATAAATTCTGACATCCCTTGAGTATATTTAGCTTCAAAATCATACCATTCAGTTTTTGGTCTAATTTCTAAAACTTCGGTTGCAAAAGCTTCTCCGTTACACTCTAAAACGCCTACCGTAACGAAAAATCCATCAATAAACTCTTCAATTAAAACATCATCATTATATTTTAATGCTGTTTCATAAGCTGATTTCAAATCTTCTTTTCTGTCGACTTTTGTCATTCCGAAACTTGAACCCTCACTAACAGGCTTTACGAAAAGAGGATAAGTAAGATTTTTTGTTTTTTCGAATAAATCATCACCTTTTTTAACAAATGCTGATTTTGCCATAACGATTTTAGGATTTGTTGACAAAATTCTCTTTGTATATTCTTTATTCATACACAAAGAGCTGGACATAACGCCGCAACCTGTATAAGGAATTCTTAAAATTTCTAAAATCCCTTGAATACAACCATCTTCACCATATTTACCATGCAATGCATTAAAAGCGTAGTCATATTTTCCATCTTTTAATTTTATTGCAATATCTTTATCTACAACAACCATTTCGGCATTTTTATAACCAAGTCTTTGCAAAGCATCGTAACAACCCTTTCCGGATCTCATTGAAACTTCTGCTTCTGAAGACATTCCACCGCACAAAACAGCAATTTTTGCATTTTTATCTATATCAGCTTTAATTTCCTGCATATTTTAACCTCTTCTTCATTATTTCCGCCCAAATATCTGACCTCGGGCTTTAATTCTATATTAAACTTATCTTTTACTCGAGAATACATCTCATCCATTAATTTTAAAATATCTAAAGATGTTGCCTCGCCATCATTTATAATAAAATTAGCATGGTTTTCCCAAACATAAGCACCGCCTATTTTTAGTCCCTTAACACCGGCTTCATCCAAAAGACGACCTGCAGAATCCCCTTGAGGATTTCTAAATGTACTTCCGCAATTTGGCAAAGTTAAAGAAGGCTGTTTATTTTGTCTGAACGACAAATTTTCATTCATCTTTTCTTGGATTTTCTCTTTTGCAGAAGGACTTAAGACAAATTCAGCCTCCAAAACAGAATAAGGTTTTTTCTGACAAATTGATGTTCTGTAACTAAACTCCATATCAGAATTTGATAAAGAAATAATGCCTTTTTCAGGACAATAAACTTTAGCTAAAGCCAAAACATCTGCAATCATTTGTCCATGTGCTCCGGCATTCATAAAAACCTCTCCGCCGACAGAACCTGGAAATGCAACCATAAATTCTAAACCGCTTAAGTTTTCTTCCAAAGCTAATTTAGACAACTTTGTTCCTCTTACGCCTGCACCTGCAATTACTCTATTACCGTCAAATTTTATAGAATCAATTTTTTTTGTACAAATAACAGCACCGTCATAACCGTCAGATGATACCAAAATATTAGAAAAATTCCCGGCAACAAAAGCATTCGGTTCTTTTTTTACTATTTCAACAAATTCTTCAACCGATTCAGGGAAATACATTCTTGCAATTTTCCCGCCGATTTTAAAAGATGTCATTTTCTTTATATCGTAATCAGTTTCCAGCACCAATTGCCTCTTTTCCTGCATTCAAAAGTTCTTTTGACAGATTTGTAATTGTACCTGCTCCCAAACCGATTACAACATCATCTTTTTTAAGTTCCGGATACATAGTTTTTGCAACATCAGCAATTGAACCTTTAATATACTCACATGGAATATCAATGTGTTTTGATAAATCTTTTACAAAATTTTCCGAGTTTATCCCATCGATTACATCTTCCGATGCTGAATAAACATCAGTTACAACAACTTTATCCACTCCTGAGAATGCATCTAAAAATTCATTCCACAGATTTTTCAACCTTGTATATCTGTGAGGTTGGAATACGGCAATAATATGTTTATCCTGCATTCCTTCAGCAGATGATAAAGTAGCTTTTATTTCAGTCGGATGATGCGCATAATCATCATAAACAGTAACTCCGTCAAATTCCGCAACTTTTTGAAATCTTCTGCCCATACCCGCAAATGTAGCAAAATGAGGCTTTACTAAATTGATATCAACACCTGCCTGATGCAAACTTGCAAGGACAGATAATGCATTATAAACATTATGTTTTCCGCGAAGAATTATAGTTAAATCCGTTAAAAATTCGCCTTTAAAATAAACATCAAACGTAGTGCAATCTGGTTTGAAATTAATATTACAAGCTGTATAATCAGCATCTGAAAGCCCAAATGTTAATGTTTTGTGACTATGAAGGCTCATCGTTGCATTACAATCTTTATTTACAAGAACAGTAGAGCTTTCCGGCATATTTGAAATAAATTTTTCAAAAGTGTCAAGAATTGATTTCAAACCATCCTTATAAAAATCCAGATGATCTGCTTCTAAATTGTTTATAACACAGACATTCGGGCAATATTTTACAATAGTACCGTCACTTTCATCCAATTCTGCACAGAAAAATCTACCGTCTTGAGAATGCGCGTTTATTCCAAGTTCAGGAATAATACCGCCTACAACATAAGATGGTTTTAATCCTGCTTTTTCAAGAACATAAGATGAAAGCCCGCTTGTAGTTGTTTTCCCGTGAGTGCCTGAATATCCGAGGAAGAATTTACCACATCTTGAGATTTCAGCCAAAATATCCGAACGATGATAAACTGTGAGTCCTAACTCTCTTGCTCTAATCATTTCCGGATTATTTTCACGAATTGCGGTACTGGCTACCACAGTAGCATCATTAGGCACATTCTCAGCCTTTTGACCAATATAAACTTTTGCACCTAAATCTCTTAATTTTTGAATATATTTACTGTCAACAATATCAGAGCCTGACACTTCGCATCCGTTTTCCAACAAATACTTTGCCAAACCACTCATTCCGACACCGCCTATTGCGATGAAATAATATTTATCTTTTTTCAAAACTCTATCCCTTATCTGTGTGTATATATTACATATTCTATTATAATACATAAATTCATATACGGGCGGAATTTTACTATTTGTAAAGAGATTTATTCAAAAAACAATTACTTGTACTCTTTAAAGCAAAAACAGGTTAGAAAATAAAAATTTTCTAACCTGTTTTTACGAAATAATAAAATATTTATTTTACAACAATGTTAACTAATTTTTTAGGAACAACAATTGTTTTTACAATATTTTTCCCGGCTGTAAGTTCTTTTACTTTAGCGCTAGATAAAGCAAGAGCCTTCAATTCATCTTCTGACAAAGCCTCATCAGCTTCGATTTTATCTTTTACTTTACCGTTAATTTGAACAACCAAAGTAATTGAGCTTGCTTTAGCCAAATTGTCATCCCACATTGGCCATTCTTGTTCATGTACAGAACCTTCTCCGCCAAGCTCATGCCAAGCTTCTTCTGTCAAGTGAACTGCAACAGGTGACATTAGTTTAATTAACGTGATAATTGCAAAACTCAAAACATTTCTGTCTTCATCATCCAAATCGGATTTCTTGCCTCTCCAATCATATATTGCATTGACAAGTTCTCTGTATTTTGAAATTACAGTATTAAACTGGAAGTCATTAGAAATATCATTTGTAATTCCTTTAATTGCAATATGAACAAGTCTAAGAAGGTTGTCATTATCTTTCTTTTTCAATTCTCCGGCAGCAAATTTCGGATAATTAAAGTTGATATTTTCTGCATCGGAAGATATTAATCTCCAAACTCTGTTCAAGAATTTGTAACAGCCTTCGACACCTGCATCAGACCAGTCAAAATCTCTTGCCGGTGGTGAATCCGAAAGAATGAATAACCTTGCTGTATCAGCTCCGTAATTTTCAAATATTTCATCAGGATCAACCGTATTACCTTTTGACTTAGACATTTTAGAGCCGTCTTTTAAAACCATTCCTTGAGTTAAAAGATTTTTAAACGGTTCATCAAAGTCAAGAAGACCTAAATCTCTCAATGCTTTTGTGAAAAATCTTGAATACAATAAGTGCAAAATAGCATGTTCAATACCACCTACATATTGATCAACCGGTAACCATTTATTTACTTTGTCTTTTGCAAACGGCAACTTGTCATTTTTTGCATCTGAATATCTTAAATAATACCAGCTAGAGCATACAAAAGTATCCATTGTATCTGTTTCACGCTTAGCAGGACCGCCGCAACAAGGACAAGTTGTATTTACAAATGTTTTTGATGTCGTAATCGGAGATTTCCCTACAACAGAGAAATCAACATCTTTAGGCAACATTACCGGCAGCTGATCTTCAGGGACAGGTTGAATCCCGCATTTTTCACAATATACTACAGGAATTGGGGCTCCCCAGTATCTTTGTCTTGAAACCAACCAATCTCTTAATCTGTATTGAGTTTTAAATTCACCAAATCCTTCATCAACTGATTTTTGAGTAATAGCTTTTTTAGCTTCTTCATTTTTCATTCCGTTAAATTCGTTGGAATTTACAAGAACACCAGGTTCCGTATAAGCTTCTTCTTTACAATCCGAAGGATTTTCAGGATTTTGAATTACAACCTTCAATGGTAAATTATATTTCTTTGCAAAATCAAAATCTCTTGTATCATGTGCAGGAACAGCCATAACAGCACCTGTACCGTATTCTGCAAGAGCGTAATCTGCTGTCCAAAGAGGGAATTTTTCTCCCGTAAACGGGTTTATACAATGAGTGCCGAGAGGAACACCCGTTTTTACTCTGTCTGTTGATAATCTTTCAATTTCAGTCATTTTACGTGCATTTGCGCGATAGAGTTCAACAGCTTCCTTATTTTCAGGAGTAGTCAATTTTTCAATATCTTTATATTCCGGTGCCACGACAAGATAAGTTATACCGTGTACTGTATCCGGACGGGTTGTATAAACAGGAACTTCCAAATCATTTTCAACAACTTTAAATCTAAAAATTGCACCTTGAGATTTTCCAATCCAATTTTCCTGCATTATTTTAACATTATCACCCCAGCCGGTTAATTTATCCAAATCTTCAAGCAAGACTTCTGCATAATCAGTAATTTTTAAAAACCATTGTGATAAATATTTTTTCTCAACAACATGGTCGCATCTCCAGCATTTACCATCGATTACCTGCTCGTTTGCAAGAACGGTTCCGCATTCTTCGCACCAATTTACTGCAGCTTCTTTTTTATAAGCCAATCCTTTTTTATAAAGCTGAAGGAACAACCATTGAGTCCATTTATAATAATCAGGTTTGCAAGTAGTAACTTCTCTGTCCCAATCATAAGAAAGACCGAGCATTTTTAACTGTTTAGTCATATATGCGATATTTTCATCAGTCCATGTTTCAGGGTTAGCACCATGTTTCATTGCCGCATTTTCAGCCGGAAGCCCAAAACTATCCCAGCCCATCGGATGTAAAACATTATACCCGTTCATCTTTTTAAAACGTGCTATAACATCGGTTATTGTATAATTTCTGACATGTCCCATATGAAGCTTCCCTGAAGGGTAAGGAAACATTGACAACGCATAATATTTTGGTTTTTCACTGTCATCGGGGGTTTTGAATACTCCTTTTTCTTCCCAGATTTTCTGCCACTTTTTTTCTATTTCCTGAGGAAAATATGCATCTTTCATCTTTTTCTTCTCTCCTAATCTTATGGAGAAATGGTAACATGAATAAAAATTATAATCAAATTGAAAATCTTGACAAATTAAAAAAAATCATAAATAATAAAAATGGAGTTTCTAAATTATATCAGGAGGCAAATTATGGATAGAGAAGAGCTGAAAATCGCCCCCCCCCCGAACAGCAAAATATTGTAAAAAATTTAAAAAAAAGACTTAACTTTCATCCAAAATTATGCCATATTAGTGATATGAAACATCACTTTAAATTTTTAGGTTTTACTTTAGCGGAAGTTCTCATTACTTTAGGTATCATTGGAGTAGTGGCTGCATTAACAATGCCTTCGTTAATCACAAATTATCAGAAAAAAGCAACTGCTAAAAAACTTGCCCGATTTTATTCAACAATGAGTCAAGCTATTCTTAGATGGGAACAAGATGAAGGGCTTGCACCTGAAGATATTAAATTCAGTTCAGATATCATTCTTAACGGTGCAAATACGCAAAAATGGTATAATGAAACAATTGGACAATACATAGAAAATATATCACAAAAAACGACTTCTAAAGCATTTTCTGTTGCCCTTAAAGACGGTTCAGGATTTGATGCTTATATAAAAAGTGCAAACTCTATGTATATATTTTACTGCATTGAATATAAATATTGTAGAGTTCCTAATGACCCAAATGCAGAGGAAGGATATTTCAATGGAAAAACAAGTTTTCTTTTTGCTATTTCAAATGGTAAATTAATAACATCCCTTGCTGATTCACAAAATAAAACAAGAGAAACTCTCTTAGAAAAATGCAAATATGGGAATACAGATAATCCATCAATAAGCTCAAAAGGCAGAAGGCATGAATGCACAAGATTAATTCAAATCGATGGCTGGGAGATAAGAGACGATTATCCTTGGAATCAAATTATGCTTGAAAATTAAATATTTTATTTTACTTTATTTAATTTTTAAAGTATAATAAAACATATGAATAAGAATTTATCCGTTTTATTAATTACAGCTTTATTACTTTGTGCTGCAACACAACAACCGACAAATGCTACTGGATTTTTTGCAGTACAAAAAGCAAAAATTGAACAAAATAGAGTATACAAATCAACTTTTAATGATATTAAAAATGTCATTAAACAACAAAATGTATTTGCAAACAAATATGATATAAAAGGCTTGTCCGGACTATATGCAGAGGATTTTGTAAATTCTGACGGTTTTAATAAAGAAATTTATTTCAAACTTATAGAAGAAACTTGGAAAACTTATCCGGATATTTCTTATTTGACTGAAATTAAAAATATTGAATTCAGCGATAACTACGCAACCGTATTTGTAAATGAAATAGCCGTTGCAACGTCCAAAGAAGAAATAGGTGAATTTACGGCAATAGGAGAATTATATTCAACTTCTCAATGTGTATATCACTTGGAAAAACGCGGCGCAAAATGGCTTATAAATTCCGAAAAAGTTATTGAAGAAACTTCTACTTTAAAATTCGGTGATGCAAGGTACACGGATATTCAACTAAATGCGCCAAAACAAATCGGTGCTGGCAAAGAATACACAACAACATTGAAAGTAGATGCCCCTCAAGACAGTGTTGTAATTGCATCCATTAATAAAGAAAATATTATTTATCCGCAAACAAAATCAGATGATGCATTCAGAAAAATGCCTGATGACAATATATTAGAAAGAGTATTTACCTCAAATAAAGATAACGTAAATGAATATGCTGTAGCGTCAATCGGAATTACAAGAGCAGAAAATTATTCAGATGATAAAATTCGGGTTTATATGGGTGGACTTGCATTTATCATGACAAGAATAAATATTATTCCCGAAAATAAGTATATAAAACTTGATACTCAACCTGAAAAAGAGGTAAAAAAACAGGAAGTTTCGAATTATGGAAAAAGCAAGTAAATTTATATATTTTGTAATTTGTTATGTGTTTTTTATATTTACAGACCTGTATCTTTCGAACATGATAGTGGAAAATCTTGTCGGAGGGATGAAATATTCAAACAAAGTGTTTTATCTTAACTATATAAAAAATACAGGTGCAGCATTCAGTATTCTCAAAGATTCAAGAGAACTTCTTATAATTCTTTCGATGATAGCTCTTGTGCTACTCGCTTTATACGTAATTAAACATTTAAAATCAATATCTTTAAAAGCATGTTTTTTCATAGCACTTTTATCTGCCGGAATTGCCGGGAATCTGCATGAAAGAATTATTTACGGCTATGTAAGAGATTATTTTCAGGTAAATTTCATTAATTTCCCTGTTTTTAATATCTCAGATATATTTATAAATATCGGAGTAATAGCACTTATAATACTTATACTTATTAATAAGAAAAAATGATTATTTATATAGATGAAAATGATGAAAATAAAAGGCTGGACAGTTTCTTATCAGAAATCTCTCCAGATTTTTCACGTTCAAAAATCCAAAATTTAATAAAATCAGGAACCGTAAAAGTTAATAATGCGGTAAAAAAATCTTCTTATATATTGAAAGAAAATGATAAAATCGATTTTGAAATTCCCGAAACTGAGAATATAAAAATTGAACCGCAAAATATTCCGCTTGAAATTATTTGGGAAGACGAAAACATGCTTGTAGTAAACAAACCTTCAGGAATGCTTACCCATCCTACATCTATTGAAAGAGAAAACACTCTTGTTAACGCATTATTATACAAATATGGCAATAATTTATCCAATGTAAACGGAGAATTCAGACGCGGGATTTTGCACAGGCTTGACAGAAACACATCCGGACTTTTAATGGTTGCAAAAAATAATAAAGCACACGAATTTCTTGCAAATCAAATAAAAAAACATACAATTACAAAAAAATACCGTGCAATAGTGAAAGGTATTATCAACGAAGAAGAATTTGAAATAACTTCACCAATCGGGAGAAATCCAAACCAGCCGCACAAAATGATGACAAAAGAAGATGGCAAACCAAGTAAAACTATAGTTAAAGTTATTGAAAGATTTAAAGATGCAACTTATGTGGACTTAACACTAATTACAGGAAGAACACACCAAATAAGAATTCATATGAAAAGCATTAACCACCCCGTATATAACGACACATTATATGGTGCAGGACAAAGCAAAGTCAAAACAGATGAACAGGTTTTACAGTCATACTTTTTGAGGTTTACAAAACCATTTAAAGATGAGATAATGGAACTTGAAATTGAGCCTGATGAGAAAATATCCAAAGTATTAAAATTCTTAAGGGCAAATAAATAACAATTTAATAAAATTAAGAGGTTAAAAAAATGCAAGCGATATCAATAATTTCAACATTAATTCTGATATTTTTGATTATAATGAACTATCAAGATACGGCAGGTGTAACAATTTTGAGCAGCAAAATCGCACAAATTCTAAAAGTAACACCCCATACCTTAACATTAAATATGGCTTTATACACACTAATAATTTTTATACTCGGCGAACTTTCAGCAATATTTTTCTTCGCACCGATTTATACGTCTTTAAAAGAAAAATTCCAAGCATATAAAAGAGAACTTGAAAAAGGCTCTATCTCAAATACATCAGCAGAAGCTAAAATTCAAGTATTAGAAAACAAAATTACAGTATTGGAAAAAGCCCTTAACGAAGCACTAAATAATAATAGTAACGATAACCAATAAAAAACAACATAAAAAAATACCCGATAATTATATCGGGTATTTTTTTATTTAAACAGAAATTTTAAGCTTCTTGTTTTGCTTCTTTTTGCTGGTTAATAAGGTTTTGAAGTTTTTCTTTAATTTCATCACCTTTTCTTTGCATATCAGAAACAACATCATCAGCTTTAGATTGAATTTCTTTAACTGTTGCATCGGCTCTTTTCATAGCTTCTTTAGCACCATCTGCTAACATTGCACGAGTTTCTTCACCTGATTTTGGAGCAAGCAAAACACCTGCAATAGCACCAATTGCACCGCCGACTATAAAACCTGCTAAAAATTTAGTTGCTGACATAATTTATATCTCCTTTACTGTTTCTTATACATTTTAACAATTGCGACTTTATAAATAATCACCGGAAACGGCTATTTTCTAAATAGACTGTAGGCAGTTGTAAATCCTTTTATCAATCCGCCAAACAAAGTCCCGGAAATAATTTTAGTCTTATTCACAAATTTGCCAACCGCTGATTTGAAATCACCGACGCCCTTATCAGTATTCTTTACTATTTCATTAATTGAACTCAACGTTTGATTTAATTCTTTAAGTGTCGGTTTCAATTCCGTATTGACTATATTTGAAGTTTCATTCAAATTCTTTGCCAGAGTTGAAAGGTCAATCAAAAGTTTAACCAAGAAACCTGCAACAACAATGACTACAATACCTGTTGCCCAAGCTAAAAATGTTAACCCTTGATTTAATGCAATTTGAGACATCTCCATTTTTTAATTTTCCTTTTACTGACTAAATAAGTTATAACGTTTTTATATTAATAACTAATTTTCATAATTATATTCATCATCCATTTCTTCAAGCTCTTTTGCTTTAAGAAGTTTCTTTGATTTTATCATATTATTAAATTTTCTAAATTGCCTTTCCAGCTTATATTTCATAAGATCAATATTTTCAAGTGCCTGTTTTTTAGCTTCCTTAATTGCAGGAGAGTTTTTTTCATACAATTCACACGCAGCTTCTTTAATCTGACGTCTTGATTCTTCTCCCGGTTTCGGGGCATACAAAACACCCGCAATAAGCCCGCCGACAACACCTGCAAGCAAACCCATTCCGAACATTAATGATTTGTTTTTACTCATAACATAACCTCATCTTTCATATATAATATTAACATATTTTTTAAATTATTACAAGTCAAACGGCGAAATCAACCACTACGTCTCTAATTGCGCCAACTAATCTGTAAATTTTTGAAGCTTTATCTGCTTTCATTTTAAATAAAAATAAAAAAGTATAAATAACTATAATAATTATAGTCTTATATACAACCTGCTCCTGTTTTTTCTTTATAAACACTACGAATTTTTCAAAAGAATTATTGAAAGTAGAAACTAAACATCTTGCATATTGTAAACAATTCAACACAAGAGGATTAAAGACCTTTATACACTCATTATATTTACATACAGCCCTGTCGGCTTTTACTATATAATTAATTATGGTAAAAGCAATTATTAATTCTGCTATAAAAATTATTGCAATAAATAAATACATTTTTTTATTATTTCTTACTTTTGTATTATTATAATAGAGAAGTATAGAATAATATTAAGGGAAAGAAAATACGTCTAAAGGACTATTTATGATAGGGAAAATAAAATTCTATCCTGCTTTAATAACAGCCAAAAGTGCATATCTTGCAATCAAACTCCTCAGCAAATCCTCAGGAACGTCATTTGCCGGAATGGTTGCTTTGAAAATATGCCCTGATTTTTTAAAGTATTGTTCCAAATATGTAAAAAAACGAATAATTACAATTACAGGAACTAACGGCAAATCCACAACATCAGGGCTAATTGCGCATATCCTTGAAGTCGCAAACCAAAAAGTTATACACAATCTTAAAGGTGCAAATATGCTCACAGGAGTTGCAAACGTTTTTGCGCTTGAAATTGAACCTTTAAAAAAATTTGATTACGCGGTAATTGAATCTGATGAAGCATATTTAACTAAACTCTATGACTATTTAAAATCCGATTATCTTGTAGTAACAAACCTTTTCCGTGACCAACTCGACAGATACGGAGAATTGAATACCACTGCAGGATTTATAAAAAACGCAATCGATAAAAATCCAGATTTAAAACTTGTTTTAAACGCAGATGACCCGATTGTCGCAACATTTAACCGGACTAAATATGCAGTTTATTACGGATTTGAAAATGTCGAATATCACTGTACTTATGAGCACAAATCAAATGCTCCCTCAGAAGTATTTAATTGTTCCTGTAACGAAGAACTCAAATATTCAAAACAATTCTTTGCACAACAAGGGCACTATTATTGTCCAAAATGCGGCTACAAACGTCCTCAATGCAACTATCCAGCAAACGTGAAAATTTATGATGATTATTCAATAATTTCAATTGAAAACAAAGGCATAACTTTTGAATTTAAAATAAATCTCACAGGACTTTATAATGCATATAATGTATTAGCTGCAATATCTTTCGGATTTGAAGCAGGATTAAATCAACAAGAAATTCAAAAAGCCCTTGATACATATAAAGCAATCTTCGGACGTACCGAAAAATGCACTATTAATGGAAATCCAGCAATAATTCAACTTATCAAAAATCCGACAGGAGCAAGTGAAGTTTTAAAAACCGTTGATTTAAAATCAAATATAGTAATTGCAATTAATGATAATTATGCAGACGGACGTGATATCTCTTGGCTTTGGGATAGTGATTTTGAGCAATTGAAAAATGCTGAAAAACTTATTATAACATCAGGCACAAGAGCAAATGATATGGCGGTAAGATTAAAATATGCAGGAGTACCGCAAGAAAAAATTCTGGTAGAACCAAATTTAAAAAAAGCAATAAATAAAGCGACAACAGAAGGTAAAACAACAATATTACCTTCTTATACAGCACTTTTAAAGCTTACAGCAGAAAGAGGGAAATAAAAATGTTATTAGGCGTAAATATAGATCACATAGCAACTTTAAGAAATGCAAGAGGCGGAGTTGAGCCAAGTGTTGAGAAAGCTGCAGAAATTGCAGAAGAAAACGGAGCTTCATCAATTACAACACACTTAAGAGAAGACAGACGGCATATAAAAGATGAAGACGTTTATTCTTTAATAAATAAACTAAAAACCCGTTTAAATCTCGAAATGGCAATGGCAGAAGATATCCAAAAAATTGCACTTGATATCAAACCATACTCAATATGTCTTGTACCTGAAAAACGACAGGAAATAACGACAGAAGGCGGTCTTGATGTCGCAGGTCAGTTAGAAAAGGTTACAGAATTTATAAAACCTCTACTGGACGCAGGAATTATCGTAAGCTTATTTATTGATCCTGACGAAGAACAAGTTAAAGCATCTGCAAAAACAGGAGCACAATTTATTGAAATGCATACCGGAACATATTCTGAATGTTTTGGTTATGAAGAAGAGGAAGAAGAATTCCAAAAGCTTAAGAAATCAGCAGAATTAGCCCAAAGTTTAGGCTTAAAAGTTAACGCAGGACATGGACTTAACTACGAAAATGTTCATAGAATGCACGAAATACAAGGGCTGCATGAACTAAATATCGGACACAGCATTATTTCACATGCAGTATTTACAGGTCTTACACAAGCCGTAACAGAAATGAGAGATTTAATAAAATAAAAACAATGGAGAAATTATGAAAACCGAAAAAGAAATTGCGGAAGAAATGGCTCAAGTTGTTGAACAAATGCGTCTTGATGACATAGAAGACAATCCTGACATTATAGATGAATACTTTGACTGTGACTGCTGCGGAGAAAATAAATGTCTTGCAGGCTCTATTGAATATGAAGGTTACAGACTATGCAATGATTGTGTTCTTCTTGCAGAAACAGGTTTTGCTCTCGGAAAAATTAAAACAGTAAAAGACCTTATTGACGTAATTGAAGATAAGCATCTGGAAGCACTTTCAAACTTTGTAAAAGAAGAAGAAAAACGCTTAAATAACTGATATAATGAGATCTTTAAAATTAAGCCTTGAGAATACCTTATATTAGAAAAGTAACCCAAAAGAATTAGAAACATTTCTTTACATATAGTTATAAAGTATTAGTTATGTGGTATATATATAATATAAGAGAGAGCTTGATGATAAGATAGCTAACACAACAATACATATATAATTCATAAGCTTGACGAGTATGTAAATCGCAACCTCGTCATTTTTTTTGCTTATAAAATCAGATTTATCTGCCGCTAATATTGATTTATGCTATAATAATTCTATGGAAAAGAAAATTTCAGATAAAGTTATCAACAGATTAACACTTTATCATTGCATATTATCAGATTATATTGATAAAAAAATAGAATTTATCTCCAGCAAACAAATTGCCCAATTACTAAATATTGATGATTCTCAAGTTAGAAAAGATATTAACTTTTTGAACAATTCCGGGAAAAACAGAGTAGGCTATATTGTAAAAGAATTAAAAATTTCAATAGAAAAAACTCTCGGCTTCAAAAAAAATAAAAAGGCTTTTATTATAGGTGCCGGAAATCTAGGAACAGCTATCGCAAACTACGGCAATTTTAAAGATTACGGACTGAACATTCTTTCTTTATTTGACAATTCTCCTGACAAAATAGGCAAAATTATAAACGGAATGGAAATCCAAGATATAAAAAATCTTCCAAACATTGCAAAAAAAGAAGATGCAGATATAGCAATTCTAACAGTTCCTGCCCGTTTTGCACAATCTACCGCAGATTTTCTTGTCAAATCAAACATTAAATACATCTGGAATTTTGCTCCGGTTGTTCTTTCTGTCCCTCCAAACGTGCAGGTTTGGAATGAAAATTTAATGGGAAACTTTCTTCAATTCACTTATGACATCTAACTTATTTATTTGATAAAGATACCTCAACCCTTCAAGAGTCAATGTCGGATTTATAAAATCAAAATGTCTTTTCAAATAATTTGCGATTAAACCGGAATATCCGCCTGTTGCAACTATAACAGCCTTTTCTCCCAATTCTTTTTCGCATTGTTCAATAAGACCGTCAATCATACTTGCGGAACCTCTCAATACACCTGAAAGAATTGCATCAGTCGTGTTATGTCCAATAGCCGAATTTGATAAAGCAACTTCAATTCTGGGCAACTTTGAAGTAAATTTATTCAGAGCTTTTAATTGCAAATTTAAACCGGGTGCAATAATTCCGCCAATAAACTCTCCGCTACCGTTTACAATATCAAAAGTTGTAGCAGTACCAAAATCAACAACAATGACAGGATGTTTATATAAAACATAAGCTCCAGCAGCATTTGCAATTCTGTCAGCACCTGCTTCTTTTGGAATATCAAGAGCTATCTTTACACCTGTATTAATATCTGTAGATAAAATAATTGAATTTAGTTTAAAAACATTATCCACAGCTATTTTAAACTTTTGAGTAAGTTCTTCAACAACTGAAGATATAATACATCCACCTATATTAAAATCCTTAAACAAAGTTCTTAGAAGAACTTCATACTCCTCTAATGATAAATCTTTATCAGAGGCTAATCTATATTCTTCAACAAGGGCATCTTCTTCAAAAAGCCCAAGGGTAATGCTTGTATTCCCAATATCGGCTGTTAATAACATAATACACTAATCCTCTTTCGAAGATTAGTGTATTACAAATATAAACTTTTTGCAAAGTATTAGCCTAAGAATGCCCCTTTACCTTCGGTACCGGATTTACCTACAGTAAATGCACTGTTAAAATTGTCAGGCAAATTATTTATATAAGAGCCAAAGCCATTCATAAATGCACCAATATTTTCCCAGGGATATTTTTTCTTAACCTGAGAAGAAAATGCTGCTTTGTTCGACTTATCTTCAATCCCAATAGCTTCAATACGTCCAGTTGTCATAACTATATCTCCTTAGTCATACTTATATCTCATATCTCTTATATATATACTAAAGATATAAATTCCACAAAATTGACTAATCTGAACAAAATCGTTACATAAGTTAACAATTTATTTCAAAATATTCTTCTCAAGTGCAATTGCAGTTTTAGTTTTAGCCAAACCTCCTTGAGAGCTTTCTTTCAACAAAGGTGACATTAGTTGTCCTGTCTGTTCCATTGCATCGACAACTTCATCCGGAGGAATTTTTGAAATAATACCTGCCATAGCAAGTTCAGAAGATGTTACAGCATGAATTGCCAGAAATGGATTTCTCTTTACACAAGGGATTTCAACCAACCCACAAACAGGATCACAAGTAAGCCCCATAACATTTTTTAAAGCAAGAGCAACAGCATTTATAATTTGTTTGGCACTTCCGCCTCTCATCTGAGTTAAGGCAGCTGATGCCATAGCAGATGCAACACCGCATTCAGCTTGGCAACCGCCAACAGCACCTGCTAGTGCCATTTTGACGGAAACAATTCTTCCGACTTCTCCTGCTGTTATAAGAGCATTTATCTGGTCATTCTCACTTATATTATTATCTTCTGCATAAGCTATTATTACAGATGGAACAATTCCGCAAGAACCAGCTGTAGGACAAGCCGCAATTATACCCATTCTTAAATTCTGTTCACTTGTTGCAAGTGCATAAGTCATTATTTTCTGTGCAGTCTTTCCAAGTATGGAATTTTCTGATTTAAATCTTTTTTGAAGTTTATAACAATCGTCCCCGCTCATTCCGCTAGGTGAAGGCTCTGTTGACTTAAGCCCTGTTTTTATCGCTTCTTTCATTGCATTTAAACTTTTTGCAGCCTGCATTCTTATTTGATATTCGGAATATTCGCCTTTTGATACTTCATAATCCAATGCTGCATCATAAATTGTTTTTTTCTGTTCTTTACAGACATAATATAACTGTCTAAAAGTTGTTATTACATTTTCCATAATTAACTTTCCAATTTTTTAATATATCTGACAATATACATGTGTTGCAATTCACTTACTTCATCAAGACAATGCTTCGAAAGTTCACCATCCACACAAATACACATAGAAGCATCTTTGCCTTTGCCGCTTCTATCGCAATGAAGTGAAGCAATATTAACATTATCTTTCTGTATAATACCGGTAACAGCAGATATTACACCGGGCATATCTTCATAAACCAGAAGTAATGTATTATATTTCCCGTCAAGATTTACCGAAAACTTATTTATCTGTGTAAGAAGGATTTCCCCTGCACCGACTGAGGCACCGGAAAGAGTCATATTCAATCCGCCTTCAAAAACAAAATCAACGGCATTTGGATGACGATTAAAATCTTCGAAATATTCAAATTCATAATTTATTTGTTTTGCCTGCTCTGTATCAAAAACATTTTTTATTCTGTAATCGTCTACAGAAAATCCCAAAAGTCCTGCAAGAAGTCCTTTATCAGTACCATGCCCTTTTCCTGTTAGAGCATAAGAATTATAAAGTTTAAATGTTACTTTATCAGGCTTTGCATTATAAACATTGCGTGCAAGTAACCCCAACCTTACCGCACCTGCTGTATGAGAGCTTGAAGGACCTGCCATTACCGGTGAAATTATATCTATAATTGAAGATTGACGCATATCTAAAATCCTTATATATCTATAATTATAACATCTCATTAACTAATGTAAATAATTTAAAAAATTATGACAATAAATTCTGATTTTATGTTTTTATATATATACGAAGTGTGTATCAATTTTTTAGTGTAGTAAAGGAGTAAGATGTTTAGTCCTGAATTTATGAGATATTTAATTAATTACCAGAAATCAGAGTTTACCCCTGAAGATACAAAAAAGGAAATCAAATTTAAAAATAACAAATCAGGTAAACTTGTAGAAGTTTTAGTTACGGTTATGAAATAGATAAAAAAAAACGCCGTTCTCTTTCGAAAC
The DNA here is from genome assembly GCA_944323135.1 of Candidatus Gastranaerophilales bacterium. Taxonomy (GTDB): domain Bacteria; phylum Cyanobacteriota; class Vampirovibrionia; order Gastranaerophilales; family Gastranaerophilaceae; genus Stercorousia. The sequence goes on from CALURI010000001.1 coordinate 83,563, forward strand.
CGGCGTCGGAATTCTTTGAATAATTCCTCGTAATAGTGTGAAGTGTAGTGTGCAATAAAACGTTTTTTTGATTCCTCGTTTTATGCTTTTCCTCGTGTCATGTATATAAAAAATTTTTTGTATATATAATTGCTATATTTTTAATATCAAATATATATTTTGTTACAAAAATTAATATTTCCTTATTAAAATGGGTTATAGTATTATATAAACATAGAATTTATAAATAATATAAAAGGAGAGATATGAAAATATTAGTATCAAATGATGACGGAATTGCCGCAAACGGGATAAGATGTCTGACAGAAACTCTTGCTCAAGAACATGATGTATATGTAATTGCACCGGACAGAGAAAGAAGTGCTGCAGGACATTCTTTAACTTTACATACACCTTTAAGGGTTGAAGAAGTTGAAGCATATCATGGAGTTAAAAGAGCTTGGGTAACAACAGGAACTCCCGGAGATTGTGTAAAGATAGGGATTAATGCTATTTTATCGCCTGAAGAACAGCCTGACATTGTTATTTCAGGGATTAATCACGGCCCGAATCTTGGTGCTGACATACTTTATTCCGGAACTGTAAGCTGCGCAATGGAAGGAGCAATGCTGGGTGTTCCGAGTATTGCAGTATCTCTTGCAAGTATGAACTATGAATACGAAAACTTTAAATATCCTGCAAGATTTGTTAATTTATTACTCAGAAAACTAAAAGAATTTAATTTCCCTAAAAAGAGCATTTTAAATATAAATGTTCCTGCATTAGACGAGGAAGATATTGCAGGTGTTGCAATAACAGAACTCGGCAGAAAAATGTTTACAGACAATTACGAAAAAAGAATCGACCCGAGAGGAAAAGTTTATTACTGGATGGCCGGAGAACTTATTACAGAAGCGGAAGATTCAAATACAGATATTGCCGCAGTTAAAAATAATAAAATTTCAATAACTCCCGTAACTTATGAAATGACAAAAGAAGATGTTATGGCAAATCTTGAAAACGTTTTATGCAAAGACAATACTTGTAACTGGTTTAATTAAAAAATGCGGGCTTTTATTAATAAAAGCCCGCATTTTTTACCATCTGACTTTTTAAATTTTTAATTACTCAGTAATTATTCTGGCAGGATAGTTATTTCTCAACAAATCATTTACTACACTTTGAGCTTTTTCACGTGTTGAATAAGAACCTACCTGAATTGTATAAGCACCGCCTATATTTCTGACAAACGGAGAAATATTCATGCCTGATTCTGCAATAATACCTTTTGCCACTTCTGCCTGTTCTTTTGTAGCATAATAACCGACAACAACTTTAGATGATGCAACAGGTTGTTGTTTTGGAGCAGGAGAAGCTGTTTCTACAGGCTTCGGATTAGCTGCCTGTTCTGCTAAAGTAACAGGTTCTTCTGAAACTCCCCCGGCAGCAGTTTGTTTATCATCTTTTTTAGTATCCGGAATAACAACTTTTTCATCTAATTCATCTGCAAATGTACTGTCTTCTTTATTTGCAGTCTGGGAATCTTCATCCTGCAATAACTTTAACCTTTCATCAACAGAAGTTTTATCAACTTCCTCTGTCTGAACGTCAGAATTATCTTCGCCAATTGAAACGTCCACTTCCGGAGAAATTTGTTTTGCTATACCCAAAAATAACAAAAGTAAAATAAAAAATGTAGAAACAAAAATTATAATACCTTCATTCGGATTTTTAGTAACTTTTTTTTGATATTCTTTATAACTTATATGCGAAGGTTTTCTTGAATCCTCTTCCATTATACACCTCTAACTTTTGTTGATGCCAATATTATATCACTAATTTCTTCAGAATACTTTTCCAAAATTTCATTTGCAAACTCTTTTATATCTGAAATCCCTAACTCGCTTGTTAATCCGCTTGCCTTTACCGGAGCTCCTGTTGAATCAATATTTATACCTGTATGAATTAAGATTGAATTAACAGATTTTGTTGCAATAGATACAGTTAATTTTTTCTCGTCAAAAAATAAATCGTCACCGTTTCTTGTAATTACAAAGCCTCTTTTTTCAAGAGCCTCTTTTATAATACATATTAAGAGTCTTTGTCTAAAAACACCTTCTACTAATCCGACATTAAACTGCTCGGAAATAAAACTGAGCATTGATTTACTGTAAATAGGTTCATTATTGATAACATCTTCAATATCAACCATTTCAGTCAACTTAACATCACACTCACCTATAAAAGCAACCGCTGCATCACCTTGGATTTTAAAGTTTTTATAAATCCAATGAGGAGATAACTGCCACCCTTCGTATTTTATTTCTTTATCAATAAATTGTATTTTCAAAAAAGTTTCCTTATATAATATGTGTCATGATTATAATTTAATGCATTTTTTAATCTGGTACAAGATTCACAGATTCCGCAATGTTTGTCGCCTCCTGCATAACAACTTCTGACGTATTCAAGCGGAATTTTATTATCTAACGCCTGCTTTACTATAGCATTTTTATCATAATTTATCAAGGGCGCAATTACTTTTGGATGTTTTTGTGTTGAATATTCAAACTCTTCGTTTATTTTATCTATGAATTGTTGAGTATTATCCGAAAAAGTCTGACCTTCTTCCTTATTTGCACCTATTAATATATAATCGTAATCTTCTCCGTCGGCATAGGAACCGGCTATATTTAAAAATAATCCGTTACGATTCGGAACCCAAACATTTTTTGCAGATTGTTCAGGAATATCAAGTTCAACACCATGCGGAATTTCTTTATCACTAACAAGTGCTGTATGCGTGACACTTTTTAACCAATCTAATTTTATAATTCGGTGTTCAATTTTATAATAATTACAAATATCTCTGGAAGCATTAATTTCATATTCAGCTGACTTTTGCCCATAATCAAAAGTTAATGCAAGAGATACTCCGTACTTTTCAAAACCGATTCCTAAACTTACAAGAGAATCAAGACCACCTGATAAAAGAATAATCCCTTTATTCATCCTCATTATCCTCTTCTTCATACTCAGAAATCATTGAGACTGCCTCAATTTTCAAAAAATCAGGATAATCAGAACTGTTTGCAACTTCATCCAAAATCTCACGACCGATTAAATTATAAAGAGCTATTAATGCATTTTTCTTAACCTCTTCATTTTTATCTTCCACGAGACAATTCTTTATCGTCTTTACAGCTTCTGGGTTGTCACTTTCCATAATAGCTTCAATTGCATTAATCCTTATTTGCGGGGATTCATCAAGTAATGAATTTTTCAAAGCGTTAAAAACTCTTTCATCATTATCTAATCTTAATTTTCCAAGAGCTTCAATTACACGTTCTTTTAAAAAAGTAAATTTATTCCAAATACCTTTTTGAGCTTCCAAAATACTTACAAGCGGATCAACAGCCCTCAAATCACCTAACATACCAAGAGCAGAAGCTGCAGTTTCACGTAAATATACAGATTTTTCATCTTCATCTTTCACTACTTCAATCAAAGGTGCAACCGCATACCTATCACCAATTCTTCCTAATGCATCAGCACACGCAAGTCTCACCTTATAATTTTCATCTTTGTTATTTAAACAATATAAAAGAGCAGTTACAGCAGATGTATCTTTAAGGTTGGCGATTGCTTTTGCACATAAAGCTCTTACATTTATAAAAGCATCTTTTTCCTCTTCAATATTTTTCATTAATAACAAATCCAAAAGAGGACTTAATGAAGAATTATCTCTCAATCTATCTGAACATTGAATAACATGCATTAAAATATCAGGATTTTTTGAAATTGATAGAAAATAATTATATATTTTCACAAGATTATCCCGTTCATAAACTTCATCAAGGGCGAGAATATTCCGAACAACAGAATCAATATCGGACGTATCAAACAGGTTACATTTTTTAGCTATTGAATCTAAATCCAAGTAATCTTTTTCCACTTATTCACCCCGTATCTACCTGAAAATATACTATAAAACCGTTTTTTTTTCAAGTAAAAACAGAAAATTACTACAAATTTAGTAATATTTTATTAATCATCTTCTTCTACATTCTTATATTGTAATTTGCCGCCAGATAAAATACTGAATAAGCTGTTTGAGCCAAAAACATTCCATTGAGATTTACCTATTTTATCAGCCCATACAGTTACACCAAATGCATCATAACCAAACTTATTAGGTCTTTTGGGACCATTTACATCTATATATATAGCGCCACAATCATTACGAGTTTGAGTCCAAGTTACAGGAGTACCATCAGGATTGTATATCATATTACCGTCTGAATCCAATGAAGTTCCTGTAACAACAGTATCAACACATTTGTTGCCTAGCGAAAAAAATATAACTCCATTATCAGGTAAAATTATTGCAGGAAGAGATAAACGAGAATATTTATTTTTATAACTTGACATTAACGCTTGATAATTCAAATCTTTACATAATTTGTCATTCGAAGTCGAAAGACATAAATGTCCGTTAGAAATATATTTTGAAAAATTTGTAGCAACATCATTAGCAGTTTCTGCTCCGGCATATAAAACAGAATTATCTCCCGGAATTCCTGCATCTGCCTGAGCGAGTTTCAATGCTTGTAGAACTATTGAATAATCTTTTTTAGCCTTTGTAATTACTTCTTTTTCCTTATAATTCGCAATTAATGAAGGCAAAGTCATTGCAGCAACGACTCCGATAATTCCTAAAGTAATTAAAACTTCTGCAAGTGTAAAACCTTTAAATTTAATCATTCCAACTCCATTATAATAGTGATAATACACATCACCATTATAACAATTTTTTTGTTTTTTGCAAGCTTTTAAAACATATAAGGAGCCTAGAAACGCCCCCCCCCCGACTTAACGGTTCTTAACAATCTTATCATACTTTGCTCCTTTCCAATAAAAAAAACAGATTATTTTTATTATAACCTGTTTTTTCATTATTTTCAAGTTTTATATTATGAGAAATTATTTATTATTTACTTGTGCTTTTTCATTTGTCTTTGATTTTTATGAGCAAGATATTTTTCACAAAGCAGATTAGCAGGTTTTGTTACAACAACAGGAACAAAGTAACGATATACAAAACCAAATACAAGCATTGATCTCAAAAGTCCCATACCTGTAATTTTTTTACCTAATTCAGTTGATATTGCAGATATTTTATTTTCTTTTACAAGCTTATCAATAAATTTGTTAAGCGGAATTTTAGGGATTGATTTAACAGGTCCGTCACTGTTTTTAGCTGCTTTGATTATGTTTCTATCAAACAAAAGATTCGCTATTTCTGACATTTTTATTTCATTTTTTGCATTTTGAGCCAATTTATTTACATCTGCTTTTGGGTCTTTCTTAAGGCCTTTATTTACATGATTTATCGCAGCTTTTATATCTTTGAAATCTTTTTCAAAATCTTTATCCTGTAATTGAAGTCCGACATATTTTGCAGTAACATCTTCCCACCAAGTTTTTAAATACTTATCCAAGGAGTATGCACCGATTGTTGATAAGAACCATGTCAAACTTTGGTTTACGGCAAGAGTATTTTTTCTGTCTTTATCCAATTTATCGTTTGTCAAAGTTTTTTGCACATACAAACCGCTTGTAATCATAGAACCAACAGTCAAACAATGTTGGAACAAATTATTACTGTTTTTAAGTTTATCTGCGACATAACCAAGCGGTTTGCTATCAACAATTTTTGATGTAAAATGTTTTGCTATTTTATCAGTAAATTTATTATAAAAATTTGAGAAAGGTTTAAAGAATCCTGATTTATTTTTAGCCGCCTGCTCTACAACCTGTTCTGCAGCATCTGCAATCTTTGAGGTATTTGCAGTAAAACTTTGATGTTTTATATTTTTAACGTTTTGTTGGTTAAAGTTGTAAGAATTTCTATTGTAATTATTTAAAGGATTTGTGTTTAATATTATATTCATTATTGAACACCTCCTTTAAATTGAAATTCCTGAAATACAGGTTTATCAATCTTATTCATTTGAAATTCCATGTTATTATCCTTTTGCGGGGTTGATGCTTTTTTCTTTTCTACGCCAAATACATACTTCAAAATCGGAGGAATCAAAGCAATTGTTAAAATAGATCTTGGAACAGCTATAATCCAATCAGGAATATTTTTAGCAAGAATATCCAAACTGTTCTTATGCTTGTTCATTGCTTTAAATAATTCTCTGGATTTTCTGTTAACAATTTCACCGGCAGAATTTCTTAAATCTGCTCTTTTTTCAAGAGCTGTAGAAATCCTTTTCATTTTTGTTAATTTTTTACTTCCGAATTTTTCAGGGTCTTTAAACAATTTTTGAATTGCTGTATCAAGAGGACTTGTAATAATCGTTGATGCAACAAATCCTAAAATTGCAGAAGCTAAAGAGTGACCCGAGGCATAAATTTTATCTTCTTTATCTTTTTTACCGGGTAATGCCATAATCGTTGCAGGTCTCATTACACCGGCTAAAATTAATGCGACAAGAGTACTTGTTGAAATATTATGATGTTCGGTTTGCAACAAGAACTTATTAAACCAATTTTTGGTTAATATACCGCCTTTATTTAAAACATTTGCGGCAGTCTCACTCTTACCCGTAAAACTGCCGCAATAGTTTGCATTATATCCTGTGTTATCATACATGCTCTCGTTATTTTTCTCTCTAAAGTTTCGAGAATGTGAATAGAGCTTAGAGTTACCCTGCTTTAGGGTCATATCATACTGTACTGAATTTATCTTCATTTTTTCACCAAATAAAATTAAATGTCTTCTACATTCATTTTAAAACAAAGGAAAAAATTTTTTGCTATATATTTTAAGAAACTTTACATATTTTTTTTTAAAAATAAGGATAATAAATAACAGGTATAAAATTTCAAATTTTAATACCTGTTATTTACAATAATATTTTGAAACATTTTAGATATCTAAAGCCAAATCCAAAGTAGGAGCTTTCGCAACAATTGCACTTGAAGATATGATATCAACTCCTGTTGATGCGATATTATTAACTGTTTGAAGATTAACATTACCGCTTGCTTCAACAACTGCACGATGATTTATCAATTCTACCGCCTTTTTCATCACATCAACAGGCATATTGTCAAGCATAATAATATCAACATTAAGTTCAACTGCTTCTTTTACCTGATCTAACGTATCACATTCCACTTCAATTTTATGAGCATGTGAAAGATTTTCTCGGAGCTTTTTAACTGCATTTGTAATAGAACCGGCAAGCCTTATATGATTATCTTTAATCATTGCGCAATCAGAAAGATTAAATCTATGTAAAGCTCCGCCACCTGTTTTTACCGAATATTTTTCAAAAGCTCTGAAATTCGGAGTAGTTTTACGAGTGTCAACAATCTTTGCTGGATATGGTTTTATAGCATTTTGATACTTATATGTTTCAGTTGCAATGCCTGACATCCGCTGAATATAATTCAATGCAACACGCTCTCCCATAAGAAGTTCTTTAGCAGGCCCTGAAATATCAGCAATCTTATCACTTTTTTTGATTATATCACCGTCTTTAAAATGAAAATTAATTTCAATTTTATCCGATAACAATTCATAAACTGTTTTAAAAACATCACAGCCGCACAAAATGCCATCACTACGAGTATTCAAAGCACCGTTCAAAAAATCTGAATCCTCTGCCAGATTTTCAGTTGTAATATCTCCATAACCGATATCTTCCAACAAAGCATTTTTAACATGCTCTTTTACATATAGCTTATTTAACATAATCAGGAACCTTATACCCCTTGGTTATAATACTATGAACACAATCTTCATTAGACTGCGGATAATCCGTACGATAATGAGCACCCCTTGATTCTTTTCGCATCAATGCTGAATTTATAATCAATTCAGATGTAATCAACATATTTCTGAATTCATATTCTTCTCTGCTTGTGCATTTATAAGAACGAGGAAATTCTGTTTTCAAATGTTCCAAATCATCAACAGCCGAAAGTAAAGAATGTTCATCTCTAAAAATACCGACCTTATTCCACATGATTTCTTGTAATTTCTTCTTCATCATAGGAATATCCAATTCATCAAGGATTATTTCTTCATCTGTATATTTATCAATTACAGACTTTATGTTTTCATCAATCTGTTTCGGGGTTTTTAACTCAATTGATTTTAAATATTCCGCAACAGAATAAGCACAAACAACACATTCTAATAATGAATTACTTGCAAGCCTGTTACCGCCATGCAATCCTGTTGATGCGACTTCTCCTATTGCATACAAACCGCTGACAGATGTTTCTCCTTTAAGGTTAGTCTTAACTCCGCCCATATAATAATGAGCAGCCGGAGCAACAGGAATAAAATCATGAGCAATGTCAATACCGTTTTCCAAACATTTTTGAGAAATATTAGGAAAACGTTTTGCAAGCTTTTTAGAATCAATACACGCAGCATTCAAATAAACATTATCCGTGTTATTTTTTTTCATTTCATTAAAAATTGCACGTGTAACAATATCACGAGGGGCAAGCTCTTTGCGTTCATCATATTTAGCCATAAATTCAACGCCGTCGCTATCACAAAGTTTTGCACCTTCGCCTCTTACAGCCTCAGAAATTAAAAATCTGTTTTCTCCGCAATCTATTGCCAATGCTGTCGGATGGAATTGTACAAACTCCATATCCTGCATTACAGCTCCGGCATTATAAGCAATAGCTAACCCATCACCGGTTGCACCGACAGGATTTGTTGTATATTTATATAATTGTCCAATACCACCGGTCGCAAGAATTACGGCAGAAGAATAAATAGTTTCATATTCCTGAGTTTCATCATTATAAACCAAGACACCTTTACATTCATTGCCGCTTACAAGAAGTTCTACTGCATCTGTTTGTTCATAAACTTCAATATTTTCATTTTCTTGAACTTTACGGCACAAAGCTTTTTCAATCATTTTACCGGTTGCATCACCGCCGGAATGTAAAATCCTTCTTACACTATGAGCTGCTTCTTTAGTAAAACATAAATTATTGTTTTCATCACGGTCAAATTCAACACCAAATTTTAATAAATCTTTGATTACTTCATCTGAGTGCTCTGATATATATTTTACAGTATTAAATTCACTTAATCCTGCACCTGCTTTTATAGTATCTGAAATATGAGAAGCAGTAGAATCAGCTTTATTTTCTTTCATAACTCCAACCATACCGCCTTGAGCATATCTGGAATTACTTTCCCCTAATTTTGACTTGGTTATCAAAAGTAAACCGTCAGGCAAATCAACCTGCTGTTCTATTTTTAAAGCAGCATATAATCCTGCAATTCCGCTCCCTATTATTATTGTAGAATATTTTGAATATTTCATATTAATACACCTTATGTATATTTACCAATTATATAATAATTCAAAAGAATTTATTTTGCTATAACAAATATTAAGATTTAATTAAATTTACAAAAAAGCCACCTTTTAGTTGGCTTTTTTGATTTAGCGTTATTTATTATCCGCTTTTTTTATTTCTTTTTTAACAGGTGGTTTAATATCATTTTTCTTTGCTTCTATTTTATGTTTTTTATGAGGGTGATCCGGCTTAAATTCTCTGTGCCCATCATAATAAGGAGCATCATACCTTAAATGCATAGCGGGAGGGCAAGGTCTTTCCGGAGGTCTGATAGCTGCAGTAAACAAACATAGTGCAACAAGACACCCTATAAATGATGCTGCAATAGTCAATAAAAATTTCGCGAAATCAGGACTAATTGACCACTTTGAATTGTTTTCCGTTTCTTGTTTAATTTCTTCTGTCATAATCTCTCCTTTTTGTTTTTAATCTGTAAAATATTTCTACTATTTATTAAACGATATATATAAAAATTTTGTTCATTTTTATTATAAATATTTTAATCAATATTTTTAATATAAGTCAATAAAATATAATATTAGCATAATTTATCCATAAAAAAGGGATTAATTACTGCTACAAAAATTTTATAAGTAATATAGGGAGAAAACATTATGACTATAAATATATTACTTGTAGAAGATCAAAAACTTATACGTGTAGGATTAAAATCACTTTTTGAAGGGCAAAATGAAATAATTGTTTCTGCGGAAGCTCAAAGCGGTAAAGAAGCTGTTGAAAAATTCCGAAATATACACCCTAATGTTGTTGTAATGGATATAGGTTTACCAGATATTTCAGGGATAGAAGCTACAAAAAGGATTTTAGAGATTGACAACAAAGCAAAAATTATAATTTTAACATCACACCTGAGTGAACAAGAAATAATAGATGCACTTCATGCCGGAGCTTGCGCCTATGTAATGAAAGATATCAGCACAGATGCATTACAAATGATTATAAAAACCGTAAAAGACGGGGCAATGTGGCTTGATCCTCAAGTTGTTCCAATATTACGCGAAAAGAATTGCGGAGTAATTCCACCGCGTCAAATGTCAAGAGCAATGTTCAAAGAACAACACGCAAACCTAACCCAAAGAGAATATGAAGTATTAAAACTTGTAGTTGACGGTCTGTCAAATCACGAAATAGCAGAAGAACTGACTATTTCAGAACACACAGCAAAAGCGCACGTATGTAACATTATCCAAAAGCTCGTAGTTGATGATAGGACACAAGCTGCTGTTAAAGCGCTAAAAGAAGGATTAGTTTAATATATAATAAACAGATGTCCCCTTGTAAAACCTTAAATATTCTGTTATATAATATTTGAGGTATTATACGGGGACTTGTATTATGAAAACAGGGATATTCACAAACTTTAAAGGGGATTTACAAGGAGGGATTACCGCAGGCGTAATAGCTTTACCGCTTGCAATAGCATTTGGAGTCTCCAGCGGTCTGGGAGCAACTGCCGGAATATACGGTTCAATTATAGTAGGTATGCTTGCATCTTTATTTGGCGGTACTCCTACGCAAATAACAGGTCCAACAGGTCCTTTAACCGTAGTTGTTGCATCTGTTATCGCAATACACTCAAATAATCCAAATTTAATCTTTGCAGCAATCTTCCTATCAGGACTTTTTCAAATTATACTGGGAATTTTTAAAGTCGGCAAACTCATCAATTTCATCCCCTATCCGGTAATCTCAGGTTTTATGAGCGGAATTGGCGCGATTATAATACTGTTGCAAATAAATCCCTTATTTGGAATAGAATTCAGCGGAACCCCTGTTGAAGGATTAATAAATGCTCTTAAATCCATTGGGAATATAGATTTTCAAAGCATAATATTAGGTTTTATAACCCTTGCAATAGTATTTTGGATACCTAAAAAAATCGCTAAATTTATTCCTCCGCCTTTAATTGCATTAATTTTAGGAACAATAACAGCAATTATATTTAATTTTGATGTTAAAACAATAGGCGAAATTCCAAGAAATTTCCCAAATTTCATATTTCCGACATTCAAATTATCAGAAATTGAAATAATTATACCGGTAGCATTAACACTTGCTGTTGTCGGGTCGATAGATACACTTTTAACATCACTTGTAGCGGATTCTTTAACAAAAACCAAACATAAATCCGATAAAGAATTAATCGGACAAGGAATAGGAAATATTGCAGCATCAGTATTCGGAGGTTTAGTGTCTTGCGGTGCTATGATGCGAACTGCTGTTAATATCAAAAGCGGCGGCAGAACAAAACTTTCAGGTATAATTCATGCAATCTTTCTTATTATGGTAATAATTTTTCTTGCACCTGCAGCATCAAAAATCCCGCTTGCAGTCTTAGCAGGGATTTTAATTAAAGTAGGAATAGGAATTATTGATTATAAATTTATAAAACTTTTAAAAGTTGCACCAAAAAACGACTTGCTTGTAATGCTTCTTGTATTTTTAATAACTATTTTTGACGATTTAATTCTTGCAGTTGGGGTTGGTGTAATATTATCATCAATTCTTTTTGCTGCTAATATTGCGAAACAAACCGATATAAAACTTGTCGGACTATCTGATTTAAAAAATGAAAATTATATTGATGAAGATTTAAAAAATCATACAATGATAATGCATATTGACGGAACATTATTTTTCGGTTCAGCATCTCTTATCGCAGCAAGAATTGATGATGTTTTAGATAACAAAACGGTTATTGTCGATTGTTCAAATATTAAAAGTATGGATATATCTGCCGTATTCGCTTTGGAAGATTTGGTTTTAACTTTAAAAAGTAAAAATGTAAGAGTTATAATTATATTTAACAACAGAGAAGTTGCGGCATCCTCTCTTAAATTAGGGTTACGCAAGCTTATCGGCCACAAAGACATAACTTTTTCAACAGAAGAAGCTCTTAATAATGTACAAAATTAAAAAATAATGCTATTATAATTATACAATATTATTAAATTAAAAATTATAATAAAACAGGAGGAGAGTATATGAAAAAGATTATTATTCTTGCATTAATGTTACTTTCAGTTCAAACGGCAGTTTTTGCAGACGCTGAAACTGATATGCATCAAGCATATATTGCAAAAATTCAAGCACAAGATATAAAATATAATACCTATAACTTTTTTAAAGCAATCAACGAAGGCAATGTTCAACTTGTTGACCTGTTCCTTAAATCAGGAATGAGCGCAGAATCTACATTTATGAAAACACCTGCTATATATATGGCAATAGCAAGCAACCAAAATGAAATTGTACAATTATTACTTGAGAACAAAGTAGATCCCAATAAAGCTACAGCAGGAATAACTCCCCTTGTTATGGCTATAAGACAAAAAGACTGCAAAATTGTTGAAACTTTGATTTCATACGGAGCAGATGTTAACCAAGTTTCAGGAAATATAAAACCCCTGTCTTATGCAATCAAGAAAAAAGAACCTAAAATTGTTGAATTATTAATAAATGCAGGAGCAAAACCGGATAATGAAGTATTGCTAAATGCATTAAAATCTGATGATAATTACATAAAAGACACCGTTTTAAAACGATATAAAACAATGGAATAAATAATATAAATTAAACCATTTCTTGTATTAATATGAAAATTTATTGACAACAACAAAAAGAATAATTTACTATAAAAATATAAAAAATATAAAAATTAATTACTTCAACCAGAGAATAAGCGGAGAGAATAATGAAATACAGTTTAACCAGAAAACAATGGGGAATATTAATTTTGCTTGTAATTATCGTTCCGATAATCTACAACAAAACATCAGGTTTTATAACAGGTATGATTCAAAAACAAGCAATGAAAATGCCTAAAGAAGTAGAAGTTGGGACTCCACATATAGAGGAAATTAATGTCTCTGCAGAAGCTACAGGACGTGTAGAAGCTAAATATTCTGTTGATCTTGTCGCAAGAGTTCCCGGTTTTCTGTTAAAAAAATACTTTAAAGAAGGAGATTTTGTAAAAAAAGGTCAACTTCTTTTCCAAATAGATCCAAGGGAATACCAAATTGAAGTAAACAATTCTCTCGCAAATGTTAACCAATACAGCGCATTACTAAAAAATGCACAACAAGAATTGAATAGAGCTAACGCTCTTATTAAAGAAGATTTAATAAGCCGCTCAGATGTTGACCAAAGCTTGGCATCAAGAAACCAAAATAAAGCACTCTATGATGCAGCTCGTCAACAACTTGAACTTGCTAAAGTTAATCTTAGTTATACATCAATTAAATCTCCGATTGACGGGAGAATAGGCAAAGTTAATATTACTGAAGGAAACTATGTAACCGCAACTTCAGGCTCGCTTGTTAATATTTCCAGCGTTAATCCGGTTTATGTAAGTTTCAGCTTAAAAAGTGATGACTTTGTAAAATTACTTAAAGGAAGTAATCGTTTTAAAGATGCACAGGTCAGAGTTCAATTTAACGACGGAACCTGGTATGACAAAGTCGGAACTGTTAACTTTGTAGACAATAAAATTGATAAGGATTCAGGATCTGTGAGTATGCGTGCTACATTTGACAATTCTAAAATGTGGCTTGTCCCCGGTGATTACATGAAAGTACAAATAACAGCTCCTAAACTTGTTAAATATATGACAGTTCCGCAATCTTGTACAAAAGGCGATGCCATGAGCGGGTATTATGTTTGGGGTGTTGAAGATAACAAAGCTGTCAGAAAAAATATAAAAGTTTCTGATGTTATTGATAATAACTGGATAGTAGAAAACGGACTTAACTTGAATGATGTGATTGTACTTTCAGGGATACAGAATATCGCAGCAGAGGGTCAAAAGTTAAAACCGGTACAAAAATCAAATGATACAAATAAATAACAGGGAAGTTTAATGAAAAAAATATTAGATAAAGATCAGCTTTTCTTTTTTATAAGAAAACCGAGATTTGCATTAGTAATATCTGTTTGTATAGTTATTTTAGGTTTAATATCATTATTTAGCCTTAAGCAAGAAAGTTATCCTGATGTAACACCTCCACAGGTAAGAGTTTCCGCATCATATCAAGGTGCAAGTGCAGAGGTTATGGAATCTTCTGTTGCAACTGTATTGGAAAATAAATTAAACGGTGTTGAAAATATGTCTTATATGACATCAACTTCAACCGACGGAAGTTATAGTTTAACGATTTATTTTAAAGTCGGAACAGATAAAAATATTAACTTGATGAATGTTCAAAACTTAATTCAAAGAGTTCAATCACAACTTCCTGAAGAAGTCCAAAGAACAGGGGTAACAGCAATAAGCAGAACATCAGGTTCCGGTGCAATTATCTTAACACTTTATCCAGAATCAGGGAATTGGTCTCAATTAGACTTAACCAACTATGGTTCTATATATATTAAAGATGAATTAAAACGTGTTGAAGGCGTAGCTGACGTAAGTGTATTCGGCGGCGGGAATTACTCAATGAGAATATGGCTTGACCCGCAAAAAATGGCAGGATTACACATTTCAACAAGTGAAGTAAAAAATGCAATAACAAACCAAAATACTCAAGTCGCAACAGGGGCTTTAGGCGCATTACCGACAGATGATCCTCAAGCTTTACAGATAACCCTAAAAACTCCAGGCCGTCTTGATGAAGTAAAACAGTTTGAAAATATTATTATACGTTCAAATTCAGATGGCTCAAATGTAAAAATAAAAGATATTGCCCGCGTAGAACTTGGTGCTGAATCTTATTCCAATCTCGGGCTTGTTAACGGTAAACCTTCAGCTGTTGTTGTTATTTCTCAATTACCTGATGCTAATATTATTAATCTTTCAAAAGCAGTTAAGGCTAAAGTTGACGAAATTAACGGACGTTTAACAAACGGGATTAAAATTCTTTATGTTAAAGATGATGCCGACTTCATTCACGAATCAATGAAAGAAGTTGAATTTACAATCCTTATGACAGGTTTAATTGTTGTCATAATAATATTCTTATTCCTTGGAGATGGAATGGCTACACTTGTTCCTTGTGCAACAATTCCTGTGTCTTTAATAGGTACATTCTTTGTTCTAAACATTATGGGTATGACTATTAACCTGTTATCACTGTTTGCTCTTGTACTTGCAGTCGGGGTTGTAGTTGATGATGCTATTGTTGTAATTGAAAACGTAAAACGCCACATTGAAGAAGGTAAATCCGCAATTATTGCTACACAACTTACAATGCAGGAAGTAGGATTTGCACTTGTTGCTATGGCTTTGGTATTAATGGCCGTATTCGTACCTATTATATTTATGACAGGTATGACAGGCGTTATGTATAAACAATTTGCTGTATGTATTGCAGTTTCTATCGCAATTTCTGCGATATGTGCACTGACACTTTCTCCTGCGATGTGCTCTCACTTTTTGGGACAACAAAATAAAGTACACGATTTTAGCAACCACCCTTTAATTGAACATCTTGATAATATTAAAGAAAGAATAAATAAAAAAACTTCAGTAATTGTAATAAGATTTAACGAACTTTTCTCTAAAGTTGAAGATTTTTACATTGAATATGTAAAAAAATTCGTTTATAATAAAAAACTTGTTGCAATATTTTATGCAGGGATTATTCTTTTAACATTAATCTCTTTCAAAACAATTTCAACAGGTTTTATTCCGGATGAAGATCAAGGGATTTTAATTGCAAGCATCACTCTTCCTGATGGAGCATCTCTATCCAGAACAGAAACAGTTGCAAGAAAATTTGTTGATGAAATAAAAAACATTCCTGGTATAAATCCTGAAAAATTAACAGTTTTTGGAGGTGACGGAGCTGTAAACTCTGCTAACGTAATTATCCAGCTTTTGGATTACAGCGAAAGAAAAATGAATCCAATTAAATGGGTTGTACGAAAAATAAAAGGAGAAGAAACAAACCTTGCACATACCGCAGTTTTAAATAAAATAAGAGCTGTTGCCGCAAATACTAAAGAAGCACAAATTCAAGCATTTTCTCCACCGGCTATTAACGGTATGAGTATGATGGGCGGTTTTGAATTCCAAATGTTATCTCAAGGGGAATATACCCCTCAAGAAATGGAAACTTGGGCAAATAAGCTTATTGCAGCAGCTAATCAAAACCCGTCTTTATCAAGTGTTAACACAACATTCCAAGCAAATGTTCCTCAATATATTGTAGAAATTGACTATGAAAAAGCTCTTGCCCAAAATGTTGATTTGCAAGAACTTTATTCAACACTATCTTCAATGCTTGGAACATATTATGTTAATGATTTCAATAAATATGACAGGGTTTTCAAAGTACAAATGCAAGCTGAAAGCAAATTCAGAGATACTGCAACCGATCTTTCAGGTATATATGTAAAAAATAATAACGGAGTTATGGTTCCAATATTATCAATTGTAAAATTAAAACAAACAGTAGGAACAGCTTCCATTACAAGATATAACCAATATAAATCAGTACAAATTCAAGGGCAACAAGCTTCAGGTAAAAGTTCAGGCGACGCAATGAACGCAATGGAACAAGTTGCAAAACAAACATTACCTGATGATATGACCTTCGATTGGTCAGGAACTTCAGCTCAAGAAAGAGAAGCTTCAGGACAAACATTAATGATTGTCTCAATGGCATTAATCTTTGTTTATTTATTCCTTGTAGCCCTGTATGAAAGCTATACTATACCTGTTGCAGTACTATTAATATCACCTATTGCAGCATTGGGAGCTTTAATATTCCAAATGATGATTAATCAATCATTTGATATTTATTCACAAGTAGGTATGATAACATTAATAGGTCTTGCCGCAAAACAATCTATTCTGATTGTTGAGTTTGCAAAAGAAGAACATGAAAAACATGGGCTCTCTGTAAAAGAAGCTGCCATACAAGCCGCAAAATTAAGATTTAGGGCTATTATGATGACCGAACTCGCATTTATTATCGGTGTTTTACCGATGTTATTTGCAACAGGTGCAGGCGCAAATTCAAGAATATCAGTAGGTTCAACAGTATTTGGCGGTATGATTGCCGCTGCTACTTTAGGAGCAGTGCTTACACCTGCATTCTATGTTATAGTTCAAGAATTTGTAGATTTGTTCCCTAAAAAAGAAATTACTGAAAAAGATTTGGAGATGTAAAATACAATGAAAAAGATTTTAAATCTGTTTTTAATATGCACAATTATAAGCTTAAGTACAACGCCCTCAATGGCTTTAAGCTTTTTTGGAAAAAATAAAACTAAAGTAAATGAAAAAGAAAAAATTGAAAAGGTTAACAAGGAAGAAAAAGCTGAAAAGGTTGAAATCGTAAAACCTGACAATGAAAAACCTAATCTTAAGCGTGAACTAAAAAAGCACAAAGAAAATGTAAAACATCAGCAAAAATCATCTCAAGAAGCTGAAGGGATGTACGAAACCAAATTCCCTGTGATAAACAGCCAGATAGAATATTCTGATATGAATGGGGAAGTAACTTTAAGTGACTGCATAAAACTTGCAATTACTCATCACCCGACAATTATGTCAGCTATAAGCAACGCAGAAATTTATAAAACTATGATAGGACAAGCCTGGTCAAACTATTTTCCGACCCTGAGCGCCGGTGTAAGTTATTCAAGAAATGACACACTTATGACAATGTCAAGTTCCTATGCAAGAATGATGTCTCAAAAATACAATATGTATTATATGCCGACAATTTCTGCAAACTTACTATTATTCGATTTCGGGAAAACAAAATCAAATGCCGATATGGCAACTAAAACTTATGAATCTTCAAGATATGATGCAGAAACAAGTATTGAACTTGTTATATATAATGTAAAAGTGGCATATTATAATCTTGTTTTTGCAGAAATTCAAAAAAAAGTTTATGAAGATACCGTAAAAGATTTTGAACTTCAATACAAACAGGCAAAAGCTCAATATGATATCGGAAGAAAAGCCAAAATAGATGTTACAACTGCTGAATATAACTTAGGGAACGCTAAAGTTAATTTAATTAAAGCAAAAAATACCCTTGAACTTGCAGCTGCAGAACTTGCAAATGCTGTTGGTATTCCTGAATTGGAAAATGTTGTATTAAAAGATCAATTAAATTCAAAAGCTTATAACGTTAATTTCCCTGATTTATTAAAAACAGCTCAAGCATCAAGACCAGCCTTATTATCTGCAAAAAAACTTATGGATGCTGCAGAATTAAACATAAGAAGTGCAAAACGAGCATTTACACCTGATGTATCAGCTTTCGGTTCATACAATCAAGGGGGACGTCAAATAGACAGCGATTACGGATATCAATTCGGAGTTCAATTAAACTACAATGCGCTAAATTTAATGTTATTGAAAAAACAAGTTGATCAGGCAAAAGCTGAATATAAAAAAGCTGTTGCCGATTATGAACAACAAAGACAAAATGTTTATTTAGAAGTTAAAAGTGCTTATATAAATCTTTTAAATTCTCATGACAGTATTTCTGTTTCAAAACTTGCATTACAACAGGCAAAAGAACGTCAATATCAAGCTTTCAGAAGATATCAGGTAGGACTTGGCGATGCAATTGAATTTAAAGATGCTGAAAACAGTTACCTGAATGCTCAACTGGATTATTACTCAAACCTTCTTAGCTACAACATAAATGCTGCTGAACTTGAAAGAGTAATTGGTGCTCCTATTAAAGAATCCGAACAAGATTTATAAAATATACATTTATAAATAAAATCCCTTCTATTAAAAAGAAGGGATTTTATTTATAACAATTTATACTTTTTCTTTTTTATCTTTATGATGTTCTATTTTTTCTGTAACTTTTTCTTTTATATCACAAGCTTTTTCTTGTACGTCATCTTTCATTTCATGAGCTTTGTCTTTTAATTTTTCAGCTCCTTCTTTTATATTTTCTTTAAAATTTTCAGCTTTTTCTCTGGCTTTTTCAGCAACATCATGCATTTTTTCTTTCATTGTTTCTTTATCTTTTTCCATCAAATACTTCCTTTCTTTTAGGTAACATAAACATTATTCACGATAATTAACAAATATTTATGCGTAAAAAGTATAATTTTTCTTAAAAACATTTGCTATTAAAGCTTGTTTCAGTATAATAAAATATGTAAAAAATTAAGAAAAGGTAATAAATGATAATAAATACATATTTGAAAAATACAGTTGATCAAATTTTAAAATTAAGATTTGTTGTAAATTATCGCAGAATGTGGCCTTACATAAAACCATTCTGGTTTAGAGCTTTATGTTCAATGCTTATATGTATTCCGATAGGCTCATTAGATGCCGTAATTGCCCTTGCTTTAAAACCATATATGGATCTTGTAATGGTTGAAAAAAGTATTTCATCTCCTTGGTATATTCCAATAGGTATTGTTGCATTCACATCTATTCAAGGCGGATTAAAATACCTTTCATCATATTTATCTACTTGGGTTGGTGGAAAAATTACAAACGGACTAAAATACGATTTATTTAAAAAACTTTTAACCCTGCCTACATCTTTTTATGATAAAAGAAATTCCGGTGATATAGTATTCCAATTTAATAATCAAGCTGACATAGCTTGTTCTGGATTATTGGATAATTTAAGTGTTTTTACACAGAGGATTTTTTCTTCAATATCTTTAGTATGTGTATTATTTTATAATTCCTGGCAACTTGCTTTAATAGCTGTTGCCGTTTTGGGCTGTGCTTTCGCACCGGTTGCAAAATTACAAAAAAGGATTAAAAGCGTTATGAGCAAAACCGTTATTGCGGATGCTTCAATTATCACAGCTTACAATGAAGCTTTTGCAGGAAATAAAACCATTACATCATATAACCTTTCCCAACATGAAGCAGGAAAATTCTCTTGGATATTGAAAAATGTATTTAATTTAAGAATAAAAATGGTTCAAAAAACTCAATGGCTTTCACCGATGATGCATGTAATTGTTTCAGTAGGTATTGCTGCGGCTATTGGTTATGGCAGCCATTTAATTATGACAAATAAAATTACAAGCGGAAATTTTGTATCTTTCATCACTGCATTAATTCTGCTTTATACACCTGTTAAAAATATTGGTAATAACTTGAACGCAGTACAATTTTCATTCTTTTCAATAGAACAAATTTTTGGAATTTTAGATTCTGTTCCGGAAATAAGGAATAAAGAAAATGCAATTACTCTAAAACGAGATCATTCAAGAATTCAATTTATTGATGTAAACTTTGAATATGTCCCAAATGTTCCGGTACTTAAAAATGTTAATCTTGACATCAGAGCAGGAGAAACCATTGCTCTTGTCGGGAATTCCGGCGGAGGAAAAACTACTATTGTAAATCTGTTACCTCGTTTCTATGACGTAAAATCAGGTGCCATATTAATTGACGGTACTGATATTAGAGATTTTACATTGGAATCGCTCAGACAAAATATTGCAGTTGTTTTCCAAGATAACTTTTTATTTTCAGGCACAATTCGTGAAAATATTCTTCTTGGGAATGAAAATGCAACAGATGAGCAAATTCAAAAAGCTGTAAAAATGGCCTATCTTGATGACTTTATAGCATCTTTACAAGACGGATTAAACACACAAATTGGAGAAAGAGGGATTTTACTCTCAGGCGGACAAAAACAAAGAGTAGCTATTGCCAGAGCATTTTTGAAAAACGCTCCTATCTTAATTCTTGATGAAGCAACAAGTGCACTGGATAATAAAGCAGAAGCTATTGTTCAAAAAGCGATTGATAATCTGATGCAAGACAAAACAGTATTTGTTATTGCTCACAGACTTTCAACAGTTCAAAATGCTAACAAAATTGTTGTTATTACGCAAGGAGAAGTTGTAGAAGTCGGAACTCATAATGAACTTATGAAAATTAATAACGGACAATATAAAACTCTTTATGAAATGCAATTTAAAAAACAAGAAACTACTTCAGTATAAAAATTGGTTATAATTGCAATGATAAAGTTATATTTTTAATTTTTAGCAATGTTTTAGTGAACGCTAAAAGTTCATTCTCTGATATAAATTTTAATAAAATTCTTAATGCCTCTGTACTTGCATAAATTGAATCTTCATAAATTTTCTCTCCGGTTCTGGTTAGTTCATAATATCTGACTTGAATATCACAAGAATTACTTTTTACTTCATTTATGTACTTTTTCTTTTTAAGTTTTTCTAAAAATTTTCCGACATAATCTTCATCTCTCAGTAAGACTTTTGTAAGAGTTCTTTTATTCAAATGAGGATAATATACAAGAGTATCTAATATTATGAATTCATCAAGTGAGATTTTATTTTTCATATGATCCGCAAACGATTTTTTAACATAACCATAAAATATTCTAACTGATGTCTCTAATTGAAATAACAAACTGTTTACAAAATTAACTTTTGAATACATATAAATCTCCATTATAAAAATCGTAAAATATGTACAACAATATTAATAAAATTTTTTTTAAAGTCAATAAAATATATTAATAAAAATCAACCAATAATTTGATGCATTATTAATAATATAATTATAAAATTTTCTTGAGAAAAAAAATATGAGGGTTAAATATGTTAAAATGGATTATTGTAATTTTAGTAATTGCTGCAGGTGCTTGGGCTTATTTTAATCTTGATCTAACCGGAATGAAAAATGAAGCACAAGATAATACAATGAATGCTATTCAAAATGAAAAAACAATAAAAGTATTCTTTGATGCAGACAAACAAAACAAAGATCAAACCAAACAAACAATTAAAGACAATTTTTAAAATGAAAAGACCGGTAATATTATAAACCGGTCTTTTTTATTCCATCCTATCCTAAAAATTATTTCCTATTTTCTTCCTATTGATTTTCCAACAACTTTATTTACAGGGATAAAACTATGCAATAAAATTAGTTCCAAACCTGCTTGCGCCATGGAAAAATGACTGACGCATCATCTCTACCAAAGTTTTCTTTACAATATATTTTTTATTTAAATCAATTGAATTAACTGCATCTGAAGTTTGTTTATATGTGTCAGTTACGGTATTAGAAAATAAAAGCATATTTGACATAGCTTTAAAACCTCTCTTTTTCTTTATTTTGCTCTCGTACTTATATAAAAAATTTTTATAAAAAAATATTGACTTTTTATATTCAATTTATATAAATTTTGTTACAAAAGTTAATATACACCAAAGATTTTTACAAATTATTCCGTAAATAAAAAGTGTATATAAGAAAGGAGAAAAATCAATGGCAGATATTAATGTAACCGGTGTAAATACAGGGATAGACATTAACAAATGGAAAAAACTTACGGCTGAAGAAATTTTAAAAGAAGAAAGCAAAGGCACAGATATTCCTGCCGAATTGATATCTTGGGCAGAGCAAATGGCTGCTTTTGCAAAAATTCCTGATAACGTAACTTATGAACAAGTTGATGGAGATGTTGGTATTGATGCCTTAGATAAACTTGGCATTACTCCTGAAGAAGCCGGACTTGCAGAACCGCAGGCAGAAAATGCAATAGCTCCTGAAGAAACTGTTGAACCTGATGCAATACAGGATCCTACAAGAATACAAGAAGCAGATGTTACAACAGAACAAGATGAAAATATATTTATGAATGCAACACCTGGTCAAGCAGCAATAGAACCTCAAGCTACAACAGAACAAACAGAAGAAGAAGCTGCACAAAATGAAACTCTAACCATAGCAGACACTGCTCTTACGACAGATCCTGAAGAAATTAGAAAACGTAAACGTAAATTAGGTTTAGAATAAAGATTTTATAGCAGATTCAATATCTTCAGATTTATATATATAATTTCCAGCGACTAAAGAATTTGCACCGTAAGATGTGCAAATTCTTGCTGTTTCTGCATTTATCCCGCCATCAACTTGAATTATCATATCTTTATGCGCAATATTTTTAATAAACGGAATTTTTTCTGCACACCAAGACATAAATTTTTGTCCGCCAAACCCTGGTTCCACAGTCATTACAAGGACTAAATCCAAATCGTCAATATAAGGAGTTAAAACATCAGCAGGTGTATTAGGTTTTATCGATAAACCTGCTTTCACATCAAATGATTTTATTAAATTTATGGTTGATTTCACATCTTCTCCGCATTCAATGTGAAACGTCAAAATATCAGCACCTGCTTTTGCAAACGCTTCAATATACTTTTGCGGATTTTCAATCATTAAATGAACATCCAAAGGCATATCAGTAATTTTATTTATTGATGAAACAACAGGAACACCAATTGTAATATTCGGTACAAAATGTCCGTCCATTACATCTATATGTAACCAATCAGCACCCGCATTTTCTACACGTTTTATATCACGCTCTAAATTTGCGAAATCTGCTGATAATATTGATGGAGAAATAAATACTTTACCCATTGATTACTCCTAAAATTTTGCAAGCTTGATATGCAGCATTCTGTTCGGCTTCCTTTTTGGTTTTGCCGGAACCTTCCGAAATCTTTTTCCCTGAATATGAAACTGCAACAGTAAAAGTCTTATTATGATCGGGACCTGTTTCAGATATTAACGAATATACAGGAGTTTCTTTTGTTAAAGCCTGAGTATACTCCTGAAGCAATGCTTTTGCATTAAATTTTTCAAAATTTTTATCTACATCTATAATATAAGGCATTAAAACTTTCTTTAAAAACGATACTATCTGTTCAAACTTACCATCAAGATAATAAGCTCCCAATACTGCTTCAAACGAACAAGCACAAACAGACTCAATATGTGCAAGCCCTTGTTTTGCCTCATGATGCGCTAAAATGATTAAGTCACACAACCCAATTTCATTTGCAATTTTAAATAAAGTATTATCTGAAACAACTATTGACCTGATTTTTGACAAATCACCTTCCTGATAATCAGGAAATTTTTTAAATAAAATATCTGAAACAGCTAACTTTAAAACAGCATCACCTAAAAATTCAAGTCTTTCATAATTCTCTATGTATGGAAGATTTTTTTCCTTTGTATAAGAAGGATGAGTCAAAGCACGTTTAAAATATACCGGACTATCAATTTTTACTTTGAAAATTTCTTCCAATTCTTTCATTTAAAACAAACCTTTTATAGAATTTATAATATCATGAGAAAACACAAAGTATTTACAAACATAATACATCACAGGAATAGTAAATATAAAACTGTCAGATCTGTCTAAAAATCCGCCATGACCCGGTAATGAATTTCCTGAATCTTTAACACCTGCATCGCGCTTTAATAAAGATTCGCACAAATCTCCAATTTGAGCAAATACTGTACAGATAAATCCTATAAGTACAGATACATACCATTGAACCTCAACAAAGCAATAATTTATGAATGCACCAACAATTAATGCCCCGATAATAGCACTAACTGCTCCCCCGATTGACCCTTCTATAGTCTTATTAGGACTAACAACAGGTGCAAGTTTACGTTTCCCAAATCTCGTACCTGCATAATAACAACCGACATCAGTCAAAAGAATTGCCGTAAACATCATTACAACAAAACCAAGACCGTCATGATAAGTAGCGGAATGCATATCACGCAAGAGCTGCAAATGCAACGGGAAATACCCGCAATATACAAAACCCAGAATTGTTGTTGCTACATTTGCAATATAAGGTTGACGCCCTCTAAATAATACCCACAAAAAAGCCATAAAAGTACAAAGAGTTAATGCAAATGCAACATAATCGAATCTGTCAAAATAAGTTATTACCGCAAGTATTGCCTCTGCAAATAAAATTATTTTTAAACTCGGGAAAAAACCTTTGTGCTCTAAAATTTTAACATACTCTTTTGATGCAAAATATATTACAACTGCTAATAAAAGAAACAATGCAATACCGCCGAGAATTATACAGCCCATTGCAATAGTTCCCATTATAAAACCGGTTAACATCCTTGTTGCATTTTTATTTAACCCTTTTGGTGCATCCATTATACTGTCATAACCTCTTTTTCTTTGTCTGAAACTGATTTATCAATGATTCCTGTATATTTATCAGTTAATTTTTGAATTTTATCCTGATTATCCTTTACTGCATCTTCCGGAAGATTTTCGCTTTTTTCAATTTTTTTCAAATCATCAGTCATATCGCGACGAATATTTCTTATTGCTACTTTTGCATCTTCACCCATTTTTTTCACATCTTTAACGATATCACGTCTTCTTTCTTCAGTTAAAGGAGGAAAAGGAAGTCGAATACATATTCCGTCACTGTTCGGAGTAATACCGATTTCTGCTTTAATAATTCCTTTTTCTATTTCTTTTATAATAGATTTATCATACGGAGTTATAACCAGCGTAGTTCCGTCTTGTACAGTAACCTGAGACATTTGACGCAAAGGGGTAGGTGCACCGTAATAATCAACAACAACTTTATCTAAAATCAAAGGATTTGCTCTGCCTGAACGCACAGAACCAAATTCTTTATGTAACTGATTAATTGTTTTCTCCATTTTCTCTTCACCGAATAAAAACAGTTCATCTAACGCTTCCGTCATTTTTACATCCTTTCTTATAAAATTAAAACATCATTTAAATTCTACATTATTTTTTCTTCTTATATAAGTATAAATTAACTTATATATGTTCCGATCTCTTTCCCTTCAAGAATATCTACAAGTCCGTTTTGTGCATCAAAATCAAATACTACTATTGGAATATTATTTTGTTTGCATAACGCACAAGCCGATGTATCCATAACTTTTAACCCGTTTATAATAATATCATCATAAGTAATTTTATCTAATCTCTTAGCATTGGGATTAATTTTCGGATCATCCGTATAAACACCGTCTACACCATTTTTTGCCATTAACATAGCCTCTGCATTAATTTCAGAAGCTCTCAATGCTGCAGCAGTATCTGTTGTAAAGAAGGGATTTCCAGTACCTGCCGCAAAAATTACTACACGGCCTTTTTCAAGGTGTCTTATAGCCCTGTGTCTAATGTATGGTTCTGCTATTTGATTAATAGCAATAGCACTTTGAACACGACAAGGAATTTTCATCTGATTTAAAGCACTTTGCAAGGCAATAGCATTCATTACAGTCGCAAGCATACCGACATAATCTCCTGATGCTTGATCCATTCCTAACTTTGCACTGTTTCGCATTCCGCGAAAAATATTTCCGCCGCCTACTACAACAGCAATTTCAGCGCCAAGCTCACGAGCCTTTTGGATTTCTTCCGCAATCTTTTTAACAGGTTTTTGATCAATCCCAAATTGTTGATCTCCAAGTAAAGCTTCTCCGCTTATTTTTAATAATATACGTTTATATTTCATGTCCATCGGATACCTCATCTTTCAATTATACTAAACTAAAGAAACAATATTGTAAAGTAATTAAGACAGATATTTTTCTAATTTTTATTAAGTTTTATTAACTTTAAATAATCACTTAAAACCATTGATATTAAACAGTTTTAGAAATTAGTATATATTTTTTAAATAAAAAATAGCACTTTTTTAAATCAATTTGTTTTTATTAAATTATAGAGCAGATATCACACTTAAAGAAAAGGAGAATATATGGCACGAGTATTAATTTCTATGCCCAAAGAGTTTTTAGACAGGATTGATCAAGTTGCAGACGGCGAAAACAGATCTAGAAGCGAACTTATTCGAGAAGCTTTAAGGACTTACATCTACAAACAAAAAATTCGACAGTCGACAACATCTGCTCAAAATGCAGAACTTTTGGAATCATTATTAGAATGAAAGACCGCAAAAAGCGGTCTTTTTTTTATAACAAAACAGTAATTTTTAAACAAATTTGTAAATTTGTCTTCACAAACTAGCAAAAAAATATTTGATGTTTTTTTACAAATAGTGTATTATTGGCAATGAGGTATGTGTGTATGAATAATATTAAATATGTCCTTCCGCAGAAATCTAATTTAGAACAGATTAAAGTGAGTGACATAACTGTTTCTCTCCCTGATTTAAAAAATATTAATGAATCAAAAGCTATTGCAATCGGCAAATGGCTTATATATTTAATAGAAAATGATAAATGTGTAAAACCTAATTACTTATTACCGTCAAAACCTGACCTTGCATACCTTTTAGGAGTAAGTATCGGAACAATACAAAATGCGCTAAGATACATTGAAGATCTTGGATATGTAGAATCAAAACAATGTATCGGAACAATTGTACGTGACAGAAATAATAAAGATTATTGCATGCGAAAACTTACATCTAAACGTGAAATTGCCATAAACGCAATAAAAAAATATATTATTGATAAAAAATTTACAGAAGGTCAAAACCTTCCATCTTCAAGAAATATTTCATCATACATAGGATGTTCATCAAACACTACAAGGCTTGCTTTAGAATATTTGGGTACACTTGGAATTCTTGAACACAAATTTAAAAAATCAAACGAAACAGGATGGGTTATTAAATCTCTTGATTTTAAAATTGATGAAAACTTTGATGAAAATTTAACATTAGTAAAAAAAGTTGAAAATGATTTAAAAAATTTTATTTCATCAAATTTAAAAATAGGAGATAAAATTCCTGCTCATGCTGATCTTTCGTCAAAGCTATCTGTAAGTATTAAAACTATTCATGATGCATTGAAATTTTTAATTGAAGAAGGAATACTTATGGCACGCAGAGGCAGATACGGTACAACTGTTATAAAAATGCCTAATGAGAAAAATACTTACGAAAAGAAAGAAACCTCAATCTTTGCACCTGCTCCTGACACAGCATTTTACTATTATGAAAAAACTCAAAATCATATAAAAAGAATGATTGCGGAAAAATATGAGATTGGAGCGAAACTTCCGTCAATTATTGAACTTTCAAAAGAGCTTGATTTAAGCCCAAACACAATTAGAAAAGCTTTTCATAATTTAGCAAAAGAAGGTTATCTCGCATTTTCACGCGGACGTTATGGCGGAACATTTGTAATTGATATTCCTGAAACGGACGAACAGGCATTTAAATGGCTTGCGGTTAACCCGAAATATGCAGAAGTGTACAAAAATTAAGGGCATAAATTTTCCCAATCAGGTTCATCATCTTCTTCACCTGGTTCGATTATATGCTCACCGTTTTCCAGCATAACCTGAAGTGTCCATTTTAACTGCTGTTTATACCTTTCTCTTGCACGTTCAGATGTTTTTGCACAGAACAGAAAACTTGGAATTTCTTTAATTTCAATGTAATGGTAAGGATTTCCGTCAAAATCCAAATCCTCGCCTTCTATTAATGTCCAATTCAAATTTAAATAGTAATCCAAGTTTTTTTCAGTCATTATTTATTAGCCATCCAAGGAATTATCATTAAGCGGTTGAGTTATCATAATCCCTTCCCCGCCGATTACTTCCGCTTTATTGCCTTCAATATATAGATAAACAGGTTTGTTAGTATTTCTTTTTGCAGTTTTTATAAGCTGGTACAATCTTTTATAAAGACTATCTGTCCCTCCGCCGTTTTCAAAAGCAGAGTTCAAATTGATAATTACTTTATCGGAAGTTTCATTAATAGATATAATATGGGTTTCTGCTGGAATTTCAGAATATACACCTTTTGATTTTTCATAAGGGGTAGGTCCGTTAATCAAAGCTTGAATTGCAAATTTAATCTTTGAACCGTCAATACTTTTATCATATTCACGATTTACAGCTCTATATATCTCTTCATTATTTGCATTTTGCCCGATAAAAAATACATTTACATATACTTTTTCTTCAGTTTTTGGCTTTGGAGTTACTATTTCATCAGGAGGAATTTGAGGTTCTTCAATAGGTGTAAGAGGGCCTGAAACATTTTCGTCATTGTGATAAAGCATTCTCAAGCCGAAAACACAACAAATAACAACCATTAATACAGCAGTTACACCTAAAAATACTCTTTCGTTTTTACGCATGACTATTCCTCATCTTTTAAAACAGTAATTCTTCCGTCTATTAATATCTTACCGTCTGTAATATTTACATTTTTTACACTAAAATTTGCATCTTTATTTTCTAATATTTTAGCAGAAAAATCAAGCGGGTTGATATAATTTAACAGCCTTGAAAATGTATCAATATCAGTTGTAGAATTGTTTCCTTCATAAGTTGTATTATTAAGAACAATTCTACCGTTCTCAACTTTTAAATTGGCACTTAAAACAACTTTTTTAGATTGACGTACAAAAGGTAGAGCATATTTCACAATATAATACATTTTACCGTTTTGCAATTTTACACTTGTTGAAGTAATTTTAAACAAATGACAAACCCCGCCGATAGTATTAAAATCATTTATAAAACGTTTATAATCCGGAGAATTCATTGTGTTATTCAAATCTTCTTCAGTTATAATACTTGAAAAAGTTAAAGGTATATTTTCTTTTACTATATATTTATTATTCTGAGCAGGTGCAATGTAATTGAAATCACACAAAGTTTTTGCATCAAAATATGAAACATAAATTCCGTCAACATCAACATTTTTTGCGGTAACCTCAAATGACTTGAATTTTCCGGCTTTCAAATCACGAGTACTATAAGAATTAACTTTCACGTTAATATCACCTGACTGAATATTTTGATTAATGGATTTTTTTATAATACTTTCTGCAATTTTTTCCGCTAAAAAATTCTGTCCTGTTGCAGCGCTCACAAATCTTGAAAAACCTGATGTCAAATCATAAGGAGCAGGACAACTTAAAGTTTGGCAATTTTGAGCGAAACTTACTTGTCCAAAAGCTAATAAAACTAATATTAATAATATCTTTTTCATCATAAAAACACTTTCTTCAATTTAATTTTATCATTATCTTTAATACCAACTGCACAAATTTCATCTTGATTATAAATCAAAATAACATAGTCGGATTCATTAATTTTCTTATTATT
This sequence comes from Candidatus Gastranaerophilales bacterium, assembly GCA_944323135.1. Classification (GTDB taxonomy): domain Bacteria; phylum Cyanobacteriota; class Vampirovibrionia; order Gastranaerophilales; family Gastranaerophilaceae; genus Stercorousia. Next base: position 113,826 of record CALURI010000001.1, read on the forward strand.
CCATAAATCTTTACAATTTTCGTTCAGTTCAAAGTCTTTTGTACAAAGCGGCATACCGTTTCTAACTTTTTCCAAACCGGGTTCCAAAACTTTTATTACAGGCAAATCCAGTATATAAAGAGGATTAATAAGATTCTTTTCGACTGAAACCTTATCTAATTCAACACTATTTTCAACTCTGAATTTTCCCGCCTGAGTTCTGACAAGTTTTATTAAATAACCACCGCACTCTAATAATTCGCCCATATCATGTGCAATGGATCTTATATAAGTTCCCTTTGAACATTTTACTAAAATTTCCGCCTGCTGCAATTCCTCATTAAACGACTTTAATTCTATATATTCAATAGTAACTTTTCTTGGAGTAATTTCAACTTCTTCACCTTTTCTTGCATACTCATAAAGTTTTTTACCCTTTACTTTTATCGCAGAATAAATCGGCGGAAGTTGAGAAATTTCACCTTTAAAATTTTCTAAAACTTTTTCAATATCGCAAGCTGAAATCTTTTTCCCTGATGTAAAAACGGTTTCCCCATCTTTATCATAAGTATTAGTATCTGCGCCAAATTGTACTGTTGCAATATACTCCTTATCATCTGCTAAAAATTCTATAAGTCTTGTCGCTTTTCCGATACAAACAGGCAAAACACCTTGAGCAAAAGGATCTAAAGTCCCTGTGTGTCCGATTTGTTTTACTCCTGTAAGTTTTCTCAATCGTGCAACAACATCATGAGAAGTTAAACCTATTGGTTTATAGATATTTAAAAAGCCAAAATACACTAGATTTCTCCGCGTGAAATTTTATCGATAATTTCACTAACCTTTGAGCCTTTTTCCAAAGAATCAGTGTAAACGAATTTCAACTCAGGAGTCAAACGTAAACGGATACGTTTGCCAACTTCATATCTTATTTTTGGGGTACTTTTTTCTATAATTTCTTTTGTCTTTTCAACCTGTTCATCTGAACCGAGAACACTATATATTACTTTTGCAAAAGAATTATCATGAGAAACTTCTACATCTAAAACAGACACAACACCTGCTAAACCTCTAATTTCTTTTCGCAAAATTTCAGAGATATCTCTCATTAATTCTTTTCTTACACGTTCATTTCTTAGAGTCATAATTATCTCCTTAGTAAAAAAATTATAACATGAAATATTAAAAAATTAATAAACAAAACGACTATTTATTTTTATACCTTGACAAAAATCAAAAAATCGTAAATAATAAGAGAAAAAAGAAGGAGGCTGGAATGTTCTATTTAAAAGCGTTAAGGGTTGCCCCCCCCCCGCAAAGGTCGCTTATATCAAGGGAAATAATGGGTTTAATTTAACAAAATCTTTTGCAGATAAAATTTTATCGGATAACTATTCTTGTGCTTTTACCCTCGCTGAAGTTTTAATTACTTTAGGAATTATTGGTGTGGTTGCAGCACTTACAATGCCGGCTCTTATTAGTCATCACAAAAAAATGGAGACTTCTGCAAGATTAAAAAAATTTTATTCATCTATGGAACAGGCAATAAAACTTAGCGAAATCGATAACTGGAATTCGGAAGAATGGACAAAAGCTTCAACGCAAAAAGATGAAAACGGGAACGTTGATTATGAAGCTAACGGAAAAATATCAAAAGAATTTTTTATGACATATTTAGCTCCATATTTTAAATACACTAAAATCGTTGACGGGATTAATAATGTAGATGAAGACGGGAATAATACAGGCAGCGGAACTCAAACCACCGTTTATCTCGCAGACGGTTCAACATTCAGTTTCAATAACGGTAGCTGCATAGACATCATTTTTGATTCAAATGGAAACAGCAAGCCAAATATTCAGGGAAAAGACAAATTTGTATTCTATATGTGTTTTACAAATTCATCTAAAAAAAACGTATGTGGAAACAGTAATAAAACTTTTTGCACAAGAAGACAAGCTTACAATAGTAGAACTGAAATCGTTGAGGCCTGTAAAACGCATACATATTATTGTTCAGCACTTTTAGAATATGATAACTGGGAATTTAAGTCAGATTACCCGCACAGGTTATAAGCTTGATCTTTCAACTTCTTCTTTAGTTGAAACTTCAATTATATCACCAATTTCAATGTCATTCCATTTAGCAAATGATATACCGCACTCAAATCCTTGTGCAACCTCTTTAACGTCATCTTTGAAACGTTTCAACTGATCAATAGCACCGCGGAATATTTCTTTGCCATCTCTATAGATAACAGCATCTTTACTTCTTACAATCTTACCTTCTGTTACATAGCAGCCGGCAATTCTTGTTGTCTTACCGATTGTAAATACCTGACGAACTTCAGCTTTACCAAGTTCAACTTCTTTAATTTCAGGTTCAAGAAGTGAAAGCATTGTCTTTTCAATATCTTCCAAAATCTGATAAATAATATCATATTTCTTGATTGTTACACCTTCTTTTTCAGCAGCAGCAAGAGCATTTGCATCTTCTTTTACGGTAAATCCTAAAATTAATGCATTTGATGCAGATGCAAGCATAACATCAGCTTCTGAAATATCACCAACACCTACGTGAATAATCTTTGTCTTAATTTCATTGGATTCAAGCTGAGCAATTGCCTGAGATACAGCTTCTGCAGAACCGTTTGTATTAGCCTTAATAATAAGATTTAATTGAGGAATATCATCTTCTCCTGCAGCAGCTTCACGGCGGACATGAGCCGGTAACATATTTTCTAAACGTTTATTACGTTCTTTTTCTTTTCTCTGTTCTACAATAGATTTCATTTCTTTTTCATTTTGAACAACTTCAAAATAATCACCTGCTTGAGGAACTTCTGTCAATCCTAAAATCTCAACTGGTGTAGAAGGTTCCGCCTTTTGAATTCTTTCGCCTGAATCTGATAATAATGCCCTTACACGCCCGCAAGCAGTACCAACAACAATACAATTACCGACACGCAATGTACCGTTTTGAACTAATAATGTTGCAACAGGGCCTTTACCTTTATCAAGATTTGCCTCAATTACAACACCTGAAGCTTCTGCTTTCGGATTAGCCTTCAAATCTTGAATATCAGCAACAAGAAGAATATATTCCAAAAGTTCATCAATACCTGTTCCTTGTAATGCTGAAACTTTTACAACAATTGTCTCGCCGCCCCATTCTTCAGGCACTAAACCGTGTTCCGTCAACTGTTGTAATACTCTATCCGGATTTGCATCAGGTTTATCAATTTTGTTAACAGCAACAATAATCGGAACATCTGCAGCTTTTGCGTGGTTAATAGCTTCAATTGTCTGAGGCATTATACCGTCATCAGCGGCAACTACCAAAATCGCGATATCAGTAGCTTTAGCACCGCGTGCTCTCATTTCCGTAAATGCTTCGTGACCGGGAGTATCAACAAATACAATCTTTTTCTCTTTATTATTATCAAGATAAACAGTATATGCACCAATTGACTGAGTTATACCGCCAACTTCAGTTGCAACAATTTTATGTTTTGAAGCTCTTATACTGTCTAATAAAGTCGTTTTACCATGGTCAACGTGTCCCATAATACTAACAACAGGTGCACGTTTTTTTAATAATTTCTTGTCGACTTCTGTTAACTTTTTAACTTTTTCTTCTTTTTCAAGTTCTTCTTCCATATAAGCATCTAAATCTTCATCAAGAACTTCCAAATTATACTCTGCGCATACTTTTTTAATAACATCAATATCTATAAGCTGATTAACAGTAGCCATAATTCCGTTAAGCATTAAAAATTTAACAATTTCTGCAGGAGTTTTCTGTATTTTTTCAGAAAGCTCACTAATTGTCATTGCTCTGTTTACAACAATTTGTGTTACTTGTTCTGTCTCTTCTTCTTTATGAGTACGTTTTTTATGCTTTTGAGCAGCTGCCTTTTCTAATGAAATTCTTTCCTGCTCTTCTTTTTTAGAATTAAAATCTTTTCCTTTTTTCTTTCCGTCAGTACGTCTGCGTCCTGAACCTTTGTTTTCATATATATCTTGAGAAATAATTGTTCTTTGAATTGGTTTTCTCTCACCTGATGGTTTTTCAAAAGGTTTTTTACTTGCTCCTTCTTTTTTAGGAGGGAAAGTTTTTTCTCCTTTTGCAGGTCTTTCAGAACGAGGCGGGAATTTTTTTGTTTCAAAGGACGGTTTTTCGACTTTTTCCGATGCAGGTTTTTGCGGAGCACGTCTAACTATTTCCAAACGATTCTGCGTTTTTGGTTTAACGACTTCTACACGAGGAATAGTAACCTTTTTCTCTTCAGGTTTTGGAGTTTCTTCTGCTTTTAACTCAGGTTCTTTTGATACAACTTCGGGAGCTTTTGCTTTTTTGACAACAAAAGCTTTTGGTTTTTTAGCTTCTTTTACGCCGCCTGATGCAATAAATTCCTTTAATCTTCTAACCTGATCAACTGTAACGGTACTTGAATGAGTCTTGCCGGTAATAGAAATTTGTGCAAATTTTTCTATGACTTCTTTACTTGTGAGTCCAAGTTCTTTTGCTAACTCATTTATTCTAATTGTCTCAAAACTCATTTATTAATCTTCCTTTCAAATCTTCGGGTATTGAAGTTTTTAAAGCTTTTGCAATTTTATTTTTTTTAAAAGCGGCTTCTATACACGAATTATTATAGCAGAGATATACAGATCTGCCAAATATTTTATTACTGTGGTTTATAACGACGTTACCGTGCAGGTTTTCCTTAGTAATTTTTATTAATTCATCTCTGTTTGTTAATTTACCACAACCTACACATTTTCGTTCTGCCACTAATTTACCTCAGCTAATTTTTCCAATTTTAACTTTTGATCGTGTTCGGTCAAAAGATTTATCAATTCATCCAAATCACCATCTATAACAGTATTAACATTCAAGTTATGATTAATACGATGATCTGTTAATCGACCTTGAGGGAAATTATATGTCCTGATTCTTTCGCTTCTATCGCCGGTTCCTACTTGAGAACGACGTAAATCAGTAATTTCCTTCATTTGTTTTTGAACTTCCATATCATAAAGTTTAGCTTTAAGAATTTGTAAAGCACGTTCTTTGTTTTGCAACTGCGAACGTTCTTCCGTACAGAATATCATAATCCCTGTAGGCTTGTGAAAGACTCTTGCAGCAGTTTCAACTTTATTAACATTTTGACCGCCGGCTCCGCCTGAACGTGCTGTTGTAATTTCAACATCATTCATATTAAGGTTTACTTCAACATCATCAACTTCAGGCATTACTGCGACTGTAGCGGTAGATGTATGCACTCTGCCTTGAGATTCCGTTGCTGGAACTCTTTGAACTCTATGTACTCCTGATTCGTATTTCAACTTAGAATAAATACTATCGCCTTTCATTGAAATAATAATTTCGGAAACACCACCTGCTTCACATTCGGTCTTACTTAAAACTTGAGTCTGCCAGCCTTGTTTATCAGCATATCTCATATACATTCTTGCAAGGTCACCTGCAAAAATGTTTGCCTCATCACCGCCGGCTCCGCCTCTGATTTCAAGCATAATATCCTTATCATCCATCGGATCTCGCGGCAATAATAAAACTTTCATTCGCTGTTCATATTCCGGAAGTTTAGCTTCATTATTTTCTATTTCGGCTTTAAGGAAACTTTTCATTTCCTCATCTTTTTCTTCATGAATCATTTGTTTGGCTTCTTCAATCGCATCAACAGCTTTTTTCCAAGCATAATAAAGTTCAACGGTTTCTTCCATAGATTTTCTTTGTTTGGAAAGATCTCTGAATTTATTATAATCATGAATTACAGCAGGATCTGAAAGAGTTTCACCTAACTCATTATATTTTTTCTCAATTTGGAGAATTTTGTCTAACATATCTTTCATACCTTGATTATAACAGGAACAAAAATTTTTTCAAAGTTTAATAAAAAAAAAGTGGAAAACTAGTTTTCCACTTTTTTTTTATTATTTGTGAAAATTACGCATTTAAAAGAGAAATTTCGCAGGTTTTATATGTTTTAAATTACAAGAATAACCGTTTTCACCTGCGCAGGACAATTCTATAGGCACTCCACTGCAATAAGGTGTAGCTGCTGATATATAACCGGTTGAGCAAGCTCCTTCTTTAAAAGATACACTCTTTTTCAACCAATATCTGTTACGGGAACCGTTTGCTCCAATAGTTTCATGTTCCACACTCACCATTAAATGATTCCGACTGTCTCCGCCTGACAAACCGGGGTGAGAATTATCATAAGCCGGTATAACTGTTCCAGACATAGTTATATAAAAAGGATAAACATCTTCCCATAAAACAGAATTACCTTTATCACCATCTATGTCAACATAAACAGTGTAACCATAGGAATTAATATTTGCCACACCGTTATAACCGCCTCCATCTGTATTACCGGACAGTTCTGCTATTTCGCGGGGATTTTGACGAACATTATATAAACGCATACCGTTACGCAATATCAAATCAGGTTCTTTCCCGCTGAAATCTTCGGAATTTAAAGGAACTGCATCACCGGAACATTCAATACTGCCGCCTTTTGTATTTACATACCCGGCAAACATTTTACAAAAGTTTTCGCCGTTCCGAGGTAATGTACGCGGTTCAACTACACATTTACAATCGTACTCTTCATAATTCCAGCTATATCCTGCGTTGCATGCCGGCGGCCAATGTGAAGGCTTTACACTGTAATCGCAAACACCAGGTGTTGGATCATAACCTTCATATCCGTGAGAACAATAGTCACGTTGTTGGGTATAAGTATCGGGGACATCACAATTTACTACAACGTCAGATCCTGAAGGCTCATCATCACCAGGTTCAGGATCCGGCTTTGGTTCGTTACGTACTAAAATCCCTAAAATTGATTTAGATTCAGTACCATCGTAACGATATGTACAAGAATTATAATCATAATGAGGCTCTGAATAATAACCACAACTCATACTATCTTCTACTCCATGATAAAAGTCTCCGTCATTACAAGGGTAAATACATCCTTCAGCAGTACTTAATCCGGGGTATGCATAAGTTCCATAATACCCGCCATATTTCCCAGGACATTTATATGGAGTAGCTTTCCCAATTTCAAGTAAGTTTGCATTATAGGCACCATAAAAAAGATCAGAAACAACATGATTAGGGCATGCTGCTGAAGCTTCGTCTAAAGTTCTCGGGACAACACCATAAACAACCTCGTTACAAGGGGGACTATCATCACCAACATAAATAATCCCGTCAACCTCATTTGAAGTAATTGTACGTCCTTCCCCCGGTATGGTCATAATCTCTTTACCGCAAGCATAATACCCCATTGTAGGAGGAGTATCTACAACAAAATATGCTTGCGCACTTGATTTAAACAGATTAAGCACACCCGAAAAAATATTATTAGCCAGCTTATAGTTTTCTAAAATACTATATGTTTGGATATACATTTCATCATTTGACTTAAACTCAGAATACATATTACGTGAGACATTACGAAGCACAGAATAAGCTGAATAATATGTATAAGTTATAATATTATCCAGTTTTGCCTTTGTAACACGTATACTAACAGAAACTATAACCGCTACAACAAGTAAAACTATTACAATCTCAGCTAATGTATAAGCCCCGAAAGTTTTTTTAGGAGCTAGGAAAGCGCCCCCCCCCCAACTTTACAATTATTAACACTTGGGACAAAATTTACTGGGAATTTTCTAAATGCAGACATATTAATTACTTCTATCTCCTTCATAAATCGCTCCATAAAATTCTTACATATATTTATATTAACATATACCAAAACAATTTTCAAGTAGACAAATTGAAAAATGCTTGAATATCAATAATTTTTCGGTATAATTAATAAGAGCAAAAGGAGAAAATTCAAAATGTTGGAATATTTTTTAGGTTCTTATATAGTAACTATTGCGGGGTTAATTGGTGCATATTTCTGGGGAGAACATGTACATAACGGCACAGGACTTACTTGTGTTTTTATTGCAATTGTTTTAGGTATTTTAGAAATTAGTTTATCTTTTGACAACGCAGTTGTTAATGCGATGAAACTCGAAAAAATGAGCCATAAGTGGCGCCACAGATTTTTAACTTGGGGAATTATAATAGCTGTTTTTGGCATGAGATTTTTATTCCCGATACTTGTAGTTTCAATTTTTGCTAAATTAAAAATGATTGAAGTAGCTAATATTGCACTTACTAATGCAGATAAATATGCATATTATCTGCATCAAACACATGCGCCTATTGTTACTTTCGGCGGAATGTTTCTTATTATGCTTTTCTTAAATTATTTTTTCAATCATCAAAAAGAAGTTCATTGGATTAGACCTATTGAATATTGGCTAGCACATTTTGACCATATCAAAGGTATTGAAATTGTAATTTCACTTTTTATGCTGCTTGCTACTCAAAATTTTGTACCTGCGGAACAAAAAATTCATGTTATGATTGCAGGAATTTCAGGAATTATAACTTATTTATTAATTGACGGTTTTACTCATTATCTTGAAAAACATGAAGAAATGCGCCTTGCAAATTGCGATGTTAAAGGAGCAAGCTGTACAGGATTAATTAGTTTTCTTTACCTTGAATTAATCGATGCATCATTTTCTTTGGATGGAGTTTTAGGTGCATTTGCGCTAAGTAAAGATATCATAATTATTTCAATAGGATTAGCAATAGGAGCTATGTTTGTTCGTTCTCTTACAATAATGCTTGTTGAAAAGAAAACTTTAAAACAATTTTTATATTTAGAACATGGTGCTCATTGGGCAATTGGAGCTTTAGCTTGTTTAATGCTGGTTTCTACAGTAAAAGAAATACCGGAAATCGTAACAGGAGGAATAGGGTTAGGTTTTATTGTCGCAGCATTTATATCTTCAATTATGCATAATAAAAAAATGGAAAGACTGTTAGCTCAAGAACAAAATGGCGGTGAAAATGCTTAAACTCCCTCTTGTTTCATTTATTGTAACATCATATAACTATGGGAAATATATTTCAAAAACATTAGAAAGTATCAAAAATCAAACCTATAAAAACATTGAAATAATAGTTGTTGATGATTGTTCTGCGGATAATTCATGTGATATTATTGAAGATTTTATTTCTTATAACCAAGACTTAAAAATTACCCTTATTAAACATGAGCAAAATATGGGACAATTTGCCTCAATGATTACAGGATTAAAATCTGCGCAAGGGCAATTCATAAGCTTTATAGACAGCGATGATATTTTAATACCGCAATATGCTCAAAATCATATTAGAGTTCATTTGGAAACATCACTCGCTTTTACATCTTGCCAAATAATAGAAATTGGAGAAGAAGATGAAGTACATACAATGTATTCAACTGCATCTCCCCATTGCGAAAAACTTGATGAACTATTTGCCTGCGATAAAGTAAATTATAAAATTATAAAACACAAACGTTTCGGCGGCTGGTATTGGTCCCCAAATAGTTCTGCAATGTTTAGGAAAGCTTCTATAGAATTAATTAAAGATTTCCAAAATACAGAAAATTGGAAAATATGTCCTGATAAATTTTTATTTAATTTCGCAAATTTAATCGGCGGTTCTGCAATAATTTACACCCCTCTTATCGGTTACAGACGCCATAAAAACAACGCAGGAACTTCTAATCCGGTAACAGGTGATAAAAGACTACACAGTGATTATATAACTCAAATTAATATTAAAAATAATCTAAAAATTCGTCCTGAAACTATTAAATTTTTATGGCAGGAAAAAGAAAAACTAGGTAAAAGAAATACCGTTAAGTTAATCTCAACGGTACTTCTTTCATATTTATTTTAATATATAAATTAATCAATCTTCCAACTATGCAAGTATTCTTCTTGCTCCGGAGTTAATGTATCAATTTCAATTCCCATTGATTTAAGCTTTAATTCAGCTATTTTAACATCAACTTCATGAGGAAGTGTATATAATCTATTTTCTAATTTTCCTTTACTTTTTACAAGGAATTCAATACCCAAAGCTTGATTTGCAAAACTCATATCCATAACACTTGCAGGATGTCCTTCTGCATTAACAAGATTTACAAGACGTCCTTGAGCATATACATATACTGATTTACCGTTATCAAGTTTAAATTCTTCAAAATTAGGTCTGATTTCTTTAATATCAACAGCGTGTTCCTTAAGCCCTGCAATATTAATTTCCCAATCAAAGTGTCCTGAATTAGCTAAAAATGCTCCGTCCTTCATGTTTAAAATATGTTGAACATCAATAACATGTTTATCTCCAGTAACTGTTAAGAAGATATCTCCTTCTTTAGCCGCTTTTTCAATAGGCATTACTCTATAACCTTCCATCGCAGCTTCAAGAGCTTTTAACGGATCAACTTCGCAGACAATAACATTCGCGCCTAAAGCCTTAGCACGTAAAGCACATCCTCTGCCACACCAGCCATAACCTGAAATTACAACTGTCTTACCGGCGATTAAGATATTTGCACCTCTTATGATACCATCCATAGAACTTTGACCTGTACCGTAACGGTTATCATATAAGTGTTTTGTCAAACTTGTATTAACACCAACCGCAGGGAATTTTAAAACTCCTTGTGCTTCTAATGCCTGAAGTCTTATAATACCTGTTGTAGTTTCTTCTGTTGAACCTATAATTTTAGAAGCCATCTCAGGGCGCTCAGCATGAATTGTAGACACGATATCACAACCGTCATCGATAATAATATCAGGATTATGATTTAGAGCCTCTTGAATATGTGCCTTATATTCTTTAACAGATTCTCCAGCAACCGCAAATGTCGGAATTTCGTAATATTTTACAAGAGCTGCTGCAACATCATCTTGAGTAGAAAGAGGATTTGATGCAACTAAAACTGCATCTGCACCGCCGGATTTCATTACAACACATAATGCTGCTGTTTCTTTTGTTACATGAACGCATGCGGATAATTTTAATCCTTTAAAAGGCTGTTCTTTTATAAATCTTTCTTGAATTTGTTTTAAAACCGGCATATCTTTAAATGCCCATTCAATTTGTTTTTTACCTTGTTCTGCCAAGCTTATATCTTTAATATCATATTTCATATCCATAACTTGCATGTGTCTTTCTCCTTTTCCTGTGAAATTATATCAAATAATAAATTTTTAATCTTTTTTTGTAAAAATTTCTTAATAATATATTACACAATGTCAAAAAAAAATCTTCAGTTGAGTTATAAATTAAGTAGTAAGGAGTTGTGAAAGTGAAAGTTAATTTAAATTTAAATCAGCCTAATACAAATATAAATAGTAAAAAAATCAACTTTGAAGGATATAAACCAGCAAAAGATAACGGAGGGAACAGAGTTTACGAATTTAATTATGTTTATGATGACAGCAAATACGACTGTTATCTTGAATTATACTCTGTAGAACAAGATAATAACAACAACTATTACGTAACAAACATCTTAGAATCTATTGATTCTATGGATGATAACTCTGACAATAAAGAATACGGAATAAAACTTGAAAGCGGCAAATCAACAAAAGTAGATTTACAAGGGGATTTCAACTTATCACTAGACCAACCTTTCGCTTATCACTACAAACTTTACCCAAAAAATAATCACAGTGCATCTCCAATTTATTTGGTTGATTCCGGAAATGTCATAAACGAAGTAGGCAAAACCAATAAAGGTTATGATATTTACAATATTGTTCCGGGTAAAGCTCCTTTAGTCAGAAAAGGCGGAGCTATGAAGCTTATTATTCCGGATAATTACAACATTGTATGGAAATATGATAATGATAACAATATTGTAATGAGAGACTCTGATGAAATAATAAATATATTACAAACATCTAAAAACTTTGCGAACAAAGTAGGCGGATCTCTTGCCGGAGTAGAACAAGATCTTGATGACGGGAAACTTGATATTTTTTCAAGAATAATCACACTTCCATTATTTACTGATGACAGTTTAACAGCACACGGTTACTGGAATAAAAACTGTTTTCAAATGGCTCATTCTCTCGGAAATATCAATAACTATACATCATTACAGAAAAAATTATTTGCAAAAGGTATTAATTTAGTATCCGATGGAGCTTATGTAAATGAAGGTCTTGAAGGGATTCACTTCCAACATATTTTAAAATGGGGTAACAAATCACCTTATTTTTACTGGTTTAACATTTCCGGACTTCAAGACGGTCCTTTAAGTCTCGGTGTTTTCGGGAAAAGAACAGAACATGTTACTCACAGACTTGTAAATTCACCTTATAAATTCGTTCAAAGAGAAAACGGTAAAATAGATATCGTTTCTCAAAAATATGATAGACATAAACCTACTTATATACAGATTTATGATGACAGACTTACTAACGCAGCATCATATTCAAACCAAGAATTAATTAAAGCTTACAAAAAATATGATAAAAATTATCTTGATATTAACAATCACAATGATACAGTAATTCCATACAGTTTCAGAATTAATCCTGAAACATACAAAAAGAATGTTGAAAGACTTGTTCAATATAACAAGACTGAAGGGAAAGATAAGCCTATTTCTTTATATAGCGGTCTTGGAACAAGATTTGTTTCACAATTTGAATATTTTGGTCTTGACGGTAAACATGAAAGCGGCTTCTATACTTGGGATGCTAACCCTGATATCGCAAAATTAAATTACGTTCAATCACACTCAAATTCTCAAGCATTAAAAAATATACTAAATCCTGAAAAACGTGCAAAAATTCAGGAGCTAATCAACCGTAAAAATATAGAAGTTCAAGATTATGCTGTTATGTCAGGCAAATATTGGACGAAAAAGACAAACCAAATACTAAATCTTAATGCAGCACAGCATTTAAAAAATATTCAAAACAGCACCCCTGAAGAAATTTATAAATTAATCAAAAAACAATCTGACGGGAAAATTTTCCCTAAAGACCTTGATGTAAATGAACAAATAATAAAAAATGTTCTAAAAGAACGTTATAACCTTCACGGAACAGATTCTGTAGATTCTTATGAAAATACAATTTTAAAAGGATTAATGGATGTACCGCTGGATTCTATAGAAGTCGGAGACGATATTGCAGGAGTATTAAGTTCTCCATTTATTTCAAAAAGAGCAAACGAAAAAGAGCAAATCGGAGTTTCAAGATACGAACTATTTATAGATCCGACAAGACATTTTAATGCCGAAAATTATGAAACTTACGAATTAACCAACAAAATGTATACAAAAGAAATGCAGAATCTGGCTAATGAAATTTTGGCAGGAGTAGAAAGTAAAATGCCAAAAGATCAAATGCTTCATGATCAATACGGCAATGCAACTCCTTACGGGAAATATGTAATACCTCTTTTAACTGCTGAAATTGCAAGATTTGCGATTATAAAAGGGGTTTCTCCTAAAGCAGAATTTACTTACAACAAAGATACAGGAGAAATAACTTACGATTATAACAGTTTAAAAAGTACCTCACTTAAAGAAATGGGTATTATAGCAGACTCACCTGAAAATGAAGCTGAATTACTTATTAATAAATTAAGAAGAAGAATCAAACATATTCCTCACGAAGAAAAAGAAAAATTAGCGAGTGCTCTTGTAAAATCAATTAAAGGCACTGATATAAACAGTTTCCGCCTTGCAGAAATGATTGTAGACAGAACAGGAGCAGGTTTAGACTGGAGAATTGATGCTACAAAAGATATAGCTGACATTGAATCGTTAAAAGATTCCAAAACAAGTTTTAAATACACTTGGAATAAAATAATAGAATTTTGGTCACACTTTGGAAAAGGAATTCGTGAAAATCATCCGGAAGCATATATTGCAGCAGAAGTTACAGATTTAGATACTCTATATAATTTTGACAAATATGTTGCACATGTAGATGAAAAAGGTAACAGATATTACGGCCAAAAATCAGAAGAAAGATTTGCAAATAAAACAGAAGCAATGAGAAAATTATTAAATGAAACAGGCTTTACAACCTTTGCAAACTATGATTATTTTTCATCTGATATAACAAAAATCTTTGGTAAATTATTTGACTTTGACGGACAAAATAGCCCTGATAAAGGCTTGCACCATGAAACAACAATCCTTGAAAAATTAGTTGGCAATGACAATTACTTAAATTCAGGATCTCTTGAATCACTGATTTATTCATATACATTTGCAGGCAACCATGATAAATGCCGTGCATTAGACGGTTTTGCAATGGATATGGATCTTGTATACACAGATTTAACAGACCATGCAAACAAACAATATCGTGATAGAGCATACAGAATTCTTAACGGAGTAAAATACGGTGAACACATAGATGATAAAGCTGTTGCAAATTATGATTTCGACAGAGTAAGTAACATTACAATTGCAAAATGTGAATCTATCGCAAGTGGTATGGGAAAAGCCAAAGAAAACGTCGGTTTTTCCGAAAAAAGAAAAAATTACCTTTATAACAAAATGGTTGAAGCCCTAAAAAATATTTCTAACGGATATCATGAAGGCAAAATATTTGAAGCAGAAGGCTTCGGAACAAAAGATTATAATATCGCACTTGATATTGTATTAGATGAAATGGATTATTTATGGAAAAGAGATAATAGCGGTTATGAAGACAGAGTTAACCAACCTCCTTTGACATCAGCAGAACGTAAAAAATTAAAAGATGAAACTTTAGAAAGAATTTTAGACCCTGCAATGTCAAAACTTCTGGGACAAACTAAATTTTTAATAGCCTTAACTGGAAATCCAACATTATTTGCTGGAGATGAATTAGGTTCAACAGGTTACGAAACAACTTCGAAAAATATATATCTGCAAAACCGTAATGTAATTCATAATGAATGGGCAGATTCTGCAAGTTCTGATTACAAACCTTTTGTAGCAAAATTTAAAAATAACATGTTAAATGCATTTGAGCTTAGGAAAAGACCAGAACTTGAACCATTAAATGATGGTGCACCTTTTGCTCTTAAAGAACAAAACGCACATTACAGACATGATGTTTATAAAGATGATACAAACAAAACAATTGACAATCTTGAAAGAACAGACGAAGGCAATACAAAAGTATCAGCAATATTAAGACAAAGTCCTAACGGGAAAATGACAGTATCTGTATTCAATACAGCAGGACTTGAACATACATTCGACAGATATTATGACCCTGCAGAACTTACAATGGAATGTATTGACCTTAATGAAGCTCGCAGCGGCAAAGTAGGCTTAAAATGCGGATTAAAACCAGGGTTAAAATTTAGAAATGCAGATAAAAATGACAAAACAATATATTATGTAAACGGTAACAACCAAATTACAGGTCCTAATAATACATCTATCAAATTTAAAGACAGTACTCTGATTCTTTATCATGATCCAAGCTTTAACGGCAGAAAAGTAATGTATAACCCGCAATATAATATTGCATCGAAACCATACTCTTCAATAAAAAATGAAAATCCTGATATTGGGAGCAAACTTTCATTATTAAGTAAATAACAAAAAATCCCGTTTTTATTAAACGGGATTTTTTGTTAAGAAAAAATTTTTTTTATGCTCCTAACAGTATCTTCTGAATATGGAGGATACATTATATTCATATCAACATCAGGATTACGGACTAAAATACTTTTTAAATGTGTAAAAGTATCAAAAGTATACTTCCCATGATACTTTCCTATACCTGAATATCCCACACCGCCAAAGGGCATATCTATGCAGGAAATATGCTGAATTGTATCATTTACTGCACCACCGCCAAATGAAAGACTTTTTATAACCTTCCAATAAACCTCCTTATCTTTTGAAAACACATATAAAGCAAGAGGTTTAGGCAGCTCTCTAAGTTTAAAAATTACATCATCGATATCAGAATAAGTCAAAATAGGTAAAATCGGACCAAAAATTTCTTCTCTCATTGAAGGATTTTCAAAAGATTGTACTGATATAAGTGTAGGCTCTATATAAAGTCCGCACTCATGGCTATCTCCTCCATAAATAATATTTTTAGCTTCATTTTGAATAATTTCTTTAAGCCTTCTGAAAGCATCTGTATCGATTATACGTCCATAGTCCTTGCATTCCTGAGGGAAAACACCGTAAAAATATTTAATAGCCTGAATTAAATACTCTATAAGTTGTTGTTTTAAATTTTCAGGAACAAGAACATAGTCAGGAGCAATACAAGTTTGTCCCGCATTTAAAAATTTTCCCCAAACAATTTTTCTGGCAGCCTGTTCTAAATTAGCGCTTTTTTCAATAATAACCGGACTTTTCCCTCCGAGTTCCAAAGTATAAGGAATAAGTTTTGAAGCAGCAGTTTTTGCAACTGTTTTCCCTGTCTGCGGACTTCCGGTGAAAAATATATAATCAAAATTGCCCTCTAAGACTTCTGATGAAGAAATTTCTGCAGGCATAATACATTTTACATAATTTTCACTAAAAGTTTTCTCAATAATCTTACGCATAACATTTGCACATTCTGGAGTCCTTTTAGACGGTTTTACAACAGCACAGTTTCCGGCAGCAATTGCACCGATTAACGGAACAAAACACAATTGGAAAGGATAATTAAAAGGAACAATAATTAAAACAATTCCATAAGGTTCTTTGATAATATACCCGCTGGAAGGTTTTAAATAAACAGGCGTTGACACTCTCTCAGATTTCGACCATTTTTTCAAATGTTTAATTGCGTAATCTATTTCTTTTAAAATAATACCAATTTCTGAAGTATAGATTTCAAAATCAGATTTTCTCAAATCATTTTTCAATGCTTGAACAATTTCAGGTTCAAAATGTTTAATAGTTTCTTTGAATGCCTTTAATTGTTTTAATCTGAAATTAACATCTTTCGTCCTATTTGTATTAAAAAATTCTTTTAAATTAGAAGTAATATCATCTATCATAATAAATTAATTTAAAATAAAAAATTTATAGACATAAATTACCGTATCAGGCAATATAATTATACTGAAAATCTGAAATGAACCAAGTCACCATCTTGAACAACATAATCTTTTCCTTCTAGACGAGTAACCCCTTTTTCTTTGCAGGCAGTATAAGAACCATTTTTAACAAATTCCTCATACGGAGTAATTTCAGCTCTTATAAAACCTTTTTCAAAATCAGTATGAATAACACCGGCAGCCTGAGGAGCTTTTGCACCTGCAGGAATTGTCCAAGCATGAACTTCTTTTTCTCCTGCAGTAATAAATGTTCTTAAATTCAAAAGTTTATAAACTGATTTAATCATTCTGTTTATGCCGCTATCTTCAACTCCTAAATCGTGCAAATATTCTTTTGCCTCGTCAGGTGACAAATCTGCAAGTTCTTCTTCAATTCTTGCAGAAATTATAACCATTTCAGCCCCATGAGATGCAGCATATTCCTGAACTTTTTTAGTATAGTCATTACCGTCTTTTAAATCAAATTCAGAAACGTTAGCCGCATAAATTACAGGTTTTGTAGACATCAAGTTTAACCCTTTAGCAACAGGAATTTCGTCTTCGTTAAAATGCTCAGCTATATTAATAAATGAAGCATCTTCAAGCAATTTTTGCATTCTTTCAAGAACAGAAAGAGTTAATATGGCATCTTTATCACCTGATTTTGCAACTTTTGATACTTTTGCAATTTGTTTTTCAACAGATGCCATATCAGCCAGTGCTAGTTCTGTATTAATTACTTCAATATCATCTAGCGGACTGACCTTACCTGCAACGTGAATTGTGTTAGGATCATCAAAACATCTTACAACCTGAATAATAGCATCAACTTCTCTAATATTATGCAAGAACTGGTTTCCCAATCCTTCACCTTTACTTGCACCTTTAACAAGTCCTGCAATATCAACAAATTCAATTGCAGTCGGAATAATTACATCAGTTTTGCAAAGTTTTGCAAGAATTGCTAATCTATCATCAGGCACATTAACAACTCCGACATTAGGTTCAATTGTACAAAACGGATAATTTGCACTCTGTGCATTTTTTGCGCTTGTCAAAGCGTTAAATAAAGTTGATTTTCCGACATTCGGTAATCCTACAATTCCTGTTCTAAGCATTTATAAATCCCTTATATAATCTCTTAACTAAAAAGATTATACCACGAACAAAAATTACAATTATTCATTAGTATTATATTTCAGTTCCCCTCCTGACAATATACTAAATAAACTGTCAGTGCCATATACATTCCAAGAAGGTTTTCCGATATTATCTGCCCATACAGTTACCCCAAAGGCATCATACCCAAACTTATTAGGATTTTTTGAACCATTTACATCTATAAAAATTGAACCGCATGCATTTCGAATATCCCTACTCACTTTAGGGGTACCATCATCATTATACAATGGTTCCCCGCTAACCGGATCTCGTAACCAATTTTCAACAACAGTATCTACACATTTTTGAGATAATGTAAAATGTATAACACCATTATCAGGCAATATAATAGCAGGTAAACTCAGCGGTCCATATTGGTCCTTATAAGCAGACAATAATACATTGTGTTTCAAATCGTTACATAATTTATCATTGGAATTTGAAAGGCACAAATGCCCATTAGGAATATATTTTGAAAAATTTTTAGCAACATCATTGGCATTTTCTACCCCTATATACATAACAGAATTATCTCCGGGAATTCCGGCATCAGCCTGAGCAAGTTTTAAGGCTTGCAGCACTATCGAATAATGTTTTTTAGCCTTTGTAATTACTTCTTTTTCTTTATAATTCGCAATTAATGAGGGCATAGTAAGAGCTGCAACTACACCAATTATACCTAAAGTTATTAAAACTTCTGCAAGTGTAAAACCTTTATAGGAGCTTAGATGTGCCCCCCCCCCGAATTTTCGGTATTTAATAATCTTTCCATTCTTTGCTCCTTTCGTATCAACAAAAACAGGTTATAATTATTATAACCTGTTTTTGTATTATTTTCAAGTTTTAAAAACATTTATACAACGTCTTCATTATCCGGGCCGATTACCTGAATACCGAATTTTGTTCTGAATAAGTGTTTCACAGTATCTCCCTGAATTTCATACATCATTTTATTAAATAAATCATAAGCTTCACGTTTATATTCAATCAACGGATCTTTTTGACCGTAAGCACGGAGTCCGATACCGTCTCTTAACATATCAATATTATGAAGGTGATCAATCCATTTATTATCAACTACTCGCAATAAAATATCTTTTTCAAGATTTCTTATAACATTGTTATCGCTAAATGGTTCTTGAAGTTCTGCATTAGGATCATATTGAGAAATGACCTGATTATAGAAATTAATAACTTCTTCTTCATGCTGTCTGTATGCATCTGTTGCAAGAGTTTTCAATTTATCATAAATTGGCTCAAAACGTAAATTTTGTACATCAGAAACTTGCACAGCGGATAATTGAGGAATAATTGAATGAAGTTCTTTTATCATTGTCTGTAAATCCTCATAAACATATTCTTCAGGATGAAGATCAGGAGCAATATAGCTTCTCAATAACCTGTCAATTTCTTTTTCAATCATATAATAAATATCTTCAGACAAATTCTTGCCTGAAAGAACTTTTCTACGTTGAGCGTAGAATTTTTCACGCTGAATATTCATTACATCATCATACTCAAGAACTGATTTTCTTATATCAAAGTGATAAGTTTCAACTTTTTTCTGAGCAGATTGAATTTGTTTTGTTATAAGAGTATTCTCTATAGCCAAATCTTCTTCTACATTCAACATATTCATCAATGCAGTAATTTTATCTCCACCGAAAATTCTCATCAAATTATCTTCCAGAGATAAGAAAAATCTTGTAGATCCAGGATCACCCTGACGAGCTGCACGACCTCTTAACTGGTTATCAATACGGCGAGATTCATGGCGTTCTGTACCTATTACATGCAACCCGCCAACTTCAACAACCTTAGCATGTTCAGCCTCTGTTATGGCTCTTGCCTCTTTAAGAGCTGCTTCTTTTTCCTCCTCATAATTTGGACTTTCAGGAGTAATCCCTTTATTATCAAGCATATCCTTTGCCAAAAATTCAGCATTACCACCAAGCAGAATATCAGTCCCACGACCTGCCATATTTGTAGCGATAGTTACAGCTCCGACACGACCTGCCTGAGCAATAATGTAAGCTTCTTTTTCGTGATGTTTAGCATTCAATACATGATGAGGAATTCCTTTTTGTTTCAACAAATGTGAAACATATTCTGACTTTTCGATACTGATTGTTCCGACCAAAACCGGACGCCCGATTTTATGCATTCTTATAATATCTTCTACAACCGCATTAAATTTAGCACGTTCTGTTTTATAAATTACATCGGGATAATTAATTCTGATATCAGGCTTGTTAGTCGGAATTGTTGTAACTTCAAGATTATAAATTTTACCGAATTCCGCTTCTTCTGTCATTGCAGTACCTGTCATACCGGCTAATTTCGGGTACAATCTAAACAAATTTTGGAATGTAATACTTGCAAGAGTTTGAGTTTCATCTTGAATTTTTACGCCCTCTTTAGCTTCAATTGCTTGGTGCAAGCCATCTGACCAGCGCCTGCCTTCCATCAAACGTCCGGTAAATTCATCTACAATAACTACTTCACCATTTTTTACAACATAATCTGTATCTTTTACAAATAATTCTTTAGCCTTCAAAGCCTGCAAAAGATGATGAGCATATTGTGTATTGATATCAAATAAATCTTTAATACCTATAATTTCTTGAGCTCTGTCAATACCGTCTTCTGTCAAAATTATATTTTTATTTTTTTCATCAACTTCATAATCTTTAATTTTTTCTAATTGCGGAGCAACCTTTGCCATCAATTGATAAGTCTCTGCGGATTTTTCAAGCCTTCCGCTTATAATCAAAGGAGTTCTTGCCTCGTCAATTAAAATACTGTCAACCTCATCTATTATTGCGTAATTGTAAGGTCTTTGTACCAGCATATCAAGGCTTGATGCCATATTATCACGCAAATAATCAAATCCGAATTCATTATTTGTACCGTAAGTAATATCACAGTCATAAGCAGCTTTTTTAGCCATAAAATCTTCTGCCGTTCTGCCTCCAGAAAGGATTACACCAACAGATAGCCCGAGAAATTTATAAATCTTTCCCATCCATTCACTGTCACGCTTAGCTAAGTAATCGTTTACAGTAATGACGTGAACTCCTTTACCTGTCAATGCATTCAAATATGCAGGTAATGTCGCAACAAGAGTTTTACCCTCACCTGTTCTCATTTCTGCGATATGACCGTTATGTAAAAAATAACCGCCAATTAATTGAACATCAAAATGACGCATATTCAATACACGTTTTCCGGCTTCTCTGACCGTTGCAAAAGCTTCCGGTAAAATTTTGTCCAAAGCTTCTTTTTCAAGTTTTCTATCTGTTTTAAAGTCATTTGATGTAGGGCGTTTGGCTAAAATTTCTTTAAATTCATCAGTTTTTGCTCTCAATTCCTCATCTGACAGCTTTTCAAATTGAGGCTCCAAAGCATTAATATGATCAATAATTCCCATTATACTTTTAACTTTTTTTTCGTTAGGATCGCCCAACATCTTCAATAAAAGACTTATCATTATATAATTTTCCTCTCCATTCTGGTAATTCTTACATTAATAGTAACATAGACAAAATAAATTTGGTAATTCTTAAGGAAATATTTATATTTCGCATAATAAATCTCACCAAAACTTCAAAAAGTTTATATTTTTTTTGAGCCCGATACCTGTACAGATATGATTGAGACTTATTTAATACGAGAATTACTATTTCTTCTTTATAATGAAAAAGATTTTAATCATCATATTCTCTATCATATTTATAACATTTATTATGTTTTGTTAATCTATACTTGATTAAGGAAAATATTTGTGGTTACATAAAAGAGGAATAAGGCAATTCCTCTTAGCCTTGTTCAAGGATAGACATCCAAAGCGGCGGCTGCGTTGGATTTCAAATCCGCAAGTTACATAAAAAAATAAGGGAAAATTGAAATGTTAAAAATCAGATTAAAAAGATTGGGTGCAAAAAAGAACCCTACATACAGAATTATCGTAATTAATTCAACTACAAAACGTGAAGGCAGACCTGTTCAAGAATTAGGTCACTACAATCCTAAAACTAAAGTTATGAAATTAGACAAAGTATCAGCTTTAGAATGGGTTAAAAAAGGTGCTCAACCTACTGAAACTGTTGCTTACCTTATCAAAAACTGCAATGATGACGGTACTTTAAACTATGTTAAAAAAGAAACAGTAAAACTTTCTAAAAAAGCACAAGCTAAGGCTCAAGCAGAAGCAGAAGCAAAAGCTCAAGCAGAAGCTGAAGCTGCTCAAGCTACAGAAGAAGCATAGAATAAAATTAATACAACAACACAAAAAAGGACTCGAGTATTCAAGTCCTTTTTTGTTATTGTAAAAATATTATTAATAGTCTTTTTGAGCTGCAGCACCCTCTCCTTCAATATTTTTTCCATTTATTCTTGCACTATCATTGCTATCAAGTATTACTTTATTATTAGCTCCTCCAATAACAGTAGCAGTATCCCCATACCATTTACTATTATTAGCTCCTAAATCTACAGTTGTTGAAGAACAATTATGTAATAATACACTAGTAACAGTTTCTTTTGAAGAAGTAAATTTTGCTCCCATCACGTTTTTAATATCAAACATTGTATCATCATAAATTAAACCACTGGAAATATCTTGTGTAATACTAGCATCACGTGGGAATGTTTCATTTTCTCTATAATAATGTTGATTAGTATTTAAACTTTCACCTGTTACAGCTTTCGGATCGTCCTCATCTTTAAAATAGTAGTAGCCATCTACTTCACGTGCATTTGGTTTAAAAGGGGTTTGTTCTGGATAGGTAATTTTCTCACCTGTCTTAAAAATTATCTCATAACTATTATTGCCAACCTTTTTTGCAGATTTTACCAAATTTGCATTGTAAGTTAGTCCACCAAGTGTCTTGTTGTTTACTGGTTCTGTCATAATTCAATCTCCTTTTTAAGTTTAATACCTCGTATTGCAATTGCACATCTTACATTTATATAAAAACATTTTAATCTCATAAATTGCGAGATATTAGAGATTTAATATCATATATTTTTTATATACCCTTTATATCAAGGATTTTAACACTTTACATTTTGTAACATAATTTAAATTTAACTTGATATTAGATAGGTAGATATAGCAAATTCTATCATTTTAATCTCATTTTGATATTAAAAGTAATCTTTTAGAATAAATTTGAGGTTAAATTTCATGAATATAAAAAAGCAACTAGGAGCAAAAATAAAAAGATTAAGACTTAAACAAGGATTAACTCAAGAACAATTTGCAGAAAAAATAAATATTGCAACACGCACACTTAGTGGGATTGAAACTGGAGAAAATTTTTTAACTGCAGACACGCTAGAAAAAATTCTGGATGTACTAAATGTTTCAAGTTCTGAACTTTTTGCTTTAGAACATATCAAATCTCAAGAAGATTTAGTAAACGAAATAATTACAGACGTACAAAACCTCAAAGATAAACAAAAAATTGAAACTATTTATAAAATTATAAAAGCAACTATTAATGATTAAAATAAAAATCTATTTTAATCATTATACTTGCTGATTTCCATAAAATAGTTTTCTAAAGCAAGATAACCTTTATAAATTTCATTTGAAATGCTTGCATAACTTGTTGCAACAATGAATTTCAACTCTTTTGTACGAATTTCAAGAATTGCATCCGAATCTTGTTTTAAAGTTTCATCAGCAGTTACAGACCATTTTTGCAACAGCGCGAGTTCTTCATACATCTGTTTTACAGTTGTATATTCAAGAGTATTAAAATCGTATTTTGCAAGCAAAGCTTTTTCTGCATTGGAAATCCTTGGCATAACAGCTTGAAATTTAAAAACTTTCTTCACAATAACGTAATTATTAGCACATTTTCTGTGAGAATACGGGATTATATTTTTAGCAAGAAGCGCAGCATAAGATTTTGATGTAAACACTTCTTCATCTCGTGAAAAAGCACTTCTTGAAGTTAAGTCAAAATTGGATTTTTTTTCTATTAAATCTTCCGGCATTTCTACCCCCTGTTATGAAAATAATATAAAAAAACAATCGCGCTGTCATGATATAAAGTCAATTTTTTTACATGATTTAACATAAAAAAAAGACCACATATTACTATGCAGTCTTTTTTATTTTATTCATTTTTATAACTTAATCAGCAAATTGCTGCATTATTTCAAATGGTTTTTCAGCAACTTTTAAAGTTTCTTCATCAATAATACCTCTTTTTAACTCAGAAAAAGTTGCTTTTTTAGAATTAAATTTTTCTTTCAAAAATTCATAAGAAACTTTCGGATCACATTTATCACCGCAAGTAAATAAATCAACTGCAGCATAACCAAGTTCAGGCCAAGTATGAATTGCTAAGTGGCTTTCAGAAATAATAACCACACCTGAAACTCCATAAGGGTTAAACATATGGAAACATTTTTGGACAATAGTAGCACCACATTCAAGGGCGGCATCCACCATGTACTTTTCTACTTTATCTAAACTATTTAATGTGTTTGGATCACATTCAAAAAATTCTGCTAATACGTGTTGTCCTAAGTGGATTTCTTTTTTACCGTTTTCCTTAAACGCTGTAAAAGGTGATGTTATTGCCAATTCATGTGCCTCCAATCTAATAAATGTATACTTATTTCTACTACAATTTTACTTATGCAATTAACATATTACAATAAAAATTCAAAAATTTGTAATATTTACACTTAAAAAAAAATTTTTTACAAATCTTTTCATATAAATATGCCTAAAAATAAGCTATAATGTATCATTCAAACAGGCTATTTTTATTAATATTTTTTAACAAATCTTGTTGTATTTTTTTTTTGTTAAATATAAAATTCAAATATGAATAAAATACTTGTTATTGATGATGATTCGGCGATAAATGAACTTATAAAAGTAAATTTTGAATTATGCGGTTATAAAGTAATACAAGCCTTTGACGGTATAAAAGGATTTGCTTTATGTAAACAGGAATTACCGTCACTTGTGATATTAGATGTTATGATGCCCGAAGTTGACGGATTTACCGTAGCTCAAAGAATAAGAAAGAATGATGAAACAAAAGATATTCCGATTTTAATGTTAACAGCTCTTTCACAAATCAATGACAAAGTTAACGGCTTTAATATCGGAGTTGATGATTATCTTGTAAAACCATTTGAAATGGAAGAACTACAAGTAAGAGTAAGGGCACTTTTAAAAAGAACACGCCAAATTCCTGAAAGCGCATCAACAAGAGAGCTTTTGACACTTGGCGAAATCACTTTACTGCCGGAATTATACAGCGTAAAAATAGGCGATAAACAAACAAAATTGACACCTATAGAATTCGAAATATTCAATATGCTTTTCCAAAATCATGGCAATATGGTATCATCTGCAAGACTTTTAAAAGATGTATGGGGATATTCTCCTGACGACGATATTGAAACAATTAGGGTACACATCAGACACTTAAGAAGCAAAATAGACAAAATAGCAGACGGCAAAAAATACATCGAAACAATATACGGCGGCGGCTATAAACTTAATATATAAGGATTTTAAAATTCATGCTCCAACGTATTATAAATTTGCTTGATTGGATATATAAGAAAAAATGCTACTTTTGCAAAAGTTCAAAAGAAGCAGTGAAAATGTGCTCTAAATGCTATGAAGAAATGGATTTTTTGCCGGTTCAAATTAACAGAATTCTTGAAGGCAAAAATATTTACTGTGCAGGAGTTTATTCAAAAAATTTACAAAAACTAATAAGAGGTTTAAAATATCATAACCAAAAAGATTTGGCATATTATCTTGCAAAATTTATGGCAGAATATTTCTCCAAGATAACTGACAAAAATGATTTTGAAGTTGTTCCTGTTCCTATCTTCAAAAAACGTGAAAAGAAAAGAAAATACAACCACATGAACCTTGTCGGAGAAGAATTTTGCAGAATAACATCAAACACACTTAACAAGGATTTGATAAAAAGAATAAAAGATACAAAACCTCAATACAAACTAAGACGAAATGAACGGGTAAAAAATCTTTCCAATGCCTTTCAAGTTGATTTGTCTCAATATCACGGAAAAACCTTACTTTTGATTGATGATATATGTACAACAGGTTCTACATTTGAAGAAATAATTAAAGAGTTGAAAAGAAACGGGATAAATGATATTATATGCTTTGCGGCAACAACCCCATTTGAATAACAAATATGATACTAAATGAATTTTCAAAATATATACAATCAAGAAATACTGATATAACTTCAGGCATATCTACAGGAACAAAAATTCTATGTGACTGGATAAAACTTGTAATCTATAAAAATCCTAAAAATAATGTGGATAAAATTGTTCATAAAGAAATTATGCTTGCAGAAAACAAATCAGGGGATTTTTTTATTATAGGTAAATCAGAAAGTGGCAGAATACTTGTAAATGCCTTATATAATTACGCTTTGAGCTATGAACACTATATTATGAGTAAATGGCTTGAAAATAAAAAACCGCATGATTTCAAAAATTAAAGATATCTTTTTTACATAACAATTACCCTATAGGAGAATTCCTTTTTAATTTCTTAGAAAATACAATTATCTTAAATTAAAAAAGGAGTTCAAATTATATGACAAATGCTATTTTTCAAACACCGGTTTGTAAATTAAAAGAATTAAA
Organism: Candidatus Gastranaerophilales bacterium; assembly: GCA_944323135.1. Taxonomy (GTDB): domain Bacteria; phylum Cyanobacteriota; class Vampirovibrionia; order Gastranaerophilales; family Gastranaerophilaceae; genus Stercorousia. Next base: position 140,608 of record CALURI010000001.1, read on the forward strand.
CAATCTTTTTATCGAATTAACCGAAAAAAATTGCAATCAACATTGCAAACATTGCTACATTGATTTTCCGTTAAGTAAGAATATCAAAGACTTTATCCCTTTAGAAACTATTAAAAACGCAATTACAGACACCAAAAACGAAAATATTGAATGCATATATTTAACAGGAGCTGAGCCAATGACACATCCTGATTTCAACTCTATTTTAAGGACTTGTCTCAAACGTTCAAATGTCTGCATTTTTACCAACGCAACTTTTATTAATGAAAAAAAAGTACGTTTCCTAAAACGCGTTGAAGATGAAAGCTCTTTTGAGATTATTTTTAAATTAAGTATTGACCACTATAATGAAGTAAAAAATGATGATATCAGAGGCAGAGGTTCATACAGGCAAACAATCCATGCAATAAAAAGTCTTGTAAAATACGGATTTAACCCTATCTTATGTATCACAAACTATTATAACGAAGATAAAAAAATATTAATTGAAGAATTTAAAAAAATCTGTTTAAAAGCAGGTTTTGAAGCAAATGAAAATAACTTCACTATTAATATTTATCACGACAAAAATAAACCATCACAAGACATAGAAAACTTTGAATGGAATAGTCTTGATTGTGAATTTGGAAGAATACTTACAGCCAAAGGAGTATATACATGCCCATTTCTTGCAAATGACCACAGAGGAAGATGCGGTTCAAATTTCAAAGATTTTGCACGACATAATACACTCGAAACAGCATTCTGCTCAACCTGTATTAAAAACAAAGAAAAATTGTTTGGTATTAATTATAAATTATTTGAATAATTACACCACTCTACATATTTGCTTCTGGAGAAACACCACCATCTGCAGGTTGAGGAGACGGAACTGAAGAATTACTACCATCTGAACTTTCTGCAGTTTGAGCTGCTGCTTGTGCTGCTGCTTCAGCTTCAGCCTGTTCCTTTGCAACAGTAGCAGGATCTTTTTGTGCATATAATTTCAAAACCACACTAACAAGTAAAATTTTCTTATTTTTATCATAAGGAACAACCTCAACTTTTTCTAAATCAAGGAAATGTTCATGTTTATATATCTCACGTAAAAAATTTGAAAAACTTGCATAGTTAGCTATCATTTCTGCCGTGATACGACAAACATGATACTTATAAGGAATAAATTTTACAAAATTATCATCTGCCGGATCATAATCGTATTTTACAGAACGAACTTTTATTTTATTATCCCTCATAATTTGCAAAATTTCAGTAAACTCATCTGAAATAGCAGCCTCAGAATCCAAACCTTCCGTAATTGGCTTAAAAAATAAATTAGCAACATTTTTATCTTCAGCTTCTTTTTTTAATGCATCAGCTTGCAAAGTTGCTAATTTTCTTTCAGCATCAGCTAATGAAGCAGATTGTGCTTTATGATCTTTTTGAATTTGAATAATTTTTTGCACTTCCGGTACAGTTTTTACAATCATTGCGATTACAGCAACAACAGCAACCACAAAGATTATTATTGCAAATTTAAATTTCTTTATATATATATTATACTTATCCACAGTCATTCTCCTAGCAGTTTACATGTTGAAACTTAATTCATTCTATTTCTTTTGATCTTTTTTATCATTATCATCTGTCTTGTTTCCGCTTGCTTCTTTTAATTTTTCAGCTAAAGCTTTTTCCAAATTAGTTAATTCAGTATTAGACATATTAGTGATTTCAAATTCATAATCAGTCGGAGCATTTACATCAATTGTAACAGCTTCATCAACAGAATCAGATTTCATTTGAAGTTTTTGAAGCCTTAACTGAGTATTAATTAATGAATCTTTCATATTTTTAAAGAAAACATAAACAGCTTCAACATTTTCGGATTCACCTTTTATATCAAACTTCCCATCGCCTTTTGCAGCAAAATAAGTTAACCACAAATTTTTAGGAACAGACTCACCTAAAGCTGTATATCCCATTAATTTTGAACGGTTATTTGACATAACTTTTTCTATTTCTGAATTTACATCAAAGTCATTCGTTTTATTTTGTTCTTCCTGAAGTCTTTTAATCTCGGAATTCGTTTGCTCCAAACGTGCATTTACATCATCAAGTTTTGCTTGTTTTTGCTGACCTATCATAGGGATTCCAATAAATGCAGCGCCGAATGGTACAAGAAGAAGAATTGCCACTAAAAGAGCAACATTTCTTGCTGCATTAGGAGAAATATCAAATTCGGAAGAGCCTAAAACTACATGAATAGGTTCATTAGGATCTTCTGCAACAACATCACCGCCGGAACCTGCTACCATGAAATTAAATTTAACAGGAAGCGATACTGAATTACCGGTAGCAATACCAATTGCTTCTAAAGATATTTTATGAGCAGTATCTTCAAGTACTTCTAAACTTACAGGGATAACATCCTGCTTTTTAAAACTATTATTTTCAATATAATTTATAATACTTTCAGTCTGCAATCTATTTGCTAACAGTTCTGCACTAACCATATCAGTTTCTGAAACTATATATAAATAATTAGCCGGATAACTCATAAGAGTAATTTGGGCAGATGCATTTATAGCATTATAAATTTCATCACCTTCAAAAGATTTAATTGCCAGAGGTTCATCATAGTAATCAACGATATTTTTACCTATCATAGAACATATTGAATAACCGCTTGGAGTAATTAACATCAAATTCCAAGAAACATTCTCTTTCATCTGTTCCTGAGCTAAACCGGAAAATGCAAGAGCTTTTAATACAGATGTAAGAGATATCTCAACACCTGCTAAAGTAATACCAAGCTCAACAAGAACATTTTTTATATCCTCAATTACATTCTTTTGAACTGCTGAATAAAAAAGTTTTCTTAAATCACCTGATTGTACATTGTTTGAATCACACCAACTTACAACAGGTTCATATCTTTTAAAAATATAAGACTGCTCAACTTCGGAAGTTAAAGCTTCCTGTACAGCCTCATCTGCTAATAACAATGGTAATTCTTTGCTGCCTAAAAGAACCATAGGCAAGTTCAAAACCACATTGCTTTTTAAATTAATTTTCAATTCTTCAAAAAGTTCCAATACAGCGTTTTTAAACATTTCCATATCGGCAATTTCTCTTAAAGATTCATTATACTCAAGAGGACGATACGAATAATTTTTAACAGTACGACTTTGAAGATCAAGTTGAATAAGTTCTAGACCTACTCCGGGAGTTACTGAAAGATAGACAGTTTCCTTACTGCCGACTCCCAACTGTGATAAAATGTTGTTTAAATCCATAGTTTATATCTTTTTCTTATACTTATTTACTCACTTACATTTTTATTATACAATATATTTTATAAAGTTTGCAAATTTAACATAAATTTACATTAAATGGAGGAAGAGCTATCCAATGAATTACATAACCGAAGTAAATAAACTAAAAAAAGAAAAGAATGCTGTAGTACTGGCACATTGTTACCAAAATATAGAAATAGACCAAGTCGCTGATTATGTTGGAGACTCTCTTTATTTAAGCCAAATGGCTAAAAAAACTGATGCAGATATAATTATTTTTGCAGGAGTTTATTTCATGGCTCAAACTGCAAAAATAATTAATCCGAATAAAAAAGTTATTCTACCTAATCTTAAAGCAGGCTGTGCAATGGCTGACATGATAAACTTACAGCAATTAAGGGAATTTAAAAGCAAATACCCGAATATTCCGACAGTATGCTATATAAATTCAACAGCTGAAGTTAAATCAGAATGCGACATTTGTTGCACAAGTTCAAATGCTGTACAAATTGTAAAAAGCTTAAACGCTCCAAAAGTGTTATTTTTACCTGATAGAAATCTCGGCAGATGGGTAGAAAAACAACTTGGAAATATTGAAGTTATAACATACAACGGCTATTGCCCGGTTCATGCTAAATTTGACCCATTCAGCATACGAGAAACTGCATATGTATATCGGAATGCACTTGTACTCGCACACCCTGAATGTCCTGAAGACTTTTCATCTCGAGCAGATTATGTCGGTAGCACCTCAGGAATTATGAATTTTGTTAAAAATAGCAATGAAAAACAATTTATTGTTGCAACAGAAAAAGGTGTGATTGACAGATTAAAACGCGATAATCCGAACAAACAATTCTATTACATTCATGATGTGCCTTCAATTTGTCAAAGTATGAAATTGAATACCGTTTTGGATGTTTATTACGCCTTGAGAAATGAAACTCCTGAAATTACGGTAGATAAAGAAATCGCACAAAAAGCATTAAAATGTATCGAAAGAATGCTTGAAGTATCAAAATAAGGATAGGAAATGGATAATATAATTTTCGGTAAAAATTCAGTTCTTGAAGCTTTACTTGCAGGTGACAGGGAAATAAACAAAATTTTAATTTCAAAAAATATCCACAGCGATAGCAAATTAAATAAAATTAAAGAACTGGCACGTGAAAACGGAATTGTATTCCAATTTGTAGCAAGAGAAAAATTTATACCCTATGCAGAATTTAATCATCAAGGAATAATCGCACAAATTTCTCCTATTAAATATATGGATTTGGACGAATTCCTTGAACAAAAATTCGAAAATTCATCAATTGTAATTCTTGACGGGGTTGAAGATTCTCATAATCTCGGAGCTATAATCAGAACTTGCGTATGTGCTGGAGTCAAAGGAATAATTATCCCATCACGAAGGAATGTTCAGGTTAATGCAACAGTTGAGAAAACAAGTGCAGGTGCAATAAATCATATTCCAATAATTAAAGTAAATAGCCTTGTTAATGCAGTCCAAAAATTAAAAAATTCCGACTGGTGGCTAGTTGCAGCAGACGCAAATGCAAAGGATAATTATTTTGATATTGATTATAAAAACATGAATTTTGCTCTTATAATGGGCGCAGAACATGCAGGAGTTTCAAAATCACTTCTAAAATCATCGGATTTTGTGGTAAAAATACCTATGTTGAAAGAATTTAATTCCCTAAATGTTTCAAACGCTCTAAGTGCAATAATTTTTGAAACAGTTAGACAAAAATTAAAAAATTAATTATAATAAACATATAAAACAATATCTGCTACACAGGAGAGAGAGATGAAGAAAGAACTTGAAAAATATGGCATATTAACTGACGATATCTCTGATGAAGACGTAAACTTCCATGAGCTTGAAATTCCGGAAGATGATGACGTTTTGGATTCAGTTGAAGACCCTAAAGTTCAAGAGAACTTGTCCACAGTAAATTCTGATGACAGTGTAAGAATTTACCTTCAACAAATCGGAAAAATCCCTCTTTTATCAGCAGAACAAGAACATGAACTAGCAAAAAAAATATATGAAGATCACGATGATTTTTCAAAAAATTTATTAGTAAATGCAAATTTGAGACTTGTTGTAAGTATTGCAAAAAAATATATAGGTCGCGGGCTTTCTTTTCTTGATTTAATACAAGAAGGCAATATGGGCTTAATGAAAGCTGCAAGCAGATTTGACTACACAAAAGGTTACAAATTTTCAACATACGCAACTTGGTGGATTCAACAATCTATTAGCCGAGCTATAGCTGATAAAGCAAGAATAATAAGACTCCCAATTCACATGATTGAATCTTTAGGGAAAATTCGCCGTGCAACAATCGATTTAACAACAGAACTGGGGCACACGCCGACAAAACAAGAAATTGCATACAGACTCGGAGTTCCGGTTAATAAATTAACTCAAATTATTAAATCAGCACAATCAACCATAAGCATGGAAACTCCAGCAAACTCATCTGAAGATTCTTCAAAAATTGCAGACTTTATCGTTGATGAAGCTTCAATTACACCTGATAGCAGAGTTTCACAAGAAAATTTGTTCGATGATATAAGAAAAATGTTAAATCAATTAAGTCCAAAAGAACGCGATGTTTTAATCTTACGCTATGGGCTTGACAGCAACGGAAATAAAAAAACACTTGACGAAATTGGTTCTCAATATGGAGTTTCAAGAGAACGTATAAGACAAATTGAAAACAGAGCTATTGCAAAACTCAAAAAACTTTGTAAAAATAAAAAACTTGCAATAGGTTTAAAAAACTATTTCGGAGAATAATTTTTATTTACAAGTTGTCTTTCCATCAAATTCTAAATCCTTACAATGCAAATAATCCATATTTTCATAAGTAAGAACCCAAGAAGCGCAAGTATATCCCTTATCGTAACAAGATTCCATAGTACCGTCGCCAACAGATGGAGCAATGTAATTTGTTCCGCTTCTTAAACTAAATTGAAAAAGATCTTTTCCAAATTGATTTGGAGGCTTGGCACCGTTAACATCATAATAAATTTCAAATGAATTAAATGATGTTGTATTTGATAAAAAAGCTCCAGTTGCACCGTCTGCTAATATAAACATGTATCTTTTATTTTGATCTGTTATAAAATTTATCGAACTGCCTCCTGATAAAAGCTTGTAATTTACATCAGGGAAACAACCTTTAACACCAACTCCACAATCTTTTGCAACTTTCAGATAAGGTTTAAACTTACTAAAAATCAATTTTGCAGATTCTTCATCATTATAAGAAGTAAGCCCCCAATTTTCAATAGTATCATTGTCTGCAATCATAGTGTTATAAGCTTGATTCATTATTGACTGAAATTTCTTTAATTTTGTAATTGTTTCCTTCTCTCTGTAATGATTAATTAGAGAAGGCATAGTCATAGCAGCAACTACACCAATAACACCAAGAGTAATTAAAACTTCTGCCAAAGTAAATCCGGTTATTTTCGTCATGATTAGCCCTTTGTGATTGTGATGCTTAACATCAACATTATAACAGATTTTTTTATTATTGCAACCCTGAAAACATTTGAAAGAAGCTAAAAATTCGCCCCCCCCCCGTTTACATAACTTAATATCTTGGACATAATAACTCCTTTCATTCAATTTATATATTAGTAATTATAGCAAATTTATCAACAAATTTCAATATTTGCTAATTAACATCAACAGACAAACTATTTTTCTCATAATGCAAACTATCATTAAAATGATTAATTCTTTCCATAACCTCTTTAAACATAGGAATAGGAAGACTCTGTTTTCCGTCTGATAATGCATTTTCAGGGTCGTGATGAACTTCCATCATTACTCCGTCTGCTCCAACCACCAAACCTGCTTTTGCCATAGGTTCAATTAAATATCTTTGTCCTGTTCCGTGACTTGGGTCTACTATTATTGGAAGATGAGAATATTTTTTAATAACGGGAATAGAAGCAATATCCATAACATTACGGGTAAAAGCACTGTCAAAACTTCTTATACCACGTTCACAAAGAATTACATTCGGATTACCGTTGTACATAATATGCTCAGCAGCAAGTAAAAATTCTCTGATTGTACTTGCAAGACCTCGCTTTAAAATAACAGGTTTTCTGCATCTGCCGACTGCGTGTAATAATTTAAAGTTCTGAACATTTCTAGCTCCAATTTGTAAAACATCAACATATTCACACATCATATCCAAATCAGATGCGTCCATAACTTCTGAAACGGTTAATAATCCTGTTTCTTTACTTGCTCTTTTTAAATATTTTAATGCTTTTTCTCCGTATCCTTGAAAATCATAAGGAGAAGTTCTCGGTTTAAAAGCTCCGCCCCGCAAAAATTCACATCCCATTTCTTTTGCTGCACGAGCTACTTTTATAAGTCCATCATAATCTTCTTCAACAGAACAAGGGCCAACCATAAAAACAGGTTTGTTATTCCCTCCGATTTTAACACCGTTTGCAAATTCTATTACTGTATCATCAGGTTTTCTGTCTCTTGACGCAAGCCTAAAAGGTTCTCGTATAATTTTAACTTCTTTTACGCCTTCAAATGCTGAAACTCTACCGGGAGTAACTGTTGTTTTATCCCCAATTGCATCAATTACGCTATGAATCTGTCCTTGATTAAATCTTATATCAAAACCATTATCTTTTAAAAAATCAATAACTCTTTGAATTTGAACTTTGGTAGCATTACGCTCCATAATTATAATCATAGTTCTTCTCCTATATGTAAGTATTCCGGCTGAAATAAGTGTAACATGAACGATTTATAATAACAAATTATTTTATTTTATAATTAATTTTTTTTAGCAAATCAACAGCCGGAAAATAATCCGGTAAAACATAAATACAATCATTTAAAGCTTTTTGTGCTTTTATAAAATCCCCATTATTACAATAAATATAAGCTAAAAGATAATGTAATTCAGGATCATGAAAAAAGTAATTTTTAGCTTTTTCTAGAAAATACATACTTTGCTCAGGATAATTATTATTATATAAAACCCGTCCTATAAATTTGTGCACTTCAGGATTAATCGTAAAAAGAAAATCTGCATAATTTATAATATTTTGAACATATTCACCTTTATAATAGTGTAATAAGATATTTAAATCAATTTCTAGAAAATTTCTTAATTCAAAATATGAAGGGTATTCACGAATATCAGAATTAATCATGGAAATCATAAAAAATGCCCAATGAGCTCTTATATCAGCATCTTTAATCGCGCTAAAAAGCGACTCAGCTTTTTGAATGTTATCTGATAACAACTCATAATATGCATTTTCCAATACATAACCGTTTTTTACAAAAAATTGCTGACAGTTAGTATCTAAATCCGTCAACAATTTTTGTTTAGCATTTTTATAATTCAAGTTCATAATATAATTAACTAATATTTATTATTATCACTATTAAAACTGAAATCAGCCATCATTGAATTCATCATCATAGCCTGCATCACTCTTGGGTCAATATTTTGACCTTTTTGAGCCTGAGACATTAGCATCGGAAGCATGTTCATCATACTGCCGTTGTTATTATTGTTATTATTCCCGAGCAGCATACTTAATTCTGTCATTTTCGGATCCTGATACTGCAACATTTGTGAATAAGGATTTTCCTGCTGAACAGTTAAATTTAAACCGGCATCTTTTAAGGTTTGAATAGCCTTTAAAACTTCTTCATCACTAACTTGTGCAACTTTTTCACCGGTTTCTACATCTTGGTTATAATTCAGTTTTTTTTTATCAAAATCTTTAATTCTTTGAATATCTTGCTGTTCAAGATTTTCTTTTTGATTAATTGTTTCTTTAATATTTATAAGTTGTTTTTGTTTAACTTCCTGATTTAATTTCGGAGATAAACCGTTTCCGTAAGGGGCATTGATAAATTTATCAAGTTCTGATAATTCTTCTTGTGCTGTTTCAACAGGCTTACATGCCGGTCCATCTGTTAAACAATCTCTACCTTTGATTGCATAATCTACAAGAAAATCATTTGGATTTAAAGCAATAACCTTTTCATAAGCAGCTACTGCTTCATTTTTTAAATTTATATGAGTATAAGCCATTGCCATATAGTAATAAGCCAAAGCATTAGAAGGATCTTTTTTCACAAGTGAAAACAATTCCTGTAAACATCCTGTATAATTACCGGCTTTATACTTATTCGCAACACTTTTTATATTTGCATTTGGATAATATACCTTATTCGGATTAAGTGAATCTGCAATTACAGGCGAAGATTCCTGTTGTGATGTATCAGTCCCGTCTAACGGCTGCAATTGATTTACACTCTTTGCATAAGAACAAGCTGATCCAAACATAAATAATACTGATAATAACAAAACTATTTTCTTACTCATATAGACATCCTTTTTTCTCTTCTTAATTATTTTTTTTTACAAATCAAGGTTTTATATTATTATATACCATTTTTTTTAATAATCATAATGTAAATATATGATTTATCTTAAACTAAATTTACAACCGCAGTAATTTTGTCTGTATAATCCTAATTCCCGTGACAATTTATTAGTTTTCAAAAAACCGTCTTTCTTTTTAAAATCAATTGCCAGATAATTTAAATTATATTTTTTTGCAATTTCATTTCCTATAGAAGTCAATTTCGAAAAACTTTTATGAGGACTAATTACAATTGAAGTTGTAAAATTTTCTATATTATTAGCTTTTGCAAATTCTGCCGTTTTCATTAAACGAATTTCAAAACATTTGTCACATCTTATGCCTTTTTCAGGTTCCTGCTCCAAACCTTTTACATAATCAAAATATTCATCAGGTTCATATTCTGCTTCAATCAATTCACAACCCAAATGAGTACATAATATACGTTCAGCATTCAGACGTTTCTGATATTCAGAACTAGGATAAACATTAGGATTATAAAAATACGAATAAACCTGATATCCCATATCTTGTAAATAAGATATAGGATATCCTGAACAAATTGCACAACAGGTATGAATAACTATTTTATCTTTCTTCTGCTCCAAGTTTTTCCACCATTTCTTTAAATTCCTTATATGGTTTCACTCCAATATAAACATCGTTACCGACCATTATACTTGGAGTCCCGTTTATACCGTGTTTATAAGCAAAATCTATATCCTCTCTTAACTTTTCATTTGTTGCAATACTATTTGCATCCTGTTGAAGCTTTTGGATATCAAAGTCCATTTTCTTAGCCAACTTTAAGATTTCAGCTTCTGTTTGCGGTTTCTTTTCAAATAGAATGTTATTCATATCCCAAAGTTTGCCTTGTTCTTCTGCTGCAATTGAATATCTAGCATCAACACAAGAGCCGTAATGGAAAGGAGACTGCAAATACGGATTACATTCTGTATCAAGAGGCAAATTCCGATGTATAATTTGAATCCCTTTCATTTCTTTTGCTAGTTTGTGCATCATTACATTATGCACAGGACAAATCGGGCACTGATAATCTGAAAATACATATATCTGAATTGGAGCACCTGCATCACCTAAGATATTCCCTTTAACTGCATATTGATTTCTCTTATGAGAGAATTCTTTATATTCCATTTGATTTTTAACTTGAGGAGCAAATTTAAAAGTTACACGGCTATATGTTAAAAATCCTACAGCACAAAGCATTACAACAACAAATGCAATTAAATATGCTTTGTTTTTTATTGCATCAAGAAAATCCTGAACACTTTGTTTTATGGAATAAATAAATCCGCCGTTTTTAAAATCTGTTGCAATACAAGCAATTAAAAGATTTAAACAATAAGTAAAAGCACACAGAACACATAATTTTTTAATATCAAATAAACTTATACAAAGCAACGTCATAGAAATTATAAAAGATAACAACCCTAAAGATGCTATATAATCCAAAGGATTTTTAAACACTTCCAAAAATTTCAATAACTTGTAATTCTTTAATTTCGGAGATGCTATTAATAAAAGAACAAATGAATAGAAGAACAACCCCCAATATGCAAGAGGTATTCCTAAAAATTGAGCCTCAGAAGTTCTTGCAATACCGTCACAATCTATAAATTCATTTATTGTACAAAAACTTGATAATGCATAAGGATTAAAATTTGCATTAAAATAAATAATTGCAAGTTTTATTGTCGTAATTATACCTATTATAGCAATAACTATTATAGAAATCTTTTTCTTCATCTCTTTTTCCATAAGTAATCTCCTGTTAATATGTAAAATATAATTCAATAATACAATTTTTAATTTCATAAATCAATAGCACAAAGCAGAAAAAATAAAACCACTCGTTTGGGCAATATTTTATAATACAAATATTTTCCGAAATATTTTAAACTTGAATAAATATAATATATATGTTATAATAAAAAATACAAAAGGAAGTTATATATTTTGGAGAGGTTGATTTGAAAAAAAATATTTTTGATTTGTTTGTTGAAAAAATTCTAAATGTACCGCTATGGATTAAACAAGCAATTTATCTTAAACTTGTAAAAGAAATGCAAGAATATGAATGCGAGGATTTTTTAAGAAATAACCCTAATGAAACATATTCAACATTTATACCCACTTTGACATTTAAAGGTAAAACAGAATTAATGGAAAGAAAATGCGGTTTAGACAGCAATATGTACAATTTCTTACAGTGTTGCGCCAATGAATACAGCATGCTTGAAATTTCTATTAATACATTTTTATCAATGGAAGAAGTATCAAAATATTATGAATTATGCCTTGAACAAAATTTTATTAAAAATCCTGAATCAAAAGAAATTCATGCAATGGCAGGTTTTATTGCAGGAAAATTTAGAATAGGTGAATACTTCAAGCAAAAAGGACAACTTTCTGTTGATCAACTGCAACAAGCAATTCTTGCAAACCGAGATGCAGCTGAAAAAGGACAACCTAAGAAATTTGGTGAAATATTGGTTGAACTTGGTTTTGTTAAAGAAAATGAAATGAAAGCATTATTTGTTTTAAAAGAAGAAGCCAAAAAACGTTTTATTCTTGATTACAATACCGTTCCAAAACCTGAAACAACATTCTCCAATGAAAATCAAAAATATGAAGAAGAAATTGCTAATCTTAAAGATGAAAATACAAAGTTAAAACATAAACTTCTTCAGCTTTTGGAACTGGTCAAAAGAAATGCCAATCAATAACAAAACAAAACCTGAGTTATTAATAAAATGTGAAAGAGATGAACTGGTAGACGAAGAACACTTCGGCTTTATTGTGTTGTCAAACAAAAATAAAGCTTTTGATTTTACCGGAGAAACTAATAATTATCCGTTTTATTTACGCTCATGTGCAAAGCCTTTGCAAGCAAGTCTTGTTATTGATTATGAGATGGATAAATTTTACGATATGACAGATGAAGAAATTGCCATCTGTTGTGCTTCTCATACAGGAGAAGAAATCCATGTTAACACGGCACGAAAACTTTTAAATAAAATCGGGCTTGATGAAAGTTATTTAAAATGCGGCTTACACAAACCATTGTCAAAAACCGAACAATCAAAAATGCTTTTAAACAGTACTCCTGTCAATATTCTTCATAATAACTGCTCTGGCAAACACATTATGATGCTTGGTTTATGTAAAATGAAAAACTGGGATATTGAAACGTATTATTTACCGGAACATCCGCTTCAAAAAGCTATTAAAACCAAAATATACGATTTATGCAAGGTCCAAAAAAATTATCCGGTAACCACTGACGGATGCGGAGTGCCTATTGTATCAATGCCTTTAACAAATATGCTCCAAGGATATTTAAACTTATTTACAAATCCAAAATATGAAAGAATTAAAAATGCATTTTTAAAACATCCTTACATAATAGGCGGCGAAGACAGGACCGATACAAAAATAATCGAACACTCTGATGGAATAATTGCCAAAGTAGGTGCCGGCGGTCTTTGTGTAGTCGTAAATAGCAAAACTGAGGAAGCATTCGTTGTAAAAATTTCAGACTGCGATATGAAAGCTCGTGAACTCGTCGTAATACAAGTTTTAAAAAATCTTCATTGGGCAGATATTGAAATTGACACAGATGTAAAAACGATTAATGGTAAAATTGTCGGAAAAATTAAAATATTATCAAAATAATACAAAACGAAAATTTTATTTCCTACCACGGATAATCATCTAATATTTTCCAACCGTCAGACATTATTTTTGATGCGCAGACTCTTGAAGTTTCTGCACTTGCTCCATATATATTTATACTATCTTTCGTGCAAAGATTTTTATCATAAATTGAATAGCCTGTAACAACCCCGCGTGAAGTATCTATCTGAAAATGAAAAACATCTCGGCCAATAATATTAGGCATTTTAGGGCCATTTAAATCTACAACCAACAATTGCAATGCAACATTATTAAATCCATACGGTCTTATTGAAGCATAAGTACCATCACCGTAAATAAAACCAGGAACATTACTAAATAATCCGTAATAAGAGTAATTATGCCTGTCTACAAGAGAAGCAAAACCATTAATATCATATCCGCATTCACTCATATTTTCACAAATTTTTATTACTTTTAAATAAGGTTTCCAATATGTATTAAAATATGCAAGATTATCTTCATAAGAGCTGCCTTGAACAGTTACATTCCACTCAGATGCATCCCCATTATCTTGTTGCGAACTAACAAGAGCTTGCGAAAATGTTGAATATGCCTTTTGCAGCTGAGATACAATTTGTTTTTTTTGATAATTTTGAATTAAAGAAGGTAAAGTTAAAGCTGCAACAACTCCAATAATACCTAAAGTTATTAAAACCTCTGCAAGTGTAAAACCTTTATAGGAGCCTAGACTTGCCCCCCCCCCGATTTAAAGTTTATTAATAAATCCATATTGCTCCCTCCAATTCATACTCTCTTTATACATCATAACAAAAAGCAACAAACTTTTCAAGCTTGTTGCTTTTTTATAACTGAATTTTACTGATTAATTATTCAGCATCTTTTTTAATATCTTTAATGCTCAATGCAATTCTGTGTTCTTGCGGTGTGAATTTCTTAATTAAAACTTCAACACTATCGCCTACTTTAAATGCATTAAACGGATTTACATTTTCTTCAGCCATTTCTGAAACTGGCAACAATGCTTCAACACCCGGGAAAATATTAATAAATGCACCAAAACCTGTTACTTTGTTTACAGTTCCGGTAATTATCTGACCTTCTTCAAATTGACCTTCAATTTGCTGCCAAGGATCTTCACCCATTCTCTTTAAAGATAAAGAAATTCTCTTTAATTCATTATCTATTTTAATAATTTTAACTTCAATAGTTTCACCAAGAGAAATTACATCTGAAGGATGTTTAATTCTTGACCAAGAAATTTCTGAAATCGGAAGAAGTCCGTCAATACCATTAATGTCAACAAATGCACCAAAATCAGCAATTCTTACAACTTCACCTTTTACAACTTGACCTTCTTCAAGTTCTGATAAAATATTATCAACAACTTGGTCTCTTTGTTCTGCTACTGCTAATCTTTGAGATAAGATAAGTTTGTTTTTCTTTGGATCAGCTTCCAAAACTTTAACTTCTATTTTTGTATCAATTAAACCGTCAAAAGGAGTACCTGTTCTTAATTGAGATGATGGGATAAATCCTTTTAAATCTGCTACATCAACCAAAACACCGCCTTTTACAATAGAAACAACTTTTGCAAGAATAGTGTCTCCCTGAACTTTTGCATCATTAAGCTGAGCCCAAGCCTGAGCATAAGCAAGTCTTTTTAATGAAAGAAGCATACCTTCTTCATCGTTTTCTTCTTTTAAAACATAAAATTCTCTTTCATCACCAATTTCAAGATTATCTAATCCTTCAGAAGATGAAATTTCTTTTAATGGTAAAAAAGCTTCAGTTTTTCCGCCTTTAACACTAATTAAGTACCCGTCACTTTCTTTTTTCATAACTGTACCTTCTACAATGTCAGCTACAGAATATGATTTTACGAAAGATTCTTCCAATAATCTTTCAAATTCATCTAAATTTGTTTTTTCTAATGTTGTTGTCATTATTTTATTTTTCCTTTCTTTAATTTTTTTATAATTTTTATAATAATTTCAATTTATTTATTACTTTTTCAATAATATCCTGAGGAGTTGATGCCCCTGCTGTAATCGAAATTTTTCTCGCAGTTTCAATTAATTCTTTATACAAATCCAATTCATCAGCATTTTCAATATGAATTGTTTTTGTAATATCTTTTAAAATTTCTGCTAAGTGAGTTGTATTAGCACTCTTTTTAGAACCTACAACTATCACTAAATCACTTTCATTTGCAAGTTCTCTGGCCTCTTTTTGTCGCATAGCTGTACTTTGACAAATCGTATTTGCAATATGAATTTCTTTAGCTATTGATGTTAAATATTCTACGATTGAATTCAGAGTCAGCAATCTCTGAGTTGTTTGAACAACAACCCCGACACGTTTATGAGATTTTATCTGAGCTTCATATTCTTTTAACTGTTCGACTGATGCCGCTACAACTACATTTTCGCTCCATAATTCCGCATTTGCCCTTATTGCAATAACTTCAGGATGCTCTGATTTACCGACAATTACAACAAAATACCCGTCTTTTGCAAGCTCAACAGCCTTTTGCTGAACTTTTTTAACATCCGGACAAGTCAAATCAACAGGTTCAAATCCTGCTTGTTTAATTTTTTCTATTACTTGAGGGCTTTCGCCATGGCTTCTGATAACACAAATTCCATCACCGTGTTCAGGGATTTCTGTTAATGTTTTTATTCCTAATTTTTCAAGAGCATGGATAACATGATTGTTATGAATAAGTTCACCAAGAACAAATACATTTTTATCAGGGTTTTCAGCCTTTAATTTTTTAACAGTTTCAACGGCTCGTTTTACGCCGTAACAAAAACCGGCATATTTGGCTAATTTAATTTCTTTCGCTATTTTTTCGGGCAATTTAAAATTGTCTTCTTTCTATTGAACTTGCGACATTTAATTTGTCACTGTAAAATTATTAAAATATAAAAATATGAAAAAATCAAGCAGAAAAAAGCCTCTTTTAAAGAGGCTTTTGTTTTTCACAAACTACATATTCAACCTGTTTTACGTAAGGATATTACCAAATTTATCTCTTTTATAAATTTCTTTAGTATCAAAATCTTGCGGAGTTGTAGAATATGCTTTATTTTTTATTTCACGATTACCATCATCGTATTCAATATCATATTTTGCAGCTATATTTTGATATCCTATATCTGATATTGCAAGAAAACTAACAACTCCTTTGATTTTATTATTAACATCTTCAGGCAAACCCATTGACAATAATTGATCAGCTCTGTCTTTATCTTTAATAATCGCATTAAATAAAGTAGAATCTGTTCTTGCAATAAGCGTATAAACTGTCTTTTTTTGAGAATCAGGCATAGAAGCAAGTAATTTAATCTTCTTTTCAACCGGAAGTTTTTTAAAGAAATTTGTAAAATACTCCCTTCTTTCTGATACCGAAAGGGTGGAAAGTTCACTATCAGATAAAATTTGTCCGCTTGCAATTTTTTCTTTTATTGCCTTTGTTTGAGAATCGACATTATCTCCTACTAATGCTGATACTAATTTATCATCACTTTGAAACGCTTTTTCTGTTGCATAAGCTTCAATGACCTCAGCTATTTCTGTTTTAACGCAATCCGGTGCATATTTAACACTTTCAACAGCACTTTCAATTGCTTTTTCGTTCCCTGATGCTAATACTGTTTCAAAAGCTTGTTTTTGGACTGTCGGATCATAATCTTTAATATTACCTGCAGCATGTTCCTGAACTTCTGAATACTTAGACTGCATAATATCATTATGCATATCTAATTGTACATTACCATCTTTAACTTTCGTAATATTATCAGCCAAAATATTTAACTGGCTTATAGCTTCATCTTTTGAAAAGTCATCTTGTTCAAAACGAACCCTTAACATGTGAGAAGCTGATGCAATATTATCCTTATGATATCGAGTAATCGTACCATTTTTGTTCATTGCTTTAGCAACTTCTTTATCTTGACTATATTGATCTGTTAATGAAAGTTGAATATCTTTATGTGATTCATCTAACCTTTGACCTGCAATTTTACGGACTTCAAGTGTAGATAAATTATTTGTATCTTCTAATGCTTCTTTTTGAATTTTAACACCTTCTATGGTACTAGTATCAATATTATAAGCTCTATCAACCTGTGCTTTTTCTATTTCTTCAGATTTTGAAGCTGCATATACTGCAGAAACATTCCTGAATTTATCATCAGATAAATTTTTCATTGTTGCCCTTGCTAACATTTCAGCACGCTTAGGATCTTCATTTAACATGTTTTCATGAGTATTTGATAAATTAATTAATCCAGCTTTATTGTACTTATTTGCATGCATTGCATTTAATTCTGCAAGACCAACTTCTGAGCTTGTAGCTAAAATTGATTGGGTTTTATCATCAGAATTTTCTACAGCATCTTCATGAACATCTGTAATCAATTCTGCATTGCTATTATTGTTCATTAATTCAATTGTTAATTCGTTAATTAATTTAGCTTTTTCTTCAGAAGAAAGATTTTCTGATTTTTTGTTTATGTAAGCTTTTACAACAAATGCCTTATCTTCATTATTAACAGCTGTCTTAAAATCCTCACCAAACTCTGACTTCATCAATTCATCAAGACGACCAAAATTAACTTGTTCATTTGGATGTGATGATCTATATTTTACTGCCTGTAAGAAAGCTTGCCCTTCTTCTGTATTAACTAATTTAGTAATACGATTATACACATTTTGTTCAGTTTCATCCAACTGAATACCTTTATTTACTTTGTCTTGCAAATACTTCATTTGCACTTCAAGTCTTGTTGTATCACTAAGAAGCCCATTTTTATCGAACCTTTCAGCAATTTCATCTTCTGCTAAATTATAACTATCAATATCAGTAATAGAAGTATCACCTTTATCTTTACAAGCTTTAAGTACAGCCTTTGATAAAACATACTGATTTTCAATATAGGCTTTTTGTGTATTTGATAAATTTTCCTCATCCTGACTAAACAAGTAATCATGAATTGATGTAGCTATATATCTACTGTCTTGTTTATCAAAAACATCTATATTTTGTTCAAGATAGTTAGCAGTTTGAAGCTTTGTCATTTTGTTATCAAAATAATTATTAATAGATTTTTCATCATACAAATTTTTTGAATTATCTTTGATTAATTTGTCTAACTCATTTTTAACAAGCTTATTTCTTTCTGCTTCAGATAATGAATTCCAATCTTCAATAGATTTTGTTGTATTGTCTTCTTGATATAAAAATTTATTTTTAGCAACTTCTAACGCATAAACATTTACTTTCTCTTTCATTGAATAATTCGAAAATTCTTTATGATTAAATAATGTTGTTTCAGTATTTTCTGTATTATTAATATTTTCTACATTTTGAGTATCATCAGAAGAAAGTGTATTATTTTGCGTAGCATTTACATCAACATCTACTCCATTGTTTAAATTTGGAATAGTAGCATTATTTTTAACAATCTCTGCTTGTTTCGCAGGGTCAAAACTATAAAAATCCGGATATAATTCTAATAAACCATTAAGCTGTTCTTTTTTTATCTGCAATCGCTGACATAGCTGATTAATGAATTCTTCATTTTTTTGAAAAACACTAACATTTTCAGAAGAAGAACTCAAATTAGTATGAATACTACTTTGAGAATCTTTGGAATTTATCCTATTTATATTGTTAGCATCTATATTTAAACTCATGTTAAGCTCTCAATTTTAGTTACTATAAACATGTAAAAACATGTGAATTAATTATATTTCACGAAGTTTTTAACATGTTACAAATCTTTACATCTAATAATTTTCTTCCGGTACAACCGGCATTATAGCGCCAACATTTGGAGTAATAAGATAATTCACATCGACAGAACTTCCTATAATACTATATTTAAACTTTTCTGGTTCTTTCACTTTCATATCAGCTAAACCATAAACCAAACCAGGTTCTTCAATATAATATGATTTTTGATTACCATCTACTAAGTTTATAATACCGGTATTAAAATAACTTGGCTCTTCTGAATATGGTTCAAATATATGTTTATTAGCGAACAACTGGAATATTCTTAATTCAGGATACCCATTTTTTTGATATGTAATTTGATCTATTTTTTCATCACTTCCGCTTACTGAATAGTATCGCAATATGCCTACTTTTTGTCCATTTTTCACTACATCTTCTGCACCAACTAATTTCGCATTAATTTTACATGGAACAGCATTTTTTAAAACATTACTTGCAGAAATATTTTGAAAATATCCATCCTGATCTGGTTTTATTTTTCTATTATTAACCACTTTTTTTATAGCTTTATTATTTCTTGGATCTGTAATAAGACCTTCCATATAATTTAACAAATCAATTTGATTATACATAAAAGGTGTAGAATCCATTCCTGAATCAACCAACACATCTTTTAAGGCAAAAGATGTACCATTGCTGCCATCATCAGAAATTACCTGATAATTATAAACAGAAAGATTCTTTACATCACTGGAAACAGTTTTGTTTAATAAATCATTATATCGCGACATTTGAACTTTTTCAAATGTCGCATCATTTCCGTCAGTACTAATTAAATTTATTTTATAATTCCCATACTTTTTGGAAACAAAATCCTTAGATTCTATTATGACCCCATCGTCTTCTGCTACACCATTTACATCATTTACATATTCTATTTTATTATCAATATCAAAGTTATTATTATTTGTTTTAGCATCCATAATATTTAATGGTAATAACGTAATTGCAGCAGCTAAAGGTACTGCAAGGCGATGCGGTACTATTGTATTTGAACTTTCACTATTTTTTCTTCTTTCACCAAAATTTATGTGATTATAACCATTTGCAAAACTTGCAGCTGATACCGGTCTAATTGTCATAGTCTTAACTCCATTTTTATTTAATTTTTACCATTTATTAGTTTTAAAGCAGCTAAAAATTTTTTTTGCTATTCTTTTTTTTTCATTAATCCCTTACAATCGTATTATAGCAAGTCATTTAGGGTTTTGTAAAATAGTATATACTATATTAATATTTCTTTACACTTGCGCCGTTTTTTTGTTTGTTGTACTTTACATGAGTATATAACGTAGTTTTTTGATACAAATTATAAAAAATCTGACAAGTGTCAGTAATTAGTATAAAAGAAGGAGAACTCAAATGAGTGAAAGAAAATTAGTTGGAACAGGAGAAATGTTCAAAAAAGCACTCGCTGGCGGTTATGCTATTGGTGCTTACAATGTTAACAACATGGAAATTTTGCAAGGTATCGCAGAAGCTGCTGAAGAAACTCAATCACCTATTATTTTACAAGTTTCTGCAGGTGCAAGAAAATATGCTAACCAAACTTATTTAATCAAATTGGTTGAAGCTGCTCTTGCTACTACTACAGTACCTATTGCTTTACACTTAGACCACGGTGCTGATTTTGATATTTGTAAAGCTTGTATTGACGGCGGATTTTCTTCTGTTATGATTGACGGTTCCAGATTCCCGTTAGAAGAAAACATCAAATTAACAAAACAAGTTGTTGATTATGCTCACGCTCGCGGAGTTTCTGTTGAAGCTGAACTTGGAAAATTAGCAGGTGTTGAAGATGATGTTAAAGTTCACGCTAAAGATTCAACATACACTGATCCGGAAGAAGCTGCAAGATTTGTTAAAGAAACAGGTTGTGATTCTTTAGCTGTTGCTATCGGAACTTCTCACGGTGCTTATAAATTCAAAGGTGAAGCTAAATTAGACTTCGAAAGACTTGCTGAAATTAAAAAAGCAGTAAATGCTGTTGTTGGTTATGATTATCCGTTAGTATTACACGGTTCTTCATCTGTTCCGGCAGAATTCGTTGCTAAATGTAATAAATTCGGTGGTCAATTACCTGATGCTCAAGGTGTTCCTGAAGACATGCTTAACTATGCTTCTAAACACGGTGTTGCTAAAATTAACATCGATACTGACTTGAGATTAGCTATGACTTCAACAATCAGAGAATTCTTTGTTGAACACCCTGAAAAATTCGACCCAAGAGAATATATGGGACCTGGCAGAACTGCTGTTAAGGAAATGGTTATGCACAAAATGCGCGACGTTCTTGGAACTGCAGGACACGCTAAAGACTAAGTTTTCTAAAATAACCAAGAAAAAAAGACCGCCTTTTATTAAAGACGGTCTTTTTATATTATGTTTTTCTTATGCTGCCAGATTTAATTTGTCTCCAGGGTAAAGCATTGGTTCCGGATAGTAATTATTTTCATCTAATTTGTAATTGTTATCTTGCAAAAATTTCATTACCAATTCTAAAATTTCAGCATTTGTCGGTTTATAACCAGGTTCATCTTTATGTTTTTCAATTAAATGTTCTTTAGCTAAATTCCAGAAACTGTCACCTTTTTTAACAATATATTCTTCATCTGCAACTTTCCCTTCTGTTGATTCTGACTCTGTTTCTGGTTCTGTTTCAGAAACATTCAATAGGGCTTTTTCGGGAGTTCTTGCTTCTTGTTGATTAACTTCAGCTTGATGTCCTTCCTGATTTTGAGGATTTGTTACTACTGGAGTTTCTTTTTCCTGATTTGAATTTTCAGGAGTTTCTGTTTTTGATTCTTGTTCTTGAGGTTGAGTTTTTTCAGGTTGTTGCGGCTCTACTTTCATAGCAGCTTCTTCTACATTTTCATCCCCTTTACCGCCAAATAATGCATAAGCTCCTGCGCCTAGTAATGCCACAGTGCCTGCTGCAATAGCTAATTTGCCTTTTTTACCTTTCATAGCATTTTTGACAGTATTTAAAACACCTTTTGATTCTTTTGAAGCGACTTCCGCTTCCGGTTTTAATTTTGCTGCATCTTCTATTATATCATCTGCAAAGCTTTGTGGCTTTATGTCTTTTTCAATATTAATATCATCGAAATAAAGTGGTTTTGTTGATGCTGCATTTTCCATTATATCGTCTGCATGCAGTTTTATTTCTGGAACTTCTTCCATTATATCATCAAATATGATTTTAGGACCTTTTGTTTCCGGAATTTTTGCTTCTATAACTTTATTATTTAATGCTGCAGCTTGTTTTTCAACAGCTTCACTAAATAATTTTTGGTCATTCCCGCCTTTGAACATAGATGTACGTCTTTGAAGTTCTGCAATTTCTTCGTCAGTTTTTGCTAATTTACCTAATTGTTCAATTTCTTCTAATATTTGTTTTTGTTTTCGTTTTCCTAACTTATCAACCGAATTACTACCTGTTGATTTATACAACTGTGATTTTTCTAAAGCTTTTTGGAATTCTGATTTTTCTACAACTTCCGGTGCTATATTTCCTAAAGGAGCAGCCCCTTTTAATTGTTCAGGGGTTCCAAAATATGTCTTAGAAATTGCCCCCCCCCGAGATCTTTTTGCAATACTTCTAATTGTTTTTGTGTTTTTTCCAATTCGGTTGTAACATTATTTGGGTTTGAAATTCCCCAAGCAGCAGGATTTTTAGCTACCTCTTTACCGACTTGTCTATTTTGAGGTTCGTAGTTTAATTTTTGCTGTAATCCTAAAGAATAACGTCCAAGTTGTTCTTCTACTTGAGCTTTAGATAAACCTAAATTTTCTGCATTAGCTCTTAAATAATTTTCATATGCACTGTATCTTGCATAATAATCCCCAGTTCCTTGTAATTGCCATCTAGACATAATCTTAATTTCCCCTTTCTGATTTTTCCTCGTACTAAAACTTTAACAATTACCAAATGAAATTGCCTTTTAGAGTCCATTTTTTTTAATTTGTAAATATCCCCTATGTATTTATTAACAATTTTGAGTTTACAAAATTGCTTATAAATATAAAAAATAAAATTAAAAAAAAGGGAAAAGCTATAATAACAAGGATTTTAAATATTTAAAATTTAATTCATATTTTGTTACAATTAATTTTACAAAGAAAAAAGAGAACCGATTTTCATCAGTTCTCTTTTCATCTTTTTCATATTCCATCTGAGTTAGTGTGATTTTATTTAATACAGCTATACACTGTGCAACTTAATCCCACAAATTTTACAATTACTTTTTCAAGAAATCAGGAATTTCAATATTTGTAAAACTTGGAGATACATCCGGCATAGAAGTTCTTCTTACATTTTGTTGAGGTTGAGAAGAAGTCTTAGGAGTTGAATTGAAAGTACCTGCAAAGAAATCAGAAGCACTTAATTGTTTAACATCTTTCTTTTCTTCAGGTTTTTCAGATTTCATTTCAAATCCTGTTGCAATAACTGTAATTTGAATTTCACCTTGAATATTTTCGTTAACAGCAGTACCGATAATAACTGTAGCATCATCATTAACAGCATCATGAATAATATTAGCGGCATCTGAAATTTCGTGTAATGTCATATCAGGACCACCTGTAATATTAACGATAACGCCAGTTGCCCCATTAATTGAAGATTCAAGAAGTTGTGAATTAATAGCGATTTCAGCAGCCTTAATAGCTCTGCCTTCACCTTGACCACGACCGATACCCATAAGAGCTGAACCAGATGCTTGCATAACACATTTAACATCTGCAAAGTCAACGTTAATAAGTCCCGGAACTGTGATAATATCAGAAATACCCTGAACACCTCTTAAGAGGACTTCATCAACAATAATAAATGATTCTGTCAATGAAACTTGTCTGTCAACAACTTGAAGCAATTTATCATTCGGAACAACAATAACAGCATCAACAGCTTCTCTTAGTTTTTCCAAACCTTGATTAGCTTGATTTTGTCTTTTACGACCTTCCCAAGTGAAAGGTTTTGTAACAACTGCTATTGTTAAAATTCCTAATTCTTTAGCAATTTTTGCTACAACCGGAGCAGCGCCAGTACCTGTTCCGCCGCCCATACCTGCAGTAATAAATACCATATCTGCACCATCAAGAGCTTCGGTAATTTCTTGTTGTGCTTCTTCTGCAGCTTTTTCTCCTACAGAAGGATCACCGCCTGCACCTAAACCATTTGTTGATTTAGCACCAAGCTGAATTCTATTTTTAGTTTGACCATATTCTAAAACTTGCAAATCTGTGTTCATTAACCAGAACTCAACACCTGAGAGCCCTGCTTTAATCATTCGGTTAACAGCATTACCGCCGCCGCCGCCAACACCGATAACTTTAATATTTGTAGGGTTTATTGGAGACCTTTGAGTTTGATCATTGCTTGTTGTTTCATCTTTTTTAGCAAAGATATCTGATACGAAATTTTCCACTTTTTTACCTCTTTTATATAATTGTATAGTTGTCTATCTACACCAGTATAATAACATACTATTTTAAATAGAAAAAAAGTACAATAATTTATCCGACAAATATGAACAAATTTTAATATAATATGACAAAATGCAGATATATTAAGAAAAATGGCATGCTTTCATATTATTATAAATAATAAACAAAAAAATTTATTATAAAATCGACAAAACTCATTTTATATAAGCGGGAGGCATTGCCCAATGGAGCTTATTTGTCAAGACTGAATAGAATTCAGAATCTTCTAAAAGTGCCAATTTCGCACAAAATTTTGATTTAGCAATATCAATTTCGGAATCAAATTCATAAAACTCCTGCCCATCTGCTGTCAAAACATATTTATTTTTCACATCCGTACAAACCGTAATCTTTTCGCAATCAGGGATTACAACAGGTCTTGCAGTCAATGTATGAGGGCAAATAGGGACAATAACAAAAGCCTTTAATGATGGCGCCAAAACAGGACCGCCTGCTGATAAGCCGTATGCAGTTGAACCGGTAGGCGTAGAAACTATAATACCATCAGCCAAATAATCACAAACGTATTTCCCGTTAATTTTTAATGAAAAGCGTGAAGTTCTCCCCATATCACAACCTTTTACGACAAAATCATTTAATGCCGTAAATTCTCCGCTTTCCAACATTATTCTATCTTGAACAACAAATTTTCCCTTTAAAATTTCATCAACAGCTTTTTCTATATTTTCTTTTGATGCCTGAGAAAGAAACCCCAAACGTCCAAGGTTAATCCCAAAAACAGGAGTCTGATATTTTGCATAAAATCTTGCTGTTTTTAAAATAGTGCCGTCACCGCCGATTACAAATACAAAATCAAAACCGCCTTTTAAACCGTCAATATCTAAAGCTAAGGCATTAATACCCTTATTTTTTAAAATTGACAAAAGTCTTTCTTTAACTTCAACAGAATGCGAAATTTCTTGATTATAACAAATTGCAAAATTTTTCATTTCCATAACGAAAAAAATATAACATATTTGTTAAGAATTTACAAATATAAATCCACTCTATTTTAGAAGGAAAATAATTAATAAGTCATTTCCCAATTATCATTAAGCAGTTTTCCAAAAGGTCCCCACTCAGAACCTGCAGAATCTCTTTGCGCTTCGGTAAGAGGTGCAGAAGGTGCACTGCTGCTGTACGTATCAATCACACCGTTGTCATATAATGCCATATAAAAAGTATCTCTGCCTATAACATTCGGACCCTGCTTACCGTTTATATCAACAAATATATTTATAATTTTATCATTAGATTTATTATATAAAAATCTGATAGAAGCACCGCTTGCTAATACATAAGAAGTCGAAATATGAGATGTTAAATCATAATTTGTCCCGCTCATAAATTTATATGAATCCGCAAAACAAGGAGACAATGAACCAGAACAAGTTTGAACAATCTGGAAATTTGAAGTAATTAATTGATTTGCAGTAGTGGTTGAAGTTATACCTGCTTCAGTAAGGTTTACAGCATTTTTAGAGTTCATAAAATTTATTGCTGCCTGCTGAACTTCATTATAAATTTTATGTAATTGTGTAACATATACTTTTCTTTGGTGATTAGACATTAAAGTAGGTATAGTCATTGCAGAAACAACACCAATTATACCAAGAGTAACCAATACTTCTGCAAGAGTAAAAGCGCCAAAATTTTTATCTGTAAATTTTAATTTAAACATTAGCTCAAAAACCTTTCAATAATATAAGTTATAACAAATTTAATATAATTGTTCAACTACTGTATAAAAAAAAGAGGCAATAAATGCCTCATATTCAACTATCTCTCTCTTTCTCATAATAATAGACAACATTGTAAAGTACAGTTTCTACTGCAAAGGAGCTCTCCACAATGAGTCATTAAATTTATTTTGGTTGGCATTAACATCAACAGACAAAGTAACGTTACTTGGTGTAAATACAAATACCAAATCACCGACTTTTTGAGGTTTACCATCAAGTGCATGAGCTGCGCCGCAAACAAAATCGATTGTTCTTTGTGACTGTTCTTTATCTAATAGATGAAGGTTTAAAACGATAGTTTTTCTGTTTCTTAAATGTTGAACTATTGTAGCAGCATCTTCAAAAGAACGCGGCTCCATAACTTTTACTTCATAACCTTTGAAGTTAGGATGATTTACAACTTTTAATTCACTTGGTTTTTCAACTGTAGGCTGATAAGAATATGCAGGATCAATTGCTAAATTATCTTGTACAGGATAATCTTCATCAATTTCCTGAGCCATTTCATCAAAAATTGTTTCTCTTGGTTCAAACCCTTTTACTAAAAAATCTACTACTGATTTAATTTTGTCTGTAACTACTGCCACCGTTTTTCCTCCGTTTATCTTACTTTATAAATAATTTTCTACCTATTCTCAACATTGTCGCACCATGTTTTACCGCAATTTTATAATCTTGACTCATCCCCATTGAAAGTTCATCTAAAGTACAGTTGAATTCGTGCTCTAATTTTTGTTTAAGCTGAAAGATTTCACCGAACAATATATTCAATTCATCTTCAAAAGCTCCCAGAGGCGCCATATTCATCAATCCTGTAATTTTTATATTGGGAAGCTCTTTAATTGAGATAAAAACATCGAAAATTTCCTGTATTGAAAATCCAAATTTTTGTTCTTCATTTGCATTGTTAACCTGAAGAAGAATTTTTTGAATTTTCCCTATATTATGAGCCTCATCAGATATAGTTTTTGCAAGTTTATAGGAATCAACGGAATGAATATAATCAAAAACCCCAACAGCCTTTTTAACTTTGTTAGTTTGAAGATGCCCTATGAAATGAAATCTTGAATTATTTCGAATCTCCGCCGGAAGATTATTAATCTTCGCTATCGCCTCTATTACTCTGGATTCTGCAAAATCTCTTAATCCTGCATTATATGCCTCGATTATAGCTGATTCATCAAAATACTTTGTAACTGCAATAATATTTGGTTTATAAGGTGCAATATCTTCTTGTATTTGTATAAGATTTTTTCTTACTGTGTCTTGCATAAATAATCATCCTACCTCTACAAGAAGTTGAATACAATATTAATTGTACTCTATACATCAGATAGGGACAACTTTTTTATTTTAAACCTTTCCTCCGCCTTTAAAATTTCCTCGAAACCATGATGGCATCATGATTTCAGCATATTTTACATTTCTTCAAGTTTGGTTAATATTTTGTAATATTGTCTCTTTTTGGGCATGCCTTTTATTATTTTGGGCATGCTGCTGACGTACATTCTTAGAATAAATCATTTTTTACTGAAATTTATCCTATAAATGCATGAGATTTTTTGATTTTTTTAAAGAAATTTGTATATAATAATTTATGACTAATTCTGAAAAAGAAATTTTTGATTATGCCTTTAAACTACACAGTCAGGGAAAAATAGAGGAAGCTTTCAAAATATATGAAGATATTCTTGAAAGTAATCCTAAAAATGCTGAAGTTTTAAATCTTGCAGGGATTATCAAACTTTCTCTAAATCAACCAGACGAAGCGGAAAAATTGATTACCAAAGCGATTTCTATAAAAAAAGACGCTTATTTTTACGAAAATCTTGCAAGAATTTATGCAGCAAAAGGTAACTTTAAAAAAGAAATTCAAATCCTTAAAGAAGCAACAGACAATGTAGATTGCGGATTTGAAATTTATTTTCTCTTAGGTCTCGCATACAAAAACAATATAGAATATGAAAATTCTGAAAAAGCATACCTAAAAGCATTAGAAATCAATCCAAAATCAGAAAAAGCCTGTTATAATCTTGCAAGTTTGTATTTATTTTTAAACAAACCGGAAAAAGCCATTGAATATTTCAAAAAATGTCTTGAAATTAACCCCGATGATAAAGAAGTCCTATATTTTCTTTCTCTCGGATATTTTAGGATAAAAGATTATGAAACGGGTGTTAAATATTTTGAAAACAGGCTGTGCAGAGGGACTGCCATAACATCACAGGAAATAACTTATCCAAAATTAATAAAAAAAGCTCCTCTATGGAAAGGTGAAAACATATCTGATAAAACACTATACACGTATTATGAAGCCGGCTTTGGCGATATGATAATGTTTGCAAGATATATTCCGGAACTTGAAAAAAAATGTAAAAAACTTTTAATTAAGCCTCAAAAAGAACTTTCACAATTATTTAGAGACAATTTTCCAAATACTGAAGTTATGGATTTATTTTATGACGAAGATAAAACAAATTTTGATGTGCATATTCCATTTTTAAGCATTCCTTATGTTTTGGGGCTTAAAAATAACGAAATATTCATGCATCATAAAGGCTATTTAAAAGCCATGCCTGACAAAATTCAATATTTCAAAGAAAAGTTTTTCAACAACGATAAATTTAAAATCGCAATCAAATGGCAAGGTAATACTTATTACGAAACAGATAGAGTAATTAATGTGGAAGCATTCGAACCTCTTTTTAATTTAAAAAACGTCAAAATATATTCGGCACAAACATTTGAAGGCGCAGAAGAATTTAAAAAACTTTCATCCAATTATGATATAACTGATTTAAGCAAAAGTTTTAAGGATTTTTCATACACTGCAGGAGCTTTAGCCAATATAGATCTTGTTATATGCAGTGATACATCTTTAGCCCACCTTGCAGGAGCTATGGGTAAACCTTGTATTGTTTTGCTCCCATATAATTACAATTGGCGCTGGCACATGGATTTGACACACTGTGATTGGTATGACAGCGTAAAACTTTTCCGACTCGGGAAAACAGAAACTTGGAATGAACTTATGCTAAAAATTATAAAAAATTTAAAAATTTACAAATAATGAATTTACTAAAGTCTTCAAATTTATAACAATTTAAATTATTTTTATCCAATCTATTTCTGAAAATAAACATAAGAAAAAAAGCTCATCTGAGCTTTTTTAAACTTTTTGGAATACCATAACATATTCATGTTTAAAGATAAAGAAACCGCCTGCCAAAGCTCTGTATCTCCAAAGATTTGCAGTTTTACCTTTGGCACGTTCATTACCCTGAATATCTTTTACAATAATACCCTTAAGTCTGAATCCAAGCTTCATCATTCTTGCCATACACTCAAATCCTAAAGGCTGAACTTCAGAATTTTTATAACTGTCACCTATAATTAGAGCAGCAAAACGGCCTTTTTCAAGCATATCGTAACCATTTTTAGCTACTTTTTCAAATAAATCATAAAATTCTTCTGTTGTATCACAATTTGATAAATCTTCTTTTTTATCGGAAAACTTGATTATATCATCATAAGGCGGATGAAGAATTAAAAATTGAGCTTTTTCCTCTCTCATAATATCTAAACTTGCCTGAATTTTATCTCTGACTTTTTCAGAAGCAGAATCAGCACAAATTATTCTTACATCAGTAACAAGCTGTTTTGGAGTAAATTTTTCTGAAACGCTCTCTGCCAATTCATCTTTTAATTCAACGCCTATACAGCGTCTGCCCATATTAACAGCTTCTATACCTGATGTTCCTGAACCGAAAAACAAATCAAGAACAACATCATTTTTCTTTGTAAATCTTTCATAAAGCTGCTGAGCAATCTGCGGAATATAATTTCCGTGATATTCGTTTGAATGTCCTCCTTCTCTTAAACGTGTCGGAAATTCCCATAATGTATCAGTTTTTACGTGTTCATAAGCTTTCCAGTTATTCAAATCAATATCACTGTATTTTGTCGTTTTGACAGGCTTTACAACCTGCAAATCAGCTTTTTTTGAAGGTTTTAATTTCGTATTAATTCTCGCTCTTACCAAGTCTTTTCTCCCTTATTTAAACGGCATAAAAACTTACATCTTATACCCTTAACGTCCTTATCTTATAGAAATGTTTCAAATTTGTAATCAAACATTTAGATGAATTTGTTTTTGATGTAGATTGAGATAAAGATTGAGGGAAGAGTGTATGGCAAGAATTAAACAGCTTTCAAAACATTTAATAAATCAAATTGCTGCAGGAGAAGTTATAGAACGTCCTGCATCTGTTGTAAAAGAACTTGTTGAAAACTCCGTTGATGCAGGAGCAACCAAAATAAGTATAGAAATTAACAATGATTGCCGTGATATTAGGGTTGCCGACAACGGTTCAGGAATTCATCCCGATGATATTATGCTTGCATTTTCAAAACACGCAACAAGCAAAATTTCAACAGATGAAGATTTATTTGATATTCATACATTAGGATTTCGCGGGGAAGCACTCTCAAGTATTATTTCAATCTCAAAACTGACCTGTACAACAAGAACTGCTGATTTTGATACGGGAACAAAAGTAAAATGTGAAAATTCCGAAGTTAAACAAACTGAAACCGGATGTGCAATCGGCACGATTATGGATATAAAAGATTTGTTTTATAATCTTCCTGCACGTCTTAAATTTTTAAAAAACACAAACACTGAATTTTCATATATTCAAGAGCTTGTCCAATCAATTGCACTTGCGCACCCTGAGTGCTCTTTTGAGCTGAAAAAATTCGGAAAAACAATCCTTCAAACCTCCGGTCAAAACAATTTACTTCAAACAATTAAAGAGGTTTATTCATCAGATGTTATTTCAAATCTTAAAGAAGTATTAAAAACAGACCAGCTTTCACATCTAAAAATAAGCGGTTATGTAAGTACACCTGATTATACGCGTTCGAGTAAAAAAAGTTATCATATATACATTAATTCAAGAACGGTAAAATGCCCGATATTCCAAAAAGCAATAGACACAGCATACAAAAGTCTTATTGCAAGCGGCAAATACCCTTTTGTAGTTCTCAATTTAGAAATTCCGACATCTGATGTTGACGTAAACGTACATCCGACAAAAAAAGAAGTCCGCTACAAAAATACAAATCAAGTATTTAATTTTATCTACACATCAATTCAAGCTGGACTTTCAAATTATACAGAAAAATACAACTTACAAAATCCTGAACAAATTCCTCAATTCCAAAATACCAATATAATTGACTTTGTACAACCTAAATTGGAAAAAGAAGG
Source organism: Candidatus Gastranaerophilales bacterium (assembly GCA_944323135.1). GTDB lineage: Bacteria > Cyanobacteriota > Vampirovibrionia > Gastranaerophilales > Gastranaerophilaceae > Stercorousia. The sequence goes on from CALURI010000001.1 coordinate 172,315, forward strand.
TGAAGTATTTTTTGATAAAAAAGATGATACCATATACCTTTCAGACAAAGAAATGGAACAACAAGAAAAGAATTTTGAAAAAATAGACAATGAAAATCCTGAGCAACGCCAATTCTTTGTTCCAGTTGAAAAAGAGCCTGAACCAGAAGAAAATATAATAGGTCAATATAAAAATACATATATACTTGTAGAAAAAGAAGACGGTTTAGAAATTATAGATCAGCATATAGCTGAAGAACGCTATATTTACGAAAAACTTATGTCAGAAAAAAATATAGTATCACAAATGCTTTTTGTTTCAGATGTAATTGAAGTTTCCAGCTCTGAAGCAGAATTAATTAAAGAGAATATAGAAAAATTTGAAAAATTTGGATATGGTATAGAATTTTTAAAAGATAACGAATTGATATTCAAAAAAGTTCCGCAGATGATTGCAAAAGTAAATCCTAAAGAAATACTTGCAGATATTTTAGAAAACATAGACGGTAATCTTGACAGACTTGAAGAAAAAATTCTTATAACAACCTCTTGCAAGTCCTCAGTAAAAGCAGGTCAAAAGCTTTCCACATGGCAAATGCAAGAGATTGTAAAAAAATGGCGTACAACCAAAATGCCTTATACATGCCCGCATGGACGTCCTATTGTCAAATTTTTCCCGCATAAAGAAATCGCAGGATTTTTTCAGAGAAACGCTTAAAATTTTAAATATTCAAGCTTGTCATTACCTGTAAGAATATTTATCCAGCTCTTACTTCCTTCAGGAGTCCAAGTACTGCCTTTTATAGAGTTTGTAAAAACTTTTAAAAGATAAACATCACGCCCAAATTGGTTTGGTAATTTAGGGCCATTAACATCCATGTATACGTTAGCACAATCTGTATGAGTAACTTGAATTGGTGTAGTATTTCCATCTGCATCAACAATACAGTTACCGTTACTATCTTGTTTGCAATCATTATTTACTCTATTACAAGAACTCATTTGAACAACAGATAATACAGCACCGTCATTAAGAATTATTTTAGGATAATTTAATGAATATACACGATCTTGAGTCGCGAGTTTGACATTATAATAAAAATCCTTACAATTTTGAGAATTATTATCCGGACAAAATTTCGCGCCATTAAAATATTGTGCAAAATCCTGAGCTACTTGAGCACTTGTTTTATTAGGATCAAACAAAAAAGTGTTATCCAAATCAGTTATATCATTTTTATTTCTTGCAAGCAAAATAGCATTTTGTATATTTGAATAAACTTTTTTAGTACGTGTTATAAGCTCTTTATTCTTGTAATTCTGGATTAATGAAGGCATTGTCATTGCTGCGACAACACCAATTATGCCAAGTGTAATTAACACTTCCGCCAATGTAAAAGCTGAGATTTTTTTCATTACAAAACCTCTATAATTATGATGTTGTACATCAATATTATAGCAGTTTATTTTAGCTTTGCAAATCCGAAAACAATTATAAGGAGCTAAAAATGCCCCCCCCCCGACACAACTTTCGAAATCGTTTTATTTAAGCATGTATGAACTTTTGATAAAATTCTTACTTGCTTTGCTCTAATTACTTCCATCATTATTGCTCCTCAATTAATTTTAAACATTATATATAAAATTATAATATAATTTTAATAATTTTTCAATACAAAATTACTTGTAAAAAAATTTTGCCCGTGCGATAATTAAATTATCGAAAGGCTAGTCATGGCAAACACTTTAGTATATTTACTCGACGGGAAAATTTATATAAACCTTACTAACAGATGTACAAATGATTGCATCTTTTGCCTTAGAAAAGACAAAAGCGATGTTAAAGGTCAAGAACTTTGGCTTGATGATGAAAATTCAACTGCTCAAGATGTAATTAATCAATTTGAAACATTTGAACCTGCTAAAGAAGTTATTTTTTGCGGTTATGGTGAGCCAATGTTAAAATTGGAAGAATTAAAAGAAGTAGCTAAATATATCAAAGAGAAATATCCAGAAACTAAAATAAGAGTAAATACAAACGGTCATGCAAATTTTGTATATAAAAGAAATGTTGTACCTGAATTAAAAGGACTTATTGATGAATTTTCCGTAAGCTTAAACGGTGCGACAAAAGAAGAATATGATGAATTATCTCAACCAAAATTTGAAAATGCATACGATGAAGTAAAAAAATTCATTAAATCCTGCTCAAATGAAGATATTTCAGTTGTAGCAAGCATTGTAGAAGGTTATAAAGGCAGACATCTTGACCTTAAGAAATGCGAAGAAATTGCAACCGATTTAGGCGCTAAATTCCGCGTCAGAGAATGGATTGTAAACGGGTATTAATGTCAAAAGGAAAAAGTTTATGCAAATACAAAACATCACAAACTCACAATTAAACCCTCAAAACTTCCAAGACAGAATTGACGCACTTCCTTACAATTTAAGTTATGAGCCTGCAAAAAATTTGAAAAAAGCATACAATACACTATAAACCATTAAGCCAAAAGCTTAAAAACAGCTTAATAAAAATCGGATATAAACTTTTAAAAGTATTAGAAATAAAATAATAACTAAATTGAAATAAACATGAAAACTTAAAACTTACGAAGAAAGGACGTAAAAAAGATGAATCTTTTAGACAAAATTATGAAACCGAAATCAATTGCAGTTATCGGTGCTTCAACAAAAGAACATACTATCGGTTCTGATATTATGAAAAGATTACAGGAATACAAATTTAACGGAAAAATTTATCCTGTAAACCCAAAAGGCGGTATTATTGAAGGTCTTCAAGCATATACTTCTATCTTAGAAGTTCCAGGAGAAGTAGACCTTGCACTTATCGTTGTTAATGCAAAATTTGTTTTATCAACAATTGACCAATGCCACGAAAAAGGTATTAAAGGTTTATGTATAATTACTGCAGGCTTCAAAGAAACAGGTGCTGAAGGTGCAGAATTAGAAAAACAATTAGTTGAAAAAATTAAAGAATACGGTATGAGATGTGTAGGTCCAAACTGTTTAGGTGTTGTAAACACTAACCCTGAAATCAAAATGGACGGATGTTTCGCAGAATCACTTCCTGAAAGAGGAAACATCGGTTTTGTATCACAATCAGGAGCTTTAGGCGGCGGTATTTTAAATATCTTGAAAGACTTAAACCTAGGTTTTGCACAATTCATTTCAATCGGAAACCAAGCAGATGTTAACGCAGAAACAGCTATTGAATACTGGGAAAATGATGACGATGTAGAACAAATCTTATTATACATGGAATCAATCCAAAACCCTGCTAACTTCAGAAAATTAGCTTCAAGAGTAACTAAGAAAAAACCAATCTTAGCTCTTAAATCAGGACGTTCAGCAGCAGGTGCATCAGCTGCATCATCTCACACAGGTTCATTAGCAGGTGCTGATAAAGCTGCAGCTGCATTATTACATCAATCAGGTGTAATCAGAGAATTTTCATTGAAAAACTTATTTGCAACAGCTAAAGTATTTGCAAACTGTCCAATTCCAAAAGGTGACAGAGTAGCAATTATCACAAACTCAGGCGGCCCTGGTATTATGGCTACAGATGCTGTATGTGAATACGGTATGCAAATGGCTAAAATATCTGATGCTACAAAAGATAAATTAAGAAGCTTCTTACCATCAGCAGCATCAGTTAAAAACCCAATCGATATGATTGCTTCAGCTCCTATCGAACACTACAAACAAACCTTAGAAACAGTTATTGCTGATGAAAATGTTGATATGATTATCACAATTTATCTTCCGTTCTTAGGTTTGAAAGATATCGATGTAGCAAAAGCTTTAATGGAAATCAAAGCAGAACATCCTGAAAAACCTGTTATCGGTGTATTTATGACTAAGAGTGAATTCTTCTCAAAACTTTCAGATATGGATGTTAATATGCCATTCTTTATGTATGCAGAAGAAGCTGCTGACGGTTT
>CALURI010000002.1 GCA_944323135.1 Candidatus Gastranaerophilales bacterium
ATAGGAGTATTTTGCATACCCTTACAACGGACAGAATTGCCCTTTAATATTTTATTCATACTTTCACTCCTTTTTTTTTATATTATAAACGATTTTAATACAAGTTTCAAGTATATAAAAAAAATACAAAAGAGATTTTAAATTCTCTTTTGTATAATGGAGTTTAAATCATTTATAAATCTTAATTACCAACAAGTCTTAAAGCTTCTTCTAACAATTCTTTATTTGAAGATATCAACTTGTTAGACACTTCCATTTGAAGTTTTGCCATCTGATAATATGAAATATTAGCACTAAAATCAGCATTTGACATTTCTAAAAGCCCTGAACGAATTTCACCGACACCTATTACAGGTTTTCCGGATTCTTCAGTTTCCAAGAATTTTCCGTCATCGAATTCATACAAAGCAGCAGCATTATGAAAGTTTCTTGTTGTAACTCTGTATAACGGGACAGAACGTTTGCCATTATCTGCTTTCCCATATATAGTTCCGTCATTACCTATTTCATAATCATCATATTTGCCTAAATATTTTCCGTTATTCGGGTCTATCCATAATTTTATATTGGTTGTTGGAATATCTAAAGCTCCGCCTTTTAAAACAGTTTCTTGATAAAGATCAGAAGATACTGATTTTGTACCTTGCATAATTTCGCCTTTATCATTCAATATATAACCCTGTACGGTATTACCTGATTTATCTCTGTAGACACCTTCTTTATCAAAAGTAAATTCGCCTAACCTTGTATAAATATTTTTTCCTTCAGCATTTTTTACAAGGAAAAAGCCTTTACCCTCTAAGAAAAGATTCTCTTTAGACGTACCAGGAGTAGACTTACCCTGATCTATTTTTTTATCATAATCATCTGAAATTGCACCACCCAAGAATGTTTTAAAAGTAACTTGCTGTTCTCTAAAACCTGGAGTATAGACATTTGTCATATTACTTGCTATGACATCCATCCAGTTAGTGGTTGATTTTTGAGTATTGAGTGCGGTAATAAATGAATCGTTCATTACTTTTCTCCTTGTTTATTTTGGCGTCTTTGTTGCTGTTGCTGACGTGAATTACTGTAACTTAATTGTGAATATGGTAAATTTTGCTCATCAAATCTTTGTCTTAAAGAAGCTATGTTATTTCTTAAATATTGCTCAACAGCCTTATCACCCGGAATAAAATTTGCTGCGAGAGAACCGTCTTTATTTACCTTTATAATTACAGAAACATCTTTGTCAAAATCTATCCTGAAAGGTTGATTTGTTTTCATAGATTCCGAAAGTTTTTCCATTAAGACAGATGATACTTGAACATTTTGCTGAACATTTTTTGTCTCTGAATTCATTGCATTATCTATTTGAGCAGCAATAGTTTTCATTGACATATCAGTATTTTGAACAAGGTTTGCAAAAAAGTTAGCATCACTATCTGACATGTTTATAACATCATAATCAAAAGTAGATGCACTGTTAACAGTTGTCATTAAATCTTTAGTATTTATAAGGTTTTGAATATTTTGAGATAAAATTGATTGTCCTTCATTACTGTACTTATAATCAGTAAAATTTATGCCGCCCTTATAAACGTCATCAGGAACAATATCATCAGGATTTTTTTGTAATTCTTGAGATAACTTATTTGCTTCCTTTGTAGAATCTTGTTCAGATTTATTATCATTTGATGTTTTTTTGTCATCATCGGAAGCCTCAACTTTGTTATCTTTTTCAGATTCAGAGGCAGTTTTCATTTCATCTTCAAATGATTTATCCGAAGTTTTATTTGTACTATCAGTTTTTGTTTTTGACTGAGTTGAACTTACATCTGAAGTACTTGCAGTTGCTGCTGATGATGCTGTACTTACATTCATTTTAATTGCTACCTCCGTCTATTTCTTCTAACTGTTTTAATATAGCTTGTTCTTCTTCTTCAGCTCTTTCTTTACTTTGCCGAAAATATCGGGTTACACCAAGTTCGGAATATTGCTTCAGCTCTGCGGCTTTTTCTTCCGCAATATAAGCTTCTCTATTCTTTTCTTTGTGTTTTTCAAGAACTTTAACACCTTGTTCGAGTTTCACAAGTATTGCCTTTTCTTCATCAAGTTTTTTTTGAGCTTCCTGGCGTATTAACTCTAATTTTTCAGCTTTGTCCCAAAGAAAAATTAGATAGTTGTCATAGGTTTCATACATCATAGGATCTGCCTGACGCATGTTCTGCTTTGTCATCCTGATTTCTTCATCGTTTTTTCTTATATTTTCCTCAGCTACATAAACTGCCTGCTGGGCTTTTTGAACTATTGTTAATTGTTCTTCTTTTTTACGAATTCTGAAATCGAGAATTTTTTGTAACCTGTATCTGAAAGGCATCTTATAACACTCTTTTGAAATAATTATGACTTATTTTAAGAGTGTTATAATCATCTATATGAATGATATTAATGATATTAAAGAAAAAGTCAATCTAATATAGTTACACCGGTTGTAATTCCACGATTATTATTTGTTCTGTAATATCCTCTATTAGTTCTTATATCTGCAGAATCACCATTTCCGCCAAGCATAGCTCTTTCAGCTTCGAAGTAATCCATATAAGCAGGATCCATTGCCGGAGTATAACCAGTAGGCATGCCGACAAATTGATTTTTAAAATTGCCCCATAAAGTATTTTGCCAGCCTGCACCTGATGAACCTGTAAAAATTGGCGGTCTGTAAGAATTTTGTGCGGAATAATTCTGCTGTCCAAACATATTGTCTGAATTATAGGCTTTATAATTTTTTGATACATCTTTAAGAGTTTTAAATCTATCTGTAAGATTTCCTTGCTGTGCAGCACCAAATATACGCTGTTCCAATCTTTCTATACGATTTTTAGCAGAATCATATTCATAGGTTTGAAGAAGTATCTTTTGTTCAAGTTTATCGATTCCGGAGAATTGATTTGCAACAAGCTTTTCATTACTCTCAGAAAAGCTTCTTTTTACATTTGTTCTCAATATGACAGGTTTTCTGTAATAATTGCTGGGATATCTGTTATAATATCTATTATAACGATAAGGAGTTCTATTATAATAGCTGTTGTTATTATTATAATAATAGTTATTATATCTTGGTGGACGGTAATAATTACTGTTTGAATAAGTATAAGTCGGAGGATAATAATACCCGTTATTGTAATTATTAAACCCGAATATCCTTGAAAAAATCCCTGCCTGAGCGGAATTTATAACCAAAAGCATTACTGCTGCAAGTAAAATTATTTTCTTCATTTAACCTCACCTCTTGTAAAATGAGATTAAATGAATTTATAAAAATAAACTATTCTCCTTTTAGCTAAAATGTTAGATAATTTATCTTGCATTAACTCTAAATGGATATTCATCAGGAATTTTCCATCCGTTATATTGTATCCAGCGAGTGCAATAAGCAGGCCAAGTAGATGTTTCATTACACCCATAAGTTGAATGATTTTTTAATGAACTTTCTGTTTTATCCCAACCGGACATATATGGCTCAAAATTATATTGATAATAAGATCCATCAGCTTTACGGACAGGATTATAATAAAATGCAAATGCACAACGCCCCATATAATATTTAGCATATTCTGATTTCGCATAAGAAAAACAACTTTCAGGATCGCCAGGGAAAAAATACCAGTCTCTACCATTTGTGGAAACTATTGAAACAGCACTTCCATCTGAAAAATAAAGTGTATAACAAGAAGTACCAGCAATATTCAAAAAATCAGTTTTTGTAACATTCATATAAGGAACTATATATTTATCTACCCAAGTTTTTTTTAATGTTAAATCAACATTATCCTCAAACCAAAATTCTCGCGGGCCATAATCTACTTCCGCACGAGTAATTGCCTGATTTATAGCTGAATAAAATTTTTCAAGACGCGTCTCGACTACCTTTTTATTATGATTTGCTATTAATGCAGGCAAGGTCAAAGCCGCAACAACACCGATTATTCCTAATGTTATCAGTACTTCAGCTAATGTAAAACCAAAATATTTTGCATAAAAATTTCTTTTAACTTCAGCTTTATCAGTGGAAGTAATTTTGGAGCTTAGATTTGCCCCCCCCCCGACATTTCTGATACTAATAATCTTTCCATAATTCAAAGCTCCTTTTCTTATAAAATACTACAATATTTATTATAACATGTTTGTTAAATTTTTGCACTATATAAATAAATATGTTAAAAAATAAATATGAAAAAAACTGTTATTGCATATTTACACACACATTGGGATAGAGAATGGTACAGAGAATTTGAAGTTTTCAGATTAAGACTTTTAAAAGTATTTGATAATGTCTTAAATATACTTGAGAATAACAAAATTCCGTCATTTTATTTTGATGGACAAGTAAGTGCTCTATTAGACTACTTAGAAATCAGACCTGAAAAAGAAAACCTTATAAGAAAGTTTATTGCAGAAAAAAAATTATATATCGGACCTTGTTATACACTTGTTGATGAATTTCTTACCGATAAAACAGTTTTTAAAAAGAATTTAGAAATTGGTCTTAAAATATCAAAAGAATTTGGATGTACAGATTTTATAGGCTATCTTGCAGACACATTCGGACACAGTCAAAATATTCCAAAAATATTTAAAGAATTTGGCATTGACAAGTGTGTTGTATGGCGCGGATGCGGTGATATTCCTTCAGAATTCACTTTTAACGGTATAAATACAGTAAACCTTATTCGCGGCTACTTTATGGACATTTTTTCTGCCTCTATGACTATTGAGAAAAAAGCTGAATGGCTGAAAGGTAATTTAGATAAAATCGCAGAAAAATCCGGGAATTATTTACTTCTTCCTATTGGTGCAGACCATTTAGGAGTAGAACCTGATATTACAGACCAAATCGAAAAAGTAAATTCTTTACTTGAAGATTATGAAATTAAACTATCTAATCCATTTGAATACTTTGAACTTGTAAAAGCCAATTTTAAGCAATTTGAATGGAACGATGAACTCAGAGATAACAGCAAAACATTTATCCTGCAAGGTTCTTATTCTGCAAGATTGAAACTTAAACAATACAATGTAAAATGCACATATTTACTTGAACAAGCAGACAAATTACAAAAAGAATACGGGGAAGAATATAACTCAATAATTGAATACGCATACAAACTATTACTCAAAAATCAAGCCCATGACGGAATTTGCGGATGTTCTACCGATTTAGTTCATAAAGAAAATATTACAAGATATGAAAAAATCATCCAAATTGCAAACACAATTATAGAAGAATTGAGACTGAAATACAATTTTAAAACACCTATAATGCAAAGCAAAGATTTGCTGCCTGAATACAAAGTTATCTCAAAACATTTCGGAGTAGAAAATTCAATTCTTTATGACACTCAAAAAATCCCTATAACAGAAGATTTTACAGATATTTATACTCTAAAATATTCACCTGCTTTTAAACCTCAAATAAAAATTGAAGTTAAAAACGGCAAAATTAATATAGCCCCGCTGCAAAAAGATAAAAATACCACTTGTAGCGGAGGAATTTCAATGGAATTTGTCCGTTTTAAAGACGAAGGTGATACCTATAACTTTGGAGCCGTTGCTGATGATATAGGAGAAAAAGCTGAAATTTACTCATTCAAAAATAATATACTCAAAACAAGCTTTTTTGATGTTCAAGTAGAACTTTGTGAAGATTTAATTAATTTTAAAATAGAATGGGATAACAAATTAAAAAACAAACTATGGCAAGTAAAATTTAATCTAAAATCTCCAGTAACCGAAACTTTCTCTGAGGATATGAACACCGTAATCCGCAGAGAATTTGACCCTAATTATGATATGAGAAAACACCTGCCAAAAGTTCGAGGTATTGAAGTTAAAACAAATTTTGCACCAATGCAAAGATATGTCGGGGCACAGGGCTTTGGGATAATTACAAAAGGTCTGACAGAGTACGAAGTAAAAGAGAAATCCTTACTCGTAACACTTTTAAGGAGCAGCGGGATAATTTCAAACCCCAAAAATCCATCTCGTTCAACCCCTGCAGGTCCTCCTATAGAAGTTGCTGGAGCTCAACAATTAGGATTAAATACAGCAGAATTTTCAGTAGGATTTTTTACTCCCGAAAACTACCAAAAATACATTGATAAATTATTTCCAATCTATAAATATTTGTAACAAAATAAATTACTTGTTATCAAAAATTAATATCTTGTATGTTAACAATATTATGAAAATATTCAATAAAATTTTACATACTCCAAGAAAATAATCACAAATGATAAAGGTAAAGCAGTTGCTTTATATGGTTTCGATACTAATATTAAAGAATTGAACAAGAAGTATATTAATAAAGTTAGTCGCAGTAAACTTTTCATGATTTTAAGACACGAAATCGAGCATCAAAGGCAGTCTTTTGATATATTCCGCACCGAAGGGCTTGGACAAACAGCTGTAAACCATTATACCGAAAGTAAACCCAAATTAATTATAAATAAATTTAAAGGAATCTGGGAAAATGTTTCAGAAGAAAAAGTTGATGAGTTAAAATCAGAACTTAAAAACAATTACCAAATTATCAAAAATTATAAAACTGCAATAAATGAAGGCAAGTCAAAAGACTTTTTAGAACAATTAGAGAAAAACGAATATAACATACAATTAAATTCAATAAATAAATTCAGACAAAAAGTTATTAGCAAAATGGGCATAATTCCTGCATCATCAAAACAAGCCCAAATAAACAAAAAACATTTTTATGATGTTTTAAACTCACAAAATAATATTACATCTCTAAAAACAGTATTTAATACTTCACATGAAAATGAAGCTACACTTGCCGGTTTTATAGGATATTACGAATATCTTTTTGCAAAATTTAAATTTTAATCAAAAAAAAACCCTATCTTTCGATAGAGTTCGGAATTCTTTTTAGTAATTCCTCGTGTGTGTAGAAGGTTAGTGTGTAGTAGGTAGTGTAAATAGTTAGTGTGTGTATATTATCTCGTGTTTATTTAATTCTTTATATTTGGTATTTATTGCTTACATATTAATAAAGTATTTTTAGAGTATATAATTGCTATATCTTATTTATTTCTTTACATTTATTTACAAAGTTCTGTAAAGCAATATTACAAAGGGTTTTAAAGATTTATACTTATAAAAAGTATCTCAATAATCCCAATTTTTATATTATATCTTTCCCGTACCTCCCTGTTTAATTAATATATTCCCTATTTTTAATAAAATTAACACTATTTTTAGAAAAACATTCACAATTTTAAAAAACTAATTACTCGCGTCTTTACTTAATCTTTATATAAAAACTATTGACCTTTTAAAAAAAAAGTATTCTAATAAGAAAGTATTTTAAAATTAGATATAACAGAAGGAAAGAGGTCTTTATGAAAGAATTTATGCACACAAGGTTAGACAACAGGCAATTTAGTGAAGATGATATTAAAGGCTTTATCAAAGATTACAATATCAAATTTATCAAATTACAATTTGTAGACATTAACGGACAAGTTAAAAATATGACCATTCCTTCACAACATATCGAAAAAGCTTTAAATAATGAGCTTATGTTGGACGGCTCATCTATCAAAGGATTTAGAAGCATTGAAACTTCAGATATGTTTTTCCACCCTGACAAAAATTCATTCCAATTACTTCCTTGGAGGGGTTCGGACGGAGTTAATTCCGCAAGATTAATTTGCGATATATACAACGCAGACGGAACACCTTTTGAAGGCTGTCCAAGATGTAATTTAAAAAGGGTTATGAAAGAAGCTGAAAAAATGGGATTTTCGATGAATGTAGGCCCTGAAGCTGAGTTTTTCTTATTTTCTAAAGATAAAGAAGGTAATGTTACAACTTCAACTAATGACACTGCAGGGTATTACGATGTAGGCCCTGAAGATTTGGGAGAAGATGTAAGATCAGATATAGTTTTAACCCTTCAAGAAATGGGCTTTGATATTGAAGCATCCCACCATGAAGTAGCAGACGGACAACATGAAATAGATTTTAGATATGCTGATATATTAACTGCAGCTGATAACGTTGCAACATTTAAAGTTGCAGTAAGAGCAATTGCGGCAAGACACAATTTACATGCAACATTTATGCCTAAACCGATATATGGAATTAACGGTTCAGGTATGCATTGTAATGTATCACTTTTTAAAGACGGCAAAAACGCATTTTTTGACGAAAAATCAGAATATCAATTATCTGATATTGCAAAATATTCAATCGGCGGCATGCTAAAACATGTAAAAAGTATTACTGCAATATTAAACCCGACTGTAAACAGTTTTAAACGTCTTGTCCCGGGATATGAAGCTCCTGTATATCTTGCCTGGTCACTTGCTAACAGAAGTGCATTATTAAGAGTTCCTGCAAAACGCGGCAGTTCAACAAGAGTAGAATTAAGATCACCGGATCCGGCTTGTAATCCTTATCTTGCATTCGCTGCCATTTTAGAATCTTGTCTTGACGGAGTAAGAAATAAAATCGATCCGCCAGCACCTGTTGAAAGCAATATCTACAAATTAACAACCAAGGAACGTAAAAAACAAAGAATTGATTCCCTACCCGGCAGCCTTGCTGAAGCTATTGATTATTTTGATAAATCTCTTGTAGCACGTGCAGCTCTTGGTGAGCACATTTTCAACGAATTTTTATCAGCTAAGAAAAAGGAATGGGATTCATTCAGAACATACGTTTCTCAATGGGAAATAGACAGATATCTCGAAAGATATTAATAAAAAAGAGCCTTATAAAAAAGGCTCTTTTTTTAACTTTATTTAACTCTAAACGGATAATCATCAGGAATTTTCCAGCCGTTATATTGTATCCAGCGTGTGCAATAAGCTGGCCAAGAAGATGTTTCATTACATCCAAAAGTAGAATGATTTTTTAAAGAATTCTCTGTTTTATCCCAACTTGACATATATGGCTCAAAATTGTATTGAGAAAAAGAGCCATCAGCTTTACGAACAGGATTATAATAAAAAGCAAATGCACAACGACCTGCAAAGTATTTGTAATGATTTGACTTAGCTAAAGAAAAACATTTTTCAGGATCACTTGGGAAGAAAAACCAATCCCTTCCATTTGAAGAAACTATAGAAACAGCACTTCCATCTGAAAAATAAAGTGTATAATAAGAAGTACCCGCAATATTCAAAAAATCAGTTTTTGTAACATTCATATAAGGAACTATATATTTATCTACCCAAGTTTTTTTTAATGTTAAATCAACATTATCCTCAAACCAAAATTCTCTCGGACCATAGTCAACTTCGGCTCGAGTGATTGCTTGATTTATAGCTGAATAAAATTTCTCAAGACGGGTCTCTACTACTCTTTTATTATGATTTGCTATCAATGCAGGCAAAGTTAAAGCGGCAACAACACCGATTATTCCCAAAGTTATAAGGACTTCTGCTAAAGTAAAACCTAATAATTTTTTCATTGTAAAACCTTTATATCTGTGATGTAATACATCAACATTATAACAGGTTTTTATTTTTTTGCAACCGCAAATACTATTGTAGGAAGCTAAAAGCGCCCCCCCCCCGACGTTTTAGATAAAATAAATCTTTTCATTTCAGCTCCTTTTTCTTATTTGATTACTTAACTTATTATATCAGATATTACAAGTTTTTTCAACACAAATTGCACAAAAAAAAAATTTTTTGTATAATTTAGAAATGGGTAGTTTACAAAAATATTACAAACAGTCAGCAACCTATAAAATATTTACAGGTATTTTTTCTGAACTTGAAAATTTTCTTGACACATTAGGGGCAATAACTATCAACGGTGTTGATACCGCAAAATTTATAATTAAAGGTCAAATTGATTTAAAAGAAGTTTGCACACAGTGTTACAGATTTGGTATAACATCTTTACCCATTACTCTTTCAATAGTCGGAATGACATCTGTAATTGTAGCATCTCAGGTAGCTTTGGAAATGGTAAAACAAGGCGGAAGTAATTTTGTAGGACTTTTAATGACAATACTTATCGTTAGGGAAGTCGGCGTTATAATGTCAGGTTTTGCTATAATTTCAATGATAGGCTCATCCCTTGCATCTGAAATTGCAACAATGAGAGTAACAGAACAAATAGATGCAATTGAAGTTTTAAAAGTAAACCCTATTAAATATCTTTTTGTTCCAAGAGTTTTAGCAGGGATTTTTATGATGCCTCCAATTGTCATTATTGCATCAGCTTTCGGAGTTATTACCGGAGCTATAACAGCAAAACTGACATCAGGCTTAAGTTTTATGGCATTTTTTGATTCGGCTTGGCTTGGAATTTATATGAAAGACTTAGGAGTATGTCTTTTAAAAGCAATATTTTTTGGTGCAACAATAGCACTTACAAGCTGTTCTTGCGGATATTATGCAAAAGGCGGTGCAAAAGGCGTCGGAGAAGCAACAACAAAAGCCGTTGTGTGGTCATTTGTTGCAATTGTAATATGGGATATGATTTTTGCAATAGCATTTTTCTTTTAAGGTGGTAAAATATAAAAGATGAGTATAGAAGTCAAAAATTTAATAAAAACATTTGATGAAAAACGAGTAATAGATAATGTTTCATTCAAAGTTGAAGACGGTGAGACATTAGCAATAGTAGGCTTTTCCGGATCAGGAAAAAGTACCATACTAAAACTTATATGCGGACTTTTAAATTCTGACAGCGGAGAGATAATAACATCTGAAGGTGATATTGCAATGGTATTTCAATATTCCGCCCTTTTCGACTCTCTAAATGTTTCAGATAACATTTCTTTTGCATTACATGAAAGAAAAGATTTAAGAAATAAATATTCTGAAAAAGAAATAAGAAATATTGTATCAGAAAAGCTTGAACTTGTAGGCTTAAAAGGTATAGAAAATAAGTTTCCTTCGGAGCTTTCCGGCGGAATGCAAAAAAGAGTAAGCTTTGCCCGCGCTATTGTAACAGAACCCAAAATAATTCTATATGATGAACCTACTGCAGGGCTTGATCCAATATCTTCAACATTAATAGAAGATTATATTGTTAGACTCAAAGAAGAAACTCAAGCCGCATCTATTGTTGTAACCCATCAAATGTCCACAATTAAAAGAACTGCAAACCGTGTAATAATGCTTTATGAAGGTAAAATAGTGTATGAAGGGACTCCGGAAGATATGCTTATGCAAAATAACGAATACACAAAACAATTTGTAACAGCATCTTTAGAAGGTCCTATGCATATAATATCTGAAAATTGAGGTAAATATTATGAATATTGAAAAATTATTTAACAAAGAAGTAATGTCACTTGATACTTATATAATGTTCAAATTAAAAGAACAGACTGCGAAATTAAAAGATGAATTGACCTCAAGAAACAGAGCGCCTATATCATTATCAATGGGAGCACCAACAGCTGCGCCTCCAAAAGCGTTAATAAACAGATTAAAAGAAATACTGGAAGAAGACGGGATTCACATGTATTCAACTCCCAAAGGAGAACCATACTTCAGAAAAGCTATTGCTAAAAGAATGAAAAATCGTTTTGGCGTAGATTTGGATTCTGAAACAGAAATCTTTTCTCTGGTAGGTTCAAAAGAAGGTATTGCTAATCTTGTCAGATTTATTACTACACCTAAACATGAAGAACTTGAAAAAGATGTAATCATGGTACCTGACCCTTGCTATGCATCTTATCTACAGTTCATCCAATGCTCAGGGGCAAAAGCTTACCCAATGCCTTTAACTTATGAAAATAATTTTCAACCTGATGTTGAAAAAATTTATAAACAAATCCTGAAAGAAGGATATAAAGCTGAAAATATAAAAGCATTATTTATAAATTATCCTAATAACCCGCTTGGACGCTCTGCAGAAAAAAAATATATACAATCAGTTATTGATTTCTGTAAAAAATATGATATTTTGCTAGTATCTGATGCGGCATATTGCGATATGTACTTTAAAGAAGAAGAAAAACCATTCAGTATTTTTGAATTGGAAGGTGCTAAAGATATTGGTATTGAATTTTTCAGTTTTTCAAAACCTTATGCCGTAACAGGTTGGAGATTAGGCTGGGTATGCGGTAACAGTGAAGTAATACAGAGATTTGGCAAAGGCAAATCAACAATCGACAATGGGATATTCAAAGCTCTGCAAAAAGCTTGTGCAGAAATTCTCAACTCTGAAGAAGGAGACAAATATATAGAAGAAAGAAATAAAGGCTATGCAAAAAAACAATCCATAATGGTAAAAGGATTTAAAGAGCTTGGCTGGCCGATAGATGAAAATAAAGTTCCTCATACCACATTTTATCTGTGGCTCCCGATACCAAGAAAATATGATTCAGCATTCAAATTCTGTGAGGATGTCTTGAAAAAATCAGGTGTTGTACTTGTTCCGGGAAACGCATTCGGCACACACGGTGAAGGCTTTTTCAGACTATCATTTGTTTGTTCTGATGAACAATTGCAAGAAGTTATTGACAGATTTAAAGCTGACGGATTTACTTATTAATAAAACAATACTAAATAAAAAAGAGCCCTTTTAAATTAAAGGCTCTTTTTTATGCCTATTTAACTCTAAATGGGTAATCATTAGGAATTTTCCAGCCGTTATATTGTATCCAGCGAGTGCAATAAGCAGGCCAAGTAGATGTTTCATTACACCCATAAGTTGAATGATTTTTTAATGAACTTTCTGTTTTATCCCAACCGGACATATATGGCTCAAAATTATATTGATAATAAGATCCATCAGCTTTACGGACAGGATTATAATAAAATGCAAATGCACAACGCCCCATATAATATTTAGCATATTCTGATTTCGCATAAGAAAAACAACTTTCAGGATCGCCAGGGAAAAAATACCAGTCTCTACCATTTGAGGAAACTATTGAAACAGCACTTCCATCTGAAAAATAAAGTGTATAATAAGAACCTCCCACACTATTCAAAAAATCAGTTTTTGTAACATTCATATAAGGTACTATATATTTATCTACCCAAGCTTTTTTTAATGTTAGATCTGTATTATCCTCAAACCAAAATTCTCTCGGACCATAATCTACTTCGGCTCGAGTGATTGCTTGATTTATAGCTGAATAAAATTTCTCAAGACGGGTCTCTACTACTCTTTTATTATGATTTGCTATCAATGCAGGCAAAGTTAAAGCGGCAACAACACCGATTATTCCCAAAGTTATAAGGACTTCTGCTAAAGTAAAACCTAATAATTTAGTTAAAAAATTTGTTTTAACTTTCAAGATAGAGGAGTGAACACTTTTAGAGCTTAGATTTGCCCCCCCCCCGATGTTTTAATTTCAAATAATCTTCTCATAAATTCCTCCTCTGTTTTCCACTCAATAATTATAATCTATTTTTAATCAGTTTTCAAGATTTTTAATATAATTAACAACTTCATTCATAGAATATATATCTTTTACGACAAGAAATTCTTTACCTGTCTTTTGTTTTACATAATCTAAAGTTTTACCGTCTAAAAAATCTTGCGAATATTGCTTTAACATAACTGACGGAATAATTACAAGATCAGTATCAAGATCTTTTACTGTCCTAATCAAATCATCGGTAGTAATAAGTCCTGAAACCGTAATATTTTTACCCCAATACTCAGATTTTACAGGATTTACGCTTACTGATAAATTTTTAATTTTATCTAACTTTGCTGCAATTTTTTCTATTGCAAAAAGAGCAGCATAACCTGTTGCAAAAGTCATTTTAAAAGGTTCTGCTATTCTTTTAGGTAATGTAAGCTTTTTAAAATTATCTAACAACAACCTTAAAGAACCAACACCGTCTTCTAATTGACAAAAGTTTCCATAATACTTTGTCGGTGGTATTTCTTCCCCAGCAAGCAAGAAAAATTCATCAGAGCAACACACTCTCTTATATTTAGATGCAATAGCAAGGGTTTGTTTAGCACATTTTTCATCAACTTGAACAAGTCCTTCAGTCCTGAATTGAGTAACCCCGACAGGAACAATTGCAGTTGAAAGCACTGTATTTTTTAAATCAGCGAGATCAGACAATGTCCTTTCTAATTCCTCGCCGTCGTTATACCCCGGACATAATACAATTTGAGCATGAAAAGGTATTTTATTTTTCCTAAACCATTTTAAATTATCTAAAGCTTTACCTGCATTTGGATTTTTTAGCATTTTTACACGCAAATCAGGGTTTGTAGTATGAACAGAAACATAAAAAGGCCCCAAATGCATACGTTTAATTCTATCTTTATCATTATCAGTCAAATTAGTAAGAGTAATATAAGTCCCTTGAAGATATGATAACCTATAGTCATCATCTTTTACATAAAGGGTATCACGCAACCCTTTTGGTTGTTGATCAACAAAACAAAAAATACAATGATTTAAGCAAGGTTTAACTTTATCAAAAACAGCACTTTCAAAAACAATACCTAAATCCTCATCAAAATCTTTTTCCAATTCAACAACTTCAATTTCCCCTGAGATTTTTTTAATTTCAACAGTCAATAAATCAGATTTACATAGAAAATTGTAATCAATCATATCAAGCATCTTAGTATCATCTATTGACAATATTTCATCACCTGATACAATTCCAAGCTCTTCAGCGATTGAATCTTTTATAACAGAACTAACTATTGCGGGCATTATCTTTCTCCAGACCCTCAACAAGAGTTATAAGATTAGAATATTCACATAAAGTATTATCCAAAACTATTTTTTGATAAAAATTAATCTTGTTATATTCATCATTCAAAATATCTTGCGTAACAGCTTTAAACTGCATAGCACGAGATTTTACTTCAAAAAATAAACGTTTTCTCTCATCAGAATTAAGACAATCGGCACAACACAATTTAACTCTAGCATTTGATAAAAATTGAAGAGGGTTATCACTAAAATCTTCAAGCATAAAAGATTTTAATTCACTTAAACCATTTTTTGATATTTCATAATAAACTGATAACTTGCCGCCATCAGACATCATTTTTCTGGAAGAAATGCACTCCTTTTCTTCCAAACGTCTTAACGCCGGCTTTAATGCACCAAAGCTGGGATTTGTATAAGGTGCAAAAATTTCTAAAATACGCTTTTGAACAGCATACATAGTATAATCGCGTTTTAACAAAACATACAAAATTAATAACTCAATCATAATACAACTATAACACAAAAAACGTCTGAGAATACTCAGACGTTTTAATATATAAAATCTGGCAAATTTAATATAATAATACTGTATTTTATGAAAGTGCCATTAAAGCTTTCACTGAACGCGCATTATCTCTAACTTCTTCATCTGAATGCTCATTTACAGTATCTTCTAAAATTTTCATTGCTTCAGATTTATCATCTAAAGACAACAATTCATTAATAGTGCTCATTGCAACAACTGTAGACATATCATTTATGCCTTTTCCTTTGTTAGTAATAACCACTTTTAAAGAATCATGCATATTTTTCTTAACCAATGCACGAGAAGTCATTTCTCTGATTGCATCAATCTTTGAATTAGTTCCTACATCTTCTAAAATAGAAATAGTTTCTGGATTTTCGTTTTGACCTAATCCTTCAATAATATTTGTCACATTTTTTATAATTTTCTTATCTACCATTACTTACCTCCACAAATTAAACAGCTGCTTCCCAAGCACTAACATTATCAATCATTAATTGTCTTGCAGCAGTCATATCTTCCATTTTAGCTACATTTTTTGCTGATATTCCGGAAGAAATCAAATCCGTAACAGAAGTATTTAATGTATCTTTTACTGAGTTAAACATAGAAACTGCTTTATCTTTAGCAGGAGCAAAAGAAATTTCAATATTGTTTAGTTTATTCCAG
This sequence comes from Candidatus Gastranaerophilales bacterium, assembly GCA_944323135.1. Classification (GTDB taxonomy): domain Bacteria; phylum Cyanobacteriota; class Vampirovibrionia; order Gastranaerophilales; family Gastranaerophilaceae; genus Stercorousia. The sequence continues at coordinate 15,870 of CALURI010000002.1, forward strand.
CCGTTTACAACATTATCCTTAATTCTGTTACCAAAAGCTACAACAGAATTAATCATATTTTGGAATTTTTCTCCAATACCTGAAATAGAGCCAACTAAAGCACTTGCTTTTAGTTTCCCTGTGAAGTTAATGTTGTTGTCATTCTTTTTGCTTGAAGATTCAAAAACATCTGCAGTCAAAACATTTCCTTTAAATGATGATGCTGCAAAAGGATTTGTTGAATTTGAATTTCTTTGGGTAGTTGTTTCGTGCTTGCTTGTATTGAATAAGCGTTCACGAATTGATGGAATTGATAAATTTGCCATTGTAATATCCTTTCGTATAACTTTTATCGACTTTAATAGGATATCATTATAAAAAATATAATGGCTCAACCTTTTGATGTATTCTTGATTGAATTTCTTATACTTTAGTTGTAAAATTTAACAAGAGGGTTAAAAATGGGATATGAAAATTTAGATAAATTAATAGAAACAGTACGTACACTTCGTTCTCCAAACGGTTGTGAATGGGATAGAGCACAAACTCACTTTTCTTTAAGACCAAACATGTTGGAGGAAGCTTATGAAGCAGTTGATGCAATGAATTCAGGCGATATGAAACATTTAAAAGAGGAACTTGGGGATGTACTCTTACAAGTTCTTTTACACTCGCAAATTGCAGATGATGAAGGGGAATTTAATCTGGATGATGTCGCAAAAGGATTAAATGAAAAACTTATTCACCGCCATCCGCATGTGTTTGGGAATATTAAAGTACATTCAACCCAAGATATAATAGATAATTGGGATAAATTAAAAAAAGAAGAAAAACCACACAGAAAATCCGCAATGGACGGAATTTCAAAATCTCAATCCGCCCTAATGAGTGCACAAAAAATCAGCAAAAGAGCTGTAAAACAAGGTTTTGAATGGCCTGATGAAAAATCTTTATATGACTGCATATATTCAGAATTTGACGAATTTAAAGAAGCGGTTAAAGAAGGTAACTCCAAACATATTGAAGAAGAAATGGGAGATATTCTATTTGCGATAGTAAACCTTGCTCGCTGGAACAAAATCGATGCAGAACAAGCTCTTTTGAATGCAAATAAAAAGTTTATGGCTAGGTTTAGGAAAATGGAAGAGTTAGCAGAAAAACCGTTAGAAGAATATAATTTCAGGGAATATGATATATTATGGAAGCGGGCAAAGGAATGCGTATCTCATAATTGTTAACAAATGTAAAGTATCGTTACCCCAAAAAAGCAATTCCTAAATAAAAAAATCCTTTATATAAATATACAGGAAAGAGGATAAGATTTTATGAAAGAACAGGAATTAAATACTTTAATGTCTGTAGTTTCAGACCCAATTAATAATGTTTATAAGATTGAATCAAGAAAAGACTTGGAAGAAATTCAACGTATTATAAGAATTTTTGACATTTCTAAAAATCAACACAATAAACATGCAATGCTTTCTATTAAAAATCTTGCCACTTTAAGATTAGTTTTAAGCAACAATTAATAATTTTGCCTAATTAAACCATAAAATATAAAAAGCCCTGAATTTTTCAGGGCTTTGCTGTTTATAAAATTATTCAATAAATTAATAAGTCATTTGCCAACCGTCTTCAATAATTTTTCCAATTCCTATAGGCCAAGCATCAGAAGTATCTATTGTTGATGTATCAGTCCATTGGCTATCATATACAAGTCCCTGAGGAGAAACATCAATATAAAACATATCTCTACCCATAATATTAGGCCCTTGAACGCCGTTAACGTCGACTTCTACCGTCATTGCCATACCTGGGCTTGTACCGGTATTTTGGATTTTATCATTTTCATCAACTTTTCCATCACCGTTCACGTCAATATCTGTTGGAGTTTCGGTATAAGGACCGGTATCAAAACAAGCTGAAGCACCGCTTGCAAGAGTAACCGTTACAAAACATTCATTCGATATCATATGAGTCTTTTTAGTACCATCTAAAGATGAATAATATTCAGCGAAACAAGTACTATCATCTCCTGTATAATATTTCCCGCCGCAATCCTTAACTACTTTAAAGTAAGTTTTAACAAACGTATTTAAGGCATCTTTATTCCCTTTAATTTGAGATTCATTTAATGATACCAGATTATTATCATTCATATACATTTGTACAGCTTGACTCAATTCGGTATAGACCTTGTGTAGTTGAGTTACATAAACTTTTCTTTGATGATTTTGCATCAGCGTCGGAATTGTTAAAGCTGAAACAACCCCAATAATACCTAAAGTTACCAATACTTCAGCCAAAGTAAATGCGGTTTTTTTCATAAAAAGAACGCTCCTATCCTTAATTTAAAACAATTTTATTATACCACAGAATTTATCTATTTTCAATATTAAAAATACTTTTTAATTGCACAAATTATCAGGAAACAAATTTAACAATAGCATCCCCAAACAGAATAGCACCTATAATAATTGCAATTACAGATGCGAACATAACTGCACCTGCCGATATATCTTTTGCCATTCCGACCAATTTTGAATAACGATTATGAAAAACAGCGTCAAGAGAAAATTCCACTGCAGAATTTACCATTTCAGATACAATTACAAATCCTATTGTCAAAAGCAATATACAAATTCGCTCTACACTAAAATCTAACGCAAACGCTAACATAAGAACAACAAAAGCAATACAAAAATGAACTCTTATATTTACTTCCGATTTTAATACAAGACGCATACCTTTTCGAGCATTTTTAAAGGTGTTTGAAAAACCTTGCTGTTTAAACTTTGTCATACCCCTATACTTTCCAACGCTTTATTTTGTAAATCTATAACAAAATTATAATCTTCTTCAGTTTGATGGTCAAATCCTAATAAATGCAATATACCGTGACTAATTAAAAAAGACAACTCAAATTCTTTTGTAACCCCTTTTTTTTCAGCTTCTTCAATAACTTTATCAAGTGCAATAATTACCTCTCCTAGGTTAATCTCACCATCAAATATGAATTTTTCTTCACTATCCGCAAATATTGCAAAAGTAATAATATCTGCCGGATAATCCTTATTACGGTATTCTCTATTAATTTCATGAGTTTTTATACTGTCACAATAAAGAAAATCAAATGAAATAACATTGTAATCAAACCCTTGAAGACAAGAGTTTTCATAAACTTCATCAATTGAAAGATAAAATTTCAGAATTTTTTTTGCAACATTTATAAAGGCTTTTTCATCAATATTCCAATCCTGAAAAATATTCTCACTAAAGATATTAAATTTAGTCATTCTTTTCCTCTTTTGGATTTTTGGAATCTTGAGGCTCCTTTTCTCCTTCCAACTGTTTTATCTTATTTTCTAAATCTTCATCAAGAAGCTTCGCCGGCATATTTATCTTTTGTTTTTGTAATTCTTCTGCCAGATTTTCCTGATATTTAATCCTGTTATGCTGCATACCACGCAAAATACGTGAAAATGTTGATGCAATAGTTTTAATGTCTTTCAAAGTAAGCGGACTGTCTGAAAGTTGTCCGTCATTTAATCTTTCTACTATGATTTTATTTATCATAGCTTCAATTTCTTCAGGGGTAGGATTTTTCAAGGATCTAACAGCTGATTCTACAGCATCTGCAATCATCAAAATCGCTGTTTCTTTAGTATTTGGTTTCGGTCCGGCATACCTGAATTGTTCTTCTTTTACATTTTCAGCACCTTCTTCTTTAACAGCTTGATTATAAAAATAACTTGCAAGCCCTTCCCCATGGTGTTGAATTATAAAATTTTGAATAACTTGAGGCAGATGATACTCTTTTGACTTCGCAATCTCTAATCCATCTTTAGGGTGTGCAGTAATTATCATCTTACTAATTCTCGGTGTAAATTTATTATGAGGATTTTCAATTAAAAAATAAGATTGGTTTTCAACAAAAAACAATGGGCGTTTTAATTTCCCTATATCGTGATATAATGCACCGACTCTTGCCAATATAGGATCAGCCCCGATTGCTTCAGCAGCAGCCTCACATAAATTTGATACCATCAAACTATGATGATAAGTCCCAGGAGCATCCATTTGAAGTCTTTTTAACAATTTTTGATTGTGATCCCCCAGTTCAGCCAACCCGTAAGGAGTAATAATTTTAAACATACTTTCCAGCAAAGGTAAAAGTCCTGATGCAATTATTGCACTAAATATTCCATTTAACAGAATAAATAAGCAGTTTTTAAAAATTAAAACGTTTTCAACCTCAATAAGACATTTTTCCAAAACATAAATACTGAAAACAATTATTAAACCGGCAATCCCGATATTAAGTCCATTCTTAATTACATTAACTCTTTCAGCATATCTTATCTGCGACATAGAAACAGAAGACAAAATGCTTAAAAGCAAGAATGCTACAAGGAATTGAATATTATACTGATACCCTATTGTCATTACAGACAATAAAATAACCGATGCTACAAAAGCAATTCTTGGTTTTGTAAAAATAACCATTAATATTAAAAAAGCAGGTATAGGAATCACATAAGGTGAAAAACCTATCGGCAAAACCACACCTATAAAAGCTACTAAAATTGATAAAAAAGCTGAAACAGCCATATATCTCGGTTCTAAATAATCCTTTTCAAAAAATTTCATATAATAAAGGAATAAGAAAGTTCCTATAAATACTATTACATAAATTGCGGCAAGCCCTGGCCAATTAAGTTCATATACATTATAACCAGCCTGACGTAAAGCATCTCTTTTCAATCTGGTAACAGGTTCACCTTCAAACAAAATTTTATCACCCTTTTGAAAAACAACTTCATAAGGTCTTACAGAATTTTGAGCATTTTTTCTTGCTATTTCAGTTGCAAATTCATCAACCACAAGATTTGGCACAATGACCTGCTCTAAGACAGCCTTTATAACAGATACTTGACGTTTGGAAACATTTGATACCAGATTATTTAATATAATACTGTCGATATTGTCTTTTTCATAATCTTTTTCAGTAATACCTTGACGTAAAATATTAGAAAGAGTCAGGTTAGCTTTATCAAAAACTTCATGAAGACTGTTATCATCAGCTTTTAACAAAAAATTAATTATAAAATTTCTTTTTGAATTATCAGATAAATCAAATAATATACCGATTTCTTCAATCTTAACAGAATCAGGAACATCTTTCTTTCTTATTTGCATAATTGAAGTCTGCAAAGTTTGTAAATTTGTTTTGATAAATTCGTCTTCTGCAGGCGCCATAACCGGTTCAACTTTTTGGGCAACTTCTTTTCTATGCTGTTCAGTACGTTTAACATCTTCTACAGTTAAAGTTTTTTGAGCAATGATATCACGTTTACTTATACCATTTTCGATAATATTTTGGAAAAAGAAATTTTGAGATGCTATAACTGCAGTCATCAAAACAGTGAAACCTATAAAAGAAATAACTTTTACAGATTGTGCTGAAGTAATAAAATCTCTCAGCTTAGAAACAAATTCAAATTTTGCCATATATTATAAATTTCCTATTTTTAATTAATCTTTTTATATATTATAACTTCCTAATTTTTTTTCAAGTCTTGACGTTTTAGCCGAGTTTGGATATCTTCCAATAATTTACGATTAACAGACAACAGTTCAGATAAAACTGCTATTACTGCTATTTGTACACCAACTATAATCAATATTGCAGATAATATCAAAGATTGTATATGACCTGCTCCGCTTTCAAAAATATAAAACCACAAAAATCTTAATCCAATTAACACTCCAAAAGTAAAAAATACCCCTGCAAGGATAGAAAAAAATCTAAACGGACGATAAATAATAAACATTCTTATCATCGTAAACATAGATTTTCTCACATAATCAAAAATATTTTTAACAAGTCTTGATTCTCTTAACTCCGGATTAACATTAACTGGAACACAAACGAGATTTAAGCCTTTAGCTTTTGCCTGAATAATTGTATCCAAAGTATATGTGTAATTATCAAATACATTAAGCTGCATTGCAGCATTCCGAGAGAAAGCTCTAAAACCGCTTGGGGCATCTTGGACATTTGTAGAACTTATAAGTCTCATTACAAATGAACCTGATTTTTGTAAAAATTTCTTCAATAGAGAAAAATGCTCAATCTTAGAAACTGGACGTGAACCGATTACAATATCAGCATCTTTAGCCAGAATAGGTTTAACAAGCTTTTCAATATCATCAGCACAATATTGATTATCTGCATCAGTATTAACTATAATATCCGCTCCTGCTGACAAAGCATTATTTATGCCTGCAATAAAAGCTTTTGCCAAACCACAGTTATGCGGCATGCTGACAATATGCTGAACTCCCAATTCCTTTGCTACATCAACAGTTCTATCAGTTGATCCGTCATCAATAATTAAAACTTCAATTTCATCTATACCTTCGATTTTCTTTGGTAAAGCTTTTAACGTAACAGGCAAAGAATTTTCTTCATTATAACAGGGAATTTGGATTACAAGTTTCATAAAACAATGACCTCTTTGAAATTTTTCTTTTTATTATATAATTAAAGAGGGATTTTGACAATCGTGAAAAAATTTGTCTCAATAAGCATAATAGTTATTCTAGGGTTAGTTTTAAGACTTATATTTATTAATAAGCCTGACGGTTTGTGGAATGATGAATATGTCAGTTGGATGATTGCAGCAACACCTTTTGGGAATAATTTTATCCAAGCTGTAAAATCCCAATGTCACATGCCTTTTTATTACCTTTATTTAAAATTTTTCATGACAATTTTCGGACAAAGTGACTTGTTATTAAGACTTACCTCTGTATTTGCAGGCATACTTTCCATAATTGCGATGTATTTTACGGGTAAAGAAAAAGATGAAAAAACTGGCCTATATTGTGCTGGCTTTACTGCAATAAGTTCATTTTTAATTTATTATTCTCAAGAAGTTAGACTTTATCAAATTCTGTTTTTATTTTCAGTATTAAGTCTTTTATATACAATAAAGTGCATAAAAAAACCTAATAAATTAAATTTTTCTTTATTTGCCTTATTTAATTTTTTAATACTCTTTACTCATACAATTGGATTCGTTTTTGTATTTTTTAACCTAATATTTTTAAGTATTAACTTATATAAACAATTTAAAAAATTAATAATAGCCGTCTGGATTTCAATATTTACAGGCGGTATTATTTTAATTCCGTTAACTTTTACAATATTTACAGGTAAAGCATTTGTACAATGGTGGGGCAATTTCTCTCTTGTAAAAATAGCATTTTTATTTTCTGATTATTTTTCCCCTATCCTAACAAATTTAACAAACTCTCCTGATAACTTCTTCTATGCTCCAAAACTTGCATTCTTTATGATTCTTCCAACATTAATCGCTGTATTTTTTATTTGCAAATCTCTTATAAAAAATAAATTTAATACCGGTCTTTTTCTAATTTGTACGGCAACCGTTCTTGTGTTAACTGCAGCTGCTTTATTGGGAAAACTTGTATTTATTACAAAATACTCAATTGAAATATATCCGATACTTATATATCTTACATGCTGCGGAATTGAAACTTTAAATAACACAAAAATCAAAAATACTTTAATAATTTTATATTCAGCCATCAGCATAGGATATATTTTATTTGCTCCATACTCCGCACCAAAAATGCATCGAGCTGAAGGTCATAAAATTCCTGCCGATATTTTAAACCAATTTAACTTGCAAAAAGATGATATAATTTTACTGGAATATTATCCGGAAAGCAGATTTTACAAATACTTTGATTTTTCAAATTATCGAACAATAGATATAAATAAAGGGAACTTCGGACAATACCTGAAAAAAGATACAACCCACCTTCAATCTTATCTCAACGGGAAAGAAATATATCGTGAAATATTTAAGTCAGACAATAATATAAATTTTGAAAGTATTATAAAAAAAGATATTATTGACAATCTTCAACAAGGACAAAGTGTTGTATTGATTATTTTAAACAGTGTTGCATTTTATTCACCGGATCAAATGCAAGAAATAGCAGGAAACGACAAATTATATAATGAAACGCCATTACTTTTTATGGTATTTTCATACGTAAAATATAAAACTTTTACAGAGCTTTCAAAAAGCTTAACCGTAACGAATTTAGCCAAGAAAGGGAATTGGATTTTGGTAAAATTCACAAAACTTAACAATGACACATAAAAATAGCAATTTTTTATGTGTTTAAACCTCTATATATATGGAAGGTTTCATCGTAGTAGGAAGAAAAATATGAAAATAGATAAAGTTAATTCTGATTTTATTAACAATGCATATTTGAGCAAACAAGATGATAAAACCGTAGCAAAAAAACTTGGTTTTACCGGTAATACACCACAAGCAGTTCTAGAAAAAGCAATAAACAAAAAAAATACCCCTATTTTAAGAGGGATTAACAGATTAAGAAATAATATCGGAGAGCTTCAAGATATATGTATTAATGCTACAGGTACAGGTTTATTAGCACCTATATTTATTAAATATAATCCTCTCTCGAAAACAGATGAAGATACAAGAACATATTCAGCTTGGCGTCAACCTGTATCTGCCGGGCTTGCAATACTTACACAAGGGTTAATCACAATCCCGGTTGTTCAAGTTATTAAAAACATGGCAAATAACGGATACCTAAATGAAGAATGCAACCTTACACCATTTAGGGATAAAACATACATTGAAAAATTGATAAAAAAAAGACACCCGAATTTAAATAAAAAACAATTAGAAAAATATGTTTCAGAATATTTAAAAAGTAATAACGGGGATTTACAATCAACTATCGCTTCTTTAAAACAAGATAACACAGTTTATTATACATTCAGAAAAATATTAAAAGGCAAAACAAACAACGAAGATCACCAATTATCAAAAAGAGTAAAAATGGATCCTCAAAAATACGCAAACCTTTTAAATAGAACTGTTGACGATATGATTAAAAGTGAACAAGTCCAACTTGATAGATGCGAAAAAGAAAAATATACAAAAAGGCTTGCGCAAAGTGAATATTACAGAACTAACAGTACAGAAGCTTTAGATTTGTTAAATGATATGAAACAAAAAATCAACAGTACTGAAAATATTACCGAAATAAAAAAACAATTAAAAGCAAAATTTAAAAATCTGAAATCCAATAAAGCAAACCCACATCTTTTAAGTATGATTGAAGAGACAATAGCTCTGGCATCAGCAGGCAAAAGCGATATGCTGGAAAAAGTTAATAAAATGGAAGTTCATGTTCATAAACACATGAACAAAACTCCGGAAGAAGTAGTAGCAGCAGTAAAAGCAAGCCTTAAAGAGCGAATAGATGCACACAGAGGTGTCATCGAGTTTTTAAATAAAGTTAAAGATGCTATAAAAGATGGAAAAACTGTTTCTCAAATAGAAGAAATGTTTACAAAAGAAGTTGAAGATTACCATCAAAAAGCAGTAAGATTAAATTTCAAAAATAAAGAATCCAGACTTAAAGATAAAAAATTCTCGCACGAAGTTGCCAATAAATTAAAAACATTAACTCAAAAGCATATAGATGGTGTAAAAAGAATTTCAACACTGGTTGCAGCATTAGCAGTATTGCCTGTCAGCTGTTATCTTTTAAACTGGATATATCCAAGATTTATGGATGCAGTATTCCCTAATTTATCAAGCAAAAAACACAATAATGAATCCAAAGAATTGGTTGACAATGCGACCAAGAATAGTGAGGTGAAATAATGACTATTCAAGCAGTTAATCCAATTAATGGGAACCAAAATAATAATTCATCTGTTTCATTTAATGGGAAAAAAGAAAAAGAAAAACAGTCAAAGGCATCTAAAATTGCAACAAATGCTATTACAGTTGCCGGAGCCACTGCAATAGGTATTCTTGGTTATAAGAATAATTGGGCTCAAAAAGCTGTAAAATGGTTATCAGATACGAAATTAATGAAAAACAAAGTATTCCCTAATTATGAAATAGATAATGCTAAATTTATGTCAATGATAGGGGTAACATCAATTGTATTAAAAGATGGCTTAGGATGTTATTTATATGTTAAACAAAGTTTAAATAACAAAAAAATTCCTGAAGATAAAAGAAAATTCGTTGCAGCATTAGACCTTGCAAACGGAGGCTTAATGATTGGAATGCAATTATTAACGTTCTTCACGATATCTAACAGAAAAGTTCAAGATAAAATTTTTGACAAACTATTCGGCAAAAACTTTACAAGAGCCGCCGATAAAGCATTAAAAGCAGCTTTACGCAAAACAGATGAATTAAAAAATATTACAGGTCAAGAATTCCACTATGCACGTGAAGCTGATAAAAAAGGTCTAAAAAATGCATTTAGTTACTTAACATCACTTGCAGCATCAACTCTACTTGCAAAACGTGTTATAGTACCATTTATTGCGACTCCGCTTGCAGACAAAACCAAAGCGTGGATGAGCAGAAACGATAAACCTCAACAAACTCACAAAGATACAAAAAATACATACAATAAAGAAAAACCGGCTGCAGAATTATATGGGAATAACCAAAACAATTCTGAAATAAATAAATCGCAAGAAAATCAAACAACAAACCTTTTAGAAAAAGCTGTTACAAATAAATAATAAATAAAAACCGTTCTTTTATTAGAACGGTTTTGTTTGATTTAATTTAAGTCTTAATTCTCTAAACCTTGAAATATCTTCCTGAGTTCTGCCGGATTCTCTAAACACAGCCTGTGAAGCCGGATGAACCATCAGAACATAATCCATATGTATTTCTAAAAAATTATACTTTCTTGGGGATTGATTTGAGTTTCTAGGATAAATTTCAGCATTAGTCACAGCAAGAAATCTTCTTTCTCTATCATTCAACAAATCAGTAAGTTCACGATTTGTATTAGTATATTTTGAAACATGCACAATTCCTTTAATATCGTGATCAGCCGTTAATATACAAACTTCTATTGGTACTGTATCTATATTTTTTGCCATATTTTTATCCTTCTTTATGATTATGATTAGATATTCTAATTCTAATAATATACTATATTTTCAATTAAATGTCTATTATGTAAATTTCTTACACATAATAAAATTATCTTTGTCTGCCTCTTATTCTTCCGCCGTAAGCTTCATGAACATCCACAATTGTAATAAAAGCATTCGGGTCAATATTTTTAATAATTTCTTTCATCTTTGCAAGTTCCAATCTTGATACAACGCAATATATAAGAGTTTTTTGAGCTTTTGAATAACCACCGACACCCTTCAAATAGGTAACACTGATATCCAATTTTTCAATAAGTTCCTGTCCTATTTCTTCTGCTTTTTCACTGATAACCTCTATTGATTTTGCAGAATTTAAACCTTCTAATACAACATCAATAACTCTGAAAGCTATAAAATAAGTTAATACTGCATACATAGCTCTATTCCAGCCAAAAACCAAACCGGCAGCACTATATATAAATACATTAAAAAGCATTATCCATTCTCCGACAGAAAAACCGAATTTTTTCGATAAAACAAGTGACATAATTTCAGTTCCGTCAAGAGAACCTTCATTTTTCAAAACAAGACCAACGCCTGTACCCAGAATTATACCCCCAAAAACTGTAGAAAGGAGTAAGTCATCAGTAGTTGGCAGATGGTGTGTAGTGAAAATATTTAAAGCAAGTGAAAGCATTCCAATAGCATAAAATGTTTGAAGTACAAATTTCTTACCAATTTTATTAAATGCCAATAGAAAAAAAGGAATGTTTATTATAAAAATAAGCAAACCTAAATTCATTTTTGTTAAATAACTGACAATAATTGAAACACCAACAATTCCGCCGTCAATAATATTATTAGGAACCAAAAAAACCTCAAGAGCAAATGCAGCAATAAAAGGACCAACTGTTAGAAAAAACAATTTGTTTAACCAAGAAAAAAATAATTCTTTTTTTGTTAATTTTCTTTCCGGCATATTTTTAAACCTTACTCACTCTTTCCTGTTTTTTTTATAGTCATAAAATTGTTAATTTTAAAAATAGTATTTTTATCATCCTCAGAATTGTCTTTATAACCCAAAATATTTTCAAGATCAGATTTTAGAGTAACCAAATCCTCATATTTTTTCAAACTTCCGTCAATCGCAACTGATACATCACCTGTTTCTTCAGAAACAACCAAACAAGCAGCATCAGTACCTTCTGTCATTCCAATAGCAGCTCTGTGCCGAGTACCGTATTTCCAGCTTAACTTAGGGTCTTCTGTTAATGGTAATAATACACCGGCTGAAATTATCTTATCACCGTTAATAACAACTGCACCGTCATGCAAAGGTGTATTAGGGTGAAAAATTGTTAAAAGTAATTCTGTGGATAAATCAGCATTAAGTTTGGTTCCCACATCATAATATGTATTACGCAAATCACTCTGAAATACTATTAATGCACCGGTATGAGAACGAGAAAGATATTTTACACTTTCAATAAGCTCTTTGACAACATCTATCTTTTGGTTTTTAGATTTTTCATAACCAGAATTAAATATTCTTGTAACAAAATCTACTTGTCCTAAAAATCCTAAAAATCTTCTTAATTCAGGTTGGAATATAACAATTAAACTTAATGAAACAAGTGTTACAATTGATTTCAAAAACATACCAATTATATTCAAATCAATTCTTACAAGGATTTCACTTAAAACCCAAAAACAAAGAAGAATTAAAATTCCCTTAACGAATTTTTCTGATGAAGTATTTTTAATAAATTTCTTATATAAAAACAATAAAAGCACGGTAAGAAAAGCTATTTGGAGGAAATCTGACCAATTAAATGCTAACTCCAAAGTTTCAATATACTTTAATAAATAACCTATTAAATCATTTACCATTTTCTTAACCTACCAGGAATTTCATCATGTGATATTAAATCATCAAGTGTCTCTCTATTTATTATAATATCAGATTGTGAATTATTTACAAGTACCATTGCTGATTTTTGAACACGATTGTAATTAGAAGCCATAGAATAATTATAAGCTCCGGTATTGTAAACACAGAGTATATCTCCTTCTTCAAGTTCAGGCAAGTCTATATTTTTAATCAAAATATCACCTGATTCACAAAATCTGCCGGCAATCGTAACTGTTTTAGAAAGTTCATAATCCGGCTTATTTGCGACTTGAGCAAAATATTGGGCACCATACATAGAAGGTCTGGCATTATCCGCCATTCCTCCGTCAACGGAAAAATAAGTTTTACCATTAGGAACTTGCTTTGAACTGCCTATTGTATATAAGGTCACACCTGAAGTTGATATTATGCTTCTTCCTGGTTCAATAAATAAAGCAGGTAATTCTATATCATATTTTTTTACACTTTCATTAAGCCTATTAATTATAATATCAGCAATTGTATAAACTGACGGAGGGTAATCACTATCCGTATATTTAACACCTAAACCTCCACCGACATTTATTTCATCAAGTCTCAACCCGAATTTTTTGTCCAGTCTTGCAATTTCTTTAACTAAAATTTCAATTTCATCACCATAAATTGAAGTTTCAAATATTTGTGACCCAATATGAGCGTGCAATCCGTGAAGATTTAAATTTTTATAATTATTCAAAATCAATTCAACAGCTTCATCTACTTGTGTAAGGTCAAATCCGAATTTTGAATCAAGGTGACCTGTTTGTATATATTCATGAGTATGGCATTCAATGCCGGGAGTAATCCTCAATAAAATATCAACAGTTTTATCATATGACTTTGCAATTTCGCTTAATAATGATAATTCAAAAAAATTATCTACAGAAATTCTTCCGACACCCAATTTTAAAGCAAGAGAAATTTCATCATAAGATTTATTATTTCCGTTAAATAAAACTTTTGCCATATCAACACCGGCTTTATAGACTGTATAAATTTCTCCGGCTGATACAACATCAAACCCAAATCCTTCATCCGCCAATATTGAAGATATACTCATATTACAATGAGCTTTAGAAGCATACATCATATTAACTTTAGGATATTTTTTAAAAGCATTTTTATAATCGTGACAAATATTACGCAAAGTATATTCATCAATTACATACAAAGGAGTACCATATTTATCAGCCAAACTAACCAAATCACATCCACCTATTTCAAGATTCCCTGATTCATTAATCACAGTTGTCAACGGTTTTAAAAATTGGTTTGTGCTTTCCATTGATGCTCCTTACTTCTACAATATTAGAATATCACAATAATGTTTAAATTAAAAGAGCCAAAAAATTTATAATAAAAAAACTTCGTTTTTTATTTTCAATAAAATTTTAAACGAAGTTTTTAATATATAAATATATGTTTAATTAACGGCTATATTAATCGATTAATCTTTTTTTTCTTCAGATTTTTTATCATCAGATTTTTCAAATTTATCATTTGGATCAGCTTTCACAGCATCCTCTGTTTTAGGTTTTGACTGTTCAAAAGTATCCTTTGCAGGTTCAACTTTAACAGCATCTTTAGCTTCTGGTTTTACAGCTGAAACGTTAGAAACAGAACCAGGAGCTTCCGGTTTACCTAAAAAATTAATAGCTTTTATCATAATTTTTCCTCCATTTTTATATTTATTCTAAAACCAAGATAAAAAAATAATTGCTAATAATTAATAAAATTTTACAATTAAAAAGAGCGGATTTTTAATCCGCTCTATACTGTTATTTTACTAAACCTAATGATTTATGTTTTTCATAAATACTTTCCGCCATCACATCAAGTTTTTTGAAATCTTCTTCTATAGGTTTTCCTTTTACTTGTAATGGTTCAATTAAATCAAGTTTTAAAGGAGCTAAAATTTGAGCAATTAAATCAAATAACTTACCGCCCCATCCGTAAGAACCGACAAGGGAAGCAAATTTAGCTTTTGGTCTTAACACTGCTGCCAGATATGCAACATTTACAGCCATAGGGTGAGGACCAGCAAGAACCATAGAAGTCCCCAAAACAATTGTTGCTGCATCAACTAAAGACATTGCCAAATCACCTAAATCATCATCTACTATATCAAACTTAAAAGTTTCTATACCTTTTTCATTTAATTTAGCAGAAAGATAATCTATCATATCCTTTGTACTTTCATACATTGAAACATAAGGCAATGTAACAAGATTTTTAGGCAAATCAGATGTCCAATCAGCATATAAATCCAATATAAAATCAGGTCTTTTATAAACAGGTCCATGACTTGGCAAAATTATATCCACATTCATATCTTTTACCATTTGCGTATATTTTTTACACATCATTCTAAACGGCATCATAATTTCAGCGTAATATCTTTTTGCGCTATGTTCCAATTCTTTGCTTTCTTGAGCAAAAACATCTGAAAAAGTATAATGAGCACCTAAAAAGTCACAAGTACAAATAACATTATCTTCTTTAATATAAGTAAACATTGTATCAGGCCAATGAACACCTGGGGCAAAAATAAATTTTAAAGTCTTATCACCCAATGATACTTCCTCGCCATCTGAAATTACTCTAATTTTTTCATCAGGAACATGAAGCATTGATTTGATATTTTCGGCACATTTAGGGTTTGTTAAAACGATTGCATTTGGGAATTTTTCAAGTAAAGCAGGAATTGAACCTGAATGGTCTTGTTCCCCGTGGTTTGCTACAATATAATCAACTTTGCCTACTTGGTTATCTGCCAATCTTTTTAAATATTCTTTTGTTTTAGGCGGATACATTGTATCAATTATTGCAGTTTTTTCAGAACCTTTCACAAGGTAAGAATTATAACTTGTACCGTGTTCCAAAGGGATTAATTCATCAAATATTCTTCTGTCACAATCATTTAATCCACAATAAAAAATATTGTTTTTAATTTCTTGAAATTTCATTTATATATTTCTCCTTAACTATTTATTTGGCTGTTTGTAAAAAAATACTTCTTCTTTTAAGCATAAAGGGCAATATGGCGGTTCTTCTTTTTGCACAAAAATTCCGCCGCAAGTACTGCAAACCCAATTATATGTACCATCTTTATTAGGTTCTGCATTATCTTCCAATTTCCATATTAACTTTTTCAATCTGTCATAGTGAATTTTTTCAATATTTTCAATATTTTCTAAAAGTCCTGCAATATGCTCAAAACCTTCTTCTTTTGCCTGTTGTGCAAAGGTTTCATATAAACCTTCAATCTCATCCTTTTCCTGATCTAATGCATTTTTTACACAAGTTATAAGACTTGGAAAAGTTCCTTTATTTACTTTTAACCATTTGTACCATAACTTAGAGTGTTCTTTTTCATGTTCAGCAAAACGTCTGAATAAATGACTTACATCCTTGAACCCTTGTTTTTCGGCAATTAACGCATAAATATCATATTCCATACGGCGCTTTGATGTAATTTCAAAGGCTCGTTGTAAATTTTTAATCGTTTTTGAATTTTTAAGTACCAAAACTTTAACCTCGCAAATTATTATATTTCATCCAATTATTAATAATTTTTAGCTTTTAAATAAAAATACGCTTGAGGATGTTTACATACAGGACATACTTGAGGAGCTTTTTCTCCTTCATAAACATGACCGCAATTTGAGCATTCCCATACAACTTTTTCAGTTTTTTCGAATACAGTATTATTTTGAACTGCAGCTAATAAAGTTCTATATCGTTCTTCATGTTCTTTTTCAATTTTTCCAACCATTTCAAACAATACTGCAAGTGTATCGAATCCTTCTTCTTTTGCTTCTTTTGAGAAAGTAGCATACATATCAGTCCATTCATAATTTTCACCGTCTGCAGCATCTTTCAGGTTTTTAAATGTGTCAGGAATCTTATCTTCATGCAAAGCTTTAAACCATATTTTTGCATGTTCCTTTTCATTATTAGCTGTTTCTTCAAAAATTTTACTTATTTGAACAAAACCTTCTTTTTTAGCTTGAGAAGCATAATAAGTATATTTATTTCTCGCTTGGGATTCACCAGCAAAAGCTGCCCACAAATTTTTTTCAGTTTTTGTCCCTTTTAAATCCGGCATAAAAATTCCTTTCTGTCATCTTAAATACGTAAATTTTAACTTAAACTATTGTTTTTCAAACATATCTTTACCTACACCGCAAAGAGGGCATACATAATCATCAGGTAAATCCTCAAATTTTACACCGTCATTTTCTTCCGGGTCATAAACATATCCACATACTGTACATACAAATTTTTCCATTTTTATTCTCCTTTTTCTTTTACTTAATTAAACTATAAACTAATCATTTTCTTTTATTTTTTCTAAACAATCCTTACAAATCCCTGTAAAAATAATATCATGTTTTTTTACAAGAAATCCTGTTTCGTTCTCTGCCTTCTTCACAACATCAGATGCAACATCTGTACTGATATCAAATACTCTCATACATTTTTCACAAATGAAATGATAGTGTTCATTAACATTATGGTCAAAATGAGAAGAAGTTTCAAGCCCATCTATTTTTTTTATTATCCCATTGTCTGCAAGTTGATTTAAATTTCTATATAGGGTTGCAAGACTAATATTAGAATCTTTTTCTTTCAAAATTGAATAAAGATATTCTGCTGTCGGATGAACAACATTTTCCTTCAATGTTTCTAATATAATAGCTCTTTGTCTTGAATAATTCATATTTTTTCACAAAAGTAGTAATAATTCTCATTTTAGCAATTTTACAATATTTTGTCAATACACACTCTTAACATAATTAAATATATAAGGCAATTTATTAAGATATTTTGTTTTAATTAATATATGGAAAATAGTGTAAGTGTAAATCAAAATATGAAGAACAAACCGTTAAATGTCGGAATTTTAACTCCGCCAAACGGTTTTGTAAAACCTGTTTTATACTCACATGAACAGGCTTCCAGAGATTTTAACAGACTCAATCAGGACATTTACACCTCTATGAAAAATTCTGAAAGTATTGAAAAAAGAAAAACTCCCAAATCTGTATACGCATTTTTAGGCATAGGCGCATTAGCACTGTCTATTCCTCTTATAAAAAAAATATTTAAACACTAAATTATATAACTTAAAAATAATCCGTTTTTAAAGAATAGCATGTTTGTGCTAAACTTATAAAGCAATGAATTTAGACACAGCTATAGATACATTCCTATCACCGATAGCCGATAAAATTTCAGGGATAATATTCAGTTCTGTCACCATACATGGTGTTAAAATTGAATTTCTTGTTGCACTTTTAATGATTGCAGCATTTTATTTTACAATCAGAACACGATTTATAGGCATTTGGGGATTTAAACATGCTATACAGTTAATTACAAAAAATTATGAGCACAAAGAAATCAGAGTTAAAAAGAAAAAAGGAGAAGTATCAGCTTTTCAAGCTCTGACAGCTACAATTTCAGCATCCGCAGGAATAGGCAACGTTGCAGGCTCAGCTGCAGCCGTATCTATCGGAGGACCAGGAGTAATTTTTTGGATGATTTTAGCAGGTTTTTTCTCTATGGCATTAAAATTTGCCGAAGTTCTTTTGGGTCTGAAATTTCGGAAAGTAAACCCTGACGGTTCAATAGCCGGAGGCCCGATGTATTATATAGAAGGGGCACTAAAAAATAACAAACATATCGGCAAATTTGCTCCGCATTTATCTAAAATTTATGCTGTATGCTGTATTTTTGCAATGATTGGCGGTTGGAATTTATTCCAAATAAACGCTATGACAACTCAAATAACAGAAGTTACAGGAGGGAATGACAGCTTTTTCGCAAATCAAGGATGGCTTTTAGGATTGATAGTTGCCGTTATAACTTATTTTACAATTATCGGCGGGATTAAAGCTATCGGTAAATTTACATCAAAAGTAACTCCGGTGATGTGTACGTTATATGTTTTAACGGCTTTTGCAGTATGCATTTATAATATAGGTCACATCCCTCATACATTTGCAGTAATTTTAAAAGAAGCATTTCAACCAAAAGCATTAGCCGGCGGATGGATGATGTGCATGCTATGGGGATTTAGACGTGCAATGTTCGCAAATGAAGCAGGGCTTGGCACTGCACCTATTGCATTTTCAGCCGTAAAAACAAATAACCCTGTAGCACAAGCATTCATAGCCATGCTTCAACCTTTTGTTGATACTGTTATCGTTGGCTCTGCAACAGCTTTCGTTATTGTAGTATCAGGGGAATATCTAAATACAACCGGAATTGCAGGCATCGAATTAACCTCAAAAGCATTTGGAACAGTTTGTCCGTTTTTCCCTATTTTGTTAACTTTTATGGCAAGCTGTTTTGTCCTTTCTACAATGCTTTGCGGCTCATACTACGGAATTAAAGCTTGGAATTATTTATTTGGCGATACAAAATTGACAACACGCACATTTCAGGTTATATATTGTATATTCATAATTATTGGTTCTGCCATGAATTTTAAAAGTATAATTAATCTATCTGATGCATTTACTTTATTCTTGGCTGTGCCAAACTTAATAGCAGTATTCATGTTATCTGATATAATCATGAAAGAATTAAAAAGATATTGTAAAAAATACAATGTAGGTTTATTTAAAAATAACGAGGAGAGAGAAAGAAATGAAAAAAGATTGTCTGGAGATAGTAAGATCAAAGTGTGAAAACTGTACTGGATGTGCACTTGCAAAGACCAGAAAAAATGTAGTTTTTTCTGATGGAAATCCGTCAACAGCAAAAATTGTCTTAATCGGAGAAGCTCCGGGAGAAATGGAAGATGAAACAGGCAGACCATTTGTAGGACGTGCCGGACAACTTTTAAATAAATTTCTCTCAGATGCAGGAATTTCAAGAGATGAAGATGTTTATATTATTAATACAGTAAAATGCAGACCTCCTGAAAACAGAGTTCCGACAGAAGATGAACAAACAGCTTGCAGAAAATTTTTAAATGCTCAAATTGATATTATAAACCCAAGAGCAATTGTACTTTGCGGTGCAACTGCATTAAAATCATTTGTTGAACTTGATAAAAAGCAAACAATTTCTAAAGTCAGAGGACAATGGATGACTATTAATGTTGACGGCAAAGATTACAGAGCAATAACTATTTTCCATCCGTCATATTTATTAAGAAACAACTCTATGGCAGACGGTTCTCCAAGAAGATTGATGCAAGAAGATTTAGCTAATATTAAAAATGAAGTTTTAGCTGATGTATACCATTCAAACGACAATAATGATGTTGTATATGCAGAATCAAGAGAAATTGCAATGGTTTAATAAATATTTAAGACACACAAATAAAAAATAGGATACAAATTGTATCCTATTTTTTATTTGTTTTATTATAACTAAAATTGAGATTACAATGTTACTCAAAAATATGAAAATAACTTATTTAAACATATTCTGTTTTTAAAGCATACAAAGAAGATAAAATTATTTAGCGTCTACTATTTTTTCTGCAGGAGCTAAACCAGGTTCCAAATCAGAACCGGTAATCAATTTTCGGAAGGCAAATTGAGCTTTTGGCAATACATAAGCCAATAAGAAACTGCTTAATGCAACATTTGTTAAAATATTTGCAGATTTTGCAATTTTTGCTGACTTTATATATAAACTAAAATCAGAACTATTTAAAGATTTTTTTGAAAATGCTTCTATATCATTTCTAAATTTGCCAAGTTTTTTTATATCAACATATTCTCTTGGGTCTCTAATACCGCTATCAAGCATTTTAATCTTATTAAATTTATTTGCATATTTTACAAATAATGTATCTTTATTTTCTATATTATCAACAAACTTTAAAAGTTCTTCTGCAGAATCGTTTGCAGGGAGTTTCAACGTTTTATCTTTAATTTGCTCTGCAAATTCTTTATCAGCTAAAATAATTGGATCGAGCTCAACACCTGTTAAAATATTTAACCCTTTTTCAATCCACTTAGGAGCTACAAAATTCAAAAACATCATACCTGCCATTTTAAAAGATAGATCATAACGCTCATTTTTGTTCCGTGCAGTTGCAACACGTCCGACAGCATACCCGCCGTCTGTCACAGCCATTTTATCCTGAGTAGAAAAGTTTGCAGCTTTAGTTACCCAGCTACCGGTAAAATTAACATCTTTTGATTTATAAAATCTTTCTTTTTGCAAGAAACTTACAGGCGAAATATTTTTCTTTTCAGCTTCTTTCTTTCTTAGATTATCAATTTTTCTTGCAGAAGATGCAAAAATTAATTTCGGGAGAATAAATCCCATAAATAAAATCGGAATTGACGTTGAAGCAATAAATTTCCCAGCAAGAAGTTTTTCATATAATTTTTTATTTTCTTTTGCTTTTAATAAATCTTTTACAGCTTCAGGAGCAATATCTTTAAATTTTTTAATATTATAATCAACTCCTTGAATTCCTTGTTCTTCCTTAAATAATTTTAAATTAACAGTAGGATTTAAACCTCTTGCTTTAATATATTTATCACAAAGCCAACCTACAAGAGGAATTCCACCTAACCAAACCGCAGATGTTGCATATTCATCAAGAAATCTTTCACGAGCTGCCAAATATGCAATCCCTTTTGACTCTTTTTTATTCTGATTATAAGTAAGAACAATTTTTGTCGGGACTTCAATACCACAGTCACGAACGATTAAGGGGTATACACTGCTATTATTACCTATTGCTGAAATAATACTTGTTATAGTCATATTTTTTTAATTCTCCAATTATTAATCAGGATAAATATCCTTAAATAGTCTCACCTAACGCTTCTTAACGGGGGCTCCTTGAAAGACTATTTTGAAAGAATTGAATTTTTTATTCTTTAAAAGCGCGCAACATCAATTCATAGCCTTCCAAGGTTGCTATGATGATGTAAATGATGAAATTTTAAAGAATAAAAGTTTAACATTTGATTTCCTTATTGATAAAATACTAACTTAAAAATTAAATTTTGGCAAGAGTTATTTATTACGTTTTGCTAAAGATCTGTAATAATCAGTCCAAAAACTTTCAATTAAAAGAGATTTTTTTGTAAGTTCTTTTTCTATCTCAAGCCTTTTCGCATAGAGATTATTACGAAAACCTTTAGTTTCTATATATTTTGCCTTATAATCATTTTCTAAAGCTTTATTTAATAAACCAAGCTCATCTTTATTTATATTTTGGAAAGCTTCTTTTAAGCTACTACCTTTTACTTTTAAAACTCTAGGTTTAACATTTTCCAATCCTGGAATAAAAGAAATTTTGTTAACTGCAGACAATACAAATTCTGCAGATTTATCTTTGATATTATACAATCCATCCGACAATACAAAAAAATCTTTATTTACATTTGCGATTTTTTCAGCTTTTTCAAAAACATCAGAAAATTTTGCACCGTCAGCCAAAACTTTTTTTGCCAAATCACAATTGATTCCGCCTGAAAATGAAACAGAATTTACATTTGATTTATTACTAGTGATATTATTATTTTGAATTTTATTTACCAACATATTTGTTACACTCCTATTTGTTACATAAACATAAAATCGGTAAATCAAAATTCTTGCGCAAAAATAGCTTTTTAGTTAACAAAACTTTTCAATTTACTTATAATTTCATCATCGCTAGTTTTAATTAAAATAGTTTTATCTTTACCTGTATGCCCCTTTACTATTTCAATAGAAGTTTTTGCTATTTTAAACTGTTTTGATAAAAATTCCAAAAGCGCTTTATTAGCCTTTCCGTCAACAGGCTGTGCCGTAATTTTTACTTTAACACCACCATCATCACATTTTATAATCTCATTTTTTGATGAATTCGGAGAAATCTTTAAATTAAAAATAACACCGTCTTTTGTTTCTTTTAACACTTTTTATAATCCTTATGAATGAAATTTTATATTTTACTTGAAAAATTCAAATAAAATCTGTATTATGATTATATCATGAGCGAAAAACCACTTTTTGATGACATAAAAAAAGAACTTATCGAACAAAATAGAGAACCTGAAGAAATTGAACAAATAGAAAAAGCTTATCTTTTTGCGAAACGCTTGCATGAAGGACAATATAGGATTTCTGAAGAACCATATATTATACATCCAGTTGAAGTTGCAAAAATTCTGGTAGGATTAAAAGTAGATTCTCACACACTGGAAGCTGCTTTTTTACACGACATTTTAGAAGACACGGACACTAAACCTGAAGAAATTGAAAAATTATTCGGAAAAGATGTTTTAACTCTTGTACAAGGAGTTACAAAACTCGGCAAACTCCAATTTAAATCAAAAGAAGAACGTCAAGCGGAAAATTTCCGCCGTTTATTTATTGCAATGGCAAGTGATATAAGAATTGTATTCCTCAAACTTGCAGACAGACTTCATAATATGCGCACTCTCAATTTTATGACAACAAGCAAACAGCAAAAAATAGCACGTGAAACTCTTGATATCTTTGCCCCGCTTGCAAACCGCTTAGGTATTTATAAAATAAAAGCAGAACTTGAAGATTTATCACTGCGCTATCTTGAACCTGACAAATATTTTGAAATAGCTCGTCTTGTATCTCAAACAAAAGCAAGCAGAGAGGAAACCGTTAAAATTCTTATAGACAAAATCACTGCAGATGTTAAAAAAGCAGGGATTAATGCACAAATTACCGGCAGAGCAAAGCATTATTACAGCATTTACAGCAAAATGAAACGTTTAAATATAGCCTTTCATGATCTCTACGACATAACAGCGGTAAGAGTAATAGTAGATACAGAAAAAGAATGCTATGAGGTTTTGGGATTAATCCACTCTCAATTCAAACCAATACCCGGAAGATTTAAAGATTACATTGCAATGCCAAAAGGCAATATGTACCAGTCACTTCATACATCAGTAATAGGCCCGCGCTCAAAACCGCTTGAAGTCCAAATCAGAACTTGGGAAATGCATGAAGTTGCTGAATATGGTATCGCAGCCCACTGGCGATACAAAGAAAGAGGCTCACAAAAAGCAAATAATCCTACAGATATTCAATTTTCCTGGATGAGAAAACTTGTAGAATATGATAAAGATATGTCATCGGCAGAAGATTATGTAAATTCCGTAAAATTAGATTTATTCTCGGATCAAGTATTTGCATTTACACCAAACGGTGATGTATTTGATTTACCGGTTAATGCAACACCCGTTGATTTTGCGTACAGAATACATTCCGAAGTCGGAAATAAAACCGTAGGAGCACTTATTAACGGTAGAATAGCACAACTTGATACCAAACTTCATAACGGGGATATTGTAGAAATTTTAACATCGAAAACTCCTGCCCCCAGACTTGATTGGCTTAATTTTGTTGTAACTAAACAGGCATCTTCTAAAATTAAGCAATGGTTTAAGAAAAACAATCGCGAAGAACATATTGAAGTCGGAAAATCTAATCTTGAACATGAACTCACCAAATCCGTATTTGATGATTATATGAAATCAGGAGAATTTGATAAAGTTGCAAAACAAATGAATTATTTATCCGCAGAAGATTTGTTTGCAGCTTTGGGATATGGTGAAACTACCCTGAATAAAATTATAAACAAGCTTAAAAAACCTGAATCCCCTAAATCACCTGAAACAACTTTTCACGGTTCAACAAGGAAAAAATCAGAAAAAGATATTATTGGACTTGAAGGTTTAATGTATTCCATTGCCAGATGCTGCTCACCAATTCCCGGAGAACCCATTGTAGGGGTTGTAACACGAGCAAAAGGAGTAACTGTACACAGAATGGATTGTCAAATGCTTGACCATATTGAACCGGAAAGACTTATGGACATAAAATGGTCCTCAGACAATGCTCACAAAACATACAACACAACTATAAGAGTTGAAACAGCAGAAAAACAAGGACTTTTAAAAGATATTATCGCCGCAGTATCAGATAACGGTACAAATATTAATTATGCAAACGTAAAATCAAAAAGCGGTAAAGTCGGAATTATAGAGTTGGGTATTGAACTTGATAATATTGAAACTCTTAAAAAAGTTATTTTAAGTATACAAGCTATCCCGGATGTTTATAGCGTAAAACGGACCCAAACATCATATACTACACCGAATTTACCCAAAAGAAATAACGGAAAACCAAGACATAATAAAAACCCTAAGAAAAAAAGCTCTTGACAATTCTATACAAAAATTAATCAATTTGCTATATCATAAAATATTGCTAAAATTATATTATGATTAAGATTTTACTGGTGTCTGAAAATAATAAATATATAGAAAAATTCAATAAAATATTCAACAAGAATATTTATGAATTTTCTGCAATGAGTGATGAGACACTTATTTATGATCTTATAAAAGGTGATAAACCTGATATAATAATCATAGATACTCAAATTCCCAATCTTAAAAATTTTAATAAAAAAGTTAAATCAACATGCGAAAACACAATTATCATATTCCAGCTGAATTCAGAAAAAATAGATAAAGAACTTATCAAATACGCCAATGTTTTTTTTACTGATGATATGACGGAAGATTTCATTCTTTCTACAATTAATATCAATCTCAGAATGAAAAATTCTCTTGATATGCTTTCAAATTCAAATAAAGATCTAGCCGACAGCCTATACCGTCTTAATGCCCTATACAGCACAAGTTCTCAATTTGCAGGGACTCTTGATAAAGCAAAACTTATTCAATATATGATAGAAGGAATAGATAAAGCATTAAGTTTTTCTCTGACTTGCACCTTATCTTTATGTACCGATGATACACCTGTTCTTATTCTAAATTCATTATATGAATTGTCTGAAGAATTAATTGAAGCACTAAAAGTTAGAACAATTCTTAACTACAACTCTGTATTCGAAGGGAAAGAAATTCCCATAAAATTGAATGCGAGTGATTTAAAAATAATTAAACATATAAAATATCCTGCAAGCAGATTTACATTCACGCTTTTTCAGTTTGATAACATGTTTGCACCAATAAGCTTGAGTGACAACTTTTTTGGCTGTATAGAAATATTTAAAGAAACATCATTCACCCCTGAAGATGCAACCTGTTTTCAAACAATTGTACAACAAGTTTCTTTACCTTTAAAAAGTGCAACACTTTATCAAGAATTAATTGAAACAAATCATAAACTAGAACAACTTGAAAGACTAAAATCAGAATTTATATCAATTGTCTCTCACGAATTAAGAACCCCCCTCACTTCCATAAAGAATTCACTTGATATCTTAATGAGCGGACGCTGCGGAGAAATCACACAATCTGCAGACAAATTTTTATCTATGGCAATGAGAAATGTTCAAAGACTTTCCGGAATTATTAATGACTTATTAGATTTATCCAAAATTGAAGCAGGCAAAATGGATTTCACCTTTGCGCCTACAAATATTAATACTGTCATAGGCTACGTAAAATCAGCACTTTCAGAAGTCGCAAAATCTAAAGGACTAACAATTATAACAGATACTCCGGATAATCTTCCTGAAATAACAGCAGATTCTCAAAGATTAGAACAAGTACTGACAAACCTGGTTTCTAACGCAATAAAATTTACTCCTGAAAATAAAACAATCAAAATATCTTCCGCAATTGTAAATTCAAAGGATTTAAAAATTAATGAATACTTCAAAGATTCGATAAATCTAACAGAAGGCAATTACATAGAGGTTTGCGTTGAAGATGAAGGTATCGGAATTGCTCAAAAAGATTTGCTTCATGCATTTGATAAATTTGCACAAATCGAGAACTCTCTTTCAAGAAAAGCCGGTGGAACGGGATTGGGCTTGCCTATTGCAAAACAATTATTAGAAGCTCACCATGGCGCCATTTGGTGCGAAAGTGAGCTTAATAAAGGGTCTAAATTCTATTTTGCAATCCCTGTAACTAATATTCTTAGCCCAGTTTAATATTTCCGTTTTTCAATGAATTAATGTCAATATTTTGTTTTGCTCTTACAAAATTAACATTATTATTTACATAATCAACTACATCAAAATTTTTGCCGGACTTCCTTACAGAAGGTAAAACATTGGCTAAATTTGCTATATTTATTTCAACCTGTTTGGCAGGAGTATCACTCTTTACAAATTTGTCAATAAAGATTTCAACTTTATCATCAGCACTGGTTAACCTGTCAACAGCATCAGATAATTTTCTAATTAATGAAATTTTTTGCGGTTTAACATCCGGAGTTAAAAGACTTTTTATCATATTAGTGAAATTAATCTGTCTTTCAAAAGTTCCAAGATAGCCACCGTTAATTGTAGATTCTGCAATTTCATTTACAAGAGGTTTCATAGCATCTAAATGCTCTGCAATCTTTGGAGATTGAAAAATACCTGCCATATCTGCAAGAAAATATTTTGAAGTCAATGTATCTGTATTATTAATAACTTCTTGAGCAAATTCCATGGCTTTAGGATTTTCTTTAGAAGCTTTCGGATAAACACTCAACAAATGTTCAAGCAAGCTTTCTCCAACATTTGGAATAACCTTATTCATATTAATATCTGTCATAGTAAAATCTGATTTAGATGCCAATTCCATTGTATCAACAGCTAAACTCAAATATTTTGGGTTCATTTCTTTTATTTCTTTTTCAAATTTTTTAATCACAGGATTCTTTTTTGCGAGCTCATCAATAGTTGCAAATAATTGTTCAGGAGTTCTATCATCGATTGGTCTTTTTTGTGCTCCTGCAACTTGCCAACCGCCAAATCTAAATTTTGGTTCTGCTTTTGTAAATGTTTTTTTAGCTACATTTGCGCCAATATTCAAACTTTTATCAAATAATGACATAATTAAATTTATACCTTCCTTTTTTGATTACACACAAACATAACAACATTGATGAATAAAAATTATTGCTTTTTTTTAACTTAATATTACAAAATTTTACAAATTAGAAGAAGTTTTTTGATATGTTATAATACTACTATAAGACTTGATAGGGGAAAGTATGAAAAAAATCTTGATTGTAGACGATGAACAGGATATAGTTGAAAGCTTAAAATTCGTATTAGAAGCTGCAGACTTTACTTGTTATTGCGCATATAACGGTGAAGACGGTTTAAGATTGGCAAAAGAAATAATTCCGGATTTAATCATTCTCGATGTTATGATGCCAAAAATTAACGGTTATAAAATCAGCAGACTTTTAAAATACGATGCAAAATATAAAAATATTCCAATTTTAATGGTAACAGCACGTTCTCAAGAAGAAGATAAACTTATCGGAGAAGAAACAGGTGCTGATGAATATATTACAAAACCTTTTGAGTTGGCAGAAGTAGTTAAACAAGTTGAAAAATATTTAAAATAATATGGAAACATCAGTTACAAACAAAACATTAGAAAAATTAAAATATGACCTTGTAAGAGCAGGTCTTGTTCCTTACGAAACAATTGAACAGGCAGAAGAAATTGCTAATGCGCAAAATATTAACATAGGTCAGGCTCTTATAAATTCCGGAGTCATAACAGAAGATGAGATTTTAAAATTTTTGGAAGCTAAACTGCATATTCCCTATGTAAATCTTGATGACTATACACTTGATCCAAAATGTTTAAAATACATAAGTTTTTCAGATGCAAAAAAATATAGGATTATTCCCCTATTTAAAATAGAAGATACTTTAACAGTTGCTATGGCAGATCCGCTTGATTTATTTGCAATAGACAAAGTAATAGAATCGGCAGAATGCTCTATTGAACCTGTTATTTCATCAGAAGCAAGCATAAGAAAAAAAATTGATGATTCTTATCGTAAAGATGAATCAGTCGGTGAAATATTTATAGAAAATGGGGACGAATATGACTGGCGTGATGAATTGCATAATGAAGATTTATCTGATAATCATATTCAAAAAATTATACGGGCAATATTAAAACAAGCAATACTTGAAGGAGTTCATGAAGTAACTTTTCAACATGAAGACAACGGTTTTGGAGTAAACTTTAAAAAAAACGGAGAAGTTTTAAATAAAGGTAACATTCCATCCGTCTTAACATCATCTTTTGTCGGAAAATTAAAATCATTGGCAGAATTAGATGCTTCCGTTTCAGAAGTACCGCAGCTTGGAAAACTTAGTTTTAAAGTAGAAGATATTGAAGTTACTGCAAGCATATCTACATTCCCGACAATTATGGGAGAAAGAATTTTCCTAAAAATTTATAAACCGCCAAAAGCTCTAAATAAAATCATAAAATCAGAAAATAATTTAAAAGTAATTAAATCTGCTTTGACGAATCCGGGAATAATAATTGTATGCGGCTCTCCTTTAAGCGGAAAAACTCATATAATTTATTCTCTGCTTTTAGAAGCTGCAGATAAAAACAAAAATATTATGACTCTTGAAAGTATCGCAAAATATAACCTTAAAAATGTTCATCAATGCGAGTTGAATGAAAATGTAGGCTTTAATATGGATAAAGCAGCACGTTTTATAGAATTTCAATCTCCTGATATCATTTACCTTGAAGGGATAAAATCAAAAGAATCCTTTGATTATTTTGCAAATTTAGTATTTGATAACAAAACTATCATAATGGAATTTTTAGCAAATAATATGGAAGATTTGAGATACAAACTTTCATTTTCAGACTTTGAAACCTTAAAATCTTTAATTAGCTGCATGATTTTTATACATTCACAAGACAGTATAGAAGTATTTACCAAAGAAGCTATACAAAAATATTTAGCTTAAATTTTGATTATATAATATAAAAAACAAGATTTACGAGGAAATCTGCAATCAGCAAATAAACAGTAGATAAAATGGCAGCCTGCGTTGTCGAATAACCGACCTCTTTTGCGCCTCCTTTTGTACTATAACCTTGAGTCGCACACACAAGAGCTATCAATCCGCCAAATATAGCTCCTTTTAAAAGACTTATATAAATATCCCTTGTGGAAATCCAAAGCCATGCAGAATTCATATATCTTGCAGGATGCAGTTCAATAGTTGTATAAGAAACAAGCATTCCTCCGATAATACCTACGAATTCAGCTAACAAAACAACCATAGGAACAGTTAAAGCACCTGCAATTATTCTTGGGGTAAAATAATATCCTACAGGATCAACCTTCAAAGTTTTCATTGCATCAACTTGAGACGTAACCTGCATATTAGCAATTTCTGCTGAAATAGCAGTCCCCGCTCTTGCTCCGATTGCAAGAGCCACAAAACCGGGTGCAATCTCTCTTATCATTACGACAGCAATTGTACCACCAATATACGTATCAGCTCCGCTCATCAAAAATTGCTTTGAAACTTGCACTGCAATTACTGCTGCTGCAATAAATGCAATTATTAACGAAATTGGAAGCGAATCATAACTGATAGAAGCAGCCTGAGCCAAAACAGATGAAAATCTCACCTGAAAAAGGTACTTTATACTCTTTATTAAATTTTGCACGCACAAACCTAAAAATTCCATCAGTAAAAACTTACCCCAATTAAAGTATACAATATAATTAAGAAATACTACCCCCACCGCAAAGGCGAGGGTAGATATTTTATTAGTAAACCGGCATACACCATTTTTTATATTTTGGAACTTTACCTTTAACAACGTCAAAGTAAAGTTTTTGAAGTTCTTTAGATATAGGTCCTAAAGTTCCGTCTCCTAAAGTTCTGTTATCCACACTTACAATAGGACTGATTTGGGCACCAGTACCGCAATAGAAAGCTTCATCAGAAATATAAAGTTCTGTTCTGTCTATCGGACGTTCTTCTGTTTCTATACCAAGAACATCTTTAGCAAGTTCCATAATTGTATTTCTTGTAACACCGACTAAAATATTATCAGTTTTCATAGTTGTAACAAGTTTGCCGTTTTGAACAAGGAATAAATTCATTGCAGAACCTTCAGTAACTTGACCTGCTTCATCAAGAACAACAGCATCATCAAAGCCCATATTATGAGCATCTGTTTTAATTAAAGCTGCATTAGCATAAGAGCCTGCAACTTTAGCTCTTGGAGGAATAGCATTGTCACTGTTTCTTCTCCAGCTTGATACACAAACTCTCAAACCTTTTGATGTATCAATGTAATCACCCATTTTATTTGTTATCAACGCATAAGAATCAGTATTATCATATAATCCAGGACCGACTTTTTGAGCAGATTTATATAAAGTCGG
Source organism: Candidatus Gastranaerophilales bacterium (assembly GCA_944323135.1). Lineage (GTDB taxonomy): Bacteria > Cyanobacteriota > Vampirovibrionia > Gastranaerophilales > Gastranaerophilaceae > Stercorousia. The sequence goes on from CALURI010000002.1 coordinate 46,949, forward strand.
ACGCATATAACAATCTTCTTTATAATTATTTTTAGCAAGCAATTTTTTAGTAATTTCACAATGCTCTTCAACCGTGTAAGGGCTTTTCATGCACATGATTTTTGCACTTCTTAATAATCTTTCATAGTGTTCAGGAACTCGGAATGCATAAAGTTGTTTTTCTTCTTCATTCCAATAAGCTCTGATACCTTCAAAAACAGCAGTCCCGTATAGGAAAGCGTGTGTGCGGATAGGAATCATAGCTTTAGAAGCTTCTACATACTGCCCATCCATAAAATAAAACTCTGTCATAATTCCTCCTTAGTTTTATATAATCTAATATACCATGAAAGAATAAAAACAGAGCCATATTTTATAAAAAATTTAAACTATTCTTTAAATGCAAAACATTTTTTATTATTTAACGGCGTATTTTTTAAGTTTGCAGTTTCTATAAATTTTTTCGCATCATTCACAGGAATCGCAAATCCTATACCTATATTTGAAATATTATTATCTGGATTGTATATAGATTGGGAAATCCCAATAACTTCACCCTGTGAATTTAAAAGAGGGCCACCGGAACATCCGGGATTTATTGCTGCATCTGTTTGAATCCTGCCTTTTGCATAATCTATTCGAGAAACAATTCCGGATGTTAAAGTTCCTGCAAATCCAAATGGATTACCTATTGCAAGCACCTTTTGCCCGACCTTGATTTCAGAAGAATCACCAAAAGATATAGTTTTTAAACGAGATTTCGGCGTAATTTTTAATAACGCTAAATCCTTATTTTTTCCCATTTTAGCAAGAACAGTAGCTTTATATATTTTACCGTCATAAGTTGTCACATCAATTTCATTTGCACCTTCAATAACGTGCGAACCTGTTAAAATTACCCCGTCTGAACGTACTATACAGCCGGTACCGGCAGAAAATCCATCTTCTAAATTTGCATCAATAGAAACAATAGCCGGATTAATCTTTTCGTAAACACTTATATTTACCATTTCATCAGGAGAAAAATTTTGAGCATTAACAGGCATAATTCCTAAAAATAATATCGCTATATATAAAAAAAACTTTCTCGTCATAACACTCCTCTTTTCAATAATATTATGTATTATTGAAGAATTTATTCATCAGACTTAATTAAAATTTTAAGGTTAGTTATTGTAATTATTAGAATTTTAATATACAATTCAGGGGAAATTATATATAAATAAGAAAGGATTTTAAAATTATGGGTATTGAAATATTCAAACAACATCTGACAGAAAAAAGAGCCGTTAAAATTATTGCAGGCATCGATAATTTTGACATCGAAAATATTAAAAAGGTGGTTACAGCAGCTCAAGCAGCAGAAGCTTCTGCAATTGATATATGTGCTAAACCGGAAATTGTTTCAGAAATTAGGAAAATGACAGATATGCCACTTTTCGTATCATCAATTATACCTTCAGAACTTGCAAAAGCTGTTGAACTCGGGGCTGACGCTATTGAACTCGGAAACTTTGATACTCTATACAAAAAAGGAATCTCTTTCACTGCTGAGAAAATTTTATCATTAGTAAAAGAAACTTTAAATTTGCTTGGCGATAACAGAACATTCTTCTCCGTAACAATTCCAGGAGAATTATCTATCGCAGAACAAATTGAGCTTGCAAGAAAATTAGAAAATATGGGGATTGACGTAATTCAAACTGAAGGTCATTTTACATCTTCTCATATTTCTGATGGTGCAAGAGGTTTAATGGAAAGAGCTGAATTAACACTTTCTAATACAATTGAATTATCAAGAAATATTGACCTACCAATTATGACAGCTACTGCAATAAACCCAACAACTGCACCATTTGCATTTGCAGCAGGTGCTTCAGCTATTGGATGCGGTTCTTGCATCAATAAAGCTGATTCTGAAATTTCAATGATAGCTACAGCAAAAAGTCTTGTTGAAATTGCGTCAAGAAACGCTTTGAAAGTTGTTGAACTGGTATAAATAAAACATAAATTTTAAACATTAAAAAAGCTCCTTTTATAAAGGAGCTTTTGTTATTTAAAGATTTTTTATTACTAATAATCCATTTCCCAATTATTTTGAATAATTTCATCAAAACACCAAGAAGCATCACTCTGACGGGTAATAGATGTTGCTCGCTTACATTTATCCAAATTTGTCGCAGGAGTTTGTCCTGTTTGCGTTATTTCCACCATTTTAGTATTTGCTGAGGATATTGTTCCATCAGCATAAATTCCGGCAATAAATAAATCTCTGCCGACAACATTTGGACCTTCTTTCCCGTTAATATCGATTACTAAATCACCTATTAAATTTTCAATATAATTAAAATTAATCGTTGGCAAACCTCCTACAGTTATTCCTCCAGTACTGTTATTCCTTTGAGACTTTGAATATTTAGCGCAGATAACAGCACCGCTTGCAAGAGCTACACATGGTGCAGATGTATCTGAATATGCAGTAACATCACCACCATTCATATTTTTATAACTAGCAGCAAAACAATCCGAAGGAGAGCCTGTACAATCTTTAACAATTTTAAACTGATTTCTTAAAAAAGTACCCATTGCTGCATCACTTCGTACACCTGCTTCTGATAAAGTTAATGCATTTCTTTCAGTTTTTTGAGCTTCTGCTGCTTGTTGAAATTCATTATATACTTTATGTAATTGGGTTACATAAGTTTTTCTTTGATGATTTTGCATTAATGCAGGAACAGTTAATGCAGAAACAACTCCGATTATACCAAGTGTAACTAATACTTCCGCCAATGTAAAAGCAGGATTAAGATTTGAATTTGACATTTTGGTATTTAAATTAAAAATCCTCATAAAAACTCCTTCAAATTTAAAATTAAATATTAACTATAAATATACATACTATTATAACATGTTTTTTTATAATATACAATCTTTTAATAAAAAAGATAATATTAAATTACATTTATTAACATGTAATAGATTTTTAAATTGCTTTTAAATAGAATATTATTGTGAAAGGATTATTATGGAATTAATTTTAGATATTTTATATATTTACGTTGCAGTATATTCACTCTATTTTATGGCTTTAGCGATAAGAAATTTGAATGATAGACCTTTTAAAATAGAAAAAAGATATTCTCAATATGAAGAAAAAGATAATATTGCTGTTGTTATTTATGCAAGAAACAATAAAATCACACTCGAAAATTTAATTAAAGAATTAAAGATGCAAGATTACCCTATTAACAATTTCAGGGTATTTGTAATTCTTGATAATTGTTCTGACGGGTCGGAACAGCTTTTCACAAATGAACCGTTTATTAATCTTATCAGCATAACTGACGTTGGAACTGTCGGTAAAGATCAAGCAGTTTCAATGCTTATTGAAAGATTATCTAAAGACCAAACAATAGATTCTTATGTATTCTTAGACGCTGATAGAAGTATACCAAGTAACTTTTTGACTACTGTTAATTCAGCACTTGTTAACAACAGCGCCCTTAGCGGAGAAACCCTTATTATTACTGACAATCTTGGGCCTGTTGATAAAATCAAAGCTGCATATCAAAAATACCATATGAACTTTATGAGAAAAGCTCGTTCTCTTTTTGGACTTGCTGCAAGTGCAGATTCAGGAGTTTTTGTTGTTAAAAAGGATATTGTTGATGAAATAGGATCTGTAGATTTTAAAGATATTAATTCCGAACTTAAATACAGTATGCTTTTATCTAAAATTAAATGTCCTTGCACATACAATCCAAATATTCAAACCTATGTTGACACTGCAAATTATGAATTCAGAAAGCCAAGACTTTCTGCAAGACTTGATTTATTCAAGAATTGTTTTACTCAAATATGGTCTAAGAACTTTATATTTGCAGAACATACATTCTCTCTTTTGAACCCAAATATCTGGATGGTTTTGATTATATATGCAGCTGTAATGAAACATTCTTACAGATATTATTTCTTTGTTGACTTTAAAATAGTTCTTTTCACTTTCTTAATTCTTGTTGCAGGTTTTGGGATAAGCTTAATAAATTCAAAATTACGATTTAGAGAAATTATACTTTTATGCTTATACCCTATTTATTCGTTGTGTCATATTATCAAAAACCTGCCACCTGTAAGAGTTATCAGAGCTAAAATAACAAACAGAGAAGAGTTGCCTGAAGGGACAGAAAAACTTGCTATAGAAGCTTTTGTAATGAATAATAACGGCAGAGAACTCCCTTGTAAATTGGAATTTATATCTGAATCCGGGCTTGCAAAAATAAAATTTTTATATAAAAACAAAAAATTTGTAACAGCAAGACACTTAAGAATGATTGATGCTCTTCAAGAAATAAGACAAAAATTATATGATTATGGTTTTGTCCTAAAAATTTGCAGTTGCTGCAAATATTTCACATCAAATGTTGACGGTTCAACCAATATGTTGAAGGGCTTTTGTAACAGTGATTATCCTAGCCCTTCCATTAACGGTCAAAAACCTACATTAATTTGGAATTCTTGCACGGATTTTGAACCGGCAGCAGTTACAAATTTATTAGAAGAAATGGCTAATGAACAAGATTTTCAGGAACAATCTCATTAAGCATATAAAATGAACCGCAGATGATTTTCAATGAATCTTTAGGCAAATCATTCAAAGACTTAAATTCTTTAGATGAAAATTCACAAGCCTCTTGCAATTCTTCAAGAGTACAAGAATTTTTATTATTAAAATGATAGAAATATATTTCATCACCTTTTGAAAATAATATTTCCATCATTTTTTTATAATCCTTATTTTTTAAGCAACCAAAAACAAAACAGCGTTTTTTATCCGGATAATACAAATCCAAACTTTCACGAAGAGCCTTAACTCCATTAGGATTATGAGAGCCGTCAACTATCAAGTCATCATTACAACGTTGGAAACGGCAAGGATGTTTTACTCTTTTTAAGGAAGCTTGAATTGAATCTTCAGATATATTCGGGAAAAGGTATCTTACTGAAGCAAGCGCAAGTGACAAATTTTCCTGTTGGCAAGTACCTTTAAGAGAAAGATTTGTAGTATCCTCAAAAGGTGCAACTAAAACAAATAATGAATTACCTTCATCAGCTTTATCTTTTATTTCTTCATATCCTTCAGACGTAAAAACAGGGCAATTAGGTTTAATAATTCCCGCCTTTTCAAACGCTATTTTTGATTTTGTATTCCCGAGACGCTCTGTGTGGTCTAAATCAATATGAGTTATAATAGCGCAAAGATTTGATTTTATAACATTTGTAGCATCAAATCTTCCTCCGAGTCCTGTTTCCAAAACGACAACATCGACAGCGTTATCCGCAAAATACTTAAACATAACAGCAGTAAGAATTTCAAATTCCGTTAAATGAATATTATTTTTATCTGCAAGATTACAAATTTTAAAAACATAATTTGCAAAATCTTCTTTAGATATGTTTACTCCGTTAATTTTAATTCTTTCCGTGTAATTAAATATATGCGGACTCGTATATAAACCTGTTTTTATTCCTGCATCTGAAAGAATTGTTGAAATAATAGCACAAACAGAGCCTTTACCGTTTGTTCCCGCAACATGGATACATTTTAATTTATCTTGCGGATTGTCCAGCAAATCCAAAACTTGCGAAATCCTGTCTAATCCAAGATTAATATAAAATTTTCCCTGAGATGTTAATAATTTTACTGTGTTATCGTAATTAATTTCCATTTGCTATTTCTCTCAATTGCTCAATTATTTTTTTGGCTCCATCAAATTTTGCCAGAGCCAAGGAATTTTGTTGAAGTTCATTCAAACGCGCTTTATCATTAATGAGAGAGGAAACGGTTTCATACAATACCTTTTCATTAATTTCATCATCTTCCAAATAAATTCCGGCATTTTTATCGACCATAAATTTAGCATTTTTTCTTTGATGATCTGCAGCAGCATAAGGATAAGGAACAAATATAGGTGCAATAGCTGATGCGCAAATTTCCGAAATACTTAAAGAACCTGAACGTGATATAGCAATATCCGACGCTTTCAAAACAGTTACCATATCATCAAAATATGGCTTTATAAGTACATTTTTATCACATTCATATTCAGGATAAATCATAATTAACTGCTCTAAAACCCTTTCATAATTTTTCTTTCCTGTTTGAAAAATTATTTGAAGGTTTAAATCTTTTGAAAAGGTCTTTAAAACCTCAACAGCAGCATTATTTATGGACCTTGCGCCTTGAGAACCTCCCATTATACAAAGAGTTAATTTATCTTCAAGCTGCATATCTTTTCTTGCTTCAGTCTTTGAAAGAGTTTTAAACTTTTCTCTAATCGGATTTCCGTTTATATGACAATTTTTATTTTTTATATATTTACATGCACATTCAAATGCAACAGATACACACTTTGCTTTACCTGAGAGTTTTCTGGTAACAAGTCCAGGTTGAGCATCACAATCATGCATCATATAAGGAATATTTAAAAGCCCTGCTGCAATTAAAGAAGGAGCAGAAACATACCCGCCCGTTCCAAAAATAGCATCAGGCTTATATTTTTTTATATAATAACAGCATTTCAATACCGCGAAACTGAGTTGAAAAATCCATTTTATAAGTTCTAATCCTATTTTTCTCGGCATTCCATGAACATTAACTCCTAAGAATTCATAACCCTTTTGAGAAACAATATCAAACTCAAGATTTTTATGATTCCCTATATAAAATATTTCATCTTCTTTCAAACATTCAGCAACTGCAACCGCAGGATAAATATGACCGCCTGTTCCTCCGCCAGTTATAAAAAATCTACTCATTAAAATCTATTCCTTATCTTTTTAATACGTTTTTTAGAAATATTTAAAAGTATTCCAACCATTATCAACGAAACAATTAATGAAGACCCGCCGTAACTTATAAACGGTAGCGGAACACCTGTTGTAGGCAAGAAAGAACTTGCAACACTCATATTCATAAATGCCTGAAACGTAATAGAAAAAGTAATTCCGACAGCCAGTAATTTTCCATACATATCAGGACATCTTGCCGCAATTACAAAACCTCTTTGCATAAATGTAAAGAATAATCCAATAACAAGTACACATCCAACAAACCCTAATTCTTCAGCAATAATTGCAAAAATAAAGTCCGTATGACACTCAGGTAAATATGAAAGTTTTTGTATAGATCCGCCATAGCCAACACCACTAAATCCGCCTGATGCAAAGGCTATCAACGACTGAATAATATTATACCCTGCTCCTAAAGGATCACTTTCCGGATGACGCCAAGTTTTAATACGCTGTAACTGATAAGGTTTGATAATAGTTGTAAGACCGATAATTAAAGTCATAACCATAGCCCCTACACAGCTTAAAAACAACTTCATAGACCCGCCGGCTGCCATAAACATAACAACAGTTGTCATTCCAAGCAAAATAACCATAGAAAGGTTTGGCTGAATAAAAATTAATCCTGCCATCGCAATTATTGGAAAAAATGCCATCATCCATTTATTCTGATCAAAAAGATTTGCATCATTTCTAAAAGCACTTGCTAATAGAAGAACAACAGCAGGTTTTGCAAATTCAGAAGGCTGCAGTTGAAATCCTGCGATATTAATCCACCTTTTTGCCCCGTTTACAACAACCCCTAACGGAGTAAAATCAACAAGAACCAAAGATAATAAAATCCCGGCCATTATTATAACATTCCAATCCGCAAGTTTTTTATAATCGTAATTCATAAAAAACTTTAAGCCGAAAAACCCTACAACAAAACAAATTAACTGCTTTATTAAAAATTGTGCAGGGTTTCCGCCCTCATCAAGACATTTCGGTGCTGTTGCAGAAAATATTGCAAGAAATCCGATAATAACAAGGAAAGCTACAACAATCAACAGTGTCTTGTCAGGAGATGAAATTATAATACTCTGAATAGGCTGTTCATGACGCCCGCTCGGCTCACGCCTAGTTGATCTTTGATAAGACATAGTCCTTGAAAACCCTTCCTCTTTCTTCATATCCGCTGAACATATCAAAACTTGCACACGCAGGCGACAATAATACAACATCAGGATTCAATTCAATTGCTTTATCAATAGCTTCTTCCATTGTATTTTCCCTTATAATATTGTCAAATCCGTTTAACTTAAGATTTTCTTCAAATCTGTCAGCTGCTTCACCAATTAGAATTACTGTTTTAATATGTTTTTTAATTGCATCACAAAATTCAGTTAAATCAGTATTTTTATCTCTTCCGCCTGCAATCAATGCAACATCGCAATCATTAAAAGATTTTATGGCAACAAGAGCTGCCTCTGGATTTGTCGCCTTAGAATCATTATAAAAAACCGTCTTGCCAATTTGTGCAAATTTTTCAAGTCTGTGTTCTGGAATTTTAAACGACATTATAGAAGATTTTATATCCTCATTTGAAATACCTTCAATTTTGGCAACAATAACAGCACACATCACATTTTGGTAATTGTGATTTCCGATTAACGGACAATCTTTCAAATCAATAATTTTTTCTTCTTTTCCGCTGCGTTTAAAATATATAGCCTCATCTTTTATATATGAGCAATTTTCACCTACGTTACCGTCAAAAAGAAAAACTGTACCGCCGCATTCTTTCGAAAATTCCAAAAGTTTTTCATCTTTAGCATTCAATACAGAAAAAGACGGAGCCTGAGGTCCCTTAAATATTTTAGCTTTCGCTTTGAAATAATTTTCTAATCCGCCATGCCAGTCAATATGATCGGGAGTAATATTAGTAAATACGGAAATTTGCGGCTGGAAAGAATTACTGTATTCTAATTGAAAAGAACTGCATTCACAAACCATAAAATCAATATCTTCTCCTAATAAATCGCAAGGAGGAACACCGTAATTACCGCAAGGTTCTGCTTTATATTCGCTTGAAAGAACATGTGCGGTCAAAGCAGTAGTAGTAGTTTTACCATTAGTGCCTGTTATAGCAATAAAAGGAGTACCCGTCTGAGATGCGGCAAGCTCTACTTCTGATATTACCTTAATTTTACTATCAGCAAGTCTCTTCATTAAATCTGAATGAGGGGGGATACCGGGGGAAGTAACCGCTATGTAAGAGTCTTTTATAAACTCATCACTATGCCCGCCCATTTCAACATTAATACCAAGATTTCTTAATTCATTTAAATTTTGTTTATCTTCAGGCTTTTCGGCTCTAAATTCTGTGATATATACATCAGCTCCGACACTGTTTAAATATTTTGCAGCAGAAATTCCGCTTTTTGAAAGCCCAAGAACCAAAACCTTTTTATCTGCAAATTTCATATTCGGTAATAATGATTTCATCTAAATTATTCCTCTATTCAACAAAACGTATAACAAAATAGCAATTACTGAAAGGATAGCTGATACAAGCGCGAAAACAAAAACAATCTTTTTTTCGCTCCATTCACACAATTCAAAATGATGGTGTATCGGTGCCATTTTAAAAACCCTTTTACCGGTTGTTTTAAAACTTGTAACCTGAATTATTACGGAAAGTGTTTCCATCACAAAAATACCTGCAATAAGTATTAAAAGAACTTCAAATTTTCCTAAAACAGCAATTGTTCCTAAAAGTCCGCCTATGGCAAGAGAACCTGTATCTCCCATAAATACTTGAGCTTTAGGTTTATTATATTTTAAAAATCCTGCAAGAGCACCGGCAACAGAAGCTGAAATAATTGCAGCTTCAGGATAACCGGAAAACAAACATATTAAAGAACAAGCAGCAAAAGAAAAAATTCCTGTAGAAGCAGCAAGTCCGTCTAATCCGTCAGTCAAATTATAAGCATTGGAAGCTCCTGTAATAACAAAAACTGCAAACACCGGATAAAACCAACCCAAATTCAAAACATAATGACCGACAGCAACACTGTCAGCTCCGTCTTTTGTCATCATAAGATATAATGTAGGAAGCATAGCTATTGCTATTTGACGCAAAAGTTTTCCTCGTGGTGTTAATCCGTCATTTCCTTTTCCTTTAAGTTTAATATAATCATCTTGAAAACCTGCAAATGTATAAAACAATAATGTTAACAGAATAATACAAGCTTCAGTCGACAATCTCTGAGCCATTGCCAGAGTAATAACAGAACCGAGCATTATCGCCAATATTATAAAAATCCCGCCTGTTGTAGGCGTTCCTTGTTTTTTTGCGTGTGCTTCCGGAGCACAATCTTTTACATATTGACCTATCATGTGTTTTTTCAAAAAATCTATATATGGAACCCCGAAAAGCAAACATAGTATCATTCCGAGCAAAAATGCGACCGCCAGCATTATCATTTTATATTTTCTACCTCTCTATTTTTTAATTCTTCGATTATTTCTTCAAATTTCATAGACCTTGAAGCCTTTAAGAATATTGTATTACCCTCATGTAAATTATCAAGAATGTAACAAGATGTTTCAATATTGTTTTTTAAATATTTAACATCAAAACCGTATTTCAAAAGTTCATCACCAATATATTTGGCAAGATTACCAACTGTCAAAAACAGAACTTTTTTACCTTTAAATTTCTTACCTATAAATTCTCCGACTTCTCTGTGAAATTCTTTTTCATTAACTCCGAGTTCACCCATATCCCCGAGTACTATAACCGGATTAGGATAAAGCTCAATAAATGTTGATACAGAAGCCTTCATGGATTCAGGGTTTGCATTATAGCTGTCATTTATAATTTTATATCCGTTAATTTCTTGTATTTCCCAGCGTTTTTCAATCGGATGATATTTTGCCAAACCATTTTTTATTTCATCGTAAGACATTCCCAATTTTAATCCGATTTCAATTGCAGAAAGAGAATTTTCAATATTATAATCTCCTTCAACATTCAATTCATAAACTTTATCTTTGTAAACAAATTTAGAATATCCGCTACGTTTTTCAACAATGTCAACATCTTTCAAAGAATAAAAGACTTTTTCACCTGCAAAATTCGCAAACTTTTTAATTCGTTCATTATCATTTGCAATAAGCATATTATTCAAATATTTTGTAATCTCGCATTTTGCTTTAGCAATATTATCAAGACTACCCAAACGTCCGATATGAGCTGAACCGGCATTTGTAATAATTGCATAATCGGGTTGAGCATATTTTGTTATAAGTTCAATTTCGCCAAAGCCTCGCATTCCCATTTCAACAATCAAAATTTCAGTATCTTCAGGCATTGACAAAACTGTCTGGCAAAACCCTATTTCATTATTATGATTAGAATAAGTTTTATGGGTTTTAAATTTTTCAGATAGAACTGAATACACCATCTCTTTTGTTGTAGTCTTACCTGAACTCCCAGTAATACCAATAACAATCGGATTATATTTTTTACGAGCAAAACTTGCGATTTCAAGATAACTTGTCAAAGTATCAGAGACTTTTAAGGAAAACTCTGCAGGACAATCATCTTTTGTACAAAAACAACCGGCAGCACCTGCTTCAATAGCCTTATCACAGAAATTTTCACCGTCAAAGTTTGCACCTTTCAATGGAAGATACAAATCTCCTTTCTTTATTGTTCTTGTATCGGTTGATATTTCAAATTTGCCATCTAAATCCCCTTTTACATCAGCATTTGTTGCGATTTTTAATTCTTCAACAGTAAATCTCATCTCTTTTAATTTATCTCCCTCACTATATACAATTTTACCGCAAAAAAAACTGCTGAAGCGTAAAGTTAATAAATGTTAATAGTGCTTGACAAGGCATTTTGAGCACGTCATAATAATTGATGTATTAGTATGCGGTAACTCGTTATAGAATTTTCCGTAAACTTACAAAACAGGTTCCGGGGACAAACTCAGCCAAATTTAATAAAATAATTGAGTCCCCCGCAAGTACATTGCCAAATAAAAAGCCGAATATAATATTTATGCTGAAGATTTGTCAATATCACTAAATCACTTAAAAATGTAAGTATACAGGAAAAACGAAACCCACAAAGAAAGGAAAATAAAATGTACGCAATTGTAGAAACAGGCGGAAAACAATATCAAGTAGAAGAAGGAAGATACCTTGATGTTGAATTACTAGACGGCGAAAAAGATTCAAAAATAGTTTTTGATAAAGTCGTTATGATTGTTAACGGTAAAAAATCTAAAGTAGGACAACCTTACGTTGCAGGTGCTTCTGCTGAAGGAACTATCGTTAAACATGACAAAGAAAAGAAAATAATCGTTTACAAACAAAGACCTAAAAAAGGATACAGAAAAAAACAAGGTCACAGACAAGGCTTCACAAGAGTAATGATTTCTAAAATCAGAACTTCAGCTCAGAAAAAATCAGCAGAAACTACTGAAGAAGCTTAAGCAAAAACAAATCCGATAACGAAAATCGGAAAAGTAATACAAAAATAATTACAAGGAGAATATAAAAATGGCACATAAGAAAGGTATGGGATCTACCCGTAACGGTCGTGACTCCGAAGCTAAGCGTTTAGGCGTTAAAAAGTTCGGCGGAGAAATCGTTAAAGCTGGTAACATTCTTGTTCGTCAAAGAGGAACAAAAGTTCACCCAGGTAACAATGTAGGTATCGGTTCAGATGACACATTGTACGCGTTAATTGACGGTCAAGTGAAATTTGAAGCTCACAGACGTGACAGAAAACAGGTTAGTGTTTACGCTGTGTAACTTTTTAGAATTAGCATAAAAAAAGAACCCTTTTTTAAGGGTTCTTTTTTTATTTAAGATTTTAATCCTGGACCGCCATGACTTTCAATATATTCAATGCGTTCTTCTCTATTTAAGCCTTCTGGAATTTTATTTGCTTGTTTTAAGGTATCTTTAAAGTCAGTATATGATGTATCTTCTTCCCTAAACATGATTTCAGCAGCTAAAGATCCATCTTTATCAATTATACATTTACTAACAGAATTTGGTTTATCACCATTATCCGGGTAAGAAAATTCATATCTTGTTATTTCATCTGATTTAGGATTAAATGCCGTAATTTTAACTGTAAACCCTAAATCTGCATATACATTATCCATTGAGAATTTAACACCTTGAGCTTTAAATTTTTGTACTAACTCATAAGGCTGCGTTTCAAAGTTTACAATATCATCTTTGTAAGGTGACTTATCTCTTTCATATAAACTTGTTCTAAAATGAAAGTCACCATCCGCACCATAAGTTGTTTCAATATATTTTAATCCTTTTGAATTATCTAAAGGATATGAAAATTCTTGAATTGCGTCAAAATCTTCTTTCTTTTCACCATTATTCATATATCTATATACTTTTACTTGTTTGCCATTTTCAATAATATTCAATTGAGAATCATCTTTTCCCTTACGAACAATAAAATCTTTACCTTCAACTTTTCCCTGCGATATCAAATCAGCCTTCAATTCATCAATGCTTTTCTTTTCAGGTACTGCTTTGCCATTAGGTGCAACAAAAGTATATGCTTTTACAGCATCAGCTGTTTCTTTTTTTACAATATCAGAAGTAACTGTTGTTGTATTTGAGTTATTTTTACTTTCTGAAGGTGCATTTACCTTTGATTTATAAGCGTAAAGTAAATTTGTACTTACAGGATTGATTTTATCCATAAAAAACCTTCTTTCTACACTAAAATTTTATATATAAATTTAAAGTTAAAAATTATTATAAATTGCCGATTAAATAAATAATGTTACAAAATATTTACAAGTAAATCTAAAATATTAAAGATTCTCTGAATAATTCCGATATTAAAAAAGTAAGTCAGATAGTTAACGGAGATTTTTAATATGTTAAAAAAGATAGTATCACCTTCGTGTAATGTATGCGACAGTGTGGAATTTATATTAAGAGGAGCGAGAAAACGCCGTCATTTGGCGTTAGCAGCCGCAAAAATGATTAATGCGGATGCAGGTATTCAAGCGCGATTGCATGCTGTAAAGTAGTGCTTATTGTTTAGAAAAGATTAGAGAGTTTATAGTTGAAAGACCGATTAAATCGGTCTTTTTGTTAGTATAAATTATTATTTCTTATATCAACAAATTTTATTCTGTAACCTAATATTTGAGCGATTAATTTTACTTCTTTATAAGATATAGTTTCATTTCTGAGTTTTTGCGACAAACTTGCAAGTGAATATTTTTTATGTTGGAAATTACCAATTTGTTCTGCCAGTTCTTTTAAGGTCATATCTCTGTCATTTGTAAGATTTTTTATTTCATTTACAATTTTTCCCATTTAATAATTATAACGTTTTTTAAATATATTTGCGTCTATTTAAATATATATATTGATAAATATATAAATATATAAATATATTAAATAATATAAATAAAATGTTGCTTTATAAATGAAACAAGGATTCACATTAGCGGGAGTACTTATAACACTTGGTATAATAGGTGTTGTTTGTGCTCTTACACTGCCAAGTTTAATAGAGAACCACCAAAAACAAGTAACAATCACTAAATTAAAAAAAATATACTCTGTTATTTCACAACAAGTCTTACTATCTAATTCAAATAATTACCCTGCAAATGAATTCTTGACAGCAGGAGATAATGTTAATGCAAGCAAAACCGAAGAATTTTTTAATACATATTGGTTACCATATTTTAAAGGAGCAACAATATTAAACAAACCTTATAATACTGAATATCCATATAAAAGTATAAATGGACAATCATATAAAACACAAATAAAAACAATATTTAGTGCCGGACGAATTGTATTTTCAACTTCAGATGGATTTATAATATTTATAAGCACCATGTACTGGGGGAATAACGATGGAGACACCGTAAGCAATCCAAAATATTCAACAGAAATGACAATTTTAGTAGATACAAACGGGACACAAAGCCCAAATACATTAGGAAAAGATGTTTTTAGAGTAACAATAAATTATGACAAAAACAATGTAATGCCTTATAAAATAAATGATAGTTCAGATAATATAGACAAAGACTGCAGTAAAACCGGCAAAGGTGAAACTTGCTTTGCAAAAATAGTAAAAGACGGCTGGAAAATAGCTGATGACTACCCTTGGTAATGGGGTTTTATCAAAAATTTAACAGCTTTACCTGCAATATGTTGTTGCATAGCCCATTCAACTTTTTCCAAAGGCAAAGTATCTGTTATAAGTTTTTCAACCTCAACATCTCCTGATGCAATATAATCCAGAGCCATTCGGAAATATTTTGGAGTATGGTGAAAAACACTCATTAATTTTATATCGCCATAGTGCATTTTAGTAGTATCAAAAGTAACAGTAGATCCTGACTTACACCCACCAAAGAAATGCACGGTACCACCAGGACGGACACAAGAAAAAATTCTTTCCCAAATCTCAGGCAATCCGACACATTCAACAGCTACATCGAGGCCTTTGTGTTCTTCAGTATACTCTCTAAATATTTTTTCGGGATTTTGGTATTTTGTTAAATCAACTATTTCATCAGCATGAGCAAATTCATCAGCAGCTTTTAATTTTATCGGATTACGCCCTGCAACAATTACTCTTGCGCCTTTAAGCTTTGCAAGACGTGCAAACATCAAACCAATAGGTCCAATCCCTATAATCCCGACAGTTTGTCCGGGTTTTATATCAGTTCTTTCAACTCCGTGAACTACATTTGCTAAAGGCTCACAAAAAGCAGCCTTATCAAAACTTAGATTTTCAGGCAATATGAGCATATTTTTCTTAACTATACGTGCCGGAACAGTAATATATTGAGCATAAGCGCCATTTAAAAGATCAAGATTTTCGCATAAATTATATTCTTCTCTTTTACAATAAAAACAATGTCCGCAAGGTGCAGAATTTGCAGCAACTACTCTATCTCCGACTTTGACATTTTCAACACCTTTTCCGACTTTATCTACAATCCCTGCAAATTCATGTCCAAATCCAGAAGGAATTGATTTTATAAGCACAGGATGACCACGCCTGTATGTTTTTACATCTGTCCCGCAAGTAAGTGCTGAAATAACTTTTACAACAACTTCACCTTCTTCAGGCGGTTTTACCATAACTTCTTCTAATTTTATATTTTGAGGTCCGTAATATTGAATTGCTCTCATATTTAAATCCAGCTTACGCCTTTTTAATAAAGACGCCTTTCAAACTTATTTTATGTATCACTATTATTTATTTTAATACAAGCCTTCATTATTCTGTTAGACATTGTATCATCAAAAGCTTTTTGAATATCATCAAATTTATATTCTGTGGAAATGTTTTGAACTCTGACTTTGCCTGTTTTCAACAATTCAAGAGAATCTTTCAAATCATCAGGAGATGGCGAATAACTTCCGAGAACAGTTAATTCTCTATAATAAATCTCATTATTAGGATAAGAAGATTCATCATGCGGTGTACTTGAAAATACAAGAATTTTACCGCCATTTCTAACATATTTTAAAGCTGTTTCGATTGCTTTATCAGCCCCTGACGTCATAAAAATACAATCAGCCTTATATTCATCAGGCAATTTTCTTACATCATAAGCATTTATACCGAAAGATTTTAATAATTCTATTCTTTCTTCCAACAAATCACAACCTTCAGCATCATAACCAAATGCCTTTAAAGCTTGTGCAGATAAAATACCGATAGAACCAAGCCCGACAACTAAAGCTTTATCACCTTTTAATAAATTAGCTCTTTTTACAGCTCTTACAATACAGCCTAAAGGTTCATAAAAAGAAGCTTCAACCTCAGATAAATTATCAGGTTTTAAACGGGCAACATTTTCTAAATGTTCTTCACTCAAATAAACATATTCGGAAAATCCGCCGGGACGTATATTTGTTGATTTAAAATGTTCGCACATAGAAACATTCCCGTGCTTGCAATAAACACAATTTCCACAAGGTATATGATGAGATGTAACAATTACATCTCCACATTTAAACTTAGTATCTGAATTTATTTCAACAATTTGAGCAACAATTTCATGACCGAGAACAGTTCCGTCATGTGCAATTTTGTGTATGAACTTCACAATATCAGAACCGCAAAGACCACATACCAAAACCTTTACAATTGCACCTTTTCTTCCGTCTAATTTTAAATTTTCGGCATTTTTTAAAACAATTTTGTTTTTATCAATAACTGCTATTTTCATATTCGCCTCGCATAAGAAATTTTATCACAAACTTGAAAAGATAAAAAATAAATTATATAATAAATATATGACAGTAATAAGAAGATTGAATTGTTTTGATGCTCCTAAAATAAAAAAAATGATTTCCTATTTATCTTGCGAAGATGGGGAAAAATTTTCACGTGCATTGACAAACGACGCATTAATAATTTTACACGGGCTATTGCCGCTAAAATATAAATTTCTACCTGTATCATATATTTTGCTTGAAAGGAAAGAAATCTTAGGTCTTATTACAGCAATTCCTACAACAGGTAACCCTTATAAAATAAACATATCAAGACTTATTTTCAGGCAAAACATGTATGATGTAGGGAAAAGACTTGTAGAATTTGTAATTGCACGGCTCGGAGCCAAAGGCGCTTCATCATTTATTGTTACGGTAGATCAATGCCATGATGAACTGCTTAATCTTTTTATGCAAGGCTGCGGATTTAGACAATGCAGTTATGAAAATTTATGGAAACTTGATAATTTTATACCTGCAACAGATACTAAAGCAAATTTCAGATACTGCCAAAATTCTGACGCAAAACAGGTTGCTCATCTTTATAATAATGAATTAAACAACCTATACAAACCCTCACTGGAAAGAATACCTGATGAATACAAAGACCCGATATTTGCAGGTATGACTAACTTCTATAAAAACAGATATGTTCTTGAAGAGCCATCTGACCACAAAATTATAGCATATTTATCCATTACAACAAGCGACAACCTTAATTTTATAATTGATATGTCTTTAAATGACGGTTACGAAATTTCTTATGATGAAATTTTAAATTTTGCACTTTCTGAAATTTCAAGAAGAAAAACGACATTTTATGCTTTTCTAAAACACCGACAATACACAAAAAATGCAGACATTTTAGAAAAATATCTCCATGAAAGAAATTTAAACTGTATTCAAACACAATGTGTTCTTGTCAAAGATTTTTATAAACAAATCAGACAACCTGATAATGTTTTACAAATATTCCAATTTGGAGAAGGAAGTATTTTTACATCAAATTAATACCAATAATTTTCAGTATTTCTAACAAATGATAACTTACCTGACTTCCCCTTCATATAATACATTTTTCCCTTATATGCAACAAGTTCCGGGTTATCGGAAACAGTATAATAAAATGTTTTTTCAGCATCAGGATTAACTTCATTAACAGCATCTACAATTCTACTCATAGTGTATACCGTCTGATATTGATCCCCGCCAACAATATTAACATGGGTAAAATGAGGGAATTCCGTTGTAATAAATTTTTTTATACCGCCAACACCTGTTCCGTGAAATACATGATAAAGCGTATGAGTATTTGTATCTTCATCAACCAAATTTAAAACAGCACAAGTCCTCACACCAGTAGTACTAAGCGGGGTATTTACATCAGACATTAGCCAACCTCCGCCAATATCTGGGTCTTCTGTTGATATTCCCGACGAATAATTTTTAGGTCCTTTATAAGGTTCTATTCTTTTAGCATCTTCATAAGGACAATAATTAAATATATATTTTTCATAGTCATAAGTCCTTTCAAAAGAATCAGGTCCATATAAAATACTGTCTATATAAGTTCTAGAATTATTACCTTGAAAAGAAATATGGGGTATTATTGATTTTTTTATTGTTAATAGATTTATCATCATTTTTTTTAAAACACGTAAATCTGAATAATTTACTTTATGTTACTTATTGTAAACTAAAAATTTTATTTGTGTTAAAATTATTAGCAGAAAAGAGGCAGGATATGAGTAAATTACATATTTATCTTGACAAAGATATTAACAAAGATTTAATTAAAACAAAAAAAATTGCAATAATAGGTTTCGGCTCACAAGGCTACGGGCAATCGATGAATCTTAAAGACAGCGGGTGCAATGTTGTTCTGGGATTACGTTTGGGAGGTAAATCCGATGTAAAAGCAAAAGATTACGGGTTCCACACAATGTCTATTGAAGATGCCGTAAGATATGCAGATATAGTTCAAATTCTTATCCCTGATGAAATTCAGGCAGAAGTTTATGAGAAACAAATTAAACCTTATATGAGAAAAGGTCAATATTTAATGTTTTCTCACGGGTTTAATATTCATTACAAAAAAATTGTAGCACCTGACGGCGTCAATGTAATTATGGTTGCGCCAAAAGGACCAGGACATACAGTAAGAAGTGAATATCAAATCGGAAGAGGTGTTCCTTCTCTAATCGCAGTATATCAAGACCCGTCAGGAAATTCAAAAGAAGTTGCATTATCATACGCTTCTGCAATAGGTGCAGGAAGAGCAGGTATTATTGAAACAACATTTAAAGAAGAAACTGAAACAGATTTATTCGGAGAACAGGCTGTAATTTGCGGCGGGGTTTCCGCATTAATTAAAACAGGATTTGAAGTTCTTGTGGATGCAGGATATTCTCCTTATATGGCTTATTTTGAAGTATTACATGAAATGAAACTTCTGGTTGACTTAATAAATCAAGGCGGATTAGCAGATATGAGATATTCAATATCTAACACAGCTGAATACGGTGATATGACAAGAGGTCCTAAAGTAATTGGCGAACAATCACGCAAAGCAATGAAAGAATTGTTAAAAGATATTCAAAGTGGAGCTTTTGCCGATGAATTTTTAAATGAGATGCAATCAGGCTGCAAAAAATTCAATGAACTAAGAAAAGAAAATGCAGACCACCTTATAGAAAAAGTAGGTGAAGAAATTCGTTCCTCATTTGTCTGGGGCAACAATAATAAAATTATAGACAGATCAAAAAATTAAATTTACAAAAAATAAAAAAAGTTAACTTTAACGGAGTAAAAAATGTTTAGTACCGATGTTGATTATGAAATAATAGTATTTTCGGTGGGTGATACAAAAGCCGGAACTAAAATGGGCAAACTTCAATTAAAAAACCTTGAAGATGATTCCATTTTAAATTGTATTTTATGGGAAGAAGCCCTTAACCGCTATGACAGCAAAGTTTTCAGAACAGGCAATATTATAAAACTTATATCTGCCTCATTTAATGAAAAATACAATAACTGTCTTGTATCTTCTTTTGCCGTTGTGAAAGAATCAAAAACAGGACTTGATGAAAATGAAAGAGAAAAAGTATACGCTGAACTTGTATCATATTTGGATAAAATTCAAAATGAAAAATTAAATCAGTTTTTAGTAAAATTCTTCACAGAAAACAAAGATAAAATCAAAATTATGCCTGCTGCAAAACTTATGCACCACAATTATATAGGCGGTCTTATGATACATATTTTAGAATGTTTAAAATATGCAGAAGAAAATATGAATTTGTCAGAATATAAATTTAACCGTGATAATATTCTTGCAGCCTGCATTTTACATGATATAGGTAAAATTTTTGAATATACAATTGATTTAGAAACAGGCTTGATAGATTATAATGAAAACTTTAGAAAAGAATGGCTCACTCATTCCCAATATGGTTTTTCTATCTGTATGAATAACGGCTTTAAAGAAATTGCACGTATGATTGCAGCACACCATGGAAGAAGCGATTGGGGTGCAATAATTGATCTTGACCAAAAGGATTTGGAACCTGAATTGTATTTTATTCACCTTGTAGATAATCTTTCAGCAAAGTTTGGGAAAATTAATGTTCACATTCTTGAAGAAAAAGGAGTATAAACATTGTCAAAACTGAAGAAAAAACATAATTATAAAGGAACACTTGTTTGCGTAGAAGGGATTGACGGTTCAGGCAAATCCACACAACTTGCACTCCTTCGCGATTGGCTTAAATCAAGCGGACATGATGTCATTTTTACTGAATGGAATTCTTCAGAATTAATAAGCCAGACAACAAAACTTGCAAAGAAAAAGAATATGCTTTCTCCAAGGACATTTTCACTTTTACATGCAGTTGACTTTGCAGACAGATTTAAACAGGTTATAGATCCGGCTTTAAAAGCAGGGTTCATAGTTCTTGCAGACAGGTATACTTACACTGCATTTGCAAGAGATGTTGCAAGAGGGGTTGATCCTAAATGGGTAAGAAATGTATATAGTTTCGCGATAAAACCTGATCTTGCAATATATTTTGATATAGATCCAAAACACTCTATGGAAAGAATTTGTGCAAACCGAGCCCCAAAATTTTATGAAGCTGGTATGGATTTAAAATTAAGCAATGACCCTTACGAAAGTTATATGATTTTTCAGGGACGCGTTATTAAAGAATATCAAAAAATGGTTAATGAATTCGGGCTTGTACGTTTAGATGCAATGGATTCAATACATTCAAAACAAGTTGCGATAAGAAAAATGCTGGCAGAAGTTCTAAAAGAAAAAGGAGTAAATTTATAATGGCACAATTCAAAACAAAACACGGATACGAAGGATTGCTTGTTGTTATAGAAGGGACAGACGGGTCAGGTAAATCCACACAACTTGAGCTTTTGAAAAAATCAATTCAAGCCAAATCGTATGGAGTTATGGTATCTGAATGGAAAACATCAAGACTTATCGCAGGCGTAATTGATGATGCAAAAGAAAGAAACTTACTCAACGCAACAACTTATAGCCTTTTATACGCAGCTGATTTTGCGGACAGATTAGAAAACCAGATTATTCCCGCTTTGGAATCAGGTTTTATTGTACTTTTGGACAGATATTATTATACAGCTCTGGCTCGTGACGTTGTCAGAGGTCAAAATATTGAATGGGTAAAAAATCTTTATGATTATGCACCTGAACCTGATTTAATCTTTTATCTTGATATGCCGGTTGATGTTCTTTTAAAAAGAATTATCGGTACAACAGGATTAAATTACTACGAAAGCGGACGAGATGTAGGTTTTTCAACAGATTTTTACAAAAGCTTTGAAATTTACCAAAACAAATGCCTTCAACAATATGAAAAAATGAAAGCTGAATATAATTTCATCAGTATTGACGGTACAAAATCTATCGAAGAAATACATTCTATTATGAATAAAGAAGTTCAACGAATATTAGATTCCGGAGTTTTATATTAAACATATCCCATTTATATACATAATTGTTACGTAAATAAATAAAAATTTACGTTATGAAACATTTTGCTCCACAAGTCATGGTTTATGCTACATTAGAAAATGTAAAGAGACAAATATTTATAGTTTATAGGAGATTAATGAATGTCTGAATATCTGAGCAAGGAAGAGATTAAACAATGGAGAAGCTCCTTAGAAAAGATTACATTAGAAGAATATGCTGCCAGATTAGGGAAAAAAATTGAAGAGGCTAAGCCTACAAATGATTTAATAGATATTGTTTTAAAAGGCAAACCTGTTGTTTCCAGTGAAAGTGATTGGAAGCAAACTCACGCAGAAAAATTAAGTTCTATTGCGGAAAGAGGATACGATATCGAAAGAGATATTTCACCAAGTCCGTTTTCTATTCACAAATTTCATGAAGAAGAAACACCTGTAAAACCTGCTAAAACTAAAGTTGAAAAGAAAACTACAACATCAGCTAAAAAACCTGCTGCGAAACCGGCTAAAAAAACTGCACCGGTAAAAGCACAAAATCTTAGAGATGAAGTTAGAATTGTTTTCAAAAAAGCTTTAACAGACAGAGAACAAAAAGTATTTGATCATTTTGCCGCAAACAGAGGTAAAATTGTATATGCAAAAGATTTAGCAGCATTGCTTGATTTGCCTAGAGATTATGTTTATAAATACATAAAAAATCTTAGAGCAAAAATTGACGGTGAAAACCTTCAAAATGCTGATAAAGGCGGTTTTATATTAAATTAAAAATTACTTCAATAAAAAATTCCCTGATTAATTTTATCAGGGAATTTTTTATTTACACAAAGACTGTATTATTATTTTCTCAATAACACATTCATTCCTGCAATAAAGTAATTTTTTACCTCTTCAAAAGTTCTAATTCTCGAAAGCATTTTTAAAATATATAAAGGTCTTAAATAAAATCTTTTTATTGCTGCCTTATGAAGTTCAAAAACTCTTTCACGACTCAAATGGTGAGTATTTACCGCAGGATAATAATATGCATTTTCAAAAGAAGTCTCTTTATCAAACAAATCATGTTCTTCCGCATAATCATAAAATCTTGATCCCGGAAGCGGTGTTGCCGTATAAAAGCTAATAAAATCACTGTCTAATTCAATAGCAAATTTAATAGTTTCCTCAGCAGTTTCTTCAGTTTCCCAAGGCAGACCTATCACAAAATAATTATAAATTCTGATTTTCGCCTTTTTAAAGACTTTTACAGTTCTCCGTACATCATCAAGCGTAATATGCTTGCCCATTTTATTCAACATATCTTGAGAACCGCTTTCCACACCAATACTTACAAGACGGCAGCCTGATTTGTACATCATTTCAGCCATCTCTAAATCTGCAGTATCAGCTCTTGTATTTGCAGACCAGGTAATTTTTAATCCGCTGTCAATAATTGCACGACATAATTTCATTGTCCAATCTTTATCCAAATTAAATATATCAGACCAAAACAAGAAATTTTTAATATTATATTTTTCAACACATTCTCTAATTTCAGCAACGATATTTTCAGGGGTTCTTCGTCTTACCTTTGAGCCTGATACAGGAGTTGCAAGGCAGAAAAAGCAATGGAAAGGACATCCCCTTGAAACCTTAATTGTAGCTTGTACTTTATTATTATCAGGACGTCTGTAAATATTATTATCTACAAGATGACGAGCCGGGAAAGGAATAGAATCCAAATTCTCAATAAACGGTCTTTTCCCGGTAAATTTAACTTCACCGTTTTCTTTATAATAAATACCAAGAATATGATCTTTGGGGATATCACTTAAAATTTCTTTTAATGTTATTTCAGCTTCACCAAGAATCCCAAAATCCAATTCATCATGTTCTGACATTATACGATTTGCCAGTGCCAAAAAAGCAGCTCCTTTGGCAATAGTAATAATGTTTGGGCAAATTTCTTTAGCTTTTTTTACAGCTTCCAAATCATGTAAAAGTGTAGGAGTCGCAATATTTACAACAAGATAATCAGGATTGAATTCTCTTAAATCTTTTTCAAAATCCCCGCCCTGACTGTAATCTTCAATTTTTGCTTCAAGTCCCTGTCTTTCAGCAATAGAAGCTAAATACATCAAATCTGTAGGTGGTAACGGCGGTATAACTATCAAATCGCGTGTAGGTTGCTGACAGCGATCCTCACGATTTAATACGGGAGATGGCGGGTAGATTAATAAAATCTTTTTATTCATTAACATTTTTCCTTTACAGTATTAGTAATAAAAGCAGCAATTATTAAGCAAACTGCTCCAATTATAAATGCATATTCCCAATGATAATTAATATAATCAGAACCCATTGTAAATGAACATTTTGAAATAAACCAAGCAACCAATGTACATACAAAAACCTGAGGTCCGGCAATAAATATATTAAAAATACCCATAACTGAACCTTCAGTTCCTTTTTTAATAAACTGAGAAAGCATTGCAAAAGGAAGCGCACAAATACTAGCCCAGCCAATACCTGCTAATCCCATTAAAGCAGCAACAGCTTTAGGATTCTTAGTAAATGCCATTCCAAGATAAGCCAAAACCATTGAAACTAATGAAACAATATGAACCTTTTTATTAGTATATTTTGCAGAAAGAATACCAATAGGTATCGCAACTAAAAAACAAACAAGATTAAATATTGCAAAACATACAGAAGAAAAATTAGTACCGTTTAAAGTTGCCTGAGAAAATTGTTCAACAGTAAAATCAGATACTGTAGTTAAATCAGGTACGCAATAAATAGTATGGACAGCATACTGAGTAAAAAATATCATCATGCACATAGTACCTATCCAAGTAAAAAATTGCATTATACATATTTTAGAAACTTCAGGCGAAAGCGCAAAGAAATTTTTAATAGCTTCCAACAAACCCGGTTCTCTTATTTCAGCAGTTGCTACATCTTTAATAATTTCTTTTTTTTCAGTTCTTTCTTTTATCGTAACACAAGTCCAAATCATACCAAGAGTAAAAGCAAGAGCAGCCATTACAAATTGAGCAGGTATAGACATTTGATAACCGAACGCCCATTTTAAAAACGGAGCAGTACCCGCAGCAACAACAGATCCTAAACCGATTGCTAAGCTGATATATGAATTTGCAATAGAATATTGTTCTTCGGGCACAACATCAGGCACCAATGCTCTATAAGGGCCTTGAGCTACATTTACACAAGCATCTATAACCCATATCATAATTGCAGCAACTAAAAGAGGTAATAAAGGATGAAAAGTTATACCCGTAACATTATGCAAAAATTCAACAACCGTATCCGAATTTGGGAAAATCCATAATGCTAAAGATGCTAACAATGCACCGCCTAATAAATAAGGACGTCTGCGGCCAAAAGGAGATACCGTTTTGTCACTCAATGCTCCTACAATAGGCTGCACAACCATGCCTGTAAATGGGCCTGCAAGCCAAATTAAGCCATATAAAAACGGCGAAGCACCTAACCCTTCTGTTACAGGACCTGACAAAATTATTCTCATCTGCCAAGCAAATTGCAAGCCAAAAAAGCCTAATGCAAAATTTAAAAATTGAGCGGTGGTAAATTTCTTTAAAACATTATTCTCTTCCATCAAATATCTCCCCAAAATAAAAAGTTTCCGTATTTATTAAAATACAAAGAAAATAATACATAGTCAAGTAATCCGACAAATCAAATTATCTTAAAATAATGTTTTACACAAATAATAAAATACAAATCAACAAAGAATAATAAACCATTAAATTTCTTGGTTTTAATAATCTATAATAAAATTCTTTAGTATCACCACCACATACAAAAGACTGAAGAGAGCGATAAATATCAAATACAAAAGGGAAAAGTAAAAAAGTTACTAAAATAAAATAATTTTTCAACATAAAAGCCAAAATAGCAGTAAAGAAATACCCCAGTCCGTAAACAACAAAAATACCTTTCAAAGCTTTTGACTTATTTCCGATACGACAAACCAAAGTTTTTTTATGTGCACACATATCACCCTCAAAATCCAAAATAGTATGCACATAAAGTAAGCCCACAGTAAACATAACAACAGCAAGTGACAAAATCAAAACAACAAAAGAAAACCCTCCACACATAACAAAATAAACCCCTTCAAAAAGTAAAGGACCAAAAGCTATTCCTACAGCTAACTCACTTAATCCGTTTTGAGAAAGCTTTGCATAAATGAGAGTAATAATCCCGCCGATAAATGCAAGAACAATAACAGGGAGTCCGCACCTTATAAAAAGAAAAAATCCTGCCAGACAAGCAAAAGTACAATAAATCAAAACCACATTCAAAACATCTTTTAAAGTAGCTTTACCCTCTTTTATATAAGCACACTTACATTTTTGAGAATTTTCAGTTAATTTTTTATAATCAATATAATCATCAAACAAATTTGTTGCAAGATGCGCAAAAGTAATTCCAATTAAAGCAACAATACCATTTAGGATATTTCCGCCCTCTTTAAATGAATAAACAAAAATCACAAGCCAAGATAACAATGTCATAGGTAATGAAAAAATTCTTGAATTTTCAAGCCAAAATAATATTTTTTTTATCATCCTAAAAGATTTTCCATTCCCTTTACATCTTCATAACTTGCACCAGCCTCAAGGATTTCCTCAGCCGTAAGGCCAAAAAGAGTTATCAGCGAATAAGCTTCTTTTTTATTTGATTGTAAAAATTCTGCAGCCTCTTTAACAGCTTCTTCACGGGTTAAATTAGTTAATTGAAAATTTTTACCTTTATAAATAATTCTTTTTTTCGATTTTCCCAATCTACTTTACCCCCAAAGCTAATAATGCAGCTCCAATCATTCCGGAATAATTGCCTGCAGAAGCTTTTACAACCCTAAAAGGTGTCGTCACAATTTCTTTATTTGCCTGCTTTTCTAAATAATCAATATCAACAAATTCTGCCATTGAACCAGATAAAACAATACAATCCGGATCAAATATATTTGCAAGACCAATAATTCCTTCTAAAATATCATTTTGCCATTTTTCAAGGATTTTTTTCATCATAGGTCTGTCATTATTTTCAATAACATCATAAGTTGTAATATCAGGATCTCCGGAAATTTCCTCTGCAGTCTTTTTTAACCCTGTACCGGAAGCATAAGCTTCAAAGCAATCATAACTTCCGCAAGTACATTTTCTGTGCTTATCAGTACGCATTTTAAAATGCATTTCACCTGCTGCGCCATTTTTACCTTTGTATAATTTGTTATCCAAAATAATTCCGCCGCCAACACCTGTTCCAAGTGTCAACATAACTGAATAAGGCATTCCTTTAGATGAACCGATAACATGTTCTGCCCAAGCCGCAGCATTTGCATCATTTTCAACAAACACAGGCTTTTTACTCAAACTATTGAAATCCATTTCAGGATAACCAGCAGCAATATTTCCGGTTGAACCGAGAATTTTATTGTTTTCATTATTAACAGCTCCGCAAGTTGCAAAGGCTATAACATCAACTTCATTTTCATATTTTGAAATTATTTCTTCAAATAGAGCTCTTATTTCATTAAAAGTTTTAGGAGTATGATGTTTTTCAACTTCAGTCAGAATTTCCCCTTTTTCATTAATAATAGTATTATAAATTTTAGTTCCGCCAACATCTATTGCTAACGCTTTTTTCATTCTTACCCCCTCTGCACAAACCTTTTTGTAATTAATTGCGGTCTTGTAATTGCAGAACCTATTACAACACAATGAGCGCCAAGTTCAAATGCTCTATCAACTTCTTCAGGCTCCCAAATACGACCTTCTAAAACTACGGGCAAATTAGTATTATCAACCAATTGTTTTAATAATTCAAAATCAGGACCGGAACCTCTGTTTTGAGAAAATTGAGTATACCCGGAAAGAGTTGTAGATAAAATATTTGCACCTAATTTTTCAGCATTTATACCTTCTTCCAATGTTGAAATATCAGCCATTGAAACTCTATTATTAATTTTTACATATTTAATTAACTCTTCTAACCTTGCGCCATTCGGTCTTTCTCTCATAGTACCGTCAAAAGCAATAATATCAGCACCTGCTTCAACCAGCTCTATTACCTCTTTTAAAGTCGGAGTAATATAAACAATTTCCTGCCAATTTGAAGGAATAATATCAGGTTTTGTAAGTCCGATAACAGGCACATCAAAAAGATGTTTTGCATTTTTAACATCTCTTGCACCTGCGACACGCAAACCACCTGCTCCGCCTTTTACAACCGATTTCATCATTGCAACCATACATTTTTCAAGATACAAAGGCTCTGATGGCATTGCCTGACAGGATACAACAACTTTTCCCTTTAAACGATTTATTATATTCATACAAGTATTATACATTAAAAATTTTTATTTGAGGTATAATAATTAAAAAGAATTATAATCAAGGGAAATTGAAGATGAAAAAAAGTTTAGTAAAATATCCGTACCTTACAGAAGATGTAGAAATTTACGAAAGAGAAAACGGTCACAAAATTGTTCTTGCACATAAAGAAGGAGAACTTGTAAACGTAAGCACCTGGGTAAAAACAGGTTCAATAAATGAAGACGACAAAAATAACGGAATTTCACATTTTCTTGAACATTTAATGTTTAAAGGAACTCACAAACACAAAGCCGGATATTTTGACAAAACTTTAGAAGCAAAAGGCGCTATTGTAAATGCCGCAACCTGGAAGGATTACACATTTTATTATGTAACACTTCCAAAAGGTAAAAACAATGCTGATTTAAATCTTGCAATAGAACTTCATGCTGATATGATGCTGGATCCAATTCTTCCAAAAGAAGAAATAGGAGCTCCGTTCAACTTAAACGATCCTAAAGTTACGGATAAACGCGAACGACACGTTGTTATTGAAGAAATAAGAATGCGCAAAGATCAAAACTGGACAAAAGTTTATAACGCTTGTAACTTTAACATGTATAAAAAACACCCATACAAACGAGATGTAATTGGTACTCCAGAAATAATTTCTCAAGTAACAAGAGATGAAATTATGAACTATTATCAAACCTTCTATTCCCCTGAAAATATGACAACAATTATTGTAGGAGATTTTGATAAAGAAAATATTTTAAAGAAAGTTGAAACAGAATTTGACTTTAAATGTCGTCCAAACGCTCCTAAAAAAATTAACGAAATAGATTCTCCTACTGACCATACAATAGTAGTTGAAAACAAAGCCAAAACAAACACATCATATTTAATGATTGGATTTCTAGGTCCAAAAGCAAATCAATTAAAAGAAAATATAGAACTGGATATTATCAGCATAATTTTGGGTGAAAGTACAAGTTCAAGATTATATCAAAATTTAATAGAAAAACAACCTGAACCGGTTTTCAATATGGCTAATGCTGAACACTATCAATTCAAAGACGGCAACAACTTCTTTATACAAGCAAACTTTAAACCAGAAAAACGAGAAAAAGCAATTGAACTTGTAAAAAAAGAATTATCAAACCTTTTAACAAACAAAATTACAAAAGAAGAACTGGAAAAAGCAAAGAAAAAAATTAAATCACGTTTTGCATATTCCGCAGAAACCGTATCTGAAATCGGAGAAACAATCGGTTATTATATGACTGTTTGTGAGGACTTGAAACTAATCGAAAACTATTTAAAAGATTTAGAAGAAATAACTGTGGAAGATTTAGAAAATACAATAAAACAGTATTTGAATATCAATAATGCAGTATTATCAATTCTTGAACCTGAAAAATAATAAATTAAATAAGGAATAAATTATGCAAGAAGCAACTTCAAATGAGATTGAACTACTCGAAAAAATAAGAGAAAAATGTTCTTCATGCCAAAAATGTTCCTTAGGGAAAACAAGAACAAATATTGTATTTTCCGGAGGAATACCAAACCACAAGCTTATGTTAATAGGAGAAGCTCCTGGATACTATGAAGATCAAAAAGGAGAGCCTTTTGTTGGAAAAGCCGGACAATTATTAGATAAGATTTTTGCATCAGTCGGCTTATCAAGGCAAAATGATGTATATATCTGCAACACTTTAAAATGCCGTCCGCCTGAAAATCGAGACCCTCTACCTGATGAAAAAGCAGCTTGCAAAGAATATTTAGACGCTCAAATAGAAATTTTAAAACCGAGAATAATACTTCTTTGCGGACGGGTAGCGGTTAATTCTATGCTTAATACCAATCAAGGCATTACAAAACTCAGAGGCAAATGGTTTGAAGGTCCTTATATGTCAAAAATGATGCCTATTTTTCACCCGTCATATCTTTTAAGGAATGATTCACGAGAAAAAGGAAGTCCTAAATGGCTTATGTGGCAAGATATTCAAGAGATTAAAAGAGTTTATTCTCAAATGGATTAGAGAATAATCCAATTATTTATAAATATCTTGAATATTCTTAATTTTTCCATCTTCAACGGGCAAGCAATATGTAACATTCGGGTGAAAATAATAGTTTCCGTTCGGACTTTTCATAATTACCAAACTAAAAAGGTCATAACCTGTTTTATTAGGTCTTAAAAGCCCGTTACTGTCAACTGCAAAAATAGGTTTTGGAACATTTGCAGGCATATTAAATACAACAAGACTAGTTTTATCGTTCATAACAAAAGCTTGATTATACCTATTCATCATATTTTCTGAAAATCCGGCACACTTAGCTGTATTTGAATATTTATTATATAAAGGAATACAACCTTGTGATAAAGCATTATTTTTGCAATATTTGATAACTCTCAAATTAGTCGCAAAATTTTTATAAAATCTGTCACAACCGGAAAAATCACCTGGTACACCTCTTTTAGAACTGTAATAACAGCCGGTATCCCCGCCCATTTCATAAACAGTAGTAAGCAAAGCCTGAGAATACATTGAATACAATTTTTTGAAAGAAATAACAGCAGATTTATCAATCAGCTTACATGTATACCAAACAGAGAAAAATAATATTACGATTAAATATATTCCCGTCATAATTAAAAGACGTTTTTTATCAGCCATAATTAAATTACAACAACTCCATAGGTTCAATAACAAAATCTATAATAAAAGGTCCGTTAAAAGCAAAAGCCTTATCTATAGCGTCTTTAATATCTTCAATTCGCTCTACTCTAATTCCATTTGCGCCATAGCTTTGGGCTAATTTAACAAAATCAGGATTTGATATCTGCGTTGCAAAATATCTCTTATCACAGGATTTTTCCTGAAATTGTCTAACCATACCAAGATAACCATTATTTAAAATAAATATCTTAACAGGCAGCTTATAATCCATACAAACAGCAAGTTCCTGCAAATTCATCTGAAAAGAACCGTCACCGGATATACAAACAACCGCATGATTTTTATCCGCTACAGCAGCACCTATTGATGCAGGAAAACCAAATCCCATTGTTCCTAAACCGCCTGAAGTTATAAATTTTCTCGGGCAATTAAATTTTAAATATCTTGCCGCCCAAACTTGATGCTGCCCAACTTCTGTCGTAATAACCAAATTTTTATCTTTAATACATTCATGAATTTTTTGTAAAACTTCAAATGAATGCATTTTAGAAGAACGTTTCAAAGGTTTTAGAGAATTTGTTTTTAAACATATTGCCTCATTCAACCAATTATAATCATTTTTTAGACCTTCATTTTTTATAATTTCTAGCATCAAAGCTAAAACTTCTTTTGCGTCACCTTTAATACCATGTATTGCAGGTATTATCCTTGAAATTTCCTTTTCGTTGATATCAAGCTGAATAAGTTTTTTACCAAACTCATTATTTTGAAAGCAACACCTTATTCTGTCATTAAATCTTGTCCCGACTGCAAAAATCAAATCTGCTTCCCTAACAATTTTATTAGCTGCAGGATGTCCGAAAATCCCTATCATACCAATAAAATTTTCATCATCTTCCGGAAAAGTTCCAAGTCCCATCATTGTAGAAACAACAGGGATATTTAAATATTTTGCAAATTCAAAAATCTCTCTTGATGCATCAGATTGAACGACTCCACCTCCTGATATTATTAAAGGTTTTTGTGAATGTAATATCATATTCAATGCTGACTTAACATCATTCAAAACAATTTCAGGTTTATTAATATTTATAATAACATTTTCATCAAAATCAGTGCATTCCGTAAAAACATTTTTAGTAATATCAACAAGAACAGGACCTTGTTTATCTGACATTGCACAGTTATAGGCATCTATAAGAGTCTTTTCCAAGTCACAAACATTTTTTACCTGAAAATTTTTTTTAGTACAAGACTTTGTTATATCAATAATATCAACTTCCTGAAAAGCATCTTGATGTAAAAGTTCAGACAAAACCTGACCGGTAATTACAACAAGCGGATATCCGTCAAGATAAGCATTTGCAAGACCTGTTACAACATTTGTAGCTCCGGGGCCGGATGTCACAAGTGCTACCCCGCATTTACCGCTCACTCTTGAATAACCTTCTGCCGCATGTACTGCTGCCTGTTCATGTCTGACAAGATAATGTTTTATAATATTCTGCCTGCTTAACGCATCATAAACATTCAATATAATACCGCCTGGATAACCGAATATAGTATCAATACCAAGTTTATTGAATGTTTCTAAAATTATTTGCGCCCCTGTAAGAGTTTTTGTTGTTATTGCAGGCATAATAAAATAACTCCATTAATTATTTATTTAGTTTAACACAGTTGAACTTTAAATGCAAAGAGCCGTCTTTAAAAAGACGGCTCTTTGCCTAAAATTTTGAACTTAGTCATCAGTAGAGAACAATTCTTTAATTAAATTTCTTTTCTTTTGTACTTTGTTCTTTTGTTCTTGAGCTTTCTTCTGTCTTTCTAATTGTTTTTGTTTTGCTTTAGCTTTTTTCTTTGCAAGTTTTTCTTCTCTTGCTTTTTTCTTTGCAGCTAATTTTTGTTGACGTTTAACTGATTTTTGATGAGCTTTTTGTTCTTTTTGAGCGACTGAACCAGTAACGTTATCTAACCATCTTGAAATCGGGCCTTGAGCTTCCGCTGCATAAACTGAAGACATCGACATAACAGCAATTGCAAGTAATACAGTTAATTTTTTCTTCATAAACACTTCTCCTTATTCAGAAATCAATTGATTCCACAATTCTTTTTTCTGTTCATATTTTTGTTTTCTTGCCTTAGCAGCATCTTCTTTTGCTTTTTGATTTGCTTCTATTTTCTTTTGAAGTTCTTCTTTTTGTTTAGCACGAGCTTCTTCTCTTGCCTGTTGATCTTTTTGTAATTGTTTTTCAGTATCTACAATTTTTTGAGTATGTTTTTGAATAAATTTTTCTGTGTAAGTAGTAGAACCTGAATCTGCAGCATAAGCAATTGCGCCTGCGCTAATAACCAAAGATAATGATGCAACCAATAATTTCTTAATCATAATAAACTCTCCTTTTTAATACCTGAATATTATACTAAATTAAATCATACATCGCAACTATTTTGTTAATACCATCTTTTGCAATGTTAAAAATCTTAATCATTTCTGACTGTTCGTAAGGTTCTCCTTCAGCAGTTGTTTGAAATTCTATTATTTTACCGCTTTTTGTCAATACGACATTACTGTCAACCTGCGCATGAGAATCTTCTGCATAATCCAAGTCAAGTCTGACTTCACCGTCAACAATACCCGCTGATATCGCTCCTATCGGCTCAATTATCGGATTTTCATTTAAGATACCGTTTGCCAATAATTTTTCGACTGCTATTTTCAAAGCCAAAAAGCCTCCGCAAATACTTGCTGTTCGTGTTCCGCCATCTGCCTGAATAACATCTGCGTCAACAGTTATTGTTAAATCGGACATTTTTTCTAAATCAACACAAGCTCTCAAACTCCTGCCGATTAATCTTTGAATTTCCTGAGTTCTGCCGGATATTTTTGTTCTTTCTCTCTGGCATCTCGTGTTAGGAGCTGACGGTAAAAGAGAATATTCTGCAGTTACCCAGCCTCTTTTATCATCTTTATCCATCCATTTTGGTTTACCTTCTTCTACGGAAGCAGTTGTAATAACTTTTGTATCACCAAATTCAACAAGAACAGAACCAAGCGCATGTTTTGTATAATCTTTTATAAATTTGATTTCTCTTGTTTCATTATTTGCTCTGCCTTCTCTTTTCATAAGATTTATCCTTTCAATTAATTACGTTTAACTTCATAATCCCACATATAAATTTGACCGCAATATTTACAAACAGCATGATCATTCATAAACTGCAAATCAGGGATAAAAGTATAACCATCAACAGTTATAACAATATCTCCGTCTTTATTATATTCCTGCAAAAACTTTTTTTCACCTCTGTAATCTGGAGAAAACATTAATTCAAACTTATCAATTGATTTACAATTTTTGCATACAAACATATTTATTAATACTCGTCATCTTCCAATCTTGCACGTCTGATTATTTCAGGATCAATACCACGTTTTTCTATTTTGAAAGTTTTGGCAACTGTTTTTTTAGATACAGATTTCTTTTTACGACTTGTTCCTGAATTTTCAACTGAAATATCATCTGATGCAAGATTGTTATACCACAATGTCCAACAAATACTTCTTATCGGAAGAGTAAAACCTACAACAATAAAAAATACTATTTGTTTTACAACTTCTCGACCGATTATTAAAGGCGTAATTCCAAATTTTTCAAAATATTCAACCGGCAGAGTATAAGCCCAGTTTTCGAAAATTTTTGAAAATTTTTCGGTTAAATTCAACGCATCAAATATTACCCCTAAACCTGAAGTCAAAAGGCAATATGTAAAAACGGCAAGAAGCGCCATTAATAAAAAAGTTCTTGCAAATTTTCCCTTGATTAACTGTAAACTTCTTCTGAAATAACCAACAGGGGACAATCCGTTTTCAAACGTAAAGACCTGAAAAATCAGAATAAAATATATAAAAAATATAAAACCGATTATCCAAAATATCGGAATTACAGAAATTAACGTAAAAATACTGAATAAAAACCACAAAATAATAAATGAAAAAGTTTTCTTTGTAACAACAGAATTATGAGCCCTAAAATCATAAACTCTACCGGTATTCAAATACCCATCAGTCATAGAATTTAAAGCACCATATGCTACAAGATAATCCCAAAACGCTTTTGTCCAAATCAACAAACCGGGAATAACACAAAGAATTATACAGATAAGCATTGCAGAAAAATCATTTAACGCAGGGAATTTAACTGCTAAATCCTGAAAATTTCCGGTATACCAATATGTAACACCAAAAATCATAAATAATCCTACTAATTGTCCCAAAACAGGAAATGCCATATATAAGAAAAATTTATGAATATTTAAAGCAAAAATTTTAATTCCTTCAAAAAATACAGCCCAAACACTTCTATCCTCTTTTGCCATAACTCTCCTGTTTTTATATTTAAATATTTATTGTATAATTATTTTATTACAAATATGGAAAAATACACAAAAGAAGATTATATAAATAATAAAGTTAATTTACATTTACACTCAACCTTTTCAGACGGACAAGGAAATGTAATCGAAATTTTACATCAGGCAAAGAAACTTGGGTATAAAAAAATTTCGTTTTGCGATCACAATACACTTGAAGCATACAAGCAAACGGAAATTTTAAAAGATGATATAATTATTTCGGGGATTGAATTTGATGTATGGTGCGGTTATGTTTTTATGCACCTGCTTGCATACGGAATTGATGTAAATAATGAAGAACTTTTATCATTTTGCGCAAAAGACAAAAAAGAAACAGAACTTGATATTGTAAGAATCTTCGCGAAACGGGATATAAAAAGACTTATAAAAGCTATACACAACGCAGGCGGAATTGCAGTTTTAGCTCACCCTGCCTGCTGCTGGGCAATAAATCTTGAAAGTTTTGTAAAAAAACTAATCTCCTACGGACTTGACGGAATAGAAGTTTACTACCCATACAAACGCCACAGAGGAATAATAAAATTCCACAAAGCATCAACTGTTGAAAAGATTGCAAACAAATACAACCTTATAAAAACAGGCGGTACAGATTTACACGGAATAAAATTTGATTAAAGAATTTACCAAGGATAATCTTTAGGAATTTCCCAATTATTATGCATTACCCAAGCGGCACAATAATCTCCCGTACCTTCCTTTGAACAATTTGATTTTATTGTTTCTATTGTCTGAGATTGTCCACTTGCATTTAATTTGCCTGTAGGTCTGTACATATCTTGGGTTGTATCCAAAACCACCGCAAAACAAAAATAATCTCTTCCAAATTTATTTGGTCTTTTTAAGCCGTTTATATCTATATTAATATATATTATTTTTGGGAAAACAGAATCAGCCGCATTTACAGCTGCTCTAACAAAAACCCAAGTTCCATCATTCAAAACAAATCGTGTATATTGTGCTAATGCAGAAGAAGAATAACTGCCCCCATTTAACTGTGTAAATTCAACTTCACAACCGCCTGAAGTATCAGTTGCACATGTTTTTATAACATTCAAATAAGGAATTAAGTACTCATCCGAAAAATCAGAAGAAGCTTGAATATCATTGCTGTCACTATAATCCCATAATTCAAAATCACCATGTTCTGCTTTTGCCATTTGTAATGCATTACTAACAGACGTATAAGCTTTTTTCAATTGAGCAACAACTTGCTTTTTTTGATAATTAGCAATTAACGAAGGCATAGTCATTGCTGCAACAACACCGATTATTCCCAAAGTTATAAGTACTTCTGCTAAAGTAAAACCAAATAATTTTTTCATTGTAAAACATTTATATCTGTGATGCAGTACATCAACATTATAACAGGTTTTTATTTTTTTGCAACCGCAAATACTATTGTAGGAAGCTAAAAGCGCCCCCCCCCCGACGTTTTAGATAAAATAAATCTTTTCATTTCAGCTCCTTTACTCTTATACAAATAAACAAATTATATCTGTATGATAACATATTTTAAATTTTATATCAACCGTTATTTCTTAAATAAGTTTCAATAAACCCGTCTAAGTCACCGTCCATAACGGCATCTACATTAGAAGTTTCATAATTTGTCCTGTGATCTTTAACCATTTTATAAGGATGAAAAACATAAGAACGAATTTGCGACCCGAAATTTATATCAGCATTCTCTCCCTTTAATTCAGCTAATTTTTTC
This sequence comes from Candidatus Gastranaerophilales bacterium, assembly GCA_944323135.1. GTDB lineage: Bacteria > Cyanobacteriota > Vampirovibrionia > Gastranaerophilales > Gastranaerophilaceae > Stercorousia. The sequence continues at coordinate 84,259 of CALURI010000002.1, forward strand.
TCATGTTCAGCCTGACGAATTGCGAGAAGCTTTGCTGCAAGAATTTGCATAGCATTTTCTTTATTTTGAAGTTGAGAACGTTCCTGTTGGCATTTTACAACAATTCCTGTCGGTTTATGAAGAATTCTGACCGCCGTCTCAACTTTATTTACATTCTGACCGCCTGCACCGCCTGAGCGCATTGTATCAATTTCCAAATCTTCAGGCGGAATTGTAATTGTTTTTTCAAAATCTTCCAATATAGGACAAACTTCAACTGATGCAAAACTTGTTTGACGCTTACCATTTGCATTAAACGGAGAAATTCTGACCAATCTGTGAACTCCTTTTTCAGCTTTTGCATAACCATAAGCATAGCGTCCCGTTATTTTTATTGTTGCGGATTTTATACCTGCTTCATCACCGTCCAATTTATCTAAAAGCTCAACTTTCCAATCCTTACTTTCTGCCCACCTAATATACATTCTCAAAAGCATACTTGCCCAATCCTGAGCATCTGTTCCGCCTGCTCCGGAATTTATTGATAATATTGCATCTGCCTCGTCATATTCTCCACTTAACATCTGCTTTACTTCAAATTTATCTAACGCAACAGACATTTCATCCAATTGAACTGCCATCTCAGCAATTATACTTTCATCGCCAATTTCAAATGCAGTTTCAACATCTTCTATTACAGTTTGCCATTTATCTATAAATCCAATATTATCTTTTATTTCTCTAATCTTAACCCCTAATTCTGAGGCTTTTTTTTGATTAGCCCAAACTTCAGGGCTTTGCATCTCAGCTTCTAATTTGCTTAAATCATTTACTAACGAAGCCTTGTCAAAGACACTCCTTTATTTTTTCAAATCTCGCTTTTAACCCGCCAAAACGTTGTTTTATATCTATATCCATAAAACAATTTTACTATAAAAAAATATTGTTGCAATCAATTGTATAACTGCTATAATAAGAAAAATACTAGGAGACAAAAATGAGCGGATTAATTGATAGTTATAAAAAAGTTTATGAAAATAAAAATAATCATATATGGCTTTTCATTATATCTGTTATATGGACAATTATGTCAAGCTATATTGACATAAAGCGAGGAAATGCTTTCACTCTAAAACAAAATCCTATTGATATTATTTTCAATATTATTATAGGTGCATATAGCTTACAATTTCTTTATAATGCCATGAACAATATCAACAACGGCGTATTACCTAAATTCAAAGAAATTCAACCTAAAGCTTTTTGGGGGGTAATAAAATTAAATGTTATATGGGGAATTTATGCTTTAATAGCGCTTTTTATCCCTATAATAATTTATATTGCAACTCATATACTATCTTTGGCATTTTTAGCGACTCTCCCTATAATATTTTTTGCCATTTTTGTATACTATATATTTCTTGCTTATGCTGAAAATTTCAATTCAAAAGGTCTTTTAAATATTTTATGGTTATTTAAGTTTGTAAAACCTGCTTTCAAAAGTCTATACAAAAAATTAATCATTTTTATTTTAATAACAGTAGCAGTCGCTGTAATATATATACTTATTTACACAATTGCAGGGCTTATCGGAATTGATACAATAGGATATATTGCTGATGATTTTTATTATATGGATATTATAATGAATGCAATTGCAGGGTATTTTATAATTGTTACTTGGTACTTTGCATTTCCATATTCATTAATAAACTCTTATTACAGAGATATCAAACCAATTTTAAGAAAGGACGATACTAATAATGGCGAAAATGCGTGAAGCATTGGCTTGTTTATATAAAGGTGAAAATGCTCTGCCAAGGCAAATATGCCTATTTTCTATATGCGGAGTTGCAGGATTAATTAACGGATATATGTCGTTAGTTGAACAGTATTATAATGATGCAAATATTTATTTGAAAATCGGACTTGCAGTATTAATCATTTTGTTTAGCTTCTTCATAGTCGGATTTGAAACAGAATTCTTACACACAAGAAAAATCCCTGACTCCGATATGAATATATTTAAAATTGCTGCAAAAAAAATACCTTTTATTATATTTTTAATATGTATACCATTGTATATGATAAGTATATTTTCAAAATATCAATATTTAGCATTTTGCATTGAAACATTATTAGCTATCCCTTTAACTATGATGCAGGCAGGTTTTTCATATAATTTTGAAAATGCTGATGCTTTTAAACTATTTCATAAATTCAACGTAAAAGATTATTTTATGTTGCTAATTAAGAGATTATGGGTTGTAATAGCAGCTTATGCAATTACTCTATTTGCAGTTTTTGTTATATTTTTTATAACTGGATTAACTATTGCGCTATTCTTCAAAGGAGATATAAATTCAATAACACTTGCACTCTCTGCTCAACAAACTCAATTGGCAAAATTGTCAAATTATATTACCGCAATATTACTTATCTATACTTTGGCAATAGGCATATTAGTGTGGGATTATGAACTAATCAAAACTTATGAAGAAAAAGTATAATTAAATTTATCTATCCGACAATTTGAATTCGTCCGTCATCTTTTATATCAACAGGTTTCGAAGTTTTGTGCATATAATCCTCTATACATTTGCAAACATCAAAATCGTATATTTTTATATCATTACCGGTCTTTTTGAGCATTGTAAAACCGTCATGACCTGCTGCATAATAATCGGTTAAAGCTGTTTTATAAATTTTATCAGTTCGTGGATTATTTATATCAATAGGAGATTCTTTTCCATCTTTTTCAACAAAAGAAACACTTTTTAATTCGCCGTCTTTACCGACTTTATATTTTAAACCAGAAACATATACAAGTCCGGGTTTGTTATTTGTATTAACTAAAGATTTCGATGCAATTTTTAAAGCATCAACAATATCTTTTTCAGTATAATTTACTACAGCCATTTTATTTTTAAATGGAGATATATCTTCTAACCACCTTGTATCAAGTTTTCCCGGTTCAAAGAATCCTCTCATAGTTGCAGATCCAAATAAAGCAATATCAGTACCCAATTCCTCTTTCATACAATCACATAAGAAATAACCATGCCCGCTTGGTTCTATTGAAACATTTTGCGGAACCGGTGATACTGAATTTATAACCCCGACAACTTTAGGTTTCCCTAAAATATTTTCAAAAATATGTTTAACAACAGGATTACGTTTAAAACCTCTTGTACTTGTTACATTATTTTGTGCCTTTGTTATAACTCCATTTTTATTCCATTCAACATTTAATACACCAAAATAATTCCCGTCCCGTCCTGCTTGAGTAATTACAACAGGCTCGCCTGATTTTGAATTATATAAATTAATATTAGGTTTAATATCTTTTACAAGATTATGGGAATGTCCACCTAAAATAATATCAATACCTTCAGTTTCCCGTGCGATTTTTTGATCATAACCAAAACCTACATGGGATAGTAATATAATTCTGTCAACTCCCTGTTTTTTCAAATTATTAACTTCTGTCTGAACATCCTGGATTGTCTTTTCAATCCCGTCAATCTTAAGCTCTTCAAATATTTTCCCATACTTTAATCTTGAAAATAAATCAACAGGAGAAGCACCGATAATCCCGTATTTGTTGCCGTTAATTTCCTGAATATAAGACTTTTGAACTTTTTGATAAAGCGGATTATCAGGCTTAATATTTATATTACAAGCAAGCATTTTATAGCCCATAAGAGGAATAAGCTCTGCAATATGTTCAGGAGTATCGTACTCATGATTTCCCATAGCTGAAGCCATTATACCCATAATATTTTGAGCTTCCACCATAACTTGGTTTGCTGGTATAGGTTCTCCAAGTTGAATATCTCCGGATGAAAGCTTCAATTTATCAGTCGGAGCAGATGGAACAAAATGATCAAAAGCATTCGATGCAGTAACCGTTCTTTCCATGTTTATCGATTTGCCGTGAAAATCATTAATATAAAAGATGCTTGTCCTATCAGGCTTTTTAGGTTCTGTTTTACCGTCCGGCGTTCTTTTTAAAAGCGCCTGATTTAGTAAATTAGAAGTTGAAACAGTTATGGGCGTTATCATCTGGTCTAATTCCCTTTAGTATGAAACACCCTAAATAATTTTTTTTGCTACAAAAAAAGAAAAGGTTTACAAAAGTTATAATTCAAACTCCATTTTTTGAACTTCCCACTCCATTGAAAGCTCTTTTACTAAAAGCTCTACATCTCCGCTTGCCTCCAATAAAATAACCCCACGATTGAGACAAACAATATCTTTTGACGGGTGCAAACCTAATCTTGTTCTTATTTGACAACCGAATTTTGATATAATTTTTTGAAATTCAACAGAAGCTTCAAGCCTGTTATCAAGACATATACCAATAATAGTTACATTCATTTCTCCCTCCTTTTATGTACCAAACTTAAAAAAAATAACAAAAAAATAACACCCGCAATTGGGTGCTACCTTTTATTAATTGTGATGAGTATTAATTTTTATTTTTCCAGCTCATCCATAGCTTGAAGCTGTTTTTTCTTGTAATTATGGATTACCGCATCTACAAGAAGCTCATAAGATTTCATATTCTCAATATTTGGGAATTCCTCTTTGAGCTGTTCTCTGACCATTGCTTCCAGCTTACGTTCGTCAGAACTTGATTTTAATTCGTCAACTCCGCTTATCATACTGATATAATCCGGCGATTTTTTATTGGCATTAAGGTTCATAAAATTCAACCAACGTAATTTCGGGCTGATTTGCTTCCCTAATGTTTTTACTATCTTGAGATTCTTTAATCTGTCTAACATAAGTTGACTCCTACCATTTATTGCTAAATTTTTAATTTAACCTTCTTTGTACTATTTTAAAGTATCCTGAAAAAAATAATTTACTTTTTTACAATGATTGTTTACAAATCTTTATAAATTACTGAAATCTGCAATATAATCATACTTTTTCTTTAACATAGTCAAAAGAGCAAGCCTATTATCCTTAACTTTTTCATCTTTATCCATTACAAGAACATCATTGAAGAATTTTTCAACAGAAGGATTTATTTCTTCTAATTGTTTTAAATATGCTTCATAATCCATATTAAATGATACAGTTTCTATTTGATTAAGCAACATAGCTTCTGCCGGCTCTTTAAACAGATTTTTATCAACCTGCTTTTTAGAATCCTCTTTTAATATTCTCAAAACTCTGTTTGCACTTTCAAGAACAGCTTCGGAATTAAATCCAGAAACAGCCTCTACACGCTTGATATAATCTGTTAAATCAACAAGAGGATTTTTATTTGAAGCACAAGCTTCCAACACATTTTTTGAATATTTATCTGACAAATAAATTATTAACCTTTGAATAATAAATTCATAAATTTCATCGGTAACTTTGCCTGATACTCTGTCTATACAAGAACCTGCAGCCCTTTTAACTTTATCTGCAAATCCTTCGCCTTCAGTTGAAACAGGCAATAACAACAATGTTTCATTAACCAATCTAGTTAAATCAATTTTTAAATTATTTGCAATAATTGTTCTAATAATACCTAAAGCCGCACGACGAACACCTAACGGGTCAGATGAACCTGTAGGCTTTTTACCTTCAGCAAACACCGCACAAATATTATCCATTTTATCTGCAATTCCTACAATTTGTCCTTCAAGAGTTTTTGCAACTTCTCCATCTGCATTCAATGGGAAATAATGTTCCTTAATACCTTCACAAACGCATTCAGGTTCATTTGAAACTCTTGCATAATCTGCACCTATAAAGCCTTGAAGTTCAGTAAATTCAAAAACCAGATTTGTTGACAAATCAGCTTTTGCAAGCATTGCAGTACGTTCAACAGTCTTGTTTTCACCTATCATTAATCTTGAAAGAGTAATAAGTCTTTGAGCCTTGTCATACATAGTACCCATGCCTTTTTGGAAAGTAATCCCTTTTAAATCTTCAACATAATCAACTAAAGGCTTTCTTGTATCTTCATTAAAGAAAAATACAGCATCGTCAAGGCGTGCTTTGATTACTCTGACATTTCCTGCTTTAATATTTTCAAATTCATCTCCAAGATAATTTGTCATTGTTATAAATTTGTTAATAAGTTTGCCTTCTTTATACAAAGCAAAATATCTTTGATGAACAGCCATAACCGTTACTACAAGTTCTTCCGGAAGTTTTAAATATTCTTCAGAGAATTCACAAACTGCAGGAACAGGATATTCCGTTATAAATGTAACTTCTTCTAACAAATCTTCTGTATAATAAGGAGTTGCACCAAGTTTTTCAGCTTCTTCTTTAGCTTTATCGATAATTCTTTGTTTTCTCTCGTCTTGATCAACAATTACGCAACAATTACGCATAATCTCAACATAATCATCAGGATTATTTATATAAACATTTTGTTGAGCAAATCTGTGACCGCGAGAAACATTTGAACTTTCTTTATCAATTATTTTAATTTTAACTTCATCTTTATCAAGAATAGAAACAACCCATCTTATAGGACGAGCAAATTTTTCTTCATTATTACTCCATCTCATAAAATGAGAACCTTGAAGCTTCAACACTATAGTCGGAACATTATCTTTTAAAAGTTCAACAATAGACTTACCTTTTACGACGATTTTTGCATGAAGATAATCATTTTCTATATACAAATCTTCAGGAGATATTCCTTTCTTTTTACAAAAACCTTCGCCGGCTTTAGTCAAATTCCCTTGTTCATCGTAAGCAACTTTTTTTATCGGGCCTTTTACAATTTTAATTTCATCTTTACTTTCTTTTTCAAGTCCTGAAACTATAACTGCAAGACGTCTTGGAGTAGCATAAACTTTTACATCTTCAAATTCAACTTTATTTGAATTTAAGAAATTTTCAAACCCGTTTTTCAACTGTTGTATTGCTGACGGTATAAACTTATAAGGTAATTCTTCACATCCGACTTCCAATAAATATTTACTCATTCTATAATCCTTTTAAATATAATATCCTTAATATCATTATATTTTATAAAGTCAGAATGTAAAGAATTTATTTAAGGTTTTTCAAATCTTCCAATGATTTTTCAAAATCTTCATTTTCATATTGTAAATTATCCAAATCAGACTTCTTATAAGTACCATTATCCATTTTTTCGTAAATTCCGTATCTTTCGTACATTCTATCCATAGCATTTTCAACTATTACATTAATATCAGCACCAGTACAAGATAAATCATGGAGTTTTTTAGCAAATTCTTCTCTGTCAAAATTATTATTTACTGATTTATTTTTCAAATAATGATTTAAAATATCAAGACAACCTTTTTCATCAGGCTTTTTAACTTCAATTAAATTACCAAGTCTTCCGCTTCTTTTAATAGCTCTATCAATCATATCAGGTCTGTTTGTTGTTGCAATAATTGAGACACGGGCATTTTGTTTTTCTAATCCGTCAATCAAAGTCAAAAGTTGAGCAACAACGCCATTTTTCCCTACATAATTAGAGCCATCACGACGTTGCGGGGCAATAGCGTCTAATTCATCAATAAATAAAACAGCCGGCTGATTCTCAACAAGTTTTTTAAAAGTTTCGCGCCACAATTTTTCAGATTCTCCAAAGCTAGAACGTTCAAATTCTTGAGAATCAATTTTTACAAAATAAATATTTTTATTTTGACGTTTCTTTACTTCTCCGATTATTGCAAGAGCTAAAAGCGTTTTACCAGTTCCCGGTTCTCCGTAAAAAATTGTTCCCTTATTTGCTGCTTTTGGAAAAGCTTCAGGAAATAATAGCGGGAATAAAATTTTCTTTTTAACAAGATCTACAGTAGCATCCATACCGGCAACATCATCAAATGTTCTTAAAGGAATTGAAGACATATCCCTATCAATATTGAGATTTATTTTTTCATTTTCCTCAGATCTGACAGATTTACTATTGATAAACTGTCCTTCTTCAAAAATACATCTTGTTGGAATATTTTCATCATAAAATATACTATTTGATTCTTTACCGGTTCTTATAAATTTAATTTTTAATTTATCTTCGGTTTCGATAAAATCCCCAAAATCAACAATATTTTCATATGTAGTAAACTTTCTATCTGTTTTAGTCAAATTTTTAGCAAGTCCATAAACTTTAAAAGAATTTTTCTTCTCATTGTTCTTTGAAATAATCAAAGGATTAGAAGTTTTTTCATAAATTATATATACATCTTTTATATTTTTAGGATTATCAATATATGAATCTTCATCTGTTAATGCTCGTTTAACAAAATTTTTAAAAAACAAACTTTTAGGATCCCCAACAACAATTATTGACCCAGAATTAACTCTATGAAGAACATCCGCAATTTTACACGATAAAATTAAATCATGGGAATTCATTACAGATAAATCTTTTTTTGAAAACAAATCTGTGAAAGAATTCTCACTGATAACTTCAGAATTTACACTTTCAGCCCCATTTGCTTTAATAAATTCATCATTTTCTAAAGACTTTTTCTTCCCGAATAACCCTTCAAAAGATACATAAGAGTTATAAGGGCTAATTAAAGAATTTAGCCTGCTCGTATTTGAATAATTAATATTACGAATAAGTTGAATTTTCATATTTAATATTTAAATATAAAAAAAAAAATTTTTTTGCTGTTTTTTTTAATTCTAATAAAAATTTAATTTTACAAATTCGACAAAATAAAAGAGGACATAAGCCCTCTTTTATTTTGCGCTTGGCGCGATTCGAACGCGCGACCTATCCCTTAAAAGGGGAGTGCTCTACCTGCTGAGCTACAAGCGCATATTAAATTAACGCTATTCATTTCGTCAGTGAGTTTATCTTAGCAAGAACAAATTTGAATGTCAACAGGTTTATTAAAAAAAAATTACAACCTTTTGGGTTGTAATTTTTCGCCACTTATTTTAAATGTATATACTTCTTTGCGCAATCAAACATTGAATTCACAAGCGCGGCATTTGAATAAATATTCATTCCGTTTGACTCTAAAATCTGTTTCATCCGCTTTTCCCACATTGTATAGATATCATCTTTACTTAAATCTAAAACCTGTGCAATCATGGTTAGCTCTTTAAAATCTATCGGAATAGGAAGAGTTCCTCTTAGCATATCAACAATATCAAGTCTTTTCTTACGCGGAAATGCTTTTAAAAAATTAATTACAGACATTCCTTTTTCTTTCATCACATCTTTAAAAAATTCAACGGAATCGTCTATCAAAACAGGTTCTTGAGGAATTTTATATTCTTCAAATTCTTCAGGTTCAATTTCCATGACTGTTGCGATTCGTTCCAATGTTGTTGTACGTGTTGAAAAAGGTATTGTATCATCTATAAGATTGTAAACGTATGAAAGCGTTACACCAATCATTTCTGCAAAATCTTTTTTATGTAAAGAATTTTTTTCTAAAAATTTTGCAACTTTTTCTGAACTTTTTTCTTGAACTATAGGTTTATTTTTCATAAGTCATATCCTCATCTTTTGCATTATCAAAATAAATGTTTTTTATCATTTTGTTAAGCGTAAATATGGTAAACGAGTGTGGTAATATTTATTTACGTTAAAATAAGAAATATAAAGGATTATAAAAAATGAAATTAATCGCAGGGCTAGGAAACATAGGAGAAAAATATTGTTTTACACGCCACAATGCAGGATTTATGGTCCTCGATAAATGGGCGTTAGATAACAATATTACTTTTAAAGAAGAAAAAAAATTAAAATGTTTTATTGCAAAAATAGGTGAAAATATTCTGATAAAGCCGACAACATTTATGAATTTATCAGGAGAAGCCGTAAGAGCTGTCATGGATTACTATAAAATTGATGTAAAAGATATTTTAATCGTATATGATGATATTGCACTTGATTTAGGGCGCATAAGGTTTCGTGCAAATGGTTCTGACGGAGGACATAACGGGATTAAATCTATAATCAAGCATGTCGGAACAAAAGACTTTGACAGACTTAAAATCGGAATAGGACCACAACCTAATATCCCGTCAGAAAACTATGTTCTACAAAACTTCCCAAAAGATAAATTACCTGAACTCAAAGAAATTTTAAAAAAAGCTGATGAAGCAATAGAATTCTACCTAGATAACGGAATTCAAAAAGCGCAAAACCAATATAATTAGCCTAAAAGATTAGTAATTAATTTGTTTTTTATATATAATTAAACTAAACAAAAAACAACAAAGGAGTAATAAATGAGTTTACAAACAGCGGAACAATACGAAGAAAATGAGCAATATTCTCTTGCTTTTGAAGAATATAAAAAACTATATGAAAGAAACCCTAAAGATTTAAGTCTTTTAGAACGTTTGGGACATCTTTCAATGGTGCTTGATAAAAAGGATGAAGCCGCTGAATTTTACTCTAAAATCCTTGAATTTGATGCAACAAATATTCTTGCTTATGAACAATTAATGGATATTTACGTTACTACTGACAAATATAAATATTATGTATACAGGGGAAATATGCATAATGTAGAACATAAACTTGAACATGCCATAAATGATTATAAAAAAGCTGTTAATTGCGCTCAAGAAGATAAAGACATGCTTTCAGCAAGATTTGTTCTCGGAACTCTTTATGAACAAGAAGAAAATAATCTAAAAGCCATAGATGAATATTTAAAAGTCATAGACCATGAAGATACTCATGAAGAAGTTTACAGAAGACTTGCAAATTTATATATAAAAGAAAATGCAACTCCAAGTGCTATAGAAGTCTTAGAACGGGCAAGAAAATCAGGTTTTGATACCTCAAATATTAAAGAACAGCTTGCTGATTTATATCTAAAAAACGGAAATCCCGAAAACGCAATAGAAATTACATCTGATGAATTAACAAAAGTGAAATGCCTTTTAGATACAGACAAAAAATCCGAAGCATTTGAAAAATTACAAAAAATGGAAGACCAGTATAATCATATACCACAATTCCATTCCCTAAAAGCTCAATATTACTACATGATAAAAGAATTTGATAAAGCTCTTGAATGTGTTAATGAATTTGATAATTTAGAAAAAAATTCCCCGCTAACATATCAAATGAGAGCACTTATCTTTGAAGAAAAAAATGATGATTATAACGCACACCTCAACTGGGGGAAATATAACCTTGTACGAGGGAATAAAGACATCGCAATTAATGAATATTTAAACGCTTATCAACTGAAAAATGATGACGTTAATCTTTTAAACACTCTTGCAATGCTTTTGGAAGAATCAGGAGATAAAAATCATGCAATGGAATTTTATGAAAAGATTTCAAAACTTGATGAATCAGACAAAAAATCTTTACAAAAACTTGCAGAATTCAGAGAAAGTATAGGTGATTATAAAGCAGAAGCAGATTATCTTTTAAAACTTTACCATCTTGATAAAAGGAATTCTACAACAGTCAGAAAACTCGGTGAAACTTATGAGAAACTAAGAAACAAACCTGCAGCAATTGAATGTTATGAAAAATATCTGGAAATTGGTAAAGGAAATCCTGATTATTCAAAAATTCAACATAAATTGGAAAAAATATCCAACACAGACATGCAAGAAGAAGAAGGATTTATTGATAAAATAATGAAATGGTTTAGCAAAAACTAGAAAAATGAACCTAACATTCCGGAATACATTTGGAAAAATGCGACTGCTATAAATAAAACAACACCGCCAAGTATTATTATTACTGTTGGACCAAAAAGATTTGTTAAAGCTTCCAATGCCATATCAACTCTTTTATCTAAAACTTCAGCAGCATCATGAAGCATCTTTCCTAAATTCCCAGATTTTTCACCTGTTGCAATCATAGTCATTAAAGCATTAGGAATTGCTCCGGTTTGATAAAAAGCCTCCGTTAGAGATTTTCCTGCTTTAACTATACTGATGGCATTAGATATTCGATGTTTAATAGTATAATTCCCGACAGTTTTATTTGCGAATTCTAATCCTAACATTATAGGCAGTCCCGCATCATATGAAATTTGTAAAACTGTCATGAAATTTGAAATATTTATATATGTAACAAAATCAGAAATTACAGGCACCTTTAAAATAAATTCATCCCACTTACTTTTAAATACAGAATTTTTAAATAAAGAGACAAAAGCTCCGCAAAAAGCTCCAAGAAATATTATTAACAACCACCAGAAATGTTCAACAAATGAACAAATTCCAACAAGCAATGCCGCCAAAGGTGGCAAGCTTACACCGTTGAATGTAAATACTGACATAAATATCGGAAAAACAAACTTAGAAAATATCAACAATAATACAAACATCATAATCAGCAAAATTGCCGGATATATTGATGCACTAACAATATTATCTTTTATTCTTTGTTGTTTTCTCAATAAAATTAACATTCTCAACAAAGTTTTATCAAGCTCACCTGAATTTTCTCCGCTCTTAACCAAAGCCGTATAAACTGAACCGAATACATTTTCATATAAAGAACTCAATGCTTGAGCAAACGTTAAACCTGACATTATGGCAAGTTTTAAATTTGTACAAATTGTTTTTATTTTAAGTTTTGGTGAGTTTATTTCGATACTTTCAAGCGCTTCCAAAACCGAAATACCGGAAGACAAAAGTACTTCAAGCTCAGAAGTAAATAATATTTTGTCATCAAGACTCAAAAATGTAACATTTTCAGCTCCTGACAAATAATTATACTGAGAAGAACTTGCATCAAATGAGGTCTGTTCCGTTACCTCTGTATATACTTTAGTCGGAACAAAGCCCAATTCACGAATTTTTTCTCTTGCCTCTCGATAATTGGCAGCTTCAATCTCTCCTTTAATAATTTGATTATTATTTTTTAATGCATTGTAAAAAAACTTTGCCATAATCTTCAATATATAATTTAAACTAATTTTTTCAAAATATCAAGCATCAAAAAAGTCCCGTTACAATAACGGGACTTTTAAAATTTACTGTGCAACTTCAGATGTTTCACTTTGTTCTTTTTTAGACCTCTTGCCTTTTCTTTCAAAAGCGATTTTATCATCTACAAGTTTTATGACAATCGTATCACCTGGAGCATATTTGCCTGAAAGAATTTCTTCTGCAAGCATATCCTCGATCTTACGCTGGATTAATCTTCTCAACGGTCGTGCACCGTAAGCTTCAGAATAACCGTTCTTAGCCAAATGATCCTTAACTTCATCAGTAACTTCGACAGATAATTCTCTTTCTGCAAGACGTTTGAACAAATCTTTCAACATTAAATCAACAATTTGTCTGATTTCTTCTTGAGATAAATGAGCAAATACAATTGTCTCATCAATACGGTTAAGAAATTCCGGTCTGAATGCCTTTTTCATTTCTTCAGAAACAGTTTCTTTAAGTTTTTCGTATTTATCTTTTGCTTCATCGTCACCTGTTGAGAAACCTAACTTAGATGTAGTTGTAATCATGCTTGCACCGACATTTGAAGTCATAATAATAATTGTGTTTTTAAAGTTAACATGACGACCCTTAGCATCTGTCAATCGTCCGTCATCCAATATTTGCAACATGATATTGAACACATCAGGGTGAGCCTTTTCAATTTCATCAAAAAGAATAACGCTGTAAGGTTTTTTGCGAACAAGTTCAGTCAAATGACCGCCGTCGTCATAACCAACGTATCCAGGAGGAGACCCGATAAGTTTTGCAGTTGAATGTTTTTCCATAAATTCTGACATATCAACTCTTATCATATTGTCTTCAGAGCCAAATACAGCTTCAGCAAGAGCTTTTGCCAGTTCTGTTTTACCAACACCGGTCGGTCCGCAGAAAATAAAACTACCGATAGGTCTATTCGGGCTTTTTAAACCAACACGAGCACGTCTAATAGCTTTTGAAATAGCAACAACGGCTTCATGCTGACCGATAACTCTTTGATGAAGTGTATCTTCAAGTTTTAAAAGACGTTCGCTTTCGCCTTCTGTTAATTTTGTCACCGGAACACCTGTCATTGTAGAAATTACTTCTGCGACATTCTCAGCAGTTACAGTCGGCTTATTTGCTTCATGTTCTTCTTTATATTTCTGAGCCATTTCACGAATTCTGTCTTTTAACTCAGCTTCATCATCACGTAATTGAGATGCCTTTTCAAACTCTTGGTTTCTTATAGCATCTTCTTTTTGTTTAATTAAATCACGCAATTCTTTTTCCAGTTCTTTACCTTCAGGAGAAAGATTTGAAACTTTCAAACGAACTTTTGAAGAAGCTTCATCTATTACGTCTATTGCTTTATCAGGCAGAAATCTGTCTGTAATATATTTATTAGACAATTTTACAGCTGCAACAATAGCATCATCTGAAATTATTAACTTATGGTGTTCTTCATATTTAGGCTTTAATCCTTTAATAATTTCAATAGATTCATCTTCAGTAGGTTCATCAATAATTACCGGTTGGAAACGGCGTTCAAGAGCAGAATCTTTTTCAACATACTTTCTGTATTCATCAAGAGTTGTTGCACCGATTACCTGAATTTCGCCTCTGGACAATGCCGGTTTCAAAATATTTGCGGCATCAATAGCACCTTCGGCAGCTCCTGCTCCAATAAGTGTATGCATTTCATCAATTACAAGAATAATATTTCCTGCCTGACGAATTTCATCCATAATTTTTTTCAATCGTTCTTCAAATTCACCACGATATTTAGTGCCTGCAACCAAAAGTCCCATATCTAATTGAATAACTTTTTTACCGTCTAAAATATCAGGAACTTCCGCATTAACAATCCTTGTTGCCAAACCTTCCGCAACTGCAGTTTTACCAACACCAGGTTCACCTATCAGAACAGGATTGTTCTTAGTACGGCGAGCTAGAATTTGAATAACACGTTCAATTTCTTTTTCTCTGCCGACAACAGGGTCTAAACGCAATTCTTGAGCTGCAAGAGTTAAATCCCTGCCAAATTCATCAAGACTTGGAGTTTTTGTTTTCCCACCTGATGAAGAAGATGAAGAACTTGAACTTCCGGAAGATACAGTCTGAGGTTTTGATTCCCCAAGCATTTTAATAACATTACTTCTGATTTTATTCAAATCAACACCTAAATTTTCAAGAACACGAGCAGCAACACCTTCACCTTCTCTTATAAGTCCCAGAAGAAGATGTTCTGTACCGATATAATTATGTCCCAATTGTCTTGCTTCATCCCAAGACAATTCCAAAACTCTTTTAGCTCTTGGGGTAAAAGGTATCTCAACAGCAACAAAACCAGAGCCTCTGCCTATTATTTTTTCAACTTCTGCTCTTGCTTCTTTAAGAGTAACTCCCATAGATTTTAAAGTCTTAGCGGCAACTCCTGTACCTTCACCAATAAGCCCGAGCAGCACTTGTTCAGTACCTACAAAGTTATGTCCAAGTCTTCGAGCCTCTTCTTGAGCCAACATTATAACTTTTATAGCTTTTTCCGTAAAACGTTCAAACATTAAATGACTCCTATCTCTCTCTAATAATATATATATTTTACATAAAAAGCAAAAAACTTTCAAGGGGGAAGAGTACTACTTGAAAAAATAATATAAATAATATATAATAAAAAAAAAAGGAGGATGAAAAATGTTTGTTAGAGAAGCTTTTAAAATCGCCCCCCCCCCGAAAACAATATATAGTCAGATTTTCTGGCAAACAAAATCACTTATTTAATAATAAATATAATTATAACGGAATTTTTAAAGAATCTGGTTTTACTTTAGCAGAAATTTTAATCACTCTCGGAATTATAGGAGTAGTTGCAGCATTAACTATGCCTTCATTAATTTCACATTATCGAAAGAAGGCTTTACAAACTACGCTTTTAAAAACATACGCAGAACTTCAACAAGCTAATTTAAAACTTCTTGCTGACGGGGTAAGTCTTTATGAAACATCAAATACTGTAGACAGAGCAAAATTAATCATGGGACAATTCCAAGGGAAAACCGCAGTTGATGGAGATAATAATTGGGATGCCTCTAATCAAAGATTAAAAGAATTATATGGTGGCAGAGGTTTATACGGTCATGCCGACAACCATGCAGGAGCACACCAAATTTGCGATAACGGCGGGATATGGACAGATAATATAGGCAGACTCTGGTTATTTAATGATTCTGACAAACAAATATGCGTAGACATAAACGGAACAAAAGGTCCAAATCGTTATGGATATGATTATTTTATTTTTTATCCGGGCGAAAACAACAAAATAATTCCCCATTATCAATATCCAGATAAAGAATGGTACATAACCGATGGAACAGATGGTAGAGATTACACATATTATGCGATAAGCAATCAACATCCTGACGAAGCCGGCAAAACATATTGGGAAGATTACATACATTTTTAAAAAAGTAAAAAAAATGGTTGACATTTAATTTTGCTTCATGTAGAATTGAAATTGTCGAAAGAAATAAGCCCCCATCGTCTAGAGGCCTAGGACAACACCCTTTCACGGTGTAGACAGCGATTCGAATTCGCTTGGGGGTACCATAATAAAAAAAGACGCCAATGAGGCGTCTTTTTTATTAATAGACTTGAGATTTCAGCGGTTCGAAATTTTTTTTATTATTTTATAATAGGATTCGACAAATTTTCAAAGAACCTATAATTCCAGATTAATTTCGTTTTATCTTTTTCTAAATTCATATTATTACCAAAATTCAAATTAACTGTATAAGTGGTTAAATACTTATAATTAAATCTGTCTGCCAAATAATCATCGGTATAATAACAAATACCTAAAAACGGAACTTTATCAGCATTAATATTTTCTGCGACAATCTCATCTTTATATCTTGAATATACGCAATAATTACCAGATCTTGTTCTATCCACCAATTCATCTTGAGAAACGACAAAAACATCAGATTTTCTTTTATCAAATTGTTTTATATTTGTAGTAGTGTTGCTTCTATCCTCAAATATTGCAATATTATATTTACGCATATCAATATTTTCAATATTTTCAACCGTTCCAAAATCTATATTATATCCTTCAAAATCAAGCATTTTAACCAGCAATAATCTTTCAGGAGTATTTGCAAAAAATATAATTTTGTTATTCTTATCAATATTTTTTCTTATGTAATTTCTCAACATACAGGATTCACTTGTACACAATTTTTCATAAAATTGTTTATCTTTAGAACTTAGATTATCTAAAAATAAATATATAGAACATTGTCCAATTTCTCTTATTTGCTGTATTGTGTAACCAGCTTTAAAATAGCCGATAATTTTTGCAAAAGGTCTTGAATACAAATGAGTTGAAACAAGACACATATAATACATAGCAAATAAAACAACAATAAATTTATAAAAATTATTACGTCTTGAATAAGAATAAACAAGAATTGGCGCCGACATCACACAAAAACCCATTAAAAACCTTATACTGTATGACATATAAGCAAGTTTATAAGACATGAATATTAAATTTATAAAAAGAAGCATTCCAAAGCCAAATAAAAACAATGTTCTTTTATTTTTATTACAAATTGGTTTAAACAATGAAAAAATCCAAAATGGCAAATAAACTATTAATCCGATAACACCTAATCCCATAACAGGTTCTACAAGAGTCAACCTATTCCCTTCCATAGAATAAAATCCATCTCTTATACCGGAAAGGTGCAGTAAAGTTAAAAAAGCATCCCTTAAATTTTCTATATGAACAGCTAAATATTGATTCCACTTAAATCCTGCGAAATCAACAAACATAAAAATATATTTTATAAAATTTGCAGGCAATCCGCGTAATCCATAAAAATTTTCATGAGATGCTAAAACATACTTAGAACCAAAAATATTACCAAAATCGATATAGTTTAAAATATAATTATATGATGAGAAAATTATAAAGTTTAAAATTCCAAATCCTATAAATTTTAATATAAGTTTATAATATTCTTTTTTATCATAATAATAAGCCAAAACAAAAAATCCAACAGCACAACCAGGCACTGTAATAAGTGCAGTAGTCTTTGTTCCTGCAGCAAGAGCATAAGCTAAAGAAGACATAAAAACAGGTACTAAACGTTTTGTTTTTAATCCATACCAAAATAAATATATTGAAGAAAGAACTAATCCTGCAATAATCATATCAGTTTCGGAACTAGTAATCTGCGCAATAACAGATGATAAAGAAGTAGTAATAAAAATTACCCACAATTTCTTTCTCATACTAAACTTTAATATAGACAAAATATTATAAATACTGCACATCGCAATTATAAATCCGGCAAAAGCAGTATACATAATCCATGCAGAACGTTTAATAAACAGAAAAACCCAGGTATAAATAAGTTCTGAATTAATCGGAAAAACTATATTTCTTATATCTGAAATATAAAAATGATTTAAATTATGATTATGCAACCAAAATAAACTCCTTAAAGCATGATAAGATTCCGCATCAAAGCTCATGATCGGCATAAAACTTGACATAAATAAAGCTGTTAAAACAGCAACTAAAAAACCGATTGACAATACAGCCAAATATCTATCTTGCCTAATACAAACCAAATATTTACAAAAAAATGCTTTTATACTGCTAAACGGAATTTTCCAAACAGGTTTTCCGTTTTTTACCCAAATAATAACAGATATCACCAAAAATAATATATTTAAAACTAAAACCCAAGGCACTGAAATCGCAGAAAATAAAGATAAAATTTCCATCGTTAAAACGACATTTGCAAATGCACTTAACAATAAATAAAAAATACCATTAATAAATTTATCATCAACCAGCAGACAAGTAACAAAATAAGATGTTAAAAATACCAACAAAAAAGATAAAATAAATAAAATCATTTTTCTCCCACTGCTACATATAAATATTACAAGTAAATACTATCAAAATAGAAAACTTTTTGCAATTAAAGCTTTACATCAAAAAATTTTAGAATATAATATTTATATGAATATTCAATTTATCCAAATCCGACGAATAATAAATGTATTGAAAGGCTTGTTGTAAAAAATAAGACGCATTTATTATTGTCGTAAAAAAATTTTTTATTACTTGACCTTTCCCCCCGAAAGGTCTTTTTTTTGTAAAAAATCGTTAATATTCAAAGAATTTAACGCAAGAAAAAATATTTAGTACATTTAAAGGAAAAGTAAAAGGTGAAATTTATGCAAAAAAACATCCGACGATATTCAATAATCCAAACTAATAACCCAATTATTAAACTGACGAATTTAATCTGGGGTTTATAATCCCGGAGATTATTGAAAACGGAAAGGAAATTTAATGATACCAGCAATTACAGCAACTGAATATATATACTCAAAATTAGGGAGCAATGCTTCACTTTTACCATTAGCAGTAAAAGATATTGCAAACAGCACAGGTTTAACAGTAGGTTCATATATAACAGGGAAAAATGTAGAGGGAAAAGACAGATTTATTGATGAATTCGGAACAGAAGCAATATGGCTTGGCGGAATTCCGTTTTTCAAAAAGTTTACGGATTTAACATTATACAAAATACTAGGTATTGACCCAAAATTTGATGTCAGAAATCTTAAAAATAAAGAGATTTTAGAAAAAGCTATTGAAAAAGCCCCAACAGAAAAAATTAAACAAAGTATTATTAAAGCTTCAAAAAATCCAAAATATACTACTAACCTTGCAATTGCAAAATTCGGATTTTCAACATTTGCAGCAATATTTACTTATGCAGCATTAACAAAATTCAGACAAAAATACAGACTTGAAGAAGCCAAAGAAGAATTAAGAGAAAAAAATAAAAATAAAATAGAAAAATTTCAAAGTATTTACACACAAAAAGTTCCAAAAGCATTTTCTTTAGTGCACAAAAATAATAAACAAAACAATAAAGATATATCTTTCAACGGATCTATCCAAGATTTCATGTTCAATCCAGTAAAAAATCTTATGATTTTAGACGGTTCAATTACTGCTGAAAGACTTGCAAGTTCTCAAAGCAATCAAGAATTAATAAATTATATTATCAAAGAAGGCGGAACTTGGTTCTTTATGTATTTTGCCGGAGCAATGATTCAAAACCACTTACAAAATAAAGCAAAAGTTCCTATAAAACTTGATTCAATGATTATTGAAAGCAAAGAATTAAAACAAGCTTTTAAAGATAATTCTATAAAAACAAGTCTTGATGAGTATACCGCAAAAATTAATAAAGACGCAAAAGACATAGATATATACAATTTTATCCACGAAAACCCTGATAATTTTATTGTAAAAATGGCAAAAAAATCTAAATTAATCAAAACAATAAAAAATACAGATAAAATTGATACCAGAGCTTATATTGATATTAATGATATTAAAGATTTAAAATTAAATCTTGAAGAGTTATATAATAAAGCTCCAAAAGATGATATTGAAAAATACTTAAAGGATGTTGTAAAAGCAAAAAGAGGAGCAGTTCTGAAAAATATCGGAATATGTATTGGTGCTTTAGGAGTTGCAGTTCCGGCATTAATGATTGCTATGAGATATATTTTACCTAACAACAGAGAATATAAAGTTATGGAAATAGCAAAACAGGAAAATCACAAAGAAAACTCTTTATCCAAAACTGCCTGACTTGCGCAATATGCAGTAGACCAACAGTTTTGCAAATTAAAGCCGCCGCAAAAACCGTCAATATCTAAAACTTCACCGCAAAAACAAACATTCTTAACTATTTTTGATTCCATAGTTTTAGGATTAACCTCTTTTAAATCAACTCCCCCTGACATAACAACTTCTCCATCAGGGAATGTCCCAACAATTGTCACTTCAAAATCTTGAAGTTTATTTAAAATCTTGTCACGGGTTTTCCCGTCAATTTCATGACACTTTTTATCAGGATCTATGTTCAAACTTTCCAGACAAAATTGTGCAAATGATTTTGGAACAAACTCGCCAAGTAAATTTTTTATACTTTTATGAGAGTTATCATTCAATAAAATCTGAAAATCAATATCACCAACAAAATTAAAATTTAACTTATAAGGGAATTTATCTCTTGCCCTGATTGATGATATTTTATAAATTTCAGGGCCTGACAAACCTTTATGAGTAAATAAAATTCCGTTTATTGAAACACCTGATATTTTAGAGAAATCTTCTTTTGTTTTTAAGCCGACAAGTGCAGGTTTAGGTTCAATAATACTATGTCCCAACATCTTTATCAAATCATAACCGGAACGGGAACCTGTTGAAATTATAACATAATCAACAGTATAAGCTCCCATATCAGTCACAACCGAAAATTTATCTCCTTTTAAATTTATTCTTAAAACATTTTCTTTTACAAATTTTGTATGGTTTAATGCTTTCAAAAATTTATCCCTGACGTCTTTGGCGCTGTTAGATACCGGAAAAATTCTCATATCATCTTGAATATAAGTATGAACACCAATTTTTTCAAAAAGTTCAATCGTGTCATTTGTAGAAAATTTTGAAAAAACAGAATATAAAAACTTTTCACCCCTTGGATAATTTGACGCAAGCTCTTTAAAATTATATTCAGCATGAGCCAAATTACATCTACCGCCACCAGTAGGCAACAAAGTTCCTAAAGGTAACTTCTTCTCAAACACCATAACATCACAATTATCCTGCAAAAAATAAGCACACATTGCTCCCGCAGGACCGCCGCCGACAATTGCAACCTTAGATTTCAACCCTTGTCCCATATAAAAATACCATTTCAGGATTTTCTAAATCACCATGAAGTTCTGATATACTTTTGTGCAAAACAGGGTGTTCAAAATTAGGGATTAATTCCAACAACGGAACAAGAGTAAACGCCCTTAAATGTAAATATTTATGAGGGATTACCAAATCTTCCTCATTTATAATATCTTTGTTATAAAACAAAATATCAATATCAATAGTTCTGTCAGCATAACCCTTATTTAAACAATCATGCTTTCTTCCAAGCTGTAGTTCTATTCTCTGACATTCTTTCAAAAGATCTCTTGGTGATAAAGTAGTTTTTATTTCAACAACTGCATTTACAAACCAATTTTCTGATTCCATCCCCCAAGGTTCTGTCTCATAAAAAGCAGAAGTTCTGATAAGCGTAATTCCTTCAGCAGCACCAAGAAGACTTGTTGCCTGTTGAACAAATCCTATACGATCTCCGCTATTTGAACCTAAACTTAGATAAACTATTGCCATACAAACAATATTTTATGATTTTTCAAATAGCTTGTCAATATAGATTTTCAGATATTTTTGTTATACAATACAGATATGTTTATATATAGAATTTTATCAACAATATTATTTCTTTTAATACTTCCGATATATGCGGTTGTGAGAGCCGTAAAAGGCAAATTCCTTCCGGGTTGGAAAGAAAAATTAGGGAAATTTGAAGCCCCGAATTTAGGGGATAAAGTTATAATGTTCCATGGCGTATCTGTTGGGGAAGTTATTGCATTAGAGAATTTAATAAAAAAAACAAAAGAAACTTTTCCTGATTATAAAATTGTAGTAACCACAGGGACTAAAACAGGACAAGAAATTGCACACAAAAAATATGAAGGGATTGCTGATTTTATAACATATTTCCCTTTCGATATAACAATATGTGTAGAATTATTTTTAAAAAAAGTAAACCCGTCGGTTGTATTAATTGCAGAAACAGAACTTTGGCCAACATTTGCAGCATACTGCAAAATGAGAAACATACCTTTATTTGTTATCAATGGCAGAATTTCTGATGCAACATTTAAATCTTATAAATTATTAAAAGGATTTTTTACAGAATTATTTAAAAATTACACAGGTATCCTGACTCAAAGCGAGGAAGATTGTAATAAATTTATTCAAATCGGTGCTCCGCAAGAAAAAACACTTGTAATGAAAAACCTTAAATTTGATATAAAAAGAATTGACTCAAATATAGAAATTGGGAAAGGTTCAAATAGAATTATTATTGCAGGAAGTACTCACAAAGGAGAAGACGAAATAATTCTTGATGCTTTTGTTAAGTTAAAAAAACAATTTTCAGATATAAAACTTTTGCTTGCACCAAGACATCTTACAAGGGTTAACAACGTATCTGATTTAATATCTAAAACAGGATTAAACTACGGATTTCGTTCAAAAAATGATACATTTACAGACAAAGATATTATAATCCTAGACACACTCGGAGAACTTAGCAGAATGTATCAAATCTGTGATTTTGCCTTTATTGGGGGAAGTTTCAATAAAACCGGAGGTCACAACCCTCTTGAAGCAGTTGTTTATAATAAACCGGCAATTTCCGGTCCTTCAATTCATAATTTTAGAGATATTTACTGGATATTATCACGTACTAAAGCCGGTAAAGTAGTTAAAACTCCAAAAGAATTAACCGATTACATGTACGAACTGCTTTCAAATAAAGGCTTTTACAACCAAAGCTGTGAAGATTGCAAAACAGTATTTAATTCTCAACAAGGCGCATTAGAATTTGTAATTAAAGAATTAAAAAGCATATTAAACTAATTCAAAACAATGATTTTTAAATATATACATACTCCATGTAAATGATTTTTATTACAAATTATTAAGTTTTTTGTTACAATAATTAAAGAATTCATTTTGTTATGCCGATAACATAAATAAGGAAACAAAAGTGAAAGGAAACATGTCATGGGTATGGCTGCTTCGCAGGCAAGATTTCTAGGTCTTACTGCAAGAAAAACAAATACCGAATATGAAGGTCAACAGATTAATCAGCAAAGAACAACTTTGTCTAATCAATCTGCTAACTACTATAACCAACTGTTAGGCATGACAGTTCCTGTTCCACCATCAACAGCTGATTATACAAAAACTGTATATACATTTCAGGATGGTTCTTTAAACAATTCTATTTCATCAATGATTGCACAAGTCGACGGTACATATTTGATAAGCTATACCTCAACTTGGACAAACGATTTCGCAGTTGTATCAACAGCACCAACTATTTACACGAGAGCAGGTGAAGAAGGTAATTATACATATTATGTGGGAGCTAAACAATTAAGGCCATTAACTCAAATAGCAGACTCTGATTATAGTTACAAAGTAACTTATGATGATAACGATGGTAAAACTAAAACAGTTAATGCAAAATACGATGAAACAAACGACCAATATTATACAGAAGATGAACAAGGGCAAAGAACATATTATACACCTAAAGCAGGTACAACCCCTGAAAAATTTTATGATGGAAAAGATGAATATTTAAAAACATTATCAATTGACCAAATAAATAATTTACAAGATGAAGAACAAAAGTATTTGGAAGAATTAAACGAAAAATACGGCGAAGGGAATTGGCTTGTAAGATACGTTCAAAATACGACTACAAATACTTGGTCACCTTACTTTGTAAAACAAGAAGTTTTAGATAATGCGACTTATAACGAAACAGGCTCATCTCAAAGTACTATACCAACATACACAGTAGGTTCAGCTCAGGAAACCGAAGAAATTAAAGGTGTTACCGCAAGACTTGAGCAGGATTCCACAGGCAGAATTATAAACATTACATTAAATCCTGGACAAGCTGATGAAGTTACTTATGCTGTAAAAACCAATACAGTTACTGATCAAGCTGCATACGATGACGCAATGAATCAGTATGAATATGACAAATATGAATACGATCAATCTATTCAAAACATCAACGCCAAGATTGAAATTATTCAAGCTGAAGATAAAAACCTTGAATTACGCCTGAAACAATTAGATACTGAACAAGATGCTATCCAAACCGAAATGGAAGCTGTACAAAAAGTTATTGAAAAGAACACTGAATCAACATTCAAAACATTCGGTTAATGATTTGTTGTTTTCAGACAAAATTAAAATAAAATTTTATATAAGTGAGAAATATATTTCACACAAACATTTTGTTTCCTTAATTTACGACTTTTATACCCAAAAGTCGTTTTTTATTATTCCGATTGAATAGACAGATTCATAAATTCAATATCATCATAATCAATATAAGCAGTTTGTTTTAAATTTCTGCCTGTTTTTATTGTAACTTCATTAATTTGTCCCGGACGTAAAAGGTGGTTTGGGATTTTAATTCTTTGTCCATCACCGTTTAATTGAATTTCAGCAATTTTTGAACCATTAAAATACACTTCAGGCGGGCTGGAAAAAGAATTCACAATAGAATTTTGCCGCAAACTTTTTGCCATAAGAGTATCAATACCTATTATAGAACCGATTACAAGATAATTAGTTTTACTTAAAGCATTCGCCGCAATCTTAAAAGACTTATTAAAAAAAGGTCCAATCGATTTCCCCCTAAATTCGCCGGAATTAGCTGAATTCTCAGAAAAATTGTCATCTCCTAGATGAAACATATCAGAAGAAATAATTACATCTTGCACATTACTTTTTTCAATACCAACGATTATTGGCTTTGATGCTGTATTTTCATCTATAGTTAAGGAAAAAGGACGATAACCCTCTTTTTCAACAGACATAATAGTTTTACCCTTTATATTATTCGATAATTGAAAAGCTCCATTACTATCTGAAACAGTAGAATAATTTTGTTTGGGTAAACTTACCCTAGCACCCGCAATAGGTAAATTTGTTGCATTATCGACAACTCTGCTTGAATTTCCCATGCCTGTTTTGGAAACACCACCCTCCATAACTGCCGAATATACATTTTGAAAACCTAGTAAAAAAACAAATATAAAAATTATTATTTTTATTTTCATAAAACCTCACCCTAAAACAGTTTAAACAAGTTATGATTTAATTAAATTAAACAATCCGGCGAAGCAATATGCATTAATAAATATTTTTAAAATTTTATTTGAAATTTGAAATGTTTCTGTTAAAATATTTATATGACAATTTAATTTATGCCGAAGTGATGAAATTGGTAGACGTGCTAGACTCAAAATCTTGTGTGGGCAACCACGTGCCGGTTCGAGTCCGGCCTTCGGCATTTTTTATTGAGATTTTATTGTGAATTTAATATTATGAGTATCTTTTTTAATGACTAAAAATACAACTGTAAGAAAATTTTATCCGATATTAAATTCATTTTTAAGTTATCTTCCTTCAAGATTTCTTATAATTTTGAACTCAATTTTTATGATTCCTTTTTTTGCGAATATTTTATCTGCAAAAGAGATGGGAATATACCAGCTTATTATAGGAATGCTAAACCTCTTATGTACTTGTTCTACAGACTGGATTACAAAATCTGCTCTCAGATTTTATGAAAAATACAAAATTAAAAACAAACTTCCGGAATTTTACTCAAATATTATATTTATTTCAGTTACAACATATATTATTATAATTGTTTTATATTTTCTTTTATCAAATTCTATTTCAGAAAAATACTTTATTGAAAAAGATATATTGGCACTATTACTCGTGTTACTTATCCCTTGCGGGATAAGACAATTCTTATACCAAATGCTAAGAGTATTTAATAAACCGTTTCTATATACATTTAGTATAATAATGTATCAATGTGCACATTTATTATTGTTTTTAGCATTATTTAAATTTTTAGGAAATGTGAAAGCTATATTAGCCGCAATGACAATAGGAATGGTAATTATTGATACTTACATAATAAAAATAATTAATTTTAATACGGAATTAAAATTCAAAATTGAATGGAGCTTATTTAAAGAAGCATTACAATATAGTCTTCCGACAATAATTACAAATTCTGGCATCTGGCTTTTACTGCACATGAATAAATTTACATTTCAAAGATTGGAAATGTTTAATTATACAGCGACATCTGCAATATCTTGGATTTATATAAGCTATATACTAACACCTGTTTTATCAACATTCTTATTTGCCGTATTCCCTCAAATTATAAAAAAATATGAACAACACAAAAAAATAAAAAATATAACCACAAATACAATAAAATTATATTGCAACCTTTTTATCCCAATAGTTTGTACATTTGTGTTTTACTCAAAAGAAATTGCAAATACTGTATTCGGCGCAAAATATCAACAAGCATATTTAATAATCCCATTTTTTGCTGTTACGCTTTTTCTACATGAATTAATGAAAATATTAAACATTAAATATCACCTTACAAACAAAACGTATATAGAAATGATTGTAACTACTTTTTCTATAATATTATGTGTTATATTAAACCTTAAATTAATACCGATTTATAATTTAACAGGAGCAGGATTTGCTATGTTAATATCAATAATTATACTTATCAGCCTCCATTCATTAGTTCATTTTAAATCTCTTGATTATATAATTCCGGGAAAAATATTTAAAACTTCAATATTAACTATAATTTTAGGCATTTTGCTCCATATTATTGTAATGGTAATCTCTAAAAATATAAATGCAGAATGGCAAATAATCAGACCTTTAATCTTCCTTCCAATATATTATTTATGTTTGTGGGAAGCTAAAAACAAAATCCTTAATTAATAAAAACCCTTTTTATATTAAAATTCTTCTTATCATCTAATAAAATTTTTCTTAATTTTTGGTAATTTTCATTTTCTTTATCTGTAGAATTATATCTAACCCAAACAGAATATCGTACACGGTAAAGATTTATTTTACTTGGATCCACAAATTTATATTCAACATCTATTAATCTGTTTTCTAATGCCATACGATGTAACTCATTTTCAGGAATTTTAGATGTAAAACTATCTTTCTTCACCCCAAGTGTATTTTTATCTAACCAATACAAATCAATTTTATGAAATCCAGCATTTTCATATATATCATTAAATGTTTTTAGATAAAATAATAAATCTTTTTGATCTTCAAAAATTTTTTTATAAGCAATACCCTCTATTAATTCAATATCATCCATCATCTTAGATATTACATCAATATTATTCTTTAAATCTTGAGGGGTATTGACGTTATATACGAAAGAGACAAATTTTTTATTAATTGAATGAAGTTTTTTGTAATCATCATCAGATAGAATTTTTCTTTCATACATTTCTTTTGCAGAATTGTCAATTACAGAAAGCAACTGCAGTAATTTATGTTCATTCTTTGCCTTAAAAAATATATCAGGCATATTCATTATCTGAAACAAATTGGAAACTGCAGTAGAATAATTGTTTAATAAATATACTTCCCGACTATTTAATAATGTTGTTACAGAACTATAAATATTATCTTTTACAGTAGGTTGGAGCACTGGATAAATCAAATCCAAACATTGTAAAATTCTCTTCAATAATTTTACAGGCCTATAATGCAAAGATTTCAAATTTTGAATTTCCTGCAAATGACGACCATAATTATATAATCTATAATATACATATTCATCATCATTATATAAATAATCCAAATTACGTAAATATTTTACCGATTCTTCTCCATTAAAAACTATAGGCACAAAAAACCGTCTTGATAATTGCATTCTCTGACCGTTAAAAGATTCTGCAACAAGCTCAATGTCTTTAACTTTTTTGTTATTTACATTTTCAAGAGTAAAATAATAATCGAAAACTATTGTTAATTCTCTTAAAAATAAATCATCAGCTTTCGATTCCGAATATTTAATCTTATCAGAATACAATATTACAGGAGGGAAATCCTCAATCAACATTTCATTCGATTTTAATACGAACGGAAACATAAAAGTTGAATCCTCCGCATAAAATTTCTTAAAATATTTTACATATTCCTTATCTTCAACGACATAATCAATAGAGGAAATTATATCACGCACAAAATTTTTACGTCTGGTTCCAAAGTTAATAATAGTGTCAGCAGCAGAAAATTCACTATAAAAATCAGAACCAGCTTGAGAAGAAATTAAATTACAGAATTCTGCCTGAAATAAAGATATTTTATTAAACAGATTATTAGCTATTTCATTTGCATTTGTCCCGTCGTATTTATACCTGCCAAGGTTAACCCCAACAGAATAATCAAGATCATTAGGAATCGAATTTCCTATGATAAATCCTGATCCATAAGCATTTTTATAAATATATTTCATTCCGCCATATTCTTTGTTAGTAATTTTTAACGCAGAATTTAACGCTCTGTCTAAAGGTTTTATAACATCAACTAAATATGGAAAAACTGAAGTATTAACTCTGGGGCTAACATATACAAATTCAGTAGTTCCTTTTATAAAAGTTATAAATATGAGTAAAAATAAAATAGAAATCAGAACAATTAAACGTTTATTCATAAAAATACCTTTAAAAAAGGGAAACTTCATAAAGTTTCCCTAAATCTAATATAAATTTATTAATTAATAATCCATTTTCCAGCTATCATTAACTATTTTTGCGAAACAATAACCATAAGAATCTTCTGAAGCATTTGTACAACCTGAAGTAAAATTTGCCACCTTATTATCCAAGTCTCCAGTATACAAATCTCCGGAATTATCTATTTGGAATGTAAAAAGGTCACGACCGAGTATATTCGGGCCAGACTTTCCATTTATATCTGTTAAAACAGTATACAAGCCCATATTACTGATACAAACAACAGAACCACTTGTAAGAACTGCACAAATACCGTCCGAACTAATTGAATCCCTTAATCTTATAGTGGCTTCATTCATATTTATGTATTCATCAGCTAAGCAATCGGTAAGAGTATTAGAATCGCATATTTTAGTAGACTTAAAATATGTTCTCATGAAATTTTCAATACCATTACGCTTTAATTTTGATTCTGCGAGAGAAACAGCATTACTGTCTGTTAAAACCATTGAAATAGCTTGAGAGACTTCATTATATACTTTATGTAACTGAGTTACATAAGTAACTTTTTGATGATTTTTCATCAAAGTTGGTACTGTTAATGCAGAAACAACGCCAATAATACCAAGCGTTACTAAAACTTCTGCAAGCGTAAAAGCACTATATTTAAATCCCTTAAATCTTTTCATGATACTCTCCTATATATAAACTTACAATATTATTATATCATATTTGCAAAACTTATTCAATATTTATGGATTTAAATAGCAAAAAATTTTTTTTATAGATATTAAATAATATATGAAAATTACAACTTTTTTACAAAACTATTATAATTATAATTCCCCGAAAACTCAACAAAACCATATTTCTTTTGGTACAACTCATAGATATTACAAAACCACAGACGGGGACGAACTTGGAACCAATACTTGGCCATTCAGAGACGATATTGAATGGGCAAAACTTGCAAAATACGAAAAAAAACATTTTAAAGATAAAAAGAAAGTTAATACAATCCAATTCGCCTCATCTGACGGTTCGGAAGCATATACTAAAATAATATCATTAATTGAGAACAATCCTGCTCCGGACGACGGGAAATTTTTCCCGATAAAAGCATTTGATATTGATCCTGAAGTTATAAAAGCGGCTAAAAGCAAACTTTTAAACACTATGACATTTGACAGAGTTTCTTTACAAATAAATACTGAAAATTATGATAAATATTTCACAGAAACTGATAAAAAACTTGACATCAAAGATGATATAAAATTTGCCAGCATAAAAACCCTCAAAGTATCAGACATATTGACAGATAAAGTTATATTTGAAAACAATGATATGTATAAAGTTCTTGCAAAAATAAGAGATGAATCGAACACAATATTAATGTGCAGAAACATCCTTGGCTATTTTGATGAAAATAAAATAGAAGCTTTTGTAAAACTTGTTGCCCAAAAACTTAAAACTAACAGTTTATTTTTAATCGGAGAACATGATACAAGAGTTTCATTTATCGAACGCTATTTAGGTGAAAACGGGTTTGCCAAAGTTATGAAACATGTATTCAAAAAAATATAAATTAACATTTATACATACTTTGTATTTTTTATATTTATTTTTGGTAACATATAAAAAAATAAAGGCAAAAAATATTTTGTTCAGATTTTCAATGTATAATAAAAAAAGGATTTAACATTGCAAAATACATTAACTAAAAATTTTAATGACTTAAATAATAATTCTAAAAATTATCTTCATTCTGACAAAAATCGTTTTCTTTATATTGAAAAGGAATTAAACCAAATTTTTGCTAATGAACTTAAAAATTCAAATTCTATATTTTGTAAAGTAAAGCCTTCTGTTATTCAGAAAATGGCTTTATTTTTATCAAATAATATTACACGTTCTTGTTCAATCGGAATTGCTGGAGAAACTGCAAGCGGAAAATCAACTATTGCATTAGACATTATTAATACTATTCAAAATTTTGCAGATGAATATTGTATTGAAAATGCAATAACA
The DNA here is from genome assembly GCA_944323135.1 of Candidatus Gastranaerophilales bacterium. Classification (GTDB taxonomy): domain Bacteria; phylum Cyanobacteriota; class Vampirovibrionia; order Gastranaerophilales; family Gastranaerophilaceae; genus Stercorousia. Next base: position 115,432 of record CALURI010000002.1, read on the forward strand.
AGAATAAATACTGACGATTATTACTATGATCGCTCTGATATGGTCAAAAAAGCAGGAAGTTTTGCAGAATTTGCCAAACACTATGATTTAGATGTTCCGGAAGCTCTTGAGCTTGAATTAATGAAAAAGCACATAAAATCATTACTTTTCGGGAAAGAAGTTTACCTTCCTGAATACGATATGTCAGGTACTGCAATAAGACGTGATAACGTAAAACTTGCAATGCCTTCTAAAATAATTATTTCAGAAGGTTTATTTACTCTTACAGACAAAGTTGTTGATGCATTTGATTTTAAAATATATGTTGATGTTTCTCACAATGTGCAAAAAGAAAGATTTTACAGACGGGCACAAGAAAGAGATTTAGGAGATTCTGCTGATGAAGTATATGAAAATGCTTCAAACAAAGCAAAAACTCATATTCATCCAACGGCTTCAAAAGCTGATATCATTCTATCAGGAGAAGCAGACCGTTCTGCATACCGCAAATTCATAAATCAAATACTTGTTCTGGTAAAAGAAATTTATTTTTAATATAGAAAAATAAAAATAAAATTTTAAATTTTTTGATTTTTCTTTACTTCTCTGTTATACCTGAATTTAGTAAACAAATTAGATGAACCTGCAATAAAAAATCCCATTACACCTATACCGAATAATAACGGTAAACCTGCTATTAAAACTTTTTGTTTAAGCAATTTTTTATACATTTTACCGGCATTTTCACCGTAATTTTCAGATATTTTCTTCAAATCTTTCAATAATGGAACTTCTAATTTTTCATTAATAAGTTCCCTACATTTCCCGTTTTTATAAAGGAATTTTTTAAATCCTTTTTCTAATAACTCATTCCCGCAAATTATATAAAATCCTACAATCGGATACCTAAATAAAGTTTCAAGGAAATTCTGCTTTCCTCTGTCTTTTGATGCCCCGAAATACCCTGCTCCGCCAACAAGAACACAAGAAGTAAGTTGACCTCTGCTTAATGCAAGTTTGCCATTATTATCGGCAAAATCAAGACTTAAATACTTATTGAAAAAATCTGCTTTTTTCTTATTGTTTTTAAAAAATTTTGTACCGGGAGCAAGAATTATTTCCGAGAAATTACGTAAAATTTTTGAATTTTCCCCGCGTTTTAAAAGTAAGACGCTTGCAGCAAGACAGCCGGCATAAATTCCTGCTGCTAATTTTATATGCTTTTTAGCACTTTTTTCAACTTTTTGTGCGTGTTCTTTATCCTTAGGTTTATCTTTATTTAAGTTTGCAATATTTTCAAAATCTGACTGTTTAAAAACCTTTAGAGTCATTAAATTTTTAAAATAATTAAGGGTATATTCCACAAGAGGAATAGCAAAAGCGCTCAATGCAATTGCCGCCTTTACAGGTAATAATTTTCTATTTTCAACTGATTTATCAATTTTTAGTAAATGAGATGCAGGTGTTGATATCTGTTGTTTTAAATCTTTTGAAAGCTTTCCTGAATATAACTTTCTAAAAATACCTTCTCCCAACAATGCCGGGAAATAATAAACCAAAACAGATTCTGATAATTCTAAAAAACTATTCTCAGCTAAATCAGCCTTGGTTCTTGCAAATACAGCTTTAGGAACAAGTCCTGTTGCACTGTCTTGAATAAATCTTATATTCGAAAGACCTGCACCGCCTTCTTGAACTTTAATTATTTTACTTGCTGCTTTTAAACCCAAACCGATATTGCCTGAATTTGTAAATGATATATTATTTGTAACTTTATTTGTATTCATTAGTAATTCCTTTTTAAAATAAACTGATATCAACAAAAAATGACCTGTTATAAATAACAGGTCATTTTAAAATAATAAAATATAATTATCAGCTTATTGCCAACTTAAAAGACCTGTTATTTGAAACAGGTGCCACCAAGATTGAGTTTTTACATTTAAGTTTGGCATAAAATTACTTTTCCTTTAAAAAATACTACCATAGTAATAATAAAAAGTCAAATTACCTATTTTACCAAAATTTTTACTACAACTTTTTTAACTTTTGAAGGTTTATCAAGGGCCATTTGCGGTCTATGTGCTTCATGCGGATATATCAAAACAAATCTTTGCACAGACAATTTAAATGAAGCATCAGGCAGCTCTTCAGGATTTTCAAAAAACATTATATCTCTTTTTTCATCGTAATCTTCACTTACTATAAGCTTATTAAAGGATATACAATCCAATTGTTCATTACCGTCTAAAAGCATTTGAATATCAATATATTTTTTATGAGCTTCGAATTTACATTTATCAATTGTTCTGGTTTCATAAACATCAACATTGGCATAAACATTTTCATCTATTTCATAATGCCCGACAGGAGTTTGAGCATTTAATGACATCAAAAATTTAGCAGTTTTTTCAGATATTTCACCATATTTTAGTATATTTTCCAAATTATCACAAATCATAAAAACTTACCTTAATTCTTCCATAGCATTATCAAACTGTTCTTGATTCGGGGCCTTTCCATGCCAGCCTGCGTTGTTTTCCATAAACGAAACCCCTTTGCCTTTAATTGTATTTGCAATAATTGCAGCAGGTTTTCCGGCATTTTTTGCATTCTCGATTGCCTCATAAACAGCATTAATATCATGACCGTCAACAACCTGAACTGACCAGTTAAATGCTTTTAATTTTTCATCTAACGGATCCAAAGATTTGATATTTTCTGTACAGCCGTCTATTTGCAATCTGTTTCTATCAATTATGGCAATAATATTATCCAATTTTTGATGCGTACAATGCATAAACGCTTCCCATACACTGCCTTCCTGCAATTCTCCGTCACCTAAAAGACAGAATACTTTTGCAGGATTTTTATCAAGTTTCAATCCCATAGCCATACCGCAACAAATAGACAAACCTTGTCCTAAAGAACCTGTTGCAGCATCAATACCGGGGCATAAAGAGGTAGGATGTCCCTGAAGCCGTGAGCCAAAAATCCTAAAAGACATAAGTTCATCCTTCGGGAAATATCCAAGTTGTGATAATACTGAATACAATGCAGAAGAAGCATGCCCTTTAGAAAGAACAAACCTGTCATGATATTCAAAATCTTTTGAATTATGCCATTGCGGGCAAGTTTTCATACACTTATGAAAAAGAACAGTCAAAATTTCAACACTGGATAAAGCCCCGCCTATATGACCGGACTGAGCATTATAAACCATCTTAACTATATTTTGTCTGCTTTCCTTACACAAGCTTTCTATTTCTTTAACATCAGCATCATTTAACATCTTTAAACTCCTTTTGGAATAAATTTTTCACGAAGAACTCTCAAAACAAATAAAGGTAAAGTAGGGAATATCCTTTTAAATCTTTTAGGTTCTTTTATTGTACGATATAACCATTCTATACATAATTTTTGATAAATTTCAGGAGCTCTTTCAACTATACCCGACCAAACATCAAAACTTCCGCCGACACCTATAAAAATTGAATCAGGGAAATCTTTTTTTATTTTAAAAATAAACTCTTCTTGCTTAGGTGAGCCTAAAGCACATAAAATAAGTCTTGGCTGTCTTATTTTTAATTTTTTTATAATTTCTTCAGCATCATTAAAATAACCGTCATGTACATATGTAATGTACAAATCAGGAAATTCTTTTTGTAAATTTTCTTTAGCTTTTTCAACAATCTCAGGTTTTGCACCTATAAGAGCCACAGACTGTTGATTTTTTGCACATTCTTCAATCATTCTATGAGAAAATTCAATTCCAGCAATTCTTTTTACATTTATACCTAATATTTTTAGTCCTAATTCAACTCCAACCCCATCAGGGATAACAAGCTCTGCTGAATTTATAATATTCGCAAAATCTGGATCATTTGAAGCATTATTTACCATTTCAGGATTTAAAGTAATTACCTGCCCCGAAACATTATTTGCATATTCGACAGCTTCTTCAAACGAAAAAGAATCAATATTTAATCCTTGTAATTTTACAATATTTCTTTCCATAAACCAATTATAAACTAATAAATAAATTTGGTAAAGAAAAATTTTTACATTTACAAGCAGGAAATCAACGAAAAAAAATACAAATAAAATTATAAAAATTTTTATTAATAAAGTTTTGCAAGTTTGAATAAGTAATCTTCTTTTGCACCTGATTTAAAGCCTGTAGGAATAAAATTTTCTTTATATTTTTCAATAGCATATCTGTCAGTCATGCCTGATATATAATCAGTTACAATTCTTTCAATTTTAGTTTCATCACAAACAGGTTTAAGCATTTCGCAATATAGATAAAATAATTCTCTAATAACATTACGTGCTTTTTTCTCTTCTAATTTTGCTGGAGATGCATCTTCATAAACATTTTCAAACATCCATTGACGCAGCTTTGTTGTATAATGCCAACCTTCTTCACTCATTGAAACTTCAGGCTTATCTATAGAATTATACACGATTTCATCAATCATTCTGCTTAATCTTTTGTTTTGGTTTGACGTAAAATAATCAATACAATCCTTTGGTAAATCACTTTCCGCAATTATACCGGCTCTAATCGAATCTTCAATATCATGATTTATATATGCAATTTTGTCTGCTAATTGAACAATTTGTGCTTCCGGAGTCTTTGGCGTATACCCCCAAGTATGTGTCAAGATTCCGTCAATTGTTTCTTTGCACAGATTCAAATCTTCCAAAACTTCTACAACTCTGACACTTTGAATATTATGGTGAAACCCGCCTTTTACAAGTTCATTTAATACACCTTCTCCGCAATGTCCAAAAGGAGTATGACCTAAATCATGCCCCAGAGAAATTGCTTCAACTAAATCCTCATTAAAATTCAATGCTCGTGCAATTGTTCTTCCAATTTGAGAAACTTCTAAAGTATGAGTCAAACGTGTTCTAAAATGGTCATCAAACGGGGATAAAAAAACTTGGGTTTTATGTTTCAATCTTCTAAATGCTTTTGAATGCAAAATTCTATCCCTGTCTCTTTGAAATTCTGTACGTAAAGGACACGGTTCTATTTTCTTTTTTCTGCCTTTTGAAAAACGGCTTTTGGTAGCATATTCACTTAAATTATCTATTTCTCTTTGTTCCAGTTTATATCTTATTGAATTGTCTGTTTTTACCATAGTTAAGAATCCTCTGTTCAAATTTTAACAGAAAACAAAACAATTGTTATACTTTATCTGATTGAGGTTTAAAGATATCTCTTGTGTGGAAAGAAACATCAAGGGTATATTTTTTTCTTGCATTATCAGCTTCAACACCGATTTTGTTCATCAACCAGCCCGATAGAAGACCCAGAGCCATTGCTTTACCTCCGGCAACAAGTCTTGCAGTACAATACAGAGAAGTTGCAATCGCTCCGATTGCAGGAATTCCATATTTAAGAGTTACTGAATACCTGTCATCTTTATTGTCTGCTTTATTCAAATAATAACCCACTGCACCGACGGCACCGATAATTGACATTACGTCAGTAGGTGCTGAGCCTAATCTTAAATCTCTTGCTTTATCTACATATTCTACTGTTTCTGTTTCTATTGATTTGTCTAAAGATTTAACTGCTGATTGCACTTTTGACTTTAATTTTAAATATTCATTTCTTGGTAAAATATTTTTATACAAAGTTAAAATTTCTTGTAGTTCACCTTTGGAACTTTTCGATATAATATTTTCTACATCTTCTACATATTTAGATATAGAATTTACTGCTTCAGTAGAATAACCATATTGTGATGACACTTTATTGAAATTTGCGGAAAGTTTTTTCAAGTTTTCTGAAATTTCAGAATTTAATGCATTTCGCTGTATTAATTCATCCTTACCTGATAAATTTTTATATCTGCTCAAATTGTTTCGCAATGCATTTAATATTTCATTTGTAGAAGTATCAGTCGGGTTGATAAATTTTTGAATATTATCCAATGCCTTTACTGTTGCCTTATAATTGTCATATATATCATGAGTTATTGCTTGACGTAAAATTCCTGTTTGATTTGCAAGTTTCATTTTTGCAGGCAGCATATAATCTTCTGCAATAAACGATTGCCACATATTTTTAGATTTGAAATTCCTTACATCTTTTAAACTTGCATCCCAGAAGAATTCAAACAAACCATCAGTTGCTTTATTTACTTCTTTTAATCTTTCATTTCTGGCATTAATTCCAAACCCCTTTTCAAGATTTGAATTAACTTTACGCATTCTGGCATTTATATCTTTAATAGCTTCTGATATCCTTGAATTTTTAGGATTGTCTCTTAAAATCCTTTCATTTAATGTAGAAAAATATTCAGTTAAATTTGCAAATTTTGAATGTGTCTTTGAATAAGATGAATTTACTGTTTTACGGCTTATTCTTTCAAAAAAACCTGTAATTGCTTCATGAATTTTTCTGGTAAATTTACGATCCCCGTTTTTACCCCACATTATTCTTTGACAAGCTACATCTTTTAATGTCGTAAAATTATTTACACTTTCAGTTTTTGCGACAAAAGAATCCGTTTTTGCGATAGCATATCTGTAGAAATTCTTAAATTTCCCGCCCTTTGCAAGTTTTTGTTCAAGTTTAACTTTCCACTTATCCAATAACTTTGCAAAACCTTTATTAAAGCCGCCGCTGAATAATGCTAAAGTCCCAAAACCTACAACTAAAGCCGAAATTGCAATAGTTTTTCCTAATTTATGTTCGTTCTTTACATCTTGAGCTTTATAAAAAGACGTGTTTATATAGTAGCCGTTTTTAGGCTGTGAAAAATCTTTAAACGCATTTGACTGCGGAGAATTTATAGACAATACCTGATTTATCATACGCTACCTATACATTTATAAACACATATAAAAGGCAAAGATTGCTATTTTTATAAAGATTTGTTAATTTGTAAAAATTCTGCAATTACACTTGCAGCTTCTTTAGAAGAATTTTTATCAGATAAAAGTGATTTAACTTCCCCCAACTCTTTTATATTTTTAGACCTGTATTCTTGGTTATATAAGAGTTTTTCAATTTCATAAGAAATATTATCAACTCGCACATCCCCCTGTAAAATTTCAGGAACTATATCTTTATCCGCAATTATATTCGGTAATGAAACATGATTTATACGAATAACCATTAAGTATATCAGATAAAACAACCAAGGTCCGCGATATGCAATAATCATAGGGGTTTGATATAAACAAGCTTCAAGAGCAACTGTTCCTGATGCAAGAATTAATGCATCAGATACACTCAGCAAAGAATGATTTTCACCTTTTATAACAGGGAAAGGTGAATTTTTTAAATACTTATCATAAACAGCATCTGATAAATTCGGAGCATGCGAAACGCAAAACTGTAAATCCGGATGTTTTTTTTGTAAATCTAAACCTGTTTTTATAAATACACTCATCAAATGTTTCAGTTCAAACTCTCTTGAACCTGGAAATATTGAAACAAGTTTTTTATTTTTATCAAGCCCGTGCTCCTCAAAAAATTTGTCTCTATCAGCTTTCGGTGGAAGCTGACTAACCAAAGGATGACCACAATAATGTGTTTTTATTCCATACTTTTCATACATTTCTTTTTCAAATGGAAATATACACAATACCTCATCAATATTCTTTTTAATGGTATAAATTCGCCACTTACGACTAGCCCATACCTGAGGAGGAATATAATAAAGAACTTTAATACCCGCTTTTTTCAAAAATTTTGAAACATTAAGATTAAATGCTCCGTAATCAATAAGCAGAACCAAATCCGGCTTATATTCTTTTGTCAAATAATCGACAATTTTTTTTCCCAAGATAATATGGTCAGATATTATTCCCAGAGAAAGTCCAACTTTTCCCATCTTTTTTTGATCAGAAAAAAGTTTTACACCTTCTGCTTTTAAATTTTCTCCGCCGACACCCTCTATTTCAATATCAGAATTTATTGTACGCATAGCTCTGACTACATGAGATGCGTGAATATCGCCTGAATATTCGCCGGTAATTATAAAAATCTTTTTCATTACTACACTGCCATAACTACAATACCGTTTTTATCAGCAAATTTAACCACACTTTCTTGATCAACAATAATTGTCTCATTTGCTTCAACTGCAATCAAATCAGCTTTATATCGTTTCATAGTTTTTAATGTCCTTAAACCGATTGCCGGAATATCAAATCTTTTATCTTGAAAAGGCTTTGAAACTTTTACGACAACAGCTTTTTTCTTTGCAAGTTTTGCACCGCGCCTTATGCACATATCAGTTCCTTCAATAGCCTCTACTGCCATGATCATTTTATCCTTAATTACAACAGATTGACCGACATCAACTTTTCCCATTTCTTTTGCCAGCCAAAATCCATAATTAACATCAGCTAATTGGTTTTCAGTAGGCTTTATCTTTCCAAGAACTCCTGATGGAATCATTAAATTCTTTATAAAAATAGTTTGATCCAATACAGTAATATTATGTTTTTCAAATTCTTTTACAATCAAAAGCATAACTTCATCGTCGTTCAATCGCTTTACAGTTTTCAAAATCTCTATTGCCCGAGAATCAAATTTATGAAGCTGTAAAAGAACGCGTTTGTGAACTTTTCCAAGAAAAGTTACCTGTTTTATTTCCTCTTCAGTAAATATTTTCTCAATCTTTGTCATTTCGCCGGGATGACAAGAATAAACTTTTGAACAATATTTCTTTAATTCCTTTAAATTATCATTTGCCAAAGAAACGCATACAACTTCAAATCCGTTTTCCTTTGCATGGCGGGCCATTTCAACAGGTAATATTCCATCACCAGCTAATAGTCCCTGTTTATTTTCTAACATTATTGACACTGTTTTATCCTCTTTTACCATATTTATTATATCACAACTACGATTTTCTCAAAGAATAAATTTCTGCGACCTGCTTATCCGTAAACGGGACAGCTCCGCCTAAAATCTTTGTATTACAAACAACTTGAGCATAACTTTCAGCAAGTTCAAGCTTTAAAAAAGCATCCCTCAAAGTTTTATCTCCGACAATAAAACCGTGGTTTGCCATTAATACAGCATCATATTTATCAAAATATATTGATGTCTTGTTTACTAAATCTGTAGATCCTGGCAAAGCATATTCAGCAAGAGGAATTTGCCCGAAATAGAAAGTATTTTCTGCCATCAAATGTTCATTTAAAGGAATATGACAACAAGCAAACGCACTCAGAAATGGAGGGTGAACATGAATTATATAATTAACATCATCTCTTTGCTTGTAAAATTGAACATGGAGCATTTTTTCAGAAGACGGTTTTTTATTCCCGTCAACTAAATTCCCCTCAAAATCCATAATAACAAGATCATCTTCTGATAAATATCCATTGGAAGTACCGGATGCAGTAATTACAATTTTATCATCATATCTTGCTGAAATATTACCCGAATAACCAGGTGTAAAATTTTTTATTCCTGCAAGTTTTCCATATTCAATTATTTCTCGTTTTAAATCTTGTACATTTTTCATTTATATCTGTTCCTTATCAGGATCTTCTATATTTATCACTTCCGCATACATCATTTTTTTAGCAGAAGGTTTTGCATCTGCATAACCTGTTTCTGTATCAAAAACCTTTAATTCAACATCTTTTTCATTACTCCTTGCAAGCTTGTCAGGATTTTTTATTTCCATTTTATCAAATTCAATTGATGAACCTTTTGTATCCATAGCTACAATAAATGAAAAATATGTCTGTCTTCTAACCCAGTCATAACCAAAATTGACTTTAAAGTCATCTGGTCCTAATGCTATGATAAATGAATTTTCCTGAAACATTTCACCATTCGGAGCATCACCTGTCATTGTCAAAGAACCTGACCAAGCAAGGGTAAGAAATTTATTAATACGCAATGCTTCTCTTATATATACATTTGCATGACCGTACCTATACATATCATACATTTGCATTGGCGTACCATCTTGATAAGCTGAAGCAAAAAATCCAATATCTTGCATCCAATATTTATACTGAGTATGAACACGAGGACCAATTCTGCCTACAAACTGAGTATCACCGGTACCATATAATGCGGCACTACCTTGCATAACCAATGACAAATTAAAATCAAAAAGATTATCAATATCTCTGTATCTATATAAAGACTGGTCAATTTCGGCCATATAACGGGTTCTTAAAGTCCCGATATCAGCGGCAGGAATACTTTCACCATATCTGTTAACATCATTGTTTTGCATATAACCAATACCAAAACGATGACGGAATCTTAAATCTAAATCCTTCCCAATAGTTGAAGGGATAACACCTCTATCATGATAAATTAATTCAGCAGTATATTTAGGCATTCTTGAACCGAACCACCATTCATCCATATACGAATTTGCACCATATTGCATATATAATCTGTCATCGAAATATTGTTTACCTTTTAAAACAAATACATCAGCAGATGAACCGTATGCTAAATCCGTATAATTTGTAGCACTGCGATATTTTAACATACCGCCAAAACCTATACCGCTTTTATTATTAATAATAGGAATTACCTTTAGAGTTGATCCGCCTTGCAAAGGTGTATCAAATACAAACCCGGGACCTGCAAACATACCTAACCTTCCGCGTGAACCGAGTTCCGGATAATTTGCGTCAAAAAATTGGTGCTTTTTATTAGTATGAATTGTAATGGAAGGCCAATTTAAAAGGTTATAATCACCATAATTAATGTTAGCCTTCTTCAAAGTAATTACATCATGATCACGTTTTGCATTGACGTAAATATCTTTTGCTTTTATATGAACAGCAGTTTGACCTGTTTCTTCACTCAAAGTTGATCTGTCTTCATCATCAATTAACATTGTGTTGAAATTATTTCCACCAATCATTCTTGTATGAAAATTTAATATATAAGATTCTTCAGAAGACAATTTTCCATTATACAATGTCAATTTATCATCTTTCATTTCGGATTTTTCAGCTTTTACAGTCAACATTGAAAGTTTAGAACGGGTATTATCCATAAAAGCATCTTCTTCATTCATGTTAATCTGCATGAAATCCCCGAAAGCACTATTGCCGTCTCTGATAACTTCAACATTTCCATAAGCTTTTAAAATATTAGAAGCCTTGTTATAAACCATCTTCTCAGCTTTAACAGTTACATTTTGAGGCGGGAAAATTAAAACAGGAGAACCGGTTGCCGTAATATCCATTGTTTTATCATCATAGTCGATATTATCTGCATCAAGAACAACATCATTTGCCGTAACATGTTTTTTGACACCGCCTTCTAATTCTAAAGTTTTAGCATCTTGTGAACTTTCAAGTTTTTCATTTTTATTTTTTTTATTCTTTTTATCATTAGAAAAATCTTTTACATCTTCAGATTCATCTACTTTAATATTTAATTCTTTATTTAATTTTTCAATTTCAGCAGCTTCTTCTTGTTCTTGAAATTGTTTTTCTTTTTCTATTTGCTCAATTGTTTCTTTATAATTCTTTTCTCTCAAATAATTAGTAATCTTTATACGTGTCTTTTTAAAAAGAGGCATACCTCTTACAGGGGTAATATTACTACCCTCTTTTACTTCAACTTTTGGTACTGCAAGAGATGTCGGAGATTCATAAAATGTTTCTTCAAAAAGAGTTTCCAAATCTTCCGGACTCTTTATTAACTCAGCAGCCCTTGATGGCAGTGAAGTCGCAAATAATATTAAAAATGTTATTAATAAATTCTTTTTCAAAACAATTAGCCCTTAATTTTAAATATAATTTAGAGGATTATTAGGTTTTCCATTAATTCTTACCTCAAAATGAACATGAGGCCCGGTACTATAACCTGTAGTCCCCTCATATCCGACGACATCGCCTTTATTTACAAACTGTCCCTGACCAACTTTTATAGAAGACATATGTGCATAAAGTGTTGTTGTAGGCTTTCCGTTAATTACACCATGATCTAGTATAACAACTTTTCCATATCCGCCATACCAGCCTGAATATATAACTTTTCCTGAATTGGAAGCTCTTATGCTGCCTCTGTTAGGTCCTGCAATATCAACTCCTGAATGGAAAGTTCTGCTGTTAAATATAGGATGAGTTCTCCAACCAAAAGGAGATGTAATTCGCCCGCCTATAGGCTTCATAAATGCAGATGATGTGATTTTTACATTTGAAGAACCGCGGTTACGTGCAATCATACTTTGAATATTCGCAGACTGACGCGCCAATTCTCTTTCAGCTTTTTCGTATGTTTTACGATCTGTTTTATATTTATTAATCATACTCTGGTTAAGAGCAATAGCTGATCTTATATTTTGTTTTTGAGAATTTATTTGTTCAATAGACTGGGCAAGAGCAATTTTTTTCGCTTCTATATCTTTCTTCATAGCTGCAATTCTCTGTGACTTCGCTTTTACAGCCATAATTTTCGCGTAATCTTTTTTTAATATAATTTTTTCAAAGTAAACTACATCTAAAAGCGAATTCAAATCTTTTGCAGTCAAAATAAGCTGGAACATTCCTGTTCTTTGGTTTTTATATACCTGACGAATTCTTCTTCTCATATCAGCATTAGCTTTATTAAATTCAGCAACAGAAGCTACTAAATCTTTTTCCATTTGCTGAAGCTGCGCATTCAAAGATGCATACTCATTTCTGGAATGTTGAAGTGTATGTGAAGCCTGCTCTAATTTCTGCTGATTTTTGTATAATTTATTTTTTTCAAGATGCTCTAATACCTTTAAACGCTTTATTTTTTCATGGGTTACTTTTTGTTTTTGTTGGATATTTTTAAGCTGATTTGCGTCAGCAACTAAGCCTATATTGGCTATAAGCATTATTAACACTACAGTAAATATTCTTTTTACGAAATTTTTTATACCCACAATAAATATGTATTCCTATTTAATTACAAGAGGCAAAAGCATCAAACCAACAGTCCAAGCAATAAAAGTTACGGCAATTATTGCAACAATAGCTCTTTGGTGTTTTCTGAAAAATTCCATTTATTTCCCCTCATTATCTGTAATAATACTATTGTACTATAAAAATTTTTGATTTGCAAAATTTTAAAAAATCTATTAATATAGCTTTATGGAATTTATAAAGGAAGCCGCAGACAAAAAAACAATACAAAAACAGGATATAGGTATAAATCCTTTTTTAATTGAAAATAATCTTAATCAAATAGAAAAAATTATTAATTTTTTCTGTTCCACTACCCCATTAATGCTTGTTAACGGTTTTATGGGGACAGGGAAAATTATGGTTGTAAATCAGGCTCTTTCCTTTTTAAAAGAAGATGTTGTCACGTTAAAATACAATTGCTTTGAAACAACTATTCTTGACGATATTTTGCTGGAATTTTTCGATAATTTCAAAAAACTTACGGCACAAAACATTATACAAATTCCAAAAGCAAGAACCGAAAATTTTACACAAAAAATTAATGCATATTTTGAATCAATTCAAAAGCCTATTGTTATAGTAATAAATTCTTTTGAACAAGTTTTAAAAGATAATAAACAAGAAATTTTAAACTTTCTTTTTCATCTTTCAAAATCAGAGAAAGTTAAAATAATTTTGATAGCAAGAAAATTTGAATATGAAGATTTTACAATAAATTATGAAAAGACTGCTATCAATGCTCTTGAAAAAAGTATTTTCGAAAGATACTTAAAATCAGAAGATTTTAAACAAATAGGACCACTCTCCGATGAATTATACAAATATTCAAGAGGTTACTTTTTCTACACAACACTTTCTATCAAAATAATGCAAATCAGAAAATTAAATTTAATGGATTTTCTCTCCGGGTATACAAAAAGTTTTCTATCATACAATGACTTTATTCTCAGAGAAGCATTATCACTTGTCGATCCTGTCAGCGGGCATTTATTGAGGTTTTTAACGATAATGAGACATCCTGTTAACGTTAAACTTTTAAAAACCCTGAATTTATATGATGCTGATAAAATAGCTTATTTTGTTGATAATCTTATACTTACACGGGAAGGTTCCAATGTATACCTTCAAGATTACTATAAAGAAATCTCAGAGAATTCAATTGCAGAAAATATCGCTGTTAAAATTCACAAAAATTGTGTAGAACTTTATCAAACACAACTTCCGCTGAAACCACTGGAAAGAGATCTGCTTATTTCCCGTCAAACAATGAGGAAAGAAATAGAATATCACAGTCTTTTTATTCCTAAAAAGCCTGTTCTAGCGCAAAAACCTGTTTCTGAACCGCAATTTACGGAACAAAAAATTATACAAGAAATCCCGCATACAAAACAAGAAAAAGAAGAACAAATTAAAAAAATTTCATTTATTTTTGATTCAAGTGAAGAAGAAGCCAAAATTATGAACAGAATAGCTGAAAATATTACAAACTTTGTTGATATTTCAGATAAAAACAAAGAAATTTTAGAAGAAATTCATAACTTACCGCTCATAAATCTTCTAAACCTTGCAAAAAAAGAAGAACAAAATTTTGACTATAAAAAAGTAATAATGATATTACAAAAAGCGCTTACAATGAATACAGATGACGATTACTACACATTTTTACCGAAACTGTATACAAAACTAGCTCAAAATTTTAAAAAACTGTCAGATTGGTTTAACGCTCTTAAGTATTTTGAACTTGCTGTTGAATTTTATATTTCAACAGGAGATACGGAAAAAATTAATGAGAATAAATTTGAAATAGCAAATATTTATTATATAACTTTCAAACGCAACAAAGCTGAAAAAATTCTTAGAGAAATTATTGAAGAAAATCTTTCAATGAACTTGAAAATAAAATCAGAACTGCTTCTTGCAAGCATTACAGGAGAAGGTATAAAAAATATAATTCCGCCTTCAACTGAAGGGATTGAAAAAAATGTTCTTGCTGAACTTTACTTTAAATATGCTCTAAATTGTGATGAAAACGGTGACACTAATAATGCAGTAAAATATTACAGAAAATGCGTAGAAACATCTCAAGACCCGAAAATAAATGCATATTTGGCTTCATCCCTTACAAACCTTGCAACAATATATGATGAAAATGGAAAATCAGATTCTGCCGTTAAATATTTACAAGAAAGCTTAAGACTTGATGAAAACAGTGAAAATTTTGACGGAATGTATATTTCATCAATGAAACTTGCTAAAATTCATTCTTCATTAAATAATTATGATAAAGCCTTGCAATACTTGCAAAAAGCAAAAAAATGCGCTGAAGAATTAAATGAAACCTTCTATATTGCATCATCAAATGTTGCAATCGGAGATTACTATTTAAAACAAAAAGATTATAAAAACGCACTTTTATATTACAAAAATGCCCATGAACTTGCTGTTAATAATTTCACAAAAGACAATATTGCAAAAATTGAATTACGCATAAATGATATAAAAAAATTAGGTATAGAATGATAAAAAAAGAAACTTTTAACAATTATATAAAAGTATTCCTAAACCAAAATTCAAAACTGAATTTAGTTTCAAAAAATGATGAAAAATTTTTATGGGAAAAACATATTTTTGACAGTCTTGCAATAGAAAAATTTTTTGAAAAATATTCTTCTGCAAAATCAAAAAAACTTCTTGATATCGGAACCGGCGGAGGTTTTCCTGCAATTCCGACAGCTTTGGCTTACCCTGAAATAGAAGTTTATGCACTGGACAGCATAAGAAAAAAAATTAATGCAATTGAAAATATAAAAACAGAATTAAATATAAAAAACCTTCATACAATATGCGACAGAGCAGAAAACATAAAAGAAAAATTTGACATAATAACATCCCGCGCAGTTGCCCCGCTAAAAGTTATAACAGGCTATGCAATACCTCTGTTAAATAAAAACGGTTACTTTATAGCATATAAATCTATACGCACCGAAGAAGAAATAAAAGATGCACAAACAATATTGAAAAAATACAAAGCAAAAGTAATTGATATTATTCAATATGAATTGCCTCTGGAAGAAAACCATACACGCAATTTAATTATTATAACCAAATAAACATATAATAAAAAAAACCACTCATTTCTGAGTGGGTCGTTTTCTGCATCCTAATGGTCTCTTTTAGTGTTTATTATTTAGGAGTTTATATGTTTTTGGGGTTAATGAATCTATTTATATTTAGTGTTTCGACTACACTTAAATCTTATGTAATTATTATTGCATATAAGATTTTAAATGTCAATAGAATGGATTAATAAATTTTGCTTAAATCTGAAAAATGCCCATATAGTGTAGAATTTACACTTTACAAAACTTAACATTGTGTTATTTTTTTATTTTATTTGGGCATGATAAATTGCAATTAAATATGTTAACTTATATTAAGGGATAGAATTATAAAATAGCAATTTTAAAAAAGTTATATACTTTATATATATAGCGTATTTAATAGGAAAACTTATCATGAATGCAATAGGCAAAATCGATGCGGTTTATCGGCAAAAAACACTGCCGGTTGAAGCTGTTTCATTATATCGAAATATAAGTAACAATTCCACAATGACAGTCGAAGGTGAAAATCCTTTTGCCAACACCAGAAGTATGGGGTTATGGCAATATCCGACGAATGATTATGTCGGACAGGTAAACGGACAAGCTCCGACAGAGTACACTAAAGATGAATCAGGTATGATTACGGAAGTTACAAGAACATTAAATCTATTTGCATAGAAAGAGGATAAAATGGCTAACGGTCAAGGCGGACTAAACGGAATAGAAGCAATATCCGGAATACAACCGGCCTCAACGGCTGCTGTTGAAAAAATAACTCTGCAAAATATTGAAGGTTATGATTATTCTAAAGCAAGCAGATTAGGAAATCAGACGCAATTTTTAGGGATCACCGCACAACATACCACAACAAAATTTAATTCAAGGAATTTTGATATTGCATTTAACGATGGCGGAAATAATGTGGGATTAAACCCATTTTTCAAACCGCCGGAAACCGCAACTAAAATTTTTACGGCATAAAAAGACGACACTTTAAATAAAGCATCGTCTTTTTTATTATACTAATAATTTTAAACAGCAGTCTTTGATTTTGATTTTTCAACACAATCAATTAATGTTGAAGCAACTGTTCTTTGTTCTTCTTCTGTCAATTCAGGGAACATAGGCAGAGAAATTACCATTTCTGTATTCTTTTCAGATGCAGGTAATGAACCTTTTCCTACACCTAAGTATTCATGAACTTTTTGCAAATGCAAAGGAATAGGATAATAAAGCATTGCACCAATTCCTCTTTCTTGAAGCATTTTATGAACTTCATCACGGTTCGGAATTTTTACTGTATATTGATGGTATACGCAATATGTATCATCTAATTCCTTAGGAGTTTGGATATCTGCACAATCTTTAAATAATTCATTGTAGTAATAAGCATGTTTACGTCTTGCTTCATTCCAATCTTTAACATGAGGCAATTTTACACGTAAAATTGCTGCTTGGATTTCATCAAGACGGCTGTTTACACCAATTTCATCATGATGATAACGAATAGCTCCGCCATGATTTCTTAATGCAACTGCTCTGTCTCTTAATTTTTCATCATTTGTCATAAGAAGACCGCCGTCTCCCATTCCGCCTAAATTTTTGGTAGGATAGAAGCTTAAGCATCCAAAATCACCAAAAGTACCTACCATTTTACCTTTATACAATGCACCAATTGCTTGACAACAGTCTTCAATAACATGCAAGTTATGTTTTTTAGCAACTGACATAATAGTGTCCATATCACAAGGCTGACCATATAAGTGAACTGGAATAATAGCTTTTGTTCTCGGTGTTATAGCAGCTTCCAATTTTGATGCATCTAAATTGAATGTATCTTTATCAATATCAACAAAAACAGGTGTAGCACCTACAATACCGATAGCTTCTGTTGTAGCAACAAATGTAAATGCAACTGTAATTACTTCATCACCTTTACCAATATCTAATGCACGCAATGCAATATGCAAAGCATCAGTACCGGAATTTAACCCTACAGTATATTTACAACCGATAAAATCTGCCATTTCCTGTTCAAAAGCTTTACAATTCTGTCCTAAAATATAAGAACCTGAACGTAATACTTCACAAACAGCTTTTTCAACTTCTGAGCCAATTGTAGCATATTGGCGTTTTGAATCTAAAATAGGTATCATATTTCTCTCCTTTTTTTGCCGTTATTTATAGCCTATAATATTAGTTTACCACAGTATTTTCATGTCTTTATATAAGCTTAACATTCATAAGATTGAACATTATCAAGACAAGCAGACAAAATTGCAACCATAGTCCAAAATACAAACTGTATTTGAGGCCTGAAAAATACCGTATCAACAAACCCATGAATACATACGGCACAAACAGAAATCAAACAAGCAGATACTAAAATAACATTTTTTATATTTTCTGATTTCAATATAAATCTGACTGAATTTTTAATTAATGTCAGAAGGAACCCTACAAATGCAATTAGAGCAAAAATACCGCTTTCAACAGCAATTTCCAAAAATATGTTATAAGCGCTCAACGCATCAAATCCGGTTTTCATGTACAACCCGTATATCTCACGGAAATTCTGGTTACCGACTCCAATTCCCAAAAGCCAATTATCTTTAAACATTTGCAAAGATGAGTGATAAACATTAAATCTGAAAGAATTTGATGAATCCTGCCGCATTGCAAATATAGACAATACTCTTGCTCTTAATGATGAGACAAACAGTAATACCATAGTTGCAAATGCAACAATTGATCCAACAACAGATAAATAAATTTGTTTATAATTCTGCCATAAATATTTTGCCGAAACTGCAAACATTCCAACCATAATAATCATCATTCCGATATATGATCCTCGGCATCCAGTTAAAAATAAGGTTAATGATGAAAATAACGCCAAAATTAACCAAACTAAAGAAAATCTATATTTCTTATCAACAAAATAATTTGCAGCCAAACCATATAAAGCTGGAATCCCAGCAACAAAATACCCGCCAAGTAAATTCGGATTATACGGTTTTAAAGTCCCGTAAACTCTTGTCATAACATCTTCAGGATTAAGGTTTGAAACGTCCTGCCAGGTTGAAATTTCATCAACATGCGCAAAATTTTGTAAAAATCCAACAAAAGCTTCAAAACTTATACAAGCACCAATTACACCTAATATAAAAGGGATTTTATCCTTATTATTTCTCAAATATTGGACTACTGAAAAATAAAATCCAAGATAAGTAAAAGTCTTAAAAAAACCTTTTAAACTTAAATAAAATAAAGTTGAACCAGCAAGACTTATTATTACAATCATAAAATAAGCCAAAAGCCACAACTCAAAAGTTTTACACTCAAGCTTTTCGTCAGGATTAGTCAAAACCTTAACAAATGTCAAGAAAAATGTAATAAGAGCAATAAAACCTATAACATCTGAAGATGCAACAGTTGACAATAAAAATACAGCAACAATAGAAACAAAAATGAATTTGTCTATATTCTGTAAAAATAAACTATTATTGTATAAATATTTCGTTTTTTCTTGAGTAAATCTTATTAAATTACTAAACATTGTCATTCGCTTCTAATGAATTATTAAATTTTTCATCATCACTAACAGGCATTACCTTTAAATCGGAAACAGTACCGTTAAACTTATAATCTTTTCCTTCTAAAGTAATAGGCAAACCTATTTTAATTTTATTACCGCCAACAACAGCACCGTCCTTTGTAATTTTAGCGGTATCCGTAAGGGTGATAATCATATCATATACATAAGCTTGCGAAGGATCTTCTACTACCATTACTTTTTTACTGTTTAAAATAGGAAGTACAACTTTTTTTCTGTCAGCTTTTACATCTAAAATATCCAAATCAGAATATGGAACATTTCTTATACTGATAAAAGTTTTTTCATTAGCTCTTAAAGGGATTTCTGAACCTGTAAGAGTAACTCCTCTTATAAATACCTGAAAAGATATTTTAGATGTTGCCTCAATTTGTTTTGATGCAGTTTGTCTGAAATTTTTATAAGTGAAAAATCCGACAACCAACGCAATAATTACTCCGGCAATAATAATTAAATCAACCGGTCTAATTTTTTTTAAACAATTTAATAAATTTTCCATAAAATTCTCTCCGTAAATTTAAAAATTGAATACTTATAAATTTTCAACAGCATTCAAAATTTCTTCAATATTAGTAGTTGCACAACCAAACTGTTTAACAACCAAACTGGCTGCGATATTACCAATTATAGCAGCATATACAGGGTCTGCTCCTGCAGCCAAAGCAAGAGTATATACAGCAGTAACTGTATCACCAGCACCTGTTACATCAAATACTTCTGATTTGTTAAATACAGGGATTTTAGTATAATTCCCATGCCCTCTGGCAACAAACATTCCGTCTGCACCACAAGTAATTAATACAGATTTTGCATTAGTTTGTTCTAAAAGTTTATCTCCTGCTCTTTGCAAATCTTCTTCCGTTTCAATCTGAAAACCGACAGATTTCTGAGTATCAGGAAGATTTGGCGTCATTGAGGTAACATTTTTATAAATTTCTAAATCTTTTTGAGCGTCTACAACTATCACTTTATTATATTGATTTGCAAATCTTATAGTTTCCTGAATAATCTTAGGAGTCAAAGTTCCTATATGATAATTCGATAAAATTACTGCATCAAATTCAGGAACTGCTCTTTCTATTTGTTTTAAAACTTCATCTTCAATTTCAGGGCTCAACATTTCATTGGTTTGTCTGTCAATTCTTACAATCTGCTGAGTAATAGAAGTTGTTATAGAACCTGAAATCCTAGTTTTAGTTGTTGTTTTTCTTGAAGGATCAACAACTAAAAGCCCGCAATTAACTTTAGCTTCTTCAAAAGTTTCTCTTAGCTGACCGGCTTGAAAATCATCTCCGCAAACACCGATTACACTAACTTTACCGTTATTTAAAGAAGATACGTTATGAGCAGCATTAGAAGCAGCTCCCAAAATAAGTTTTGTTTCCGAATGAAGCAGAATTAAAACCGGAGCTTCTCTGGAAATTCTTTCAGCATTTCCATAAACCATTTCATCTATTGCTAAATCACCAATTACTAAAACTTTTGGTTTATCAAGCTTTTTTATATAAGAAACAAGCTGTTCTTTATTTATATACATAAAACTTCCTTTAGTACTGTTATACTAACACAAATAAAAATTTTATCAAAGGTTAAAATAACCTCTTGTTATGTAACAAATTTTTAAGTATGATAGCAAAAAAAATTTTTTTTAAGATTTAAGAAAACAACGAAAGGTAAAAAATATGATAAATAGTATAAGAAGCATTAATTTTTCAAACAATTACATTTCAAATGTTAATCAATCACACAACAAACGTTGTAATACCCCTAAACTAAATTTAAACAGCTGCGATAGCGTATCTTTTTCTGGTAAAACTCAAAATTTATCAAAATTATCTGATGAAAGTGTTGAATTGATACAGAATTTTGCACAACAACTTAAATTAAATAAAATTTATAAATTCCGTACTCCTTATGTTGAACATTTTCATCTTACATCAATTGCAAATAAAGAAAACCCTAAAATGAGAAATTTAATTGTTCAATATAACAGCTATGCACAAGATGATACAACAAAACATTTGATGTGCATTATTAATGATAATGGGGAAGTCTTTGAAAACGGGGATTTGGTAAAAAATACAAATGAAATTGCATTGTATGAAGAAATTCTGCCAAAATTAATTAATAAAGCAAGTAAAGAACTTAAAATCAAAGTATAGTTCAGATATGTCTTGCACCGGGATGTAATATCATTTGAGCTATTTTATCTGCACCTTCAAAATTTCTTGCTTGCATTAATTTTGCTGCAAGCTCCCTGTCATAATTAATAAATCTGTGTTCAATAGAAAACCCGCTATTTTCAAAATTTGCAATAACATAGCAAGATTTAGCATCTTTTGTCATAGGACGTCCTACGCTTCCGACATTAACAACAGTTTGTCTTTTGTTGGTTTGGTAACCTGCAGGCATGTGAGTATGACCGCAAAATACCAAATCAGCATTAACACCTTCCAGCATTGCTTCAATTTCAGACAAAGGCATATTAGGAAAAATATCTTCATTATTACGTCTTGGGGATCCATGAACAAGTAATATTTTAACCCCATCAATTGTCAACTCTTTTTGAGCAGGAAGATTGCGTAAAAATTCTTTTCTTTTTTCTTCCAAAAAATACACATCATCTACAAGAGCATTTGCCATTACAGGAAAATTATGTTTTGTATTTTCCATAATCTCAGGAGAAAAATCAGCTATCATTTTATCCGTATTACCCTGAATTACCACCCAATTATATTGTTTTTCCACAAAATCAATAACCATTCTCGGCTGAGGACCTGCCATTGCTAAATCGCCAAGACACAATATTTTTTCACATTCATTTTCTTTAATATCATTCACAACAGCTTCTAAAGCCTGCATATTGCCATGAATATCAGATAAAACTGCAACTCTCATTTTCCCTCCTGTAATTTTATGCTATAATAATATTATGATAAAAAGAAGAAAAACAAAACAATTAACAATCGGAAATATAAAAATCGGTTCAGATGCACCAATAAGTGTTCAATCAATGTGTAATACCGATACAAGAGACGTAAAATCAACTCTTAACCAAATTAATGAACTTGCTGATAAAGGTTGCGAGCTTGTCAGACTTGCAGTACTTGACAATGACGCAGCAGATGCGATAAAAGAAATTGTAAAAAAATCACCCTTGCCTTTAATCGCAGATATACATTTTGATTACAAACTAGCAATTAAATGTATTAACAACGGGATAAATGCCCTGAGACTTAATCCCGGAAACATTGGCAAACGTGAAAATGTAGAAAAAGTTGTTTCACTTGCAAAACAACAACAAATTCCAATAAGAATAGGAGTAAATGCCGGTTCATTAGATAAACAACTTCAAAATTTGGATATTCCACTTGCTGAAAAAATGGTTTTGAGCGCAATGGAACATATAAAAATTCTTGAAGATTTAGACTTTGATTTAATAAAAGTTTCAATGAAATCATCAGATGTATTGACAACAATTGAAGCTTATCGATTAATCGCAGACAAAATTCCGTATCCGTTGCACCTTGGAGTAACAGAAGCCGGAACATTACGAAACGGACTTATTAAATCCTCAATAGGATTAGGCACTTTGCTTGCAGAAGGTATCGGGGATACAATACGAGTTTCTCTTACCGAAAATCCGACAGAAGAAGTTACTGCAGGATATGATATTTTAAAAAGCCTTAATTTGCGTGAAAGAGGGGTTAACTTTATATCTTGCCCGACTTGCGGAAGAACAAGAATAGATTTAATTGCGTTAGCTAAAAAAGTTGAAGAAAGATTCAAAAACTTAAATAAACCAATCACAATAGCAACAATGGGTTGTGCAGTTAACGGGCCCGGAGAAGCAAGACACGCAGATTTCGGCATAGCAGGGGGCGTAGGAGAAGGAATTATATTCAAAAAAGGCGAGATTATTGCAAAAGTTCCGGAAGATAAACTGCTTGAAAAATTAGAAGAAATTATAATAAAATCATACAAATAATTTATAGCAAAATTTTTGTAAAGAAATTATAATATTTTTGTAACTATTAAATAAATATATTATTATATATAATGTATAAACAACAGAGGTAAAAATGAAAAAAAGTTTATTAATTTTAAGTTTAGCGGTTATATTTTCAACATTACCGTCTTATGCAGAACTAACAACTGCTGATACAGTTAATCCAAATTATATGAAAAATCACGGTTATTCTTCTGCATTTATTAATGCGACACAAAAATCAATTGCTCAATCTAACGGTGAACCTTTAACTGAACCTGTTGAAAAAGAATATTACAACCAACCAGTTGTCAAAGCTGTAAGACGTTTCTTTATGTATATTGATCCATCTTATGATGACCACTCATTTATGAATGATCATGATATTCATACATCACCAAGTTATGAAGATTTGTAATTTTGAATATTTATAAAAAGTAAAAAGTCGACAAATCTTTTACAATTATTTGTCGATTTTTTATTTTTATGAGCTATTATAATAAAAGAAATAAAATCCAGACAAAATACATTTATTAAAAGAGCTAAATTATGATAAATATTTATAATATTATCATAATATCAGGGAGTTAAAGAGGACGATGAAATTAAAAAAAATACTAATATCGCTTGGAATTATATTAATAACAGCAAATTTATCAATTGCAGAAGATATATCTCCAATGTTAACTGCCAGAAACACAAATAAAAATATACAACAACCCCAGAAACAGACATTAAATAACGATGACGAAAATATAAATTTAGATAATTCAGATTTACTTATCATCCCGCAAGACGATTACGAATCACCGGTATTTAAGCCATATCAACCTGGTAAAGATGAAGTTGTATTTAGTTATACAAAAAATTTAATTAATTCAATAGACCCCACAGCCAGCACAAACACCAAAGGCAGTTATCTTCCGGGAGCCAGAGGAATTAATCAACTTGTAATTTACACTCCTTCATACGGTCCAAGAACTAATACAAACGAATTTGGAGCAGAAGCTGTTGTTGAAGGCAATACCGTAACAGAACTTTCAGGAGCAGATTCATTAATACCGCCAAACGGAATTGTTATAAGCGGTCATGGGAATGCTAAAAAATGGATAAATTCCAGTATTAAAATCGGGACTAAAATATATATAGATAAAGCTTCAAATCTTATATATACTTATACAACATCTGAAAGTTACATATTTGAATCAGAAAAGAAAATAAAAGAAGCTGAACAAATGCTGGAATATTATAAAAGTTTAAGTCCGGATTATAATTGGAAATTACCAAACAGCTACATAAATGATGCAAAAAATTACCTAAAAAAAGCAAGAAAAAATTCGGATGAAGTAAAAAAATATTCTCAACTTGCAATAGAATCAGCAAATGACGCATTAAAAAGTGTCGTTCCGTATAAAAACGGAGAACTTAAAGGGATATGGATCAGACCTGTTGAAACAAGCGAAAAACAAATAGAGGAAACTCTAAACAGACTTGAAAATGCAGGAATTGATAATATTTTCCTGGAAACCTATTTTCATGGCAAAACAATTTTCCCTAGCAAAACAATGGAAGCTTATGGTTTTACGACACAATATGAAAAATTTGCAGGCTTTGATCCTCTTGAAATATGGATAAAAGAAGCACATAAACGGAAAATAAAAGTTCATATATGGTTTGAAACATTTTATGTAGGTCCGCAAAATCCAAACGACAATCCTAAAAGTATTCTTGGAATGAATCCTTCTTGGGGAAATAAAACCAAAAAAGATGCCGATTCTGTATCACCTTCAAAATCAACATCAGAACATAACGGTTATTTTCTTGATCCCGCAAACCCTTATGTCCAAGATTTTATTGTAAAACTTGTAGACGAAATAATTACAAGATATAAACCTGACGGAATTAACCTCGATTATATACGTTATCCAAATTGCGTATCTTTAAATGAAGATTCTAACTGGGGTTACACTACCTTCGCCAGAGAAGACTTTAAAATGCTATACGGAATTGATCCCGTAAGTATTTTAAAAACAGACCCCTTATGGCTTGAATGGAATAACTACAGACGTGAACAAATCTCAAATATGGTTAAAAAAATCGGAGAAATGGGCAGAGTTAAAAAGACTTACATCAGCGCTGTTATTTTCCCCGACAGAAAAGCTGCGCTTGAACATAAACAACAAGATTGGAAAACATGGTCAACAAGAGGTTATATAAATGCTTTTACACCTCTGTTTTTAACCTGTGATGCAAAAACTGCCAATAAAATGATGTCAGATATTATCAGTGTTATATCAGGAAATACCGATTTATATGCAGGACTTTTCGTTACATTTATGGGCGGTACAGATGAAGATTTAATCAGATTAATCCATGAAGCACGAAAGGTTAACGCAAAAGGAGTTATCCTATTTGATTATGCACATTTAAATAACAAATATATTAACACCTTATCAAGAAGTGTTTTTGCCTCACAATCACCTTTCAAACAAAATTTTAAAATAGGTCAGCCTCAACCTCAATTACAACCACAAGATACTAAAGGTTGGTGGATATTTAAAAAAGAATAAAAAACATTTTTTTAAATAAATAAAAAAGCCCTTTAAAAAAGGGCTTTTTTACATTTTGTTACTTTTGGATTAATCATTTTAATATATAATTATATAAAAATGGACAAAATTAATATAAATAACATTTTACAGAATAAAAATATTCTGATGTTTATCACGGCACTGGTCTTTATGACCGGAATTCTCTCTTACTTTAACGACAACGCAATATTTTGTGCCGGAATTTTAACTTGTCTTTCAATTTTTATTATCATCAAAAATTTATTACCATTAAAATACATAATTTTCTGGATTATAATATTTTATTTGGGTTTCTTTAACGCTTTTTCAAGGACACACATAACTGATCAACTTGTACCGTTTGCATCTCAAGATGCTGTAATTCAAGGTCAAATTGTTTCGATTCCGAACGGAAACAGCCCTGATAAAGTTAAATTTTTCTTTAAAGCCGATAAAATTAACGGAGAAAATATTTCAGGGAAAACTCTTGTTACATATACAGGAAAAGATTATTCAAAGCTCCAAACAGGAGACAAATATGAATTTTCCGGCAAATTAAGAGTTCCTTTTAAATCAACAAACCCGTCACAGTTTGATTACGGAAAATATTTAAGAAATTTTGATACATTTACAGTCTTTTATACAGATAACGCTAAACCTATAAATACTAAATTAACTCCTAAATGGGAATTTCTACAAAATTTAAATCAATTAAGAAATAAAATAATAAATGTTCACTCTCAATATTTAAAATCTCCAAATCTTGAAATATTAGGAGGAATTGTATTTGGCGACGATGCAATTGCACCTCCTGATTATATTAAAACATCTTTTGTAAATTCAGGATTGCTGCATATACTTGCGGCTTCAGGTATGAACGTTGCTTTTATATATGCATTTTGGGTATTTTTTATGAGACGGCTTAAAATGCCTTTCAAATTCATGGTAATTTCAGGTATAGGATTAGTCATAATTTACACATTTATGACAGGATTAGGAGCATCTGTTATAAGAGCTGCATTAATGCTTATTCTTATATTAATAGGGAAACTAATTGATAGAGATGCACATTCCGTATCACTTCTTTCATTTGTTGCAATGATAATGCTGATTTACAATCCAGCTTTTATAAATGATGTCGGATTTCAGCTTTCTTTTATAGTAACGTTTGGACTTTTAACAACCGCAAATGTTGTTTTCGAAAAATATAAAGATTCTAAAATACCACAATGGCTTATTAGTGCTTTACTAATTCCGGTAATTGCACAAATTTGGGTTGCGCCTATACAGATGTTTTATTTTAACACTTTCAGTACATATTCGATATTTGCTAACATATTAAGCATGCCGTTTTTAAGTGTAATAAGTTTCGGCGGATTCATAAGCTCTATCCTTGCAACAATCAATATATTTAATAACAACCTATGTATGTTTATAGATGTTATTTTAAATTATGTATTGCATATACTTGTTTTTATATCCAATTTCTTTGCAAACCTTCAGGGCTCTCTTCTTACGACAACTCACCCAAATATTTTTCAAATATTCATTTATTATGGGATTGTTCTTGCTGTTACACTCTCGGTTAAAAAAGGGATTAATAAAACACTTTTATATACCTGCCTCATTTCAGGTATCATACTTGCGCTGACTCTAATAAATATTCCGTCTAAAAATCTCGAAATAATAGTATTTGATGTTCAAAATGCTGACTGTTTTCTGATTAAAACACCACAAAACAAATATTTTATTATAGACACAGGCAAAGCAGGCTATAACGGGAGCAAAGCTCAAGCTAATTCTATCATTATAAAATACTTAAAAGATCATGGCATAAAAAATATTGAAGGCTTAATAATAACCCATTTTGATAACGACCACTCCGGAGGCGCCGTTGACATAATGAAAAATTTAAACGTAAAAAGAGCCTACATAAATTCTTTTGAAGACAAATCAATGACTTCCCAAAATATCTATAAAACCTTAAAAGAATTAAATATTGAAACACAAATTCCAATAAATAATAAATCTATTTACACTGAAAAATATTTAAATTTTCAAACCTACATAGACAACAGCTCAGACAAAGATAATGAAAAATCAATTATAACATTATTAAGCTACAAAAATTTTGATACACTTTTCACAGGTGATGCTGGAATAGTTTCATTTGAAAAATTAAAAAATGATATTCCTCATAATATTGAGATTTTAAAAGTAGGTCATCATGGCGGCCCGAATGTTGTGAATTACGATATGCTCAATCACCTGAATACAAAAGTATCTGTAATATCAACCGGTCCAAACTATTTTGGTCACCCTAATAAAGGTACACTTGATATACTAAGAAACACAGATATATACAGAACGGACAGGCACAATTCTATAAAAATTAATTCAGATGGGACAAAATATAAAATTTTCACCTATAACAAAGATAAAAAGAAATACCAAAAGTCCAACGAATATATAACAAATTAAACTAGAGATACCTTATCAGCCAGAGCAGTTTCAATTTCATCAATAATTAAAGAAGCAGCTGCGACTTTATCATCTGCGGAAGTAATAGGTCTTCCGACAACCATATAATCTACGCCCGATAATATATTATCTCTCGGGGTATCAACTCTGACCTGATCATTAACAGAAGCCCAGGTAGGACGGGTTGCGGGACATAAAATTATAAAATCATCACCTATTTCTTTTCTAATTCTTCTTGCCTCTTCAGCACTAGCCACAACACCGTCAAGCCCGGATTCTTTTGCAACTTTTGCAAGCTGCAAAACAAAATCTTCAATATTCCTATCAACACAAAGTTCAGTCGTTAAAGTCTTTTGCCCAAAGCTGGAAAGTAAAGTAACTCCCAATATAGTTGGAGGTTCAACTCCCATAGATTTAGCTGCAGCACGGGAAGCTTTTACGACCGCAGAAGTCATTTTAGACCCGCCTTGAATATGTACATTGAAAAAGTTTATATTATTTTTTACAAGACTAATACAAGCCTTTTGTACAGTATGCGGGATATCATGAAATTTACAATCATAATAACATTTAGCCCCGTGTTCTTCCAAAAGTCTGAACGCCTCAAATCCGTAATTAACAATCAAAGGCAGCCCAACTTTAAAATAACCGACATAATCTTTTAATTCCTTAACAAGATCTTCTGCCTCTTTTAAATTGTCAACATCTAATGCTAAAATAATTCTGTCTTTAGCTGTTTTAGGTTTATCAATCATATTAACATGAATATATCACTACAAAAAAATAAAATCAACCCGTAACAGAAGTAGGTCTATTCCCTGATATTCAAAACTGTTTAACATATAATATACAGAATTTATTCTTCAAAATTTATATCTTCAGGCAATTCCGGTAATTCTTTTGAATATGTACAACCTAATTTTTCTAATTTTGAAATTTGATTAATTATATTCCCTGAGCCGTTTAATTTTTTCAATGAATTATTCAGATTATCTCTTATTTTTAAAAGTTCAGAAAGCAAAGCCGCAAATTTATCATGGACACTTGAACACAACCTTGCCATTTCAAGAATATTTTTATTTTGTCTGTCAACAACATGGAATGCATTGATTATTTTCAAAGCAGCTAACAAAGTAGAAGGAGAAACAGGCATAACCTTGTTTTTCCAAGCAAAATCCCATAATGCACAGTCATCACAAAACATCATAGAATAGCAGCTTTCAATAGGAATAAACATTAGAACATAGTCAGGAGATGCTTCTTCAATTGAATAATCTCTTCTTGCAAGACCGGTTATATGAGCTTTTGTAGAATCAATAAATTGTTTTAAATGAATTTGTTTTTCGGCGTCATCTTGAGCATTCACAAACCCGTCCCAAGCAGCAAATGATGTTTTACTGTCAATATAAACGCACCTGCCTTCTGACAAGAAAACTGTTGCATCCGGACGTCCCTCAGCATTACCTGATTGAACTTTATATTCTTCATCTTTTCTAAGTCCTGAAGCTTCCAAAACACGTTCCAACACGATTTCTCCCCAACGACCTGAAGATCTGTTGTCAGAGCGCATCACACTAACAAGAGAATTTGCATCATGAGAAATTTTATTACCTGTTTCCAAAAAACTTTTTATATTCATATCAAAAATTTTAAAATGATCAGTTTCTGTTCTAAAATTCTCTTCTGAACGTTTTTCAAAATCCTCAATTTTTTCTTTAAACCGTTTGAAAAATTCATCAAGTTTTTCCCTGTTTTGATTGGAAAGCTCTGAAGAATTTTCTTTAAATATTTTATTTGCCGTATTTTCAAAATACAACTTCATCTGTTCTAGCATTAAATTTTGCGAATCAACATTATTTTTATTTATAACTTTGAACGGAATAAACACGCACAAAGCGCCTAATAAAAAACCACCTAAAAATATTAAAATTTGCATTATCTTTCCCTCTTACAAAAAAAATTATACCACAACAAGAGTAGTTCAAAAATATTAGCTTTAGAAAAAATCCACCATGCGGCCAAAATCCTAAAAGCATGGTGTAGAGCATGATTGAGATAATTTATCAATCTAAAGATGTAAGACAAATTCTCAAACCCAAATATAGTTAATATCAATCAGGGCATGGATGAAAACAACCCTCTAAAAGTTGTAGTATTTATAGTGTAGAGGGAACTTAATAAAAACAGGGAGATAAAAATGAGAGAATTTAAAAGAAAATCAAGAATCTTACTTATTGATGATAATGCTGATCATTTAAGAGGGGTAAAAGAATTAATCACATTAGAAAGTAGCTATGATGTTGTTGGCACAACAACGAGTGCAAATATAGGAATTAACCTCGCTAAAAAATATCGCCCTGATATTATTTTAATGGATGTAAATATGCCGGAAAAAGACGGATTACAAGCAATTCAAGAAATAGAAAAATTAAACTTAGACATCAGAGTAATATGCTTAAGCGGTTATGATGATGCGGATCTTATTTTCCGGGCAATGAAAATTGGTGCTAAAGGTTATGTTTTAAAAACTATGGCATCAGCTCAACTTATTTATGCAATAGATGAAGTTGCCGCAGGTAAAATTTATCTTCCTACAGCGCTTACATCAAGATTCTTCGAATATTTCCAACACTCATTCAAAGAAGAAGCAAATATCTCATCAGAAGAAAACCTCCTTACATATTTAACAGCAAGAGAAGAAGAAGTATTGGATCTTCTCACACAAGGTAATAACTACAAAGGTATTGCAGGAAAATTATTTATATCAGAAACTACAGTTAAAACACACGTGAATAATATTTTCCAAAAATTGCAAGTAAATGACAGAACACAAGCAGTTTTGTATGCCTTGAACAATGGTTTTGCAAATAAAAGACGCGCAAAATTGGCTGTTTAAATTATTTTATGATACTAATTAGAAGTATTTAAAGGTTCAGCCCACCAACAAAAGCTGAACCTTTAATGTTAAGAGGCAAAAATGAACGATACAAACATAGTTTATGAACAATCCAGATGTGTAGCACATGAAATCAGAAACCATCTCTCTATATGTGAAATTTATACTCAAATAATTAAAAAAAATCTTGAACAAGAAGGGATAGAAAATCAATCAATATCTAATGCATTAAATTGTATTAGCAAATCACTTAAAATAATGAATAATTCCTTAATAGATTTAAAATCTTTAAATAATATTTCACAAAAAGAATGTGATTTGCAAAAAACACTTGAAGAAGGAATTACTCTATCAAAAGTATATATTCATGATAAAGATATAAAAATATATTCCGACATAAAAACAACAGCAAAAGTATATATAGATGAAAACAAATTTTTAGCTTGTATTGTAAATATAATAAAAAATGCAATAGAAGCAATTGAAAAAAAAGGTGAAATTAATATTGCATCAGAAATCAAAAATAACAATGTTCATATAACAATTTCTAATAACGGTTCTCCAATTTCTGAAGAGAAGCAACAAGCAATATTTGAAAAAGGTTATACTACAAAACCTACAGGAAGCGGGCTTGGATTGCATATCTGTGTTGACAATCTAAAAGCACAAAATGCAATCTTAAGACTTAACAAATCAATACCGGAAATAACAGAATTTGAGATAATTCTTCCTATTTACAAAAATTAATATATCAAGCAAAAAAAATTATAGTCCTGTTTTTATAAATATATAGGGAAAATAAAAACAGGGAAAATTATGGATTTTTTTAACTCACTTTCTCAAATAGCAAAAAATAAAAACAACTTTAACAAATGGGAAGAAAATCAAAAACAAGAACAGGCAAAACGCGAGGAATTATATAAAAGACACCAATATAGCGATGAAGAAATTGCTCGCGCAAAAGCTCTTGGCAAAAACATAATTGATGTTGTCGACATAATGGATAACCACTCCGAAAGTGTTGCTGAAAATGTTGAAACAGCAGTCCAGCCAATTGTTGCCGGCATACCAATAATAACTGCTCTCGGCAGTACATTAGCTTATGCTAAATACATAGCAAATCCATTGAATAATAAGATTTGGGACCTTGAAGAAAAGCTTAGCCAAAATGAAGATGCTATAAAACTTTGTAACCAAATAACTGAATTCAATAAACAAAACGGTAAAACAAATTATAATTTTAGGTATTGGCAACTTACAAAAGAAAATAATATAAAAAAAATAAAAGATCCGAAACTAAAAGCCGAAGCAATGAAATTTTACAAACAATTCAAAAAAGACACTGCTTCTCTTAGACATAAAGCTAAAATAGGGCAATATGGTGCTATAGCAGCATTTTTATTTTCTTTTGTCGCATCTAATATATATGCTGCAAAACTGCAAGTTGACAGTTCAAAAATAGCTCGTTTTCAAGCAAGAAAAGCACTTGAAGATCCAAAAGCTTTTGTAAATTATACACCGGAACAAATTGAAAAAGCTAAACAAGAAATTGCAGAACATCCTGAGTTAAAAAAACAAACTCATAAAGATAAACTTAAAACAAGTATGATACCAAGTATCATAAACTTGTTTAAAGACAGAAAAGCATACAAAAAAGCAATTAAAAATGATACAGACGAATCCAAAAAAGTAACACGAGATTTATCTCCTGAAGAACTTATCCAAGCTAAAAAAGATCAAGAAGTTCTACAAAGAACAGTTAGAATAATCAATAATGAAGCAGAAAAATATTCCGAAAATATGGAAGTTGCATCAGAAGTATTGATTAACGGAACACCATTCTTAGGTGCCGGCGTAGGTCTCGTTATCAGTACAATTTTGAATAAAACTGGTATATTAAAGAAAATTATAAGCAGTAAAGTTAATAAAAACGGTTCAGAAAAGACAAAAGAACTGTACAAAGAATTCGCTCAATTAAAAGAAAATGCTCCCGGATATCATGTAAAATGGAAAAATTTCTACAAATCTTATATGGAAGATTTGAGAAAAGAGATGTGCACAAACGAAGAAAATATTGCAAACAAAAGCCGTAGAGGCCCACAAAATATAATAAAAAAGGCTAAGCAAGCAATTACATCAGTAAGTGCTCATAAATGGGGGAGAAAGGGGCTAATTGGCGGTATCGGTTCAATTGTAACAGGTTTTGCAGGGCTTTTAATAGGCTTAAAGTTACAAAAATCAGCAGCAAGAGCAGGCAGATATACCGCAAAACGCGAGCTGGAAAAAGATCCCAGAAACTTTATTGGTTATACAGAAGAAGATTATGAAGAAGTAAAAGATGTTAAAAACACCAAAAAACCTGAATCTAAAATCAAAGAATATGCAATGTTTATTCCAAGAGTAATTAAACAATATTATGCATATCAAAAATATAAAAATACTGAATTTAAGCAAAATAAACTCCTCCAAGAACAACTTCAAAAGCAAGATGTAACTGAAGAACAACTTAGAGATGCAAAAAATTTACAAAGGAAATTATTTAACACATTTGAAAAAGTTGACGACAATTCTCAAACATACTCAGAATCAATGGAAGCAGCAATAGAAATCGCACAGCCAATTGTTGCATACGGTGGTATGCTTGCACTTTTCACACCTTTTATATATATAGGAGCTCAAATTAAAAAAGGAAAACTATCAGGGAAAAAAGTTCTTGAAAAAGCAATAAACTTCTTTAGTAAATCAAGCGAAAAATTACAAAGCAAATGGTTCAAAAAATATTTAAGTAACGTAGAAAAAAATATTACATACAAAGTTGGCGGAACAAATGTTGAATATAAACCTGCAGCAGCTATATTAAAAGGGATTAATCTTCAAAATGATTCAGTATTTGATATTATATCTAAAGCTTATAAAAACTTGCAAAATTCAATAACAGACTTAAGAAAAATTCCTCAACATGAGCAATTTAAGCAAATATACAACTTCAGACAAACCCTAAAATCATATCTGACATTAAAAAATAAAAATACAGCAGAAAAAGTTGATGAAATTTTAAAACAAATAAATTTTGCAAACCCTGCTACACGTGCAGATATGCTTGACATATTGTTAAATCCTAAAAATATCAAAAATATGTCAAAAGAAAATTATGACAACGCGTACTCTGCATTACGCAAAATTGTAGAAAAGAACATCGGTAGAGAAAAAATTAACAAATTTTATTCAAATATTCATAATGTTTTCAAAGAAATTCCACTGGATGATTTAAAATCAAGTGTCACTGAATTATATAAAGATATGCCTGAATTAAAAACAGTGATACCGCAAGAAAAAGTTGAAAAAGCATTTACGACATTAGATGAACTTATCAACGGAAATAATGAAGCTATCTTCAACAATAAAATAGATAAACAAATAGATAATCTTTTCAGCCACAAAAACTTAACTGAAGCAATAAATACACTTGAACAAATTTCAAATGAACTAAAAAATATTCCTGAAACTTTAAACAAAAATCCTGAATTAAGTAACATGCTAAATATGCTTAAAACAAAAGAAATTCCGATAAATGCAGATATTATAAAAGAACTTAAAAAATTAAATATTGAAATAAATCCGGAAACCACATCACTGACAATCAATGATGCTTTAAATATATTAAGTAAAACCAAAGATAAAATTAAAGCATTTACAATTAAAGATATATATAACAATATTCCAAAAGATTTAAAAAATCCTAAAAAATCACTTCAATCATTTAAAACACATATTGAAAGTCTTACAGATGAGCAATTTGCTCAACAGATGGAGAATATCGGATTTTCCAGTATGGATAAAGCTACGATGCTTAAAATTCTACCTAAAGTTGAAAAAATTCTTGACAATATACCAAAAGAAGAAATGCAAAAAATATGGACAACATTAATAAAAGAATTTAATGAACATCCTGATGAATTTATAAAACTTGTTAAAACAGGTAAAATCGGTAATATATTTATAACTCCCGGTATAAAAAATACATTAGCAACACTTGGTATATCTTGGACAGTATTTACACTTGCACTAACTTATGCAATAGAATCATGGCTTGCCGATATGCAGTTAAAAGCAGGACGATTAGGTGTAATGAAAGCAATAGAATCACTTGATGATCCAAGATACTATGCAAATATTGAACCAACAGAACCGCAAAAAAAGACAGACTCTCCAAGTTTAAATACAAATACCAATTTACTTGCAAAAATTAAACAATAAACTTATAAATTTATAAGTTTAAAATTAAATTAAGTTAAACCGAGAGAAACTACGCACTTCTATCACGTTGTCTTATTAAATTCGCTTGAAATGTGGAGAGCGGATAGAACGGCTAAGCTCTTTTATCACGCTATCTTATTAAGTCCCGTTTAAAATCTGAGTGGCGGGTGGAGCGGCTACGCTCCTATTCATTGAATTCCTGAATAGAAATAGATTCAATTCCGTCAAGATTCTGATATGTTTTATACAAATCTTTAATAGGTGTATGGCCAAAAAAGTCTAAAATAACCACTATTTTAGTTAAATTTTCATCTTGTTTATTTAATTTTCTTGATATTTCCCTTAGGTGCTTACTGTTCTCAATTATATAATCATATATTGCATTAGATTTTTCATTAGAACAAGAAATACTCATTTTTAAGCGCTTTGTATTTTTTGCACTTGAAATAAGTACATTTTTTTCAAAGAGCCTAATAGAAACAAGTACAATTATTGAAAATACGGTTGATAAAATAGCCAATGGATACATACCTGCCCCACAAGCCATCCCTACTGCCGCTGACACCCACAAAGTAGCTGCAGTTGTAAGTCCAAAAACAGTTGCCCCATGACGGAACACCGTTCCTGCGCCTATAAAACCGATACCTGTAACAACTTGAGCAGCGACACGAGCAGTATCACGAGTCCCAAGTTCATCTCCGGTAACAGAAACCTCAGGGAATCCATATATAGAAATTATTGTAAATATACAAGCCCCGAGACAAACCAGAATATTTGTCCTTAACCCTGCATATTTATTTGTAATTTCACGTTCCAAACCTATTGCAAAGCCTAAAAGTAATGCCGATAAAACTCTTATAATCAAAGTTAAATCAAAATCTATACCAATATTTGATAAATCCATTAAAACACTCTCCACAGATTTTTTATCTTATTTTGCTTTTTGGGTCAAGCACATCTCTTATTGTATCACCTATTAGATTAAAAGCCAACACTGCAATAAAAATTAAAAAACCCGGAGTTAAAAGCCAAGGGCGATAAATTATATTTGTATACTCTTGAGCTTCTTTTAACATATTCCCCCAGCTTGCATCAGGCTGCTGAATTCCGAGCCCCAAAAAGCTCAACCCTGATTCTGATAATATATAAGAAGGAACTGATAAAGTTATTGCAACAATAACAAAACTTGTAGTTTGAGGCAAAATATGTTTTAAAATAATTCTGAAATTTGAAGCACCAATAGATTTTGCTGCCTGAACATATTCTTGATTTTTAACAGACAAAACCATACCTCTGACAACACGAGCGAACCCTGCCCAGCCAATAAGAGCAAGAATTACAACAATAAGCATAAATCTTTGCACGCTTGTCATACCTGACGGTAATATTGAAGCTAATATAATCAAAAGATAAAAACTTGGTATAGACATAACAGCTTCGGCAAATCTCATCATAACCATATCAACTTTGCCGCCAAAATATCCTGCAATTCCACCATACAAAAGCCCTATCGGGAAAAGTACAAATAATGCCAAAAATCCTATAGTCATAGAAATTCTGCCGCCAAACAGGATTCTTGAAAATACGTCACGACCGTTTATATCTGTGCCCAACAAAAATAATCTTCCATCACTATCAGTTGTAACTAGATGCCTTTTCATAGGAATCAGACCTAAAAATTTATACGGTTGTCCTTGAGAGAAAAATTTAATATAATGTTTTTTACTTTTATCAAGAGTATAAATAATCTTTAAATCATTAGAATCAAATTCCCGTTTATAATTATACGTATAAGGTTTTGAGAATTTACCGTTTTCATCAATAGTAAAAATCTTAGATGGCGGCACATAAGCCATAGATCTGTCAGAAAAATCTTTTGTATAAGGAGCAATAAAATCCGCAAAGAATAAGGCTAAATAAATTATCCCTAGCACAATTAAAGCAATTCTTGCAAATTTATCTTTCCACAACTGTTTAATCAAATCTCTTATCATGCCTGACTCCCTTCTCTGATACGAGGATCAGTAATAATTAAGAGAATATCCGCAATCAAATTGCCTAAAATAAGCATTACAGCCCCCATCATTAAAGAAGCCATAACAAGATTTATGTCAGATTTTAAAACAGCTTCCAAAATCAAACGTCCAAGTCCCGGATATTGAAAAACGTATTCAGTCAATGCTGCCCCGCTCAAAAGTCCTGCAAATTCAAAGCCTAAAAGTGTAATCAAAGGATTAACGGCATTTCTCAAAGCATGTTTGAATATAACTTTAAATTCACTAAGGCCTTTAGCTCTTGCAAATTTCACATAATCACTATCCAAAACATCCAAAAGGTTTCCCCTCATTTGTCTTTGCAAACCAGCCAAAGATAATGTAAATAAAACTGTTACAGGTAAAACCAAATGATGAGTAATATCTAAAAACTTTTGCGAAAAGCTCATCTCTAAAAAGTTTGAACTTGTAAGCCCTCCAACAGGAAACCAACCGGTTTTCACAGCAAATATCAATAACAAAACAGCAAAGAAAAATGATGGAATTGCCATCCCGATACTTGTCAAAACAGTTAACACTCTATCAAAAGGAGTTTTCCAATAAATTGCGGCGAGCACTCCCAAAGGCACCCCCACAGACCAAGATAAAAATATAACAACAACAGTTAAAAGCAAAGTATTTGGTATACGTTCTTTTAATTTTGTACTAACCTGTTCACCGTTAGAAGTTACACCTAAATCTCCTTTTACAAAAGATTTTGCCCATTTGCCGTATTGAACAATTATCGGTTTATCAAGTCCTAATCTTTCGGTTTCCTTTTGCAAAGTTTCTTTTGAAACAGACGGATTGAGCCTTAATTCAGCCAAAGGATCAACAGGTGATAAACGTATTATAAAAAAACTTATCAACGAAACTATAATAAGTAATGGAATTGTTTGAAATATTCTTTTTAATATATATATTAAAATTTGCATTATTTTATATAAATCTCCTCTATATTATGAGTTACACCACCCAAACTTGTCGGATATATATTTTGGAATTTATTTCTCAAAGCAACAATTCTAATTGGTGAATAAATATAGATTAAAGGTTTTTCATCATACACAATTTTTTGGTATTCATCATAATATTTCTTTCTATCCTCAAATTTTGTAGCTAAAGCCCCTTGAGTATATAAATAATCCAAACGTTTTTCGAAATCATATCGAGGACTGTTCAAATCTTTTTCTAATCTTTGGTTAAATATGTGCAAAGTACCATCAGATAACCAAACATTTTTACCCCCGTTAGGTTCAAGAGGTGAACCTGTAAATCCCATTATTACCATATCCCAATCAAGAGTTGCCATAAGTTTATTTACAAGAGAATTAAATTCAATAGGTTTGAAATTAATTTTCATACCTAAATCCTCAAGATCTTGTTTTACCATAACACCAATAGCTTCACGCTCAGTATTTCCTGCATTTGTATATAAATCAAATTCAACATGATTTCCGAATTTATCTATCAAATGACCGGCTTTATCCCATCTGAAACCTGATTTTTTTAACAATTTTTTTGATTTTTCAATATCTCTGTCATAACCCTTTAAATTTTCATTTAAAAATATTGAATTTAATGTTTCGGAAGTAAAAAGAGGTTCAGCAAGTCCGTTTGCAATATTAAATACCATATTTTTTCTGTCAATTGCATAATCTACAGCTTGGCGGAAATTTTTATCCTGAAACCAGACTTGTTTTTTAGGGTCGACGTAATATTTACCCTTTTCATTTTTACGGTTATTCATATTCATCGCTATATACATAGTTCCTGTGTCAGGTCCTATGTTATAAACCGTAAAATCACCGTGTTTTTCCATTTCTTTAAACCGAGCAACATTTGCACCCTGAAGACTTATCTCATCTAATTCTCCGCCTTCAAATTTCAAAACCTGATTGTTTATATCACCGACAATTAAATATACAATTTTATCTAAATACGGAAGTTTTTTATCATCTTTATTTATTACGTAATAATTAGGATTTCTTTCAAACACAACCCTCTGAGCTGGAACGTATTCTTTTAATTTAAACGCACCTGATATTACAAAATCTTTTGGAGGAGTATTTGTAGAAAGGAACCCTTCAAAATAAGCTTTCCCTTTTTTTACGGCAGGTTCAAAAACATGTTTTGGCGCAATCGGAGAAGATAGCATTCTCAAAAAAGGTGCAAAAGGTTCAGGCGTAACAAATTTTACCGTATAATTATCAATCTTTTCAACAGTCGGTAATTTACCGTCAATTACTATTGAATCTCTTATAGATGTATTTCCAAACCCGTCTAAAATTATATTTTGCCAAGTAAATACGACATCATCAGCAGTAATAGGTCTCCCGTCAGACCATTTTATACCATGTCTTAATTTTACAATATATTCTTTCCCGTTTACCGTAAATGATTTTGCAAGTTTAGGAATTGTATCACCCGTCACAGGATCAGTTGTCACAAGTCCGTCATACATAATCTCAGACATTTGAGAAGATATGTTATCTTTTGAATTAAACGGATTAAAAGTCTTTGGTCCCTCACCAATTGTTGAAGATACAAAAGTTCCTCCAAATTTTCCAACAGGTGCTTGAGATTGAAGATAATCAATGCCATTAATAGTTACATTTTTTTCTAATGGATAATTTTCTTCCTGTATTTCTGACTTTGGTCTTAAGACCGGCTTTTGAGTTTCATCAACATCAGCTCTTATACAAGCCTTTCCAAGCCCGAGAATTATAAGCAAAACTAAGATAACATAAATAACCCGTTTCATAGTTTTAGAATAACATAAATATAAATTTTGTTTATAGCCCGAGTGATGACTTTATTTTATTCCCAAATTTTGCATTGTTTATCTTTTATGTAATCCATATTTTTCCCATAAATAACTTGAGCAGTACAGGCATCGCCACGTGTAATAAAATAATCACTATCAATAACACCTTTAACCCCACCTGGAACAATTTTATCTTCAAAAACAACAAACGTAAATAAATCAATTCCTAATGAATTTGGGAGAGCATAAGCATTAACATCTATCCTTAAATAGCCACATGGGGCAGTATTACTACAAGGAGGTTCAAAAGTTAAAGAATCAATTAACACACCATCATTTAATATTGCTTTTGAATGTCTGCTATCTTGATTTAAGTTAATTCCATACCTTGTTGAGCCGATTGATTTATATTCAACATCAGGGAAACATCCTTGTTCATTTTTTCCGCAAAACTTTACATAATTCATATATGGTAATAAATAATACAAAATATCTTCTTCATCTTTATCAGATGATTCATAATAAACTAAATTCCAATTATTAATATCGCCGTTATCTTGTTTAGCCCTTATATATGCATTACTAATAACAGAATAAAATTTGTTGAGTTTAGAAACATATACATGAATTTTATAATTTTGGATTAATGAAGGTAACGTAAGTGCGGCTACAACTCCGATTATTCCTAATGTTATTAAGACCTCAGCCAAAGTAAATGCAGATTTATAATTTAAAAAAGATAAAAATTTTGAACATATAATTTTATCATAACAAACTTGGCTTTTGAGCTTCAGGATATTAACTAGCTGAGAATGCCCCCCCCCCGATGTTTTTCATCAAATAATCTTTTCATAAACAGCTTCCTTTCTTACTTTTAAAATTTTATCATTATTATAAAATATTTTTTATCTTTTTTCAAGATATCAAATATAAGAAAGCTATACCAGAAAAATTAATTTTTCCTTAAGAAAATTAATTTTTCTCCAAATTCGTTATATAAATATAATGTAGACTTGAATTAGGAGAAAAGGAGAGAATATTATGTTAAAACCATTAGGCGACAGAATTGTTATCAAAGTTATTGAAGATACTGAACAAACATCAGGCGGAATTTTTATTCCTGACAGCGCTAAAGAAAAACCTCAAAAAGGTCAAGTCGTTGCTGTAGGTGCTGGCAAAATTAACGAAAAAGGCGAAAGAGAACCTATGGATGTTAAAACAGGTGACACAATTCTTTATGCAAAATATGCAGGTACAGATATTAAAATTGACGGTGTAGAATATAAAATTCTATCAGTAAAAGATGCATTAGCAATTATTGAATAATTTTTATAGGAGAAATAAGAAATGGCAAAACGTATAGTATTTAATGAAGAAGCAAGAAAATCTCTTCTGAAAGGTATAGATGCAGTAGCAGACGCAGTTAAAGTAACACTTGGACCAAAAGGCAGAAACGTTATTTTAGAAAAGAAATACGGTGCACCTCAAATCGTTAACGACGGTGTTACAATTGCAAAAGAAATTGAATTAAAAGACGGTCTTGAAAATGCCGGTGCTCAATTATTAAAAGAAGTTTCATCAAAAACAAATGATGTAGCAGGTGACGGCACAACAACAGCATCAGTATTAGCTCAAGCTATAGTAAGAGAAGGTTTGAAAAACTTAACAGCAGGAGCTAACCCGATGTCAATGAAACGCGGTATTGATAAAGCCGTAGAAGTTTCTGTAAAAGAAATTAAAGACATGTCAAGACCTGTTAATACAAAAGAAGAAATTGCACAGGTTGCTGCAATTTCAGCAGGTAACAACAAAGAAATAGGTGAACTTATTGCAGAAGCAATGGAAAAAGTTGGTCATGACGGTGTTATCACTGTTGAAGAAAGCAAATCTTTCGGAACAAACTTAAAAGTTGTAGAAGGTATGCAATTTGATAAAGGTTACTTATCACCATACTTTGTAACAGATGCGGAAAGAATGGAAGCTGTATTAGAAGATGCTTACGTATTCTGCTGCAACAAGAAAATCAACCTTATTTCAGATTTAGTACCATTATTGGAACAAGTTGCCCGTGACGGCAGATCATTGTTATTAATTGCAGAAGATGTTGAAGGCGAAGCTTTAGCAACATTAGTTGTAAACACAATGAGAAAAGTTTTAAGAGCAGTAGCTGTTAAAGCTCCAGGATTTGGAGACAGAAGAAAAGCAATGTTAGAAGATATCGCAATTCTAACAGGCGGTGAAATGTTCACAGAAGAACTCGGTATCAAGCTTGAAAATGTAACAACACAAATGTTAGGTAAAGCAAAACGAGTAACAGTTACAAAAGATGAAACAACAATCGTTGTCGGCGATGAAACAAAACAAGCTGTTCAAGACAGAGTTAGATTAATCAGAAAACAAATCGAATCTTCTGATTCTGAATATGATAAAGAAAAACTTCAAGAACGTGTAGCAAAACTATCAGGTGGCGTTGCAGTAATCGAAGTT
The DNA here is from genome assembly GCA_944323135.1 of Candidatus Gastranaerophilales bacterium. GTDB lineage: Bacteria > Cyanobacteriota > Vampirovibrionia > Gastranaerophilales > Gastranaerophilaceae > Stercorousia. Next base: position 158,513 of record CALURI010000002.1, read on the forward strand.
GGTGCAGCATCAGAAGTTGAATTAAAAGAAAGAAAATTAAGAATTGAAGATGCTCTAAACGCAACTCGTGCGGCTAATGAAGAAGGTATCGTTCCTGGCGGCGGTGTTGCATTGGTAAGAGTACAACAAAAACTTTCAAAACTTATTGAAACAACAACATTCTCATCTGATGATGAAAAAATCGGTTTCAAAATTTTAACAGCAGCTCTTGATGTACCTTTAAGAGCAATTGCACACAACGCAGGTGCTAAAGCTGATGTTGTTGTAGATACAGTTACAACTCACGAAAGCTCATACGGTTACGATGCATTAAACGATGAATACGTTGATATGTTCAAATCAGGTATCGTAGATCCTGCAAAAGTAACACGTTCAGCACTTGAAAATGCTGCATCTGTAGGTTCAATGTTGTTAACAACAGAAGCTGCAGTTGTAGATATTCCTGAAGAAAAACCTGAAATGCCTGCTATGCCTGGCGGCGGTATGGGCGGAATGATGTAATTGTTTTCATAACAGTGCAAATAAAAAAATAAGGCTTGATTTTATTCAAGCCTTATTTTTTTATGCAAACAAAACACTTGATAAATAACGTTCACCTGTATCCGGTATTATTGTTACAATTAACTTCCCTTCATTATCTCTCATTTTGGAAAATTCCAAAGCTGCATACATTGCAGCTCCTGATGATATTCCGCAAAGAATTCCTTCTTCACATGCAAGCTTTCTTGCTGTTTCAACAGCATCGATATCACCTATAGGATAAATAATATCAACAACACTTCTATCGAAATTTCTCGGAACAAAATTTGCACCAATTCCTTGAATTGCATGAGTATTTGCTGGTTTGCCTGCTAAAACCTGAGACCTGAAAGGTTCAATAGCAACTATTTGTATATCAGGATTTTTCTTCTTTAAAGCCCTTCCTATACCTGAAATTGTTCCGCCTGTTCCTACACCAGCAATAATAATGTCAACTTTTCCGTCAGTATCATTCCAAATTTCTTCTGCTGTCGTTTTTTCATGAATTTCAGGATTTGCAGAGTTATTAAATTGCATAGGGATGAATGAATCAGGAAACTGTTCTTTTAGCTCCATAGCTTTATCTATAGAACCTTTCATCCCTTTATCAGCATCTGTCAAAACTATCTCTGCCCCGTATGCTTTCAGCAATTTTTGTCTTTCCAAGCTCATATTTTCAGGCATTGTCAAAATCATCTTATAACCTTTAATTGCACATACCATTGCAAGTCCGATACCTGTGTTCCCGCTCGTAGGTTCGATAATAACGGCACCTGGAGTTAAAAAACCTTTACGTTCAGCATCTTCTATCATATTTAATGCCGGACGGTCTTTAATTGATCCTGCAGGATTAAAAGTCTCTAATTTTGCAACAACGGTTGCATATCCGTTTACATTTAATTTATTAATTTTTACTAATGGCGTATGACCGATTAAATCTAATACATTTTCTGCTATTTTCATCTTAAAACTCCTGCATAAATAATATAAAAGGGTTGATAAAAAATCAACCCTTTGTTTTTATATATGGAGATTATACAAATAAACTATTCAGCATCGGGAGCAGGAAGAGGTTCTGCTGGTCTTGGTCCTTCAGGGTTAAATCCTGGACGTTTACCAAATTGTTGGTGTCCGCCTTTTTTGTGTCTTTTTTCAAAATCTTTACGACCTTCTTCCTTCATCTTTTTAAGTTCTTTTAATTGTTTTTTGGTTAAAATAGCTTCAAAGTTTTTCATATTTTGCATACGAAGTTCATGAGCTTCACGTTTTAAAGCTCCGATTTCTTTTTGCAATTCGGCAATTTTTTCTTGTTGCATTTGAACAGCAATTCTTGAACGTTTTACAGCTTCAATTTCTTGACGTTTTTCCTTAATCTTTTCCATAATAGGCTTCATTTGTTCAAAGCTTTGTTTATGCATTTCTTTAATTTTAGCTTTTTGCTCATCTGTTAATTTTAATCTTTTTTCAAATTCTGCCTGGCGTTTTTTGAATTCAGGATTTCTTGGAGGTCTTTTAGCCTCTGGACCAACCGGAGTGGAAACTGCAGCCGGAGTATCTTTAGTTACAGCAGGAGCTGTTGTTTCTGCTGCAAAACACATTGCAGAACTTGCAAATACTAATACACTTGCCATAATTAAACTTTTTTTCAACATAAATCTAAATCCTTTCTTTTTACATTAAATCTTTTAACATAACTGCTAATTCTTTTTTTGCGTTGTACAACCTTGACTTTATTGTCCCTACCGGACATTTTAGTTTATATGCTGCGTCTTCGTATGAATAATCATAGATTTCACATAACATTATAACTTCTTTAAATTTTGGTCTTAATGAATTTATTGCTTTTGTAATCTTTTTTTGCCTTTCATTTGATATAAGCCTAAGCTCCGGTGTAGATTTCTTATCCTTTACTGTGTTAATTATTTCATCATCATTTGTCAGACAATCCTGATTGCGTTTCTGCTTCGATTTTAAATAATCTTTAGAAACATTTTTTGCAATTGTATTTATCCAACTTTTAAACGAACCTTGTTCTGTGTATTTAGAGGCATTTTTCCATACCTTAACATACACTTCCTGTTCAAGATCTTCATTTGTTTCTTTTGTAATAAGCCTTATGATACTTCTTACATTGTTTTGATTGCTTTTTATAAGCTCTTTAAAATTCATTACCTACTATTCCACCATTAATAAACCGTACGAATCAACAGGAAATCCATAATCCTCTGCACTTAAAGTAGTTCCGTATTTTATGGTATCAGAAACATCTGTATTAAAATTTATGACACCTAAAGCTGTTCCGCTAAATAAAATTGCAAATACTGCACAAGCCATCTTTAATTTTGCAACATTTAAACGTTTAGCTTTGTAATACGGTCTTACTTCTTTTAGCAAATCTGAAACTTTATCCATCATTTCCTGTTCTTTCTGACAATCCTCACAGGTATCAAGATGTTGTTTCAATGTTTCATCGTTACCAAAAGTAAATAATGCTTCATATTTTGTACATTTATCAGTCATTTTTTTAACCTCTATACTCATATAACGATAACGAAATAAAAAAGTTCATTTGCTAAAAAAAAATCTTCATAATATTATAACATATGTTAACAAAACTAGCAAAAAAATATATTTACAAATTTTATACGACTTGGGAATAGCAATGGCAATAACAGATATAATAAAAAAGACTTGTAAATCACTAGGCGAAAATAACAAACCTACTTATGTAGTAATGGCAATTGCTGCAGTCAAAGGAATTTGTCGTCCTGCATTTACAATGATGGATAAAACAGAAAATCCCGAGACTAAAAAATATACAGCACTAAGAGAAGGCTTAACAGAAGTTATCGCAATCCCTGCATATTGGATATGCGGAGAGCTTGCAGGTAAAATTGCAAAAAAAACCTTTAACGGCAGTGAAGCTCTTGCAAAAAGAGCAGAAACTAACCTTATGTTTATAGGAGTTTGTACTGCCGCATTATTTGTTATCCCCGGACTATGTTCACTTGCGATTAAACCAATTATGAACAAAATAGGTTTCAAATCTCCGCATGATATCCAAAATGAGAATAATTCCAAAAAAAATATTGATATCAAATCACCTGCAACACCAGTTCAACTTGAAAATACGGCACAAAAATTTAATATTTATCCAAGAATGAGTACATTTACAAGCAAACCACAAACAGGTTTGAGAGTGGGGGGCTTATGATTAGTGCAGTAAAAAATTTTATAACAAGTTCTCAACTTTCAAGTATTGCTCAAAATACAACTCAATCTGTTGCAGCCGAAACAACTTTAAAATCAATAGGCAGACCAGGATTTATACTTATAGATAAAGATATTGATTCGGATACAAAACAATATGCAGCAGCTAAGGAATTTTTATATCAAGCAACCTGTTTAGCAGTATATATGGCATTAATTGTTCCGGTGTTTAAAAAAGGCGGATTTCAAATTGCAAAAAAATATATATTCAAAAACACTGAAGGTTTTGAACACTTTAAAGATGTCAAAGAATATATGCATTACAGAAAACTTGCCGACAATCCTTCTGTAAAAAATAGAATGAGTACACTTAACAAAGAAAAACTTATAGATAATACAAGCATCAGAGATAAATACAACACTACATTACAAAAAGAATTAGAAAAACAAAATCCTGATAAATTTGTATATGTAAAAGGAGCAGTAGAATTAAGCAACATTATAGGTTCTGTTTTAGGTTTGGCAATACTGGCTCCGCAAGTAAGTCATGCATTTATTCATCCGGCGCTTAAGGCTTTGGGACTTGAACATAAAAAGGATAAATTACCTCAAAATGACATCAAAATTGATGCAAAAGCTTAATAATTCATCTCCCAATTGTCATTTAATATTCTACCAAAACAGCCGTCAGGAGCGTTACCGGGATCATCACAATTTGAATAATAAGATTCTCTTTCCTCCACTGGATCGCAAGTAGAACTTTTACGACAAGCTTCGGTGACTCCAGAGTCTATAACTGCGTCATTATATAAAGATAAAACCCAATAATCCCTTCCGGCAATATTTGGACCACTTGCCCCATTAGTATCAACTAATATATATGCCATACCATTATAAAAACCTGACATACATACAGAAGCTCCATTAGCTAAAGCAAAAGAATAACAATTACTCCAAGCAGATTCAACAGTCTCTCCATTTAATGTTTTATATGAAGCAGCAAAACAAGGAGCAGCAGATCCTGAACCACAGTCATTTACAACTTTAAAATATTTTTTTATAAATGCTTCAGAATTAGTTGTTACATTTTGTGCACTTGAACCTAGATGGGCTTCGTAAGATTTATAGCGTTATTGTCATTCAGAACCATAACAGCAGCCTGAGTAAATTCATTATACACTTTATGAAGCTGTGTAATATAAGCTTTTCTCTGATGATTTTGCATCAGAGTCGGAACTGTCATTGCTGATACAACACCTATTATTCCCAAAGTTACAAGCACTTCTGCTAAAGTAAAACCTTTATACTTAAATATCATAATCTCGTACCCTTATAAATATAAACTTGATATATTTATTATAATACATTTTTCAAATATTTTCAACACATGTGATATATTCGATTGATCGTGTAACAATCATTTCAGCTTTCAATTTTTTATTTTTTCTTTCTTTTTTAGGCAACTCAACAGGTGTAACTATACCCCAATTAGAATTTATCGGTTGAAATTTTGTATGATTTTCATCCGAAATATATTGAGTTAAAGCTCCAAGCATGGTTTCTTTAGGCAATATTAAAAGTTTCTCATTATTTATATATCTTGCCATATTTATTCCAGCAAGCATTCCTGTTGCAATAGATTCTGTATATCCTTCTGTTCCTGTTAATTGTCCAGCAAAAAATAAATCAGGTCGTTTTCTTGTCTGCAAAGAAGGGTTTAAAATTTTGGGAGAATTAATAAATGTATTTCTATGCATAACTCCATATCTGACAATATTAACATTTTCCAATCCAGGAATTGATTGGAGCAATTCTTTTTGAGCACCCCATTTCAAATTTGTCTGAAATCCGACTAAATTAAATAACGTTTTAGCTGAATTATCTTGACGTAATTGAACAACCGCATAATTTTCAACCCCTGTTCTTTTATCAACAAGTCCAACAGGTTTCATTGGCCCAAATCTTAATGTATCAAATCCTCGAGAAGCCAAAACTTCGATAGGTAAACAACTTTCAAAAAACTTTGCGTTCTTTTCAAACTCTTTTAGTTCTATCTTTGGAGCGTTAATCAATATATTATAAAAATTTTCATACTCTTGTTTATTCATAGGGCAATTAATATATGATGCTTCACCTTTATCATACCTGCTTGCCCAAAACGCTTTATCAAAATCAATACTGTCTTTTTCAACAATAGGAGCAATAGCATCAAAGAAATGTAAATGTTCACTTTGCGTAAATTCTTTTATTGAATTTGCAAGTTTTTCTGAAGTTAAAGGTCCTGAAGCCATAATCGTAACCCCATCAGGGATTGATGTAACTTCTTCTTTGATTATATTAATATTTTTATCAGATTCAATTTTTTTTGTAACTTTTTCAGAAAAAAGTTCCCTGTCAACTGCCAACGCATTTCCGGCAGGAACTGCACATTCTCTGGCAATTTTTATAAGCTCGCCTCCTAAAAGCTCCATTTCCTTTTTTAACAAACCTGAAGCATTAGAACAATCACCCGCCCCTAAACTGTTTGAACAAACAAATTCCGCAAATTTATCAGTCTTATGTGCGCCTGTATTTTTCTTAGGACGCATTTCATACAAATTAACTTTAATTCCTCGTTTTGCAAGCTGTAATGCAGCTTCACTACCGGCAAGTCCGGCTCCAATTACATTCACTTCCGTCATAAAATGAGTTTATATCGGACAAAAAATAGTGTCAATTTTATAGCCGACTAGGCGATTTTTTATCTATTATTAGAGTTTATTACAAATTTGTAAAATAATTATTATAATTGTAGTAAACGACTTGCAAATTAAACAATAATTAAGTATAATAAATACACTTAATACATTTATAACCTTTTCTTAATTTTTCTTAAAATAACAGCAGAAAAAAGCAATAAGTGTAAATCAGAAGTTTTATAAATATATATATGTGTGTAGTTATGAAAATTTAAAGTAGGGACATGTCAATAAAAGCAATAAATTCATCGAATAGCGTTAATAATAATCGAAACAACCTCAATGAGCAAAAGTACAAAAAACAACAAGCTTTTACAGGTTCTTTTAATCCTGTTGTAACATTAATGGATGCAATTGATAAAGGCGGTTTTGCAGCATCATTTATTGCTCAAGACGGAATTGGCATGGTAGCACCAAGAATTTATGAAGGGCTTAATCGTAACAGAAAAAAAGATGAAAACGGCAAAAAAACAGGCCCTTTAAATTGGGAATTTGCAAGACGCGAAGGTATTCGAGAAATTTTAAGCGGTCCTAGTGCTTTCTTAATTCCTCTTGGAATTCTTACTGTAATTAAAAAAGTTTCAGGTACAGCTAATAATGTCTATGTAAGTCATATTAAAGTACTCGGAGACAACTTTGCTGATTATGCCGCAAAGAATCCTAAACAACTCGATAATCCGGCAGAATTCAAAAAAGGCTACTACGCTAAAATCTTTGAAAATACTTTAAATAATTCAACAGATGAAACATTTAAAGATAAAATACAAGAAACTGCAAAAAGATTTGCAGACAAACTTGTAGAATCAGAAGAAAAAAGAGCAAGTTCCGATAAAAAGCTTAAACAAGAAGGTAAAAAATTACATGCTGAAATTATTGATGAATACATGAAAATAAGGAAACAGTATGCTCCGCCTTCTGTTAATGAACTTGATGCTTCTTTAAAAGTAGAAGGAACAAAAAATCCGTTATATACTGATATCAGACGTCTTACTCAAAGCTTAACAGATTATACCGGAGATGCACTTGAAAAAGTTAATAAGCATCTTAAAGTAAAAGCTAACGGAAATCTTGATGAATATATTAAAAAATTCAATTTACACAGAGCCGGAACAAGAGTATTCTCAAATCTTGGCATGTGGGCGGCAGTTGTCGGTTTTTATACTCTAATCCCTAAATTATACAATTTAGGCTTAAAACATGACCCTGGACTTACAGGATTGGTAGATGAGTCACAACAAAAAGGACAACCCGCAAAAACAGGTGAGGTAATAGATAAAAAAATCGCTGATACAAACAATAAAACAGAAAAAGATAAAAATGTAGCATTTACCGGACTTGCAGCAAATGTCGGCAAAACTACAATGAAAGATGGCTCTATTAGTAAAATTTTAAAAAACTTTGAATTTAACGGAGCATCAATGTCAGTTCCTGCAATGTTAACATTGTTATTCGGATTCTGCTTACCTCCAAGATATAAAAATGCAAAAAGTGATAAAGAACGTAAAGAAATTTTAGTTCGTGATATAGCAAGTTTCACAGCAATCTTGTTTGGTGCAAAAGCACTATCCAGAGGTTTTTCGGATGCATTTGCAAAAATGTCAGGGTTAACTTTAAATGTAAAACCTGAAAACCACAATAAGAGTTTCTTTCATAAATTAAAAAATTACTTTACTGCAGGTTCCGGAGTAAATGTATTATCAAGTGAACAAATTGTATCTAAATACAGTCATATTGATGAATACAAAGACGGAATAAACGGATTTTTCACATTCCTGGAAGAAAACGGCGGAGATATTAAAAAAGTATTAAAAATAGATAATACCGTAAAAGAACAATCTGAAGCCATAATTAAGAAATTTAACGGAAAATCTATTGATACTGCAACCTTAGAAGAAATACACGAAGCATTCAAAAAAGCTAAAGGTTCAGAAGCTCTTGAAAAAATTTATACTGTATTCCATTCAACAGAAAATAAATTTATTAACAGAGCAAAAACATTTAACAGCGCATTTGGCTTTGCATCAACACTTATACTTGTTCCGGCATTTATGATGTGGCTTGCACGTTACTGTGAAAACATGACGAAAAAAGCTATTGAAAAAGAAAAAGCATTAGCACAAGCTAACAATCCTCAAAAAACACCGGTTCAACCACAAACATATACTCCGATTCCAAATAGCAAACCAACTATGGCAGGATTTTTAAATAATTAACAAAAAATAAAAAAAATAATAAAAAACAGTCTGTAAAAATTTTACAGACTGTTTTTTATTACAGATAAATAAATTAATCTTCCATCAAAGCATTAATATCAGCTACCATTGCATCAGGATCAAATCCATGAACTTTAGCACCTGCTTCCAAATTTTCAAAATGCGCAGCAGCACATCCGATGCAACCTAAGCCATACTTTTGAAATACTGCAACACTTTCAGGACACTGTTGAACAATATCCATAATATTCATATCTTTAGTAATTTTTGCCATATTATCCTCCTTATTTGACTTTACACAAAATATTATTAAATACATTATATAATAAAAAAAGAAGGATGTGTAATGGAATTTTTGAAAAAAATATTTAAAGAGGATGATAAAGTAATAGGCTTATGTAGCTTTAAGAAAAAAGCACAAAAAACTTATTCATTCACTCCAAAATTTACAAATACAACTCTTTTTTACAGTACTAATACTAAAAATAATTTCTTTTTATCCTAAACAATATAATTTAGTACCTCTTGTAGGGTCTCCAAGTGCATTTTCATAAACAACACCATTAGGTCTATTTGGGTTTGCGGCACCAAAATTGAATGCATTTTTTACAAAATTATTTTCGGTATGACTTATACCGTGAACATTTTGAGTCCCTCTTACAGCATTAATTCCGAATATTCTTTGGATAGACATAATTTTTACCCCATAATTTCCCTTATATATATATAAAGTAATTTTGAAAATAAAAATTGCCTTATATCTTATAAATATTAAGAAATATTACGCCAATAAATCTAAATGCCTTGCCTGAGTTTCGCTTCCCGCAACTCTCGGATGATTTAAATTATAATTATTATTATCCTGACGTACAAATAATCCGGAATCAAAACGATTTGCCTCAGCAGCATTTTGCCGTCTGTTTTCAAAAAGATTAACAGCATTAACCTTAAAAATATTATTTGGTTGTATAGCTTCAATTCCGTTCATAAATTTATACCTTTATTATACTAAAAATTGAAAAAATAAATATTTTCAAAATTCAAAAAAAAATTTACAAACTTAATATAACCTATTGATCACTTTCATGATGATCGTTATCTTTCATCAATTTCGCAAAATCAGAAGGTTTAATACTTTGAACGAATTTTTTAAATTCTTGAGCTTCTTCTTCATCTTTCGCAGAATCAGTAGAAACAGAACCATTTGAAATCACGTTTGCCGTAACAAATATTGGAGCATCAACCCTAATTGCAACAGCAATAGCATCAGACGGTCTGGAATCTATTTCAAGTACATTACCATCATCATTAGAAAGATACAAAGTTGCATAATACGTATCTTTTTCAACATCATTAATTTCAATTTTATCAAGGTTATAACCCGTTTTCTCAATAATATTAATAATCAAATCATGAGTCATCGGACGAGTTACATTAAGATTTTCTATTTTTCTGATAATAGCACTGGCTTCTGCAGAACCTATCCAAATAGGCAAAGCTTTTCTATTCTCCTTATCGTGCAAAACAACAATAGGTGAACCGGTTCTAGTATCAAGGGCAATCCCCATAACTTTCATTTCAATCATTATAAAAAGCCTTTCTCTTTAATTTACCAATATTTTAGCTTAATTAATATGAACGGTCAAGAATATATTTACGAAAAAAAATATTTATGATAATATAAATATATGCACATGTCGCGGAGAAATTCGCGTATAATTGAATAATAAATAAATGGAGTAGTGGCCGAGTGGCTGAAGGCGGCACCCTGCTAAGGTGTTATGTGGGGCAACCTGCATCCAGGGTTCAAATCCCTGCTGCTCCGTTTTTTAGTATATAAAGCACATTAAGTGCAAGTTATAAGTTTATGGAAATGCCCGAAATTCGGGCATTCTTTATTATTAATATCATATTTTGAGACTTAATCTAACTTAACTTATTAAAATCAATACCGAAAATTCAAAAAAGTCTCAAACTAGATTTTTCAAAGTGCAAGCTTATCTCATTGAGCTAGCAGTTATTAAAAATTTTTTACAAAATATGGACTAGACATGTCAAAACAAAGTGATAATATAGAAACAAAAGGAGCCAATATAATGGACAGCATAAATTTATCTACAACAAATAAAACGAATATTCCTTCTCAGGGAGTAACACAAAACAGCCAACAAAAAACGGCCATAAAAACAAATGAAATCAAAGAAGATACTTTTGAACGTGAAGATAAAAGTAAAATGAGTACAAGGAAGCAAATCACTAAAGGGGCTTTAATAATTGCCGGCATCTGGGCTGTAACAGAATTTATAATTTGGCGATGTAACAGATCTACAAATAAAATTTTAAAAGAAGCAGAAAAAACGCTTCAAGAATCTAAAAAATATCTTGAAGAATTAGGGAATATATAAAAATGAAAATCAATGCAATAAACAATATAAATAAAAATATTCAATATAGAAAAAATAATTATAACTCTGTTTCTATAAAAGCCGGAAATCCAAAAAATTTAACCCAAGACGAATTTATTCATAAATCTGTTAAGACTAACATTCCTAGTTTTAAAGGCGGCGATCCTTATAAATTTGTAATGCATAATTTAGAAGATGGATTTTTGGGCTATACTAAACAAAAAGATACATTAGCAAAAACTATTTTAGTCCCATTTATTGAATCTCTAAAAAATCCAGAAATACAGCTCCCACCATCAATCCTATTGCATGGTCCAGAAACAAATGTAATTAATAATATTATAAATAAAATTAATGATATGCTAAGTCCATTGCCTTATGACGTAGTTAAACTTGTAAAAACGTCAAAAAAAAGACTTTTTACCTAACATCAAAGACTTATTAAATGCACATAAAGCAACTAGTCAACGAGGGAGATATAGATTTATTGCAGTTGTTGAAGAACCTGAATAATATTTAGGAATGACATATACACAAGCTAAACGATTGTTAAACTTTAACTTCACCCCTGAAGATATAAAAATTCTGAATGAAAACTCTGATAACATTGACAACATAAATTATTTTAAAAGTTTGCTGGATGAATGTAGTAAACCAGCTGCGAAAGGTGGGTATGCAACTTCTTTTGTATTCTCTTCAAAAAATCCACATTTAATTCATCCTGATTTTAGAAAAGGTAAAATGGAAAAAATAGGATTTTACAGACCCGAAGATGCCGGTACGATGCTTCTCAATATGATAAAATACCAAAAAGAATATATTGAAAATATTAAAACTAATGATCCTATAGCAATTTACAAGCAAAATAGATTAAAAAATATTAATCTTGATGATTTAAGTATGCAACAAATAAATGATATAAGAAATTTCTTTGAAGTAAACTACCCTCATGGAGCATATAGTTATGATGATATTATAAATCTTACTTTTGATACTTTTGATACAATTTTAATAAATGATCCTAAAATACCATGGGTAAATTGTTTACATGCAGCAATACATAATAGATCAAGATCATATACTCCCGAACAAGTCGTAAGACAAATGGAAATTGCAGATTTATTTGAAAAACGCCAAGATATGTATAATATTTTGAAAAACAAATTTGAAAATGGTGAAATAAGTTCAGATGAATTGATGCAGTTTGATTACCACATAGCCAAAAGGAAAGTACAAATAACTATATTAGAAAACTTAGAAAAAGAAGGTAAACTTAATGTTTACGATAAATATATTCTAAAAAAATTAAAGGAAGAGGATATATAATATATATTTTTTTAGTTGTTTGATTTTTTATATTGCGGAAAATAATTAAATAAAGTATTCAATTACACTTTTACTCACAATCTTTTTTTAATTTTAAAGACACTAGTTAGAGTTAGTCTTTTTTACAAAAAAACTAAAAAAAAGTAATAATATAAATGGTGATACACCTCTTGTTAAGCTTTAATCCTAAATGATTTGTGTGTTTGCAAGGAGTAACTGAAAGTTTTTAGCACAGTGAAGCAGCTGCTTTGCTGTGCTTATTTGTTATTTAAAATAAGGAGAACTAATGGAAAAAAAATCATATTTTATCTCTATCAAACAGTAAAGATTCAACAGCTTTCGCTTTCTTTATGAAAGAGAATATGCCAGAGATTTTTCTATATTTTGGATAGCTTCTTCTTTATAGGATTCTCTATCATTAATTATTCCAAACAAAAATGCTATTGGAATTAACAAAATAATTAAAGAAAATAAAATTACATAAAACTTCTTTAATTTATTATTTAAAACTTTATTCTCAGACATATTGAGACTTCCTTAATCAAAAATTAATGCAAAAGATATTTTGTCCAAGGGCTGTTATCATCATTTAATAGACCTTGTGCTATGCTGATGATTCCATATAAAGAACCATCATTGCCTTTCCACATAGCTCTTCCAACAATATATCCTTGAGCAAATTCATTCCAATTATGATAAAGTTTTCTAGCACATTCATATACTGCCATTATGTATTGCCAAGCTTGTTCTTCGGTAATATAACCAACATCACAGCAACAACGAGTAACTAAAACTAATCGACCTAAGTCCCAAGCTTTAACAGATATTGTTTTGAATTCGCTTGCCCCTTTTATAATATGTTCATCAACAAGAACTTCTAGAGATCCTTTTATATTCCCTACATAAACCATTAATGAACGGTCTTTTTCTTCTTCTAATAAAATATCTACATTAAATTCTCGAGCTGAATTTGCAATTACTGGTCTTATTGCTTCAAAGTAAATATTGTGTCCTCTATGTAATAACCAATCTAAAGTTTCTAGAGCTGATTCCCTGTCATATATTCCATAATAGTCACTTAATCT
>CALURI010000003.1 GCA_944323135.1 Candidatus Gastranaerophilales bacterium
AAATTAGAAGCAAAAATAAAATAAATTTCATACTGAAAAATAAGCCAATACCGTTATAACGGCTGGCTTACTTTCATTCCTTCTCCCGTTGAAATACGGGAGTTTTTATTGCCTGTTTTTTGTTGCCCTATTACCTTTATTATGCTATAATATTGCCAAGAAACGGAGAGATTATGAATTTATTTAATATATTTACAGATATTCCTATTATGATTGTAATTTTTACATTTGTATTTTCAATCATATATTGTTCTAAAAATTATTTGTATGTTAATAAAAATTTAAAAATATTATTAACATTTATCTCAAATTTTAAGAAAACTGATTTAAATTTCCGTTTTAAAGAAATCGATGAATGGATGTCTTTAAACCCTTATGTATCTGTTTCTTGGCTTGAATTTAAAAATACTTTGGTATTTTCTGAGTCTATTGCTTTAAAAGGTAAAAATAATGATTTAACTTATAAAGAAGTATCTTCAACTGTGCAAAATATTCAAACAACGGTTGATCCTTTGTACTTTTTTAATGAAGAAACTCTTATTACTTCAAAATTTAATAATAAATTTTTACAGACAGTTCCTACTATTTTGACAGGTTTTGGACCTTTATTCACATTTTTAAATATTGCGATTGCTTTTGGAAAGATTGATTTTTCTTCTCAGGAAAAAACAATTGCATCAGTTGCAGGTTTGATGTCCAGTATGCAAACTGCAGCTTTGGTATCTGTTATTGCTGTTGGTTCTTCCCTTTTATTTTTATTTTTTGAAAGAATTACAGGACAGATTTTGTGTAAAAGGCCACTAGCTAAATGTGAAGCTATATTTGGTAAATTGTTTGATAATATTTCATCTGAGAAATTTTTATTGGAACTCCTTAAGGAAACTAAAATTCAAAATAATTCAATTTCAAATTTAATTACAACTTTGCCGCAACAATTTAAAGTTGCCCTTAATGCAGGTATTGCAAGTAATCTTGTACCTTATCTTGAAAATTTAATTTTTGGAATTAACCAGATGAATAAAAATCTTAAAGAAGCCGTAAAATTCGGGGGTAAATCTGATGATGTTGACGATTTATTCTAATTGGAGGTGTATTTAATGGCTTTAAAGATGAGGAAGACTGTACAAGATGAAGGTGATAATAATATATTCTGGACCACTATGGCAGATTTGCTTTTAGGTTTGGCAATTATTTTTATGACCTTATTTGTTCTTGCAATAACAGGGTTTACTCAACAAGAATTGGAACAGAAAAAGCAACAGATTGAAGTTAATAAAGAATTAATCGAAAATCTTAAAAAAGCAAATATTGATGCTCAGGTTGATCCTATGACAGGTGATATTAAAATTTCCGATTTGGAGCTGTTTGAATTGAGCAGTTATAATCTTTCTCCAAAAGGTAAGGCTTATCTTGATAAACTTATTCCTATATATATAAATACAATTTTTTCTAAAAAAGAGTTGGTTGATGAAATAGAAAATATTATTATTCAAGGACACACTGACAGCCAATCTTATGCCGGGATTAAAAATCCTGATGAGCAGTATATGAAAAATATGGCTCTTAGTTTGCAGAGAGCAAATGCTGTTGCTGATTATATATTCCATACAGGGTATGATAAGCAGTACAATTACAGATTGAAAAAAATGCTTGTAGTGGAAGGTAAAAGTTATTCTGAACCTATTCTTGTGAATGGTAAGGAAGATTATAATAAAAGCAGACGCGTTGAGATGCGTTTGAAAGTTAAAAAACTTGATGTAACAGAGGTTTTAGTACACGGAGTTCAATATCTGAAAAATGATAAATAAAGATTTAATATTAGAAACAATAAATATGATAAAGTTGTATAACCTGGATATAAGAACGGTTACTTTAGCTTTGAGTTTACGTGATTGCGTTGATAGTGATGTAAACGTTGTATGTGAAAATATATATAATAAGATTACGCATTATTCGAAAAATCTTGTTGAATATGCGAATGAATTTGAAAATGAATATTCTATACCTATTGTTAATAAAAGAATTTCCGTTACCCCGATATCATTGATTGGTGAAGGGTGCAAAAATCCTGATTATGTAAAAATAGCAAAGACGCTTGATAAAGCAGCAAAAACAGCAGGAGTTAACTTTATCGGAGGTTTTTCAGCACTTGTAGAAAAAGGAATGACAAAGGGGGATAAACTTCTTATTGAAAGTATTCCTGAAGCACTGTCAGAGACGGAATTTGTATGTTCTTCCGTTAATGTTGCTTCTTCAAAAGCCGGTATTAATATGGATGCTGTTTTAAAAATGGCGGAAACAATTAAGAAATCTGCAGAATATACAAAAGATAGAGACGGAATAGGTGCAGCA
Source organism: Candidatus Gastranaerophilales bacterium (assembly GCA_944323135.1). GTDB lineage: Bacteria > Cyanobacteriota > Vampirovibrionia > Gastranaerophilales > Gastranaerophilaceae > Stercorousia. The sequence goes on from CALURI010000003.1 coordinate 2,353, forward strand.
AAACTTGTTGTATTTTGTAATTCGCCCGGTGATAACCCGTTTATGGCAGGAGCTTTTTGCGGTATTGGTGAGCCTGAATGTGCATTAAATGTCGGAGTTTCAGGCCCGGGTGTTGTAAGAGCAGCTATTGAATCTCTTGATAAAAATGCTGATTTTGGTACACTTTCTAATAAAATTAAACAAATTGCTTATAAAATTACAACAACAGGAGAATTAGTAGGTCGTAAACTGGCTGCAAAATTAAATATACCTTTTGGTGTAATAGATTTATCTTTAGCACCAACACCTGCTATTGGTGATAGTGTTGCAGGGATTTTTCAGGCTATGGGTCTTGAACATGCAGGTGCACATGGTACTACTGCAGCTCTTGCAATGTTAAATGATGCCGTTAAAAAAGGCGGTATTATGGCAAGCTCTCATGTAGGCGGGCTTTCTGGGGCATTTATTCCGGTATCTGAAGATGCAGGTATGATTGAAGCAGCTTCAAAAGGATATTTAACTTTCGATAAACTTGAGGCAATGACATCTGTTTGTTCAGTTGGGCTTGATATGATTGCAATACCCGGTTGCACTCCGGTTGAAACAATTGCCGGTATTATTGCTGACGAAATGGCAATCGGTATGATTAATAAAAAAACAACTGCTGTTAGAATTATCCCTGTTGTGGGAAAGAATATAGGAGATGAAGTTATATATGGAGGATTATTAGGTAAAGCTCCCATAATAGCTGTAAATAACTTGTCATCAAAATGTTTTATTGCTCGTGGAGGGAGAATTCCAGCTCCTATTCACAGTTTGAATAATTAATATGAAAGATGAAAAAATGGAGTAAAAAATGCCGGAGTCAATACGTGTATTTGAGAATAGTTTAAGAGATTACCTGTTAAATGTTCAGGCGGATTCTTATAATACTCAGGTTAGAATTCAACATAAATATAATAACTTAAAAGTATATATGGATCCTAAAAAAAAGTCGATTCCGCATTTTTGGGTTTCTGCTAATATTTCTGCTGTATGTTATCAGATCGATCCTTTAGAAAAACTTGATGGCAGCATGGGCTCAGATGAAAGATTTATTATGATGTGGGCAGGACGTGCGAATATAAACGGGGAATTAAAAAAACATTGGGTTTACCTTACAAAATCTAATGAAATATTGACACAACAAGTTCAAAATGAAAAGAAAACAGAAGAAAACTTAGAAATTTCAAAGGCAGAGTTACAAGAGGCAGCAGAAGCTGTTACGGGTTCCGGTGTTAAACGTAAATTGAAAGCATTTGATGCAAGATTGAGGATGAAAAGATGGCAAAGACATTAAATGAACTGGCAAGTGATTTAAAAGAGGCAATATTAGATGCTCAATCTGATGCCCATAATAGGGGTAATATAAAAATGGCAAGATATAATAATCTTAAATTGTCAATGGATCCTAGCGGAAGTGCAAGCCCCGAAGTTGTTATAAGTGTTGCGATGTCTGAAGCAACATTTAATATAAAAACAGGAGAGAAAGTTAATGGTAGTTTAGGCCCTGATGAAAGGTACGTTTTGAAATGGCTTGGTAAAACAAATACACTACCTGCATTAAATGATTGCTGGCTTAATCTTTCTAAAAAACGTGAAGATGGTTAATTAGTTTTTTTCAATCATTGATTTTGATCGAAGTTGCCTATGGTAAGTTATTGCAAATCTGTGTGCTTCATCACGTATTCTTTGAAACAAAAATAAGGCACTTGAATTTCTTGGTAAAATAACGGGTTTCGATTGTTTAGGTAAGAAAACTTCTTCATGTTTTTTTGCAAGACTTACCACATCGATTCCTGTAACGCCTAATTCCTCAATAATTTCCATAACACTGGATAATTGCCCTTTCCCGCCGTCAATAATCATTAAATCTGGTTTTTCCCATTTTTTTTCTCCAAGGTGAGAAAGGCGTCTAGTCAAAACTTCTTTCATAGATAGAAAGTCATCAGGTTTCCCTTCTGTCATTTTTACTTTAAATTTTCTGTATTCGGATTTTTTTGGTACTCCATTAATAAATGTTACCATTGAGGCAACGGTATTTGTCCCTTGAATATGTGAAATATCATAGCATTCCATACGGTATGGGAAATTTGTAAGTTTAAGTTTTTCTGCAAGATAAGAACCTATTTCATTAAAATCATCTCTGATTTTAGACATTTTTTTTATTTTTGCATTATCGAGTAATACTTTTGCATTTTTGTCGGCAAGCATTTGCAGTTCTTTCCCTTGCGCGGATTTTCCGTAGCTGATTTTAACTTTTTTGTGAGCAAGAATTTCAAGCCATTCTTCATAAAGAGCTTTATTGCCAACGGCTTCAAGTTCTGTTGAAACAATTTTATCAGGATATTCAAGTTTCAAAGTGCTGTAATATTCTTTGAAAAATGTTTCAAAAAATTCAATTTTGTCTTCTTGTTCAACCTCGTAAGTAAAATCTTTTTTATCAATAAGTCTGCCTTCTCTAACCATTAGTATAACAATTGCGAAAATTCCGTCATCTGATAAAAGTGAAATAATATCTTCATTAAGTTTGGTATTTTCATAAACTACTTTTTGTTTTTCAAGTGTTTTTGCTAAATCATTATAACTGTCTCGAAGTTTTGCTGCTTTTTCAAACTGCAATGAATCTGAATATTTTTGCATTTGTTCTTTAATTTGCTGCATTAATTCGGATTGTTTTCCTGAGAGGAATAATTCTGCTTGTTTTACGATTGTTTTGTATTCTTCAGGTGTTACTAAATTTTGGCAAGGGGCCATACATCTGCCTATGTGATAATAAAGACAGGGACGGTCTTTAAATTTAGGGCTTTTGCATTGCTTTAACGGGAATATTTTTTTTAGGAAGTCAAGCGTTGCATGCATTGCTCTAATATCTGTATAAGGTCCGTAATAGTGTCCTTTTTCCGGGTTCATATTCTTTTTGCGGACAATTGTAATTCTTGGAAAATCTTCATCAGTTATCAGAAAATATGGATATTTTTTGTCATCTTTTAATAGTACATTATATCTGGGTTTATATTTTTTTATTAAATGATTTTCTAATATTAAAGCTTCAACTTCTGTGTTAGTAATAATATATTCAAGATGTTCAATTTGCGGAACAAGAACATTAAGCTTTACACTGTCATGTTTTCTGTTAAAATAACTCATTACACGACGTTTCAAAATTTTTGCTTTGCCTACATAGATTACTTCTCTGTCTTTGTTATAGTATATGTAACAACCCGGAAGTGATGGCAGAAGTTTTAAAGTTTGTTTTAATTCTTCATTCATAAATACTATTATAGCATATATAATTAAGTTGGGATTGAAAAATGTAACTGTGTCATCTATAATAATTTTAGATATGAGAGTTGGATTAAGAAAACTTATATTGCTTCTAGGATTAATAATTTTTTCCGGTCATTGTGCTGGTGCTGAAATTCAGCGTCCTCAGTGGAAAGATTTTTGTCCTAAGGGATTGGAAACCGCTGAATATAAAGAAATTCAGCAGTTTTGGCCGGATGGAACGAAGTCTACTCAAGCTATTTATAATTATTGGGCTGAAAGAAGAAAAGAGTTTGAGAGAGATTTAGCGAAATGTGATGCATTGGGAGCCGGGAGTAATAGTAGTTGTTATATGTTGTTAAAAGAACGTCAGTTATTTTTTAATGAGCAATATCAAAGAGATATTCAACAAAAACAGATTTCAAATCAGATTTGGCGTGATATCCATGATAAAGGTTCAAGTCCAATTATGATAAATATATTTTCGCGGTAATTAAATGATTATTGAATGATTTTTGCGACTTGTTCTGTAATATCATCTCCGCCGAATAATACGGTATTTTTTGGTAAAACCATATTGTAATGCATTGAACGTGCTTTTTCAACAACTGCTGTTTTGATTTTATCATCTATTGCGGTTAATTTTTTATTGTATGATTCATCAAGTGCCAGTTTTTCTTTGTTTATCTGATTTCGATATTTTTCTTCTAGTTGAGCAATTTTTGTCGGATCTTTTTCTTTGGAAATTTCTTCTCTCGCTTTGTTTATAGTTGATTGCATATTTTGCATTTGTTTTTCCTGTTCAAGTTTTAATGCATTAATTTCTTTTGAATTTTTAATTATAGTTGCGATATCAACAACTGCGATTTTATATTCAGGTGCAGTGTTAGAAACTGCTATACTGTTTATTGAATACCCTCCGACAAAAGCTCCTATTATAATGAATGTTGCTAAAATTTTTTTCTTCATATTAATAAATCCTTTCTTCTCAAATATAAGATTATGATGAATAATAAATTTTTTAATTGGTTACTTGGATAAATTTTATGTTTTTTGTATGATAATTTTGCGAGTACATGAAAACTCGGGTTATTTACGGGAAAAGCCCCCCGTTTATTTAAACCGAAAAAGGAGAGAAAATATGAAAAAATCAATTAATGATTTAGGTGACGTTAAAGGAAAACGTGCTCTTGTAAGAGTAGATGTTAACGTACCTTTAGACGAAAATCACAATGTAACAGATGACACTAGAATTCAAGCTATTGTTCCTACAATTAAAGCATTGAAGGAAAAAGGAGCTAAAATAATTCTTATGGCTCACTTAGGCAGACCAAAAGGAGAATGGAAAGCTGAATTCACATTAGAACCTGTTGCAAAATATATGTCAAAAGTTTTAGGTGAAGATGTATTATTTGTAAAATCACCTGTAGGTGAAGGCGCAGATAAAGAATTAGAAGCATTAAAAGACGGTCAAGTAGCCTTGTTGGAAAACATTCGTTACTACAAAGCTGAAGAAGCAAAAGATGATGATATGACTTTTGCTGAAGAACTTGCAAAATTGGGTGATTTCTATGTAAACGATGCATTCGGTGCAGCTCACAGAAAACATACTTCAACTGCAAAAGTCGCTCATATTTTAAAACCGGCAGTTGCAGGTCTTTTAATGGAAAAAGAAATCAGATGCTTATCTCAAGCTCTTGACAATCCTACAAGACCATTTACGGCAGTTGTTGGCGGCGCTAAAGTTTCTTCTAAAATCGGTGTATTAGAAAATTTAATCGATAAAGTAGATAACTTGATTATCGGCGGCGGTATGGCTTATACATTTGTAAAAGCTAACGGCGGTAAAATCGGTAATTCAATTTGTGAAGATGACCAAATTGAAGTTGCAAAAGCTATTGAGAAAAAGGCTGCTGATAAAGGTGTAAAAATTGTTATGGCAACAGATGTTCTTGCTGCAGACGATTTTTCAGGCAACGGTACAAATAAAGTTGTTCCGATTAACGAAATTCCTGACGGATTTGAAGGTGTTGATGCAGGTCCTGAAAGCCAAAAAGCTTTTGCAGAAGTAATCAAAAATTCAAAAACTATTTTGATGAACGGTCCTGTTGGTGCATTTGAAAATCCAAAATTTGCAGAAGGTACAAAAGCAGTATTGCAAGCAATTGTAGATGCAACTAAAAATGGTGCTGTATCTGTAATTGGTGGTGGTGATTCTGTTTCTGCCGCTAAAAAATACTTTAAGGCAGAAGATTTCACTCACGTTTCAACAGGCGGTGGTGCTTCTCTTGAATTTATTGAAGGAAAAGTATTACCGGGTGTTGCAGCTTTAGATGAAAAATAAGCGCAAAAAACATATAGAAAAGCTCTCTGTTTTGCAGAGAGCTTTTTTTGTGTTAAAATAAATAAAAAAGAGGGCATTATGAAAAATATTTTAGTAACAGGCGGAGCTGGTTTTATAGGTTCACATTTATGTGAAAAACTTCTTAAGCAGGGAAATCATGTTATTTGTCTTGATAATTTTTTTACCGGTTCAAGAAAAAATGTTGAACATTTAATGGATGATAAAGAATTTGAATTGATAAGACATGATATTATAGAACCGATTATTTTAGAAGTTGACCAAATTTATAATCTTGCTTGTCCTGCAAGTCCTGTTCATTATCAATATAATGCGATAAAGACAATTAAAACCAATGTTATCGGTGTAACTAATATGCTTGATTTGGCAGATGAAACAAAAGCAAAAATTTTACAGGCTTCAACAAGCGAAGTTTACGGTGATCCGATAGTTCATCCTCAAAAAGAAACTTATTGGGGTAATGTTAATCCGATTGGTCTTAGAAGTTGTTATGATGAAGGTAAACGTGTTGCAGAAGCTTTGATGATGGATTATCATAGGCAGCATAAAGTTGATATAAGAATTATCAGAATATTTAATACTTATGGGCCGAGAATGGCTCAAAATGACGGTCGTGTTGTTTCTAATTTTATAATCCAAGCTTTAAAAAACGAAGATATTACAATCTATGGTAACGGTTCTCAAACTCGTTCTTTCTGTTATGTTGATGATTTAGTCCGCGGAATGATTACATTAATGAATACTGAAGATTTTATGGGACCTGTAAATGTCGGAAATGACGGAGAATATACAATTTTAGAATTGGCAAAAATGATTATAGAGCTTGCAAATTCCAAATCTAAAATTGTATTTAAACCATTACCTTCAGATGATCCTACTCAGCGCAGACCTGATTTGACTTTGGCAAAAGAAAAACTTGGTTATGAGCCGACAATTCATGTTCGTGACGGTTTGATGAAAACGATTGAATATTTCAAAACAGTTCTATAATTTTGTTTAAACTTTTGTTTTGCAACTCTAATAAAGAAAGATAATCGCCGTATGTGCTAATTTCAGTGTGCATAATTGCATCATACAGCACTTTGTTTATTGCTTCTATAAATAGAGTTTGTTCTTCTACTATTTTTAGTTTTTTTTTTGCTGTAAGCATGCAAACCTTTCTTAAATATCAACGTATATAAATAAGTATAAACGATAAAATATACGTATATAATAACAAATATATTTCTATTTGTCAATTAATTGTCTATAAGGTTATAATTAAAAAATGGGCGTAAATAAAGATTTAAGAATTTTATTATTAAATGAGGCTAAAACAATTAAACAATTATCGGAAATGGCTAATAAAATATCCGATAAAAAGTACACTGCTGATGGTATCTCACAAAAATTAAATAAAGGTACTATGAAATATGATGAAGTTCAATTTCTTGCCGGTGTTTTAGGCTATGAAATTGAATTTAAAAAGGTAAAATAGTTCTTGCAATTGCTCCTTTCATACTCTATAATGTCATTGAGATAAGAAAGGAGAGTTTATCATGTGGGAAAAGGATATTAACATTAACGAAGTTAAAGAAATTCGCACAAGAACTACGGTTTATTTTGGTGTTGGTGCCATCAAAAAAATTGATGATATCGCTAAAGTTTTAAAAGAAAAAGGTATTGATAAAGTAATTGTAATGTCAGGCAGAAATGCTTATAAAGCTACAGGTGCTTGGGATTATGTAGAAAAAGCATTGAAAGACCATGGTATCGGATACGTAAATTATGCAGAAGTTACTCCAAACCCTAACACTCATCATGTAAATGATGCAACAAAACTTGCAAAAGATTTCGGTGCAAAAGCTGTTATTGCAATCGGCGGCGGTTCACCTACAGATGCAGGTAAATCTGTTGCTATTTTATTAGAATATCCTGATAAAACAGCAGAAGAATTATATGATTTTACGTTTACACCTGAAAAAGCAGCTCCTATTGTATCAATTAATTTGACACACGGAACAGGTACAGAAACAAACAGATTTGCAGTTGTAACCAATTTAGAAAAGAATTTCAAACCTGCAATTGCTTATGATTGTATTTATCCGATGTATGCAATAGATGATCCTCAATTGATGACAAAATTGTCTCCAAAACAGACAAGATATGTTTCAATAGATGCTGTAAACCATGTTGTAGAAGCAGCAACATCAACAGTTGCTTCTCCTTATTCAATTTCGTTAGCAAAACAGGTAATTGAATTGGTTGCAAAATATTTACCAAAAGCAATTGCAAATCCTGACGATTTGGAAGCTCGTTATTACTTGGCTTATGCTGCTATGATGGGTGGTGTAAGCTTCGATAACGGATTGTTACACTATACACATGCTCTTGAACATCCGTTGAGTGCTGTAAAACCTGAATTGGCTCATGGTTTGGGATTAGCAATTCTTTTACCTGCTGTTATTAAAACAATTTACAAAGACAGACCGCATGTATTAGCAGAAATATTGGCTCCTATTGCTTCTGGATTAACAGGTGATCCTGCAGAAGCTGACATGGCTGCTAAACTTGTTCAAGATTGGTTATTCTCTGTAGATGTAAAAGAAAAACTCGAAGATGAAGGATTTACCGATGCTGATGTTGAAAGACTTACAGATCTTGTATATACAACTCCTTCACTTAGCGGTTTGATTGATATTGCACCATCAGGAAACGGTCGTGATGTTATTGAAACAATTTACAGAAATTCAGTGAAACCTCTGTAAAAATATATTAAAATTTGAGCACCCTCTTATTTTAAGGGGGTGCTTTTATGTTAGAATTTTGGAATGAAAATAAAAAACGCAAGACCCAAAACTTATGTAAAAGAAGTTTATGACAGTAATCATATATTAAGATGTAAATCAAGATTTATAAAATCAACTAATATGTTAATAAAAGATGTATTTTTTCACAGTGACGGGAAAACGGTATCTTCTATAACAAAATATGATTCTATAACCGGAAAACCTAAAAAAGATATTTTTTTCGATTTTATAGGAAAATATTTCGGAGGAATAGATTATGAAGATATTAGAATGTAATTAGGTTTTTTAATTTATGATACAAAAAACGGAACTTTTAGCACCTGCAAAGGATAAAAAAACTGCAATAACTGCAATAAATTCAGGTTGTGATGCAATATATATCGGTGCACAGAATTTTGGCGCGCGTAAAAAAGTTCCGAATTCATTAGAAGATATCAAAGAAATTGTTGATTATGCTCACAAATTTTATGTAAAAGTTCATGTGACGGTGAACACTATTTTGACTGATGATGAACTTATTGAAGCTCAAAAGTTAATCCAAAAACTTTACGAAATTGGAGTTGATGCAATAATTGTTCAGGATATGGGGATTTTTAAACTTGCGGTTGAGGGCAAACTCCCTCCGATTGTACTCCATGCTAGTACACAGTGTGACAACAGAACTTTAGAGAAAGTTAAATTCTTTGATGATATGGGAATTTCCCGCGTAATTTTGGCAAGGGAACTTTCTTTGGAAAAGATTAAAGAAATTTGCAAAAATACAAATGCAGAGATTGAAACTTTTATCCATGGAGCTTTGTGTGTTTCATACAGCGGACAATGTTACATGAGCTATTATATTGGCGGACGTTCTGCAAACAGAGGAGAGTGTGCTCAAGCTTGTCGTAAGAAATATACTCTTATTGATGAAAAAGGAAATATAATTGCTAAGGATAAGTATCTTTTGAGTATGAAAGATTTTAATGCTTCTCGTCATTTGAAAGTCTTAATTGATGAGGGGGTAAAATCTTTTAAGATTGAGGGACGCTTAAAAGATGAAAATTATGTGAAAAATGTTGTTGCATATTACAGATGCGAAATCGATAAATTTGCATCTAAAACATCATCAGGTCAGGTGTTTTTAGATTTTGAACCTGATGTAAGAAAAAGTTTTAACAGAGGATTTACCGACTACTTTTTAGATGGGCGTAAAAGATGTTTCAATTTTGAAAGCCCTAAATCTTTGGGCGAAAAACTCGGTAAAATTACGAAAGTCGGGAAAGATTATTTTGAAATTGGCGGTTTGGAGGATAAAATTGCAGCAAGTCAAGCTGTTATAAGAATAAATTCTCAAGACGGTTTGTATTTTAATGGCAGTGGTTGCCTTGTAAACAAGGTTGAGGGAAATAAAATTTACCCGAACAAAATGGATGGAATTGTTGTCGGACTTGAAATATATCGAAATTTTGACAGTAAGTTTGAAAAACAACTTGAAAATTCCAAAATAAAACGTCAAATAGGGGTAAAATTTTCTTTTAAAAACGGGGTTTTGAAAGTTGTTGATGAAGATGAAAATTCTGTTAATCTGACTTTGCCTAAAGGTGAAAAGGCTAAAAATCCTGACAAGATGAAAGAAAATTTTGTAACTCAACTCAAAAAAACTGGTGATAGTGATTTTTATGTCCAAGATATAAAAATTATAGGAGAAATCCCTTTTATGCCGTTATCTCAAATAAATGAAATTCGTCGTAATATACTTGATGATTTGATGAATGAACGTTTAAAAAATTATAAAAGAGAATTTCAAAAATCTTTGAAATATACTAAATTCCCAACAGTAAATCTTGATTATAGGGCAAATATTCATAATAAGAGTGCAAAAGAATTTTATGAAAATTGCGGCTGTGAGATTTGTGAAATGTCTGCAGAAAGCGGAGCTTTTCCAACAGAATTGATGCGGACAAAGCATTGTTTGAAATTTGCTTTTAATAAGTGTAAATCTCCTGAAAAACTGTTTCTTATTGATGAGAAAGGGAAGAAGTATCCGTTGAAATTTGATTGCAAAAATTGTGAGATGGTTGTTTTAGCCAATTAATGCATATTGCGATAAATTCTTCAGGATTTTGCAAATACAAGTCTTCTGCATGAATCCCGTCAATTATTTTAAATTGCTTTTCACATACAGCTTCATTATAGAGTTTTTCTGTGTGCCAAAGATGCACTGTCGGATCTTTTGTGCCTGCTATAAAAAGTGTTGGTGCTTTTACATGTTTTATAATATCTATCGGTTTGATTTTAGAATGCAAAGTTAAATATAATAAAGACGGTCGAATTGAAAACCAGCGTCTGAATTCGCATTTTTGTAAAGTAGGCAGCCAAGCTTCTTTTTTCCACATCTGGTTTTCGATTTTGTTAAAATCAGACGGTGCAGAAACCGCAATAATTTTATCAGTATCATTATAAAGTGCATTGTGAATTAAAACTATTGCTCCTCCGAGTGAAAATCCGATAAGGTTAATTTTTTCATATTGTTTTTTTGCATAATCTATTACTGTTTTTAAATCGATATTTTCTTTCTTTGTGAAAGTATAAAACCCTGAACTTTTTCCGTGACCTCTGCAATCAAAAGTTATTACATCAAAATATTCGGAAAAATCTTTTGCTAGATTTGAAAAAGCATTGCTATCTTTGGTCATAAACCAGCCGTGTACAATGATTACAACCTCATTGTGGTTCGTTTTGTAATGATTAAGTGCAAGTTTTATTCCGTCTGATGTCTTTAAAAAAATCTTTTCCATATAAATATATTACCATGTTTTGACTTTATGACAAAAAACCTTAAATAAAACGTGTAGATTTCATACGAAAGTATGACGAAAGATAGCAGGTTTTAGTATATAGTTAAAATACCAGAGGGTAGAATTTGTGTTAAACGGTATATTTCAGCGACCTTATTTGAATAAAGACGGAAGAAGTCTTGTAAAGAAAAAACAAGATGAAGATAAAAATGCGTCTTCAGCTTATGTTCAACGCGAAGAGCAAGCTGACCAAAATTCAAAAAGCAAAGGTCTCCAATATGTTGAACAAAAAAGACCTTCTTACACTCCTGCCTACACTCAAAATAACGGAGAGCAAATTGACTGGAGACAAATGCGTTCTCAAATCCAAAGTCAGGTGCAGTCCAGAAATATTCGCGTAACTCCCCAAACAACAACTGCCGAAACACAAGATGTTACTCCGACCAAAACTCTTTCAGGTCGTAGTACTGTTATAAATATTGCACAAATTCTTAAAGATTTTAAAAATACTGCCGCAGCAATAGGAACTCCTGATGATTTGAAAGAGGAAGTTAACGGCTATCTTTCGCTTGTTGAATCTCAAGTAAAAAAAGACAATCCGAATACAAAACTTGTTAAATCTAATTTAAAAAATGCATCTACAATTCTTGATGGTTATATTTCTCAAACGCTTAATAAAGATTCTAAAGTTGTTGAAAATTGGGTTGATGCTTTGTTTTTGCAGCAAATAGATTTTAAATACAATGAAAACGATATTAATCCCCAATTTTTAGTAAAATTCCCTCAAGGAAGCACTGAACAAGCCGAAAAATCCGAAAGTAAAACTACTGTAAATGACACTGTTAAAGAACCTTTACAGCAAGAAATAGACACAAATTCAAAAGTAGTTTCTCTTATTCCTCAGGATAAAGAGTTGAAATCATTATTTATTCAATCTAAAAAACTTGCTTATGCAAACCAGCCCGAAAAAGCAATAGCTACTTTTCAAAAAGCATTACAAAGAGCAGACGAAGTCGGTGATAACGAAACTAAATCAAAAATTTATTATGAAGTCGGGAGAATTTATGATGATCATGATTATTATGCTCAAGCTTTGACAAGTTATAATCAATCATTGCAAAATACAACCGATAATAATGTAAAAACTAAAGCTCATTATTCAATGGCTCAGATTTATGATGATGTTAATCAAATTAAACCTGCATTAAATCACTATTTTAGTTCAATTTCTTTCGCCGGTGAAGCGGAAAATCTTGCGGCTCAATCAACATCTTTGACCAAAATGGGTAATATTTTTACTGATATGTATGAAGATGAAGCAATGCAATATTATTCCATTGCAGATGATTTAGCATCGCAAATAGATAATTCAAAGATTAAAGGTTTTGTATCAGCAAGTATGGGAGATGCTTATGAAAAATTTGGCGATTCTCAAAACGCTCTGAAATCATATTCTAAAGCCGTTAAACATTATTCCGATGCCGAATCTCCTTTGAAAACAGCTCAATATTACACAAAAGCAGCTGATATTATGGTTGAACACAGCAATATTTCAAAATCAATAAGTCTTTTGACAAAAGCCCAAAGTTATGCACGTCAAACTGATGATGTTAATTTGATGAATGAAATAAATCAGAAATTAAACAGTTTGGAATTATTAAAATAAAAAGGAGTAATTTAATTACTCCTTTTTTTTAATTCTTAGCCATAATTTCTATTTCATTTCCGTCAGGATCTTTTAAAAATGCAATGTACATGTTTATTTCCGGCATGAAATATGGTTCATAAATATATTTATAACCGCATTTTTGCATTCTTTCGGTAAATTCTTGTATTGATTTTGTTTCAAATGCGAGATGTCCAAATGCGTTGCCTTGTTTGTAACCTTCTTTCGGAGTTTCTTTGTTGTAAGTCATTTCAATTTGTGTTTGACCGTCTTCATCGCTTAAGTAATATAATGTACAGTCATCAAGTTGAACTTCATGGGTTCTGTTGAGATTGAGCAACTCTGTATAAAATTTCATTGATTCATCAATATTTTTTACTCTAATCATAATGTGTACAAATTTCATTGTTATTTCCTCCCGATAATCAATCTCAAATTTTATTTATAATTTAATCTATATGTGATATTACACCTTTTGAAGTGTTTTTGTCAATTTCTATAACATGCCTTATTATGGTATGTGACATTAAAAGCAGATAAGGATTAATTTCGTTGGTATTGTTCATATTTATTTTTGCTTGTGGTTTTTCTTGTTCATTGTTCACTGTAGTTTGAGAAGAAGTCGCAAATGAGACAACGGATTCAATAGAGTAATGTTTTTCATCTCCTTCTATACGCATTAAAAGTTCTTCTTTTGGAAATTCTTTAACACATTCAATATTTACGTGAACAGAATTTGAGCTTTCTAAAATTAATGTTGCAATTACATTGCCGTAATTTAGGGTTGTAATGGTTATTACAAGAATACTGTCCGAGCCGTCATTATTTTGACCGGCTTCAATATCCAAATCAAAACCGACACCTTCTTGCAGAGGAAGCCATGGCAGGTATAAAAGCATTAAAAGCTTCATTGTTTGAGCCGAATCATTTTGGGAGGCGGCTGCAATACTTGCATTTATTAATTTAGCTGTGTCTTTAAGTTGGGTGAGATCAGTAATTCCAAGTTTTGCGGAATTTGCCATTGCCGTAATAAGTTTTGCTATTGCTTCTTTCCCGTTTGCTTGAATCATGGCAGCTATTTGTGAAAGATTTATCATTCCGTTTGCAGAGATTGTAAGATTTCTAATAGAATTTTGTAACTGATTTAAAATGGCTTTATTGCCTGTCAGCAGCATGTTTTGAGCTTCTGTAAGGGATAAGCCTTGCAGTTGTGCAAGAATTTGAGCTTGTGTTTGGGACAGGGAATTTCTTTGCATTGCAATTTGATTAGCAAATTGCTGATTAAATTGTGCCAGAGTAATATTTCTTTGTAAAATATACAGCAGTTCATTAAGATTTTTGGGTAAATTCATCATGTCTTTGACATAAACGGATTGGTCAATTCCTGCCATGTTTGCCATTTGAGGAGATGCAATTGAACCTGAAATGCTTTTTGCCGGTGATGTTTGTTGTGCTGCAGGTGTGAATGGCTGAGGTGACGGCTTATTGACAGCCGCATTTTTTGAACTGTTAATTGCTTGATAATTAACAAATTTTGAAATTAAATGCCCCAAATTTAATTCTGCCATAGCTTTAATTATAATGATTTTTTAATCTTTGTCCAGCGTATAAGAAATAATTAAAAAATTAATCTTTAACCGGAAGATATGCTTGAGGATAATTATAATCTTCTTTAAATCCAAGATGTCTGTACATTTTTAATGCTTGGAAATTATTGGTTTCAGTTGTTGTATTAACTTCACTAATCGGACGTTCACCATTATCTGCCATACGAATTAGTGTTTCAACGGATTTTTTCAACATGTGTTTTGACAAGCCTTTGCCCTGATGTTCTTTTCTTATAGCAACAATCGGAATATTTGCAATTCTTCCGCCTGTCAAATTCATGAAACAAAAACCGACAGGAATATTGTTATAAAGCATAACGGTTGTAGCTTCAGGCAAAAATTCCGCATAAATATTTTTAACTATTTTTGTAATAATATCACGTGTCCCTTCAGAGGTCTTAAATCTGGGATCAAACAAAGCATCTGCAGAAGTTTCAAATCCTTCTTGGACGACTTCTATTGCATCTTCAAAATATTTATCTTGCCAATCTACAAGTTTATATTCATTATCAAGGTCTGATAATTGAGTAATTTTTAAAATATCTCTGGAATTTGTTCCTGTCATCATAAATCTTAAAACAGCTATACCTACAAATTTAAAACCGTAACGGGCAATATCTCCGATAAGATTTTTTTGTTCTCCAAGCATCGGGTAGCAAACTACTTTATCATATCTTTCTGCTTTTGTAAGTTCAAGAAATTTTTTAATCAAGTACATTCCTCTCTCAACCATATTTTCCATTTTAAAGGAATGAATGATATTTAATTCAATAGCTTCTGATATAGCTGTCGTATAAACAAGAAATGCAACAGGAATTGTATTATCAAAAAGTACAAGACATTCAATAAGTTTTTTTTCTACTGCATCTATAAAGTCGTCAAACCCTAAAGGTTCAAGTTCAAACTTGTATTCATCAACAGCTCTGTCTCTAAAATCATTGTATACTGTTACAAATCCTTTATAGTCATCTTTTGTTAATAATCTTGCTTCAAAGTTGTTGTTATCAATAGCCATTTCTTAATTCCTTATTTAATTAAAGCATGTGATGCATTTTATCTTTTTTTGTTTCCATATATTTTTTATTAAATTTATTTATATATGGGGGTATTTTAACTATATCATGTACAGTTAATCCGTAACCCTTCAAACCGATGATTTTTTTCGGATTGTTTGTTATGAGATTAAAGTTGTTAAACCCTAAATCTCTTATAATTTGTGCTCCCATACCATAATCTCTTAAGTCAGCTTTAAAACCTAAAGAAATATTTGCTTCTACAGTATCTTGTCCTTCTTCCTGCAGGTGATATGCTTTAATTTTATTGATAATGCCTATCCCTCTTCCTTCATGCCCTTTCATATATATAAGTGCACCTTTACCGTATTCGTTAATCATCTGGAGTGCACTGTGCAATTGATAATTACAATCACATTTTAAGCTGTGGAAAATATCTCCTGTTAAGCATTCACTGTGTACACGAATTAGAGGAATTTTATCAGAATCATCATCTTTTACTAATGCGACACTTTCCTGTCCTGTAATATGGTTTACGTAACCGTAGATTTCAAATTCCCCGAATTGTGTAGGAAGATGTGCTTCTGCTTCTTTCGTAACGATTTTTTCTAATTTTAAACGATAGGCAATTAATTCCGCAACTGAAATAAATTTAATCCCATGTTTTTGAGCAAATTCATATAATTCATCACGTTTTGCCATGTGACCGTCTTTGCCCATAATTTCACACATCGGTCCTGCAGGAATATGCCCGCATAATTTTGCTAAATCAACAACAGCTTCTGTATGACCTGTGCGTGTTAATACCCCGCCTTTTCTTGCAACGCAAGGAAACATGTGTCCCGGACGGCGTAAATCCGATGGTTGTGCATCAGGAGCTATACATACTTCAATTGTCTTTGCTCTGTCAAATGCGGAAATCCCTGTTGTTACACCAAATTTTTCCGCTGCATCAATGCTTATGGTAAAAGCTGTTTTCATAGATTCGCTGTTTTGCTCTACCATTTGAGGTAAATTCATTTTTTCAGCAATTTCATGGGAAATTGCAAGACAGATTAACCCTTTTGCATTTTCTGCCATAAATTTTATAATTTCAGGTGTTACCATTTGCCCTGAACAAATCAAATCACCTTCATTTTCTCTGTCTTCATCATCTGCAACGATAATCATTTTTCCGTTTTTAAAATCTTCCAGAGCAGCTTCTATGCTATCAAATTTAAAATTTTCCATTTTATATAAACCCGTTTTCTTTCAAAAAATCTTCCGTAATATTATTATTTTTCGTTGATAAAAATTTTTCAACATATCTGCCTAAAATATCTGTTTCAATATTTACTAAATCACCTGTTTTAAGATATTTAAGATTGGTATTTTCTAATGTATGCGGGATAATTGCGACGGTGAATGTATTATTTTGGCTTTTAGAAACGGTTAAGCTAACCCCGTTTATGGCAATTGAACCTTTGTATACAATATATTTGTCTAATTCTTTTGAAACTTCAAAAGTCATATTTCCTAAATATTTCCCTGTACCGTCAATATGCCCTTGTACAATATGACCGCCCATTCTGGTTGGTCGGTAGCTTTCGTTGCCGGTAGCGGAAACATTTTCAATTAAACCTTGTGGAAGTAATGCTCTTTCAAGGTTTACGCATTCACCTGTTTTAAAACCTTTTGTGATTTTCAAAGTTTCAGCACTTACATCAGCACTGAAAGAATTTGAACTCATTGCAACAACAGTCTGACAACAGCCATCAATTGCTATGCTGTCACCGATTTGAGTGTTTTCTAAAACCTTTGAACATTCAACGATAAGTTTGTGTCCGTCAAAGCTTTTTATAAATCCTGTTTCTTCTACAATCCCTGTGAACATATATTTTATTTTAGCATGAAAAAATTGCAATAAAATATTTTCCTCATATAATTGAACATGTTAATTGTATTCAAAAAAAGGAGAGAATATTATGTCTAGAAAACCTATTATTGCAGGAAACTGGAAAATGAATTTATGCCGTTCAGAAGCTAAAGAAGTTTTTGAAGGTGTTAAAAATTTTGTAAAAGATTACACAGCAGTTCAATTACCTACAATTGTAATTGCCCCAGTATTTACATCAATTGCAGCAGTAGAAGCAGTTAGATGTGATTGCGGCTGCGGCGGTAACAAAATTTCTATCGCAGGTCAAAACTGCCACTGGGAAAAATCAGGTGCTTACACAGGTGAAATTTCTGTAGAAATGTTAAAAGATGCAGGCTGCGATTATGTAATTATCGGTCACTCTGAAAGAAGACAATATTTCTCAGAAACAGATGAAATGATTAACAAAAAAGCAAAAGCTATTTTAGCAGGCGGATTAATTCCTATCATCTGCTGTGGTGAAACTTTAGAACAAAGAGAAGCCGGCGTTACAGATTCTCATATTGCATCTCAAATTAAAGCAGCATTAGAAGGTATTTCTTCAGAAGATGTAGCAAAATCAGTTATCGCTTATGAACCAATCTGGGCTATCGGAACTGGTAAAACTTGTGATGCAGATGAAGCTAACAGAGTAATTGCTATGATTAGAAGTGTAGTAAAAGAAGTTGCAGGAGCTGATGCAGCTGATTCTATCAGAATTCTATACGGCGGATCAGTTAAACCGTCAACAATTGAAGAACAAATGTCTAAATCAGATATTGACGGAGCTTTAATCGGCGGTGCTTCACTAAAAGCAGAAAGCTTAAATGAAATTATAGAAAAAACTATGAAATTATCATCAGTACATTAATAATTTATTATAAAAAAGAAAAAGACAGGATTTTTTATAAATCCTGTCTTTTTTTTATAAAATTGACAATACATAAGCTTTTAAGTTATAATTCATTATACTTGTTAAAATTTATAAAAGGAGTGTGGAAATGGCACAACAATTTAATGCTCAAAATATTAAGAAAAGAACTTCAGTTTTGGTATTTTTGAAAGGTTCAACAGCACCTTTGGTTTTGTATGTTGAAAAACCGGATGAACTTTATGCAGAACTTCAACAGGCAATCAAAAGTACTGCTGCAACTTTAATTGAAAAAGATACATTGGGACCTTTGAAAAAAGTATGTTTTATATCTAATCAAATTGCAGCTTTAGCAATTCAAGAAGAACAATATGTAGGATAAATTCGTTATGAATCACAAAATTTCAATCGAAGATTTGGAAAGCTCTTCGTCAAAAGAAATTGATTTTCATTTTGAAGATAAAATTGAAGGAATAAATTGCATCACCCCTATAACTTCTGATTTGAAAATAAAATCTCTCGGAGAATTCATAGAAATTACAGGAAATGTTAAGGGAATTGTAAAACTTGAATGTGATTTATGTTTAAAAGAATATGAATATAAACTTGATTTTCAAATAGATGAAATGTTTGCCAAAAAGCGTCTATTAGAGGATTACGGTCAAGAATTCGAACTTAAAGACGGTCAGTTTGTAACAGATTTGAACGGCGAAGATGAAATAGATATTTATGACTTATTGTATCAATCTGTAATATTAAATTTACCAAATAAAAAAGTTTGTGGTATAAATTGTAATGGGGATAAATTTTTGAAAGAAGAAAATTTATCCGATCCGAGATTAGATGTCTTTAAAAACATTAAAATCGAAGATAAGTAAGAAATATAAGTAGTATAAGAAAATAAAAAGGAAAAAGAAAAATGGCAGTACCTAAGAAAAGAACAGGACACTCAGCACAAGGACACAGAAGAAGTAACTGGAAAGCAACAAAACCGGAAACAACAAAATGTCCTAACTGCGGAGCAACAGTATTAACTCACACAGTATGTACAGCTTGCGGAACATATAAAGGAAAACCTGTAAGCTTGAAAGACAAAGTTGAAGAAACAGCAGTAAAAGAAGAAAAGAAACCTGCTAAAAAATCAACTAAAAAAGCAGCAAAAGCTGAAGAACCTAAAGTAGAAGAAGTTAAATCCGAAACAGCTTCACAAGAAGTAAAAGCTGAAGAAGAAACTTCCGAAACAGAAGAAAAATAACTTTCTTTATTGAATGGTTGGGAGATAACTAAACCTTTCAACCATTCACTTTTCAACCGTTAAACTAGATTTGAGAGGGATAAGATGACAAGAATAGCGATAGATGCAATGGGCGGTGATCACGCACCTCATGAAATTGTGGCAGGGGCTGTTTGGGCAGCTAAAGAATATGGTGTGGCAATTGAACTTGTCGGTAAACAAGACAGAATAGAACAAGAACTTGACAAGATTACTCATGAAGGTTTTATGACCGATTATGGAAAAGGCGGAGCCGCAAAATACCGTATTAAAATTGATACGTCTAAACTTGATATAAAAATCACACATGCTTCTGAAGTTATTGAAATGGGTGAAGCTCCTGGACAAGCTATTCGTAAAAAGAAAAAATCATCTATAGTCTTGGCAGTAGATGCTGTGGCTCAAGGAAGTTCTGATGCGGTTGTTGCAGCAGGTTCAACAGGTGCTGCAATGGCATCAAGTTTATTCGGATTAGGAAGAATTCCAGGTATTGACAGACCTGCAATTGCAGTTACTCTTCCTACTATTAAAAAACCGATTGTAGTTATAGACGGCGGTGCAAATAGTAATTGTACTCCTGAAATGCTTCATCAATTTGCTATTATGGGTGCTACTTTTTCAAAAAATGTTTTGGGAATTGAACACCCGAGAGTCGGAGTTTTAAATATCGGTGAAGAAGCCGGCAAGGGAAATGAACTTGCTCAGGCAACATATAAATTGTTGGAAGAACAACAAGACAAATTGAATTTTGTTGGAAATATTGAAGGGAAAGAAATTTTCTTGAGTGTTTGCGATGTTGTAGTTTGTGACGGTTTTGTCGGTAACGTTGCATTAAAGGTTACTGAAGGCACATCTCAAATGTTATTCAGAATGTTAAAACAAGAATTTAAGGCAGATATTCTCGGAAAAGTTATTGGTTTGCTTGCAAAACCATTTATGAAAAGAATTTATACAAAGATAAATTATGAAGAATTTGGCGGAGCATTACTTTTGGGAGTTAAGGGTATTACCGTAATTTCTCATGGCAGAAGTAAGGCTTATGCAATCAAAAATGCCGTAAGAGTTGCAAAACACGCTGTAGAAACAGGTGTAAACGAAAAAATAGCTAAGTTTTATGAGGAATAAAAATATATGACAGATAAATTAATTCCGTTGAGAATTGCAGGGGTCGGATACAGTTTACCCGAAACGGTTATTACAAATGATGATTTAACTAAATTATATGAAACATCAGATGAATGGATTTATACTCGTACAGGTATTAAAGAAAGAAGAGTTGTTTCAGGCGAACAAAATGCAATAGATTTGGGTTTGGAAGCTGCTCAAAAGGCTTTGGAAAAAGCTAAAATGAATCCTGATGATATCGATTTAATTGTTGCAGCATCTTCAGCACCTCCTGATTTATATCCTGCTATAGCTTGTCATATCCATCAAAGATTAGGTATAAAAGCTCAAATTCCGGCGTTTGATATTACTGCAGCATGCTCAGGATTAATTTATGCTTTAAGTATTGCAAGAGCTTATATTGCATCAGGAATGTATAAAAATATTTTGCTGGTTGCAACAGATAACAATTCACGTTTAGTAAACTGGGAAGACAGATCAACGTCAATTTTATTTGGTGACGGCGCAGGTGCAATGGTAGTTACTCAGGCAGAAGACGGTATTGATGATATTATTGCGATTGATATTAAAGCTGACGGTAATTATGGTAATTTAATTGAATTATCATTTGACGGTAAAAATTGTCCTTTGGTTGAACAATATGAAGAAAAACCTAAAGGAATAAGAATGAACGGACGCGGTGTATATACATTTGTTGCCAAAATTCTTCCTCATTATGTAGAAGATTTGATTACAAATGCAGGTTTAAAAGCTGAAGATATTGATTATTTAATTCCGCATCAGGCAAATATTAGAATTATTCAAGCCGTTCAAGAAAGATTAGGATATTCTGATGATAAAGTGGTTACAAATATCAAATACTACGGTAACACATCAGCAGCTTCAATTCCTATTGCTCTGGCAGAAAGTGTTGAAAAAGGGAATGTGAAACTTGGAACAACTGCCGTACTTTGCGGTTTTGGCGCAGGTATGACTTGGGGTGGTGCAATTGTAAGACTTCGTGAGGGGATTTGCTAGATGGGTATTGGCAGTGTAAAAGGAATAAAGTCAAATATTTCTAAATTAAGCGGTTTTAAAGATGTTTTATACCATGGAGATCCTGCAAAAATCGCTAGAGCTAAACAGTATAAAAAAGATACAGTTTATTCTTGTAAACCGTTAAAGGTAGAATGTGAATTTTGTAAAGAAAAAATCGGTTTATTGAATAATGATGTTTTTACAAAATCTTCTAAAAATTTAGATAAGGAGTAAGTTATGACAAAAAAAGTTGCGTTTCTTTTTCCGGGACAAGGGTCTCAAGCTGTCGGCATGGGAAAAGATTTGTATGATACTTATGAAAGTTCAAAATCAGTTTTTGATACAGCAGATAAAGTTTTAGGGAAAAGTATTACAACATTGTGTTTTGAAGGGCCTGAAGATGCACTGAAACAAACAGTTAATACTCAGCCTTGTATTGTGACTATGTCAATTGCAGCTTTAGAAGCTTTAAAATCTCAATTGGATATTAAACCTGATTTTGTTGCAGGTCATTCTTTGGGAGAATATTGTGCAATGTATGAAGCAGGTGTAATGTCATTGGAAACTACTTTAAAAGCTATTCAAAAAAGAGCAGATTTGATGGGTTCAACTCATGGCGGAGCAATGTCTGCTATTTTAAATGCTCCAGAAGGTGCTTTAGAAGAAGCTTTAAAAGAAGCATCTCAAATTGGTTATGTAGATGTTGCAAATTATAATTCACCCGCTCAGGTTGTAATTACAGGTGATAAATCTGCAGTTGCAAAGGCAGGAGAATTATTACTTGCAAAAGGTGCAAGAAGGGTTGTACCATTGGCAGTGTCCGGAGCTTTCCATTCTAAATTTATGGAAAATGCAGGTCATGAATTTGAAGGTTTTGTAAATTCTCTTGATTTACATAATGCCCAAATCCCTGTTATGACAAATGTTGATGCTTCTGCAACAACAGAAAGTTCTGATTTTAGATTAAAAATGCCAAAACAAATTTATTCATCAGTTCACTGGACTCAGACAATTCAAAAGATGGTATCTGAAGGTGTTGAAATTTTTGTTGAAATAGGTCCCGGTAAGGTTCTTGCAGGTCTTAACAAAAAAATTGCACCTGATGCAAAGGTATTTAATATTTATGATAAAGCATCATTAGATGCTACAATTTCATCTTTAAAAGAAGAATTAATTTGTGTATAAAATATTAGTTTTTGGGGTTATGCCTCAGACAAGAAATAAGGAGAAAATTAATGACAGAAAAGAAAATTGCATTGATTACAGGCGGTTCTCGCGGTATCGGTTTAGCTTGCGCTAAAGAACTTGCAAAAGCAGGATGCGACATTATTATTAATGATATTTGTGAAGCAGAAAAGGCTCAGCCGGCTCTTGATGAAATAAAAGCGTTAGGCGCTAATGCATATTTTTACAGATTTGATGTTTCAGATCCTGTAGCAGTTCAGGAAAATGTTGATAAAATGATTGCAGAACACGGCAAAATTGATGTATTGTTAAACAATGCAGGTATTACAAAAGACGGTTTGTTCATAAGAATGGATATGGAACAGTGGGAAAGAGTTATTAAAATTAACCTTACAAGTGCATATTGCGTAACTCATGCTGTTATTAAATATATGATGAAAGCTCGTCAAGGTTCAATTATCAATATGTCAAGTGTTGTAGGTTTGCACGGTAACCCTGGTCAGGCAAATTATTCTGCATCAAAAGCAGGTTTGGTAGGTTTGACAAAAACTTTAGCTAAAGAATTTGGTTCAAGAAATATCAGAGTAAATGCAGTATGCCCAGGCTTTATTCAAACAGCAATGACAGCAAATCTTCCTAATATCGAAGAATACTTGAAAGCTATTCCTATGAAGAGATTAGGCACTCCTGAAGATATCGCTAAAACTGTTAAATATTTAGCTCTAGATGCAGATTATGTTTCAGGTCAAGCAATCGAAGTTGCAGGGGCTTTAATCATATAATTCGCCATGTTAAAAAAGTAAAGATTTTTAACAAAATGGGCACAGGATTGTAAATTCCTTGCAAAAAATTTTTGCTCTAAGTATAATATTAGAGAACAAATAGTATAGTAATAAATTATGAGGAAATTAGAAATGAGTACATTTGAAAAAGTAAAAAAAGTAGTTGTAGATCAATTAAGCGTTGATGAAGCTTTAGTTACTCCAGAAGCTAGCTTTACAGCTGATTTAGGCGCTGATTCATTAGATACTGTTGAATTAGTAATGGCTTTTGAAGAAGAATTTGGATGCGAAATTCCTGATGAAGAAGCTGAAAAAATTCAAACAGTTCAAGATGCTGTTAACTACATTGATGCTCACAGCAAATAGATAACATTTGGCGTTAACTATTAACGCTGCTAACTAATTTTATGCGGGGGCGAAAATTTAATATTAATTTTCCCCTCGTATATTTATTAAAAGATAGTTTTAAAAAGGTAAAGAGATGACAAAAAGAAGAGTAGTTATCACAGGACTTGGAGCTGTTACACCGTTTGGTGTCGGCGTTGATAAATTTTGGAACAGTCTTGTTGAAGGGAAAAGTGGAATAAGCACCTCTGAGCTTATTGATATTTCTAAACACGTCGTTAAAATTTCTGGCGAAGTAAAAAATTTTAATCCTGAAGAATATCTGGATCCTAAAGAAGCTAAAAAAATGGACAGATATATTCAGTTTGCAATGATTGCTGCTGATGAAGCGATTAAAGATGCAAAACTGGAAGAAGTCCATGATGTTGACCCTTATAAAATAGGCGTTATGGTAAGTTCTGCTGCCGGTGGTTTCAGAACTTTTGAAGAAAATCATGTAAGAATTCTTGAAAAAGGACCTAATAAATGTTCACCGTTTACAATTCCTATGATGATTGTAAATATGGCATCAGGTCGTATTTCTATGAAATACGGTTTTAAAGGCTTGAATAAAGTTGTTGTTTCAGCTTGTGCAACAGGTACTCATACTGTTGGTGATGCATTCCGTTCTATTCAATACGGAGACGCTGATATTATGGTTGCCGGCGGTTGTGAAGCTACTATTTGTGATGTCGGTATCGGTGCATTTTCAAGTGCAAGAACGTTGTCAAAACGAAATGACGAACCTACTAAAGCTTCTCGTCCTTGGGATGTGGAAAGAGACGGTTTTGTTATGTCTGAAGGTGCAGGAGTTCTTATTTTAGAAGAATACGAACATGCTAAAAAACGCGGTGCAAAAATTTATGGCGAAGTAGTTGGTTATGGTCAAACTGCAGATGCTTATGATGTTGTAGCTCCTGATCCTGAGGGTAAAGGTGCAACTCATTCTATGCAATTTGCTTTAGATGATGCAGGTTTAAAACCTGAAGATGTTGACTATATTAATGCTCACGGAACAAGTACAGGTTTGGGTGATATAGCTGAATCAAAAGCTATTGAAGGCTTGTTCGGTGATAAGAATACTAATAAAAAATTATTAGTAAGTTCAACAAAATCAATGCATGGTCATTTATTAGGTGCAACAGGTGCTGTCGAATGTATAGCTTGCGTAAAAGTTATTAATGAGCATATTGTACCTCCGACTATTAACCTTGATAATCAAGATGAAAAAGTTGGAAATCTTGATTATGTTCCGCATAAAGCAAGAAAAGCTGATATTCATGTTGCATTGTCAAATTCATTTGGATTTGGCGGGCAAAATGCTTCAATTGTTATTAAAGAGGTTAAATAATAACGTAATAAACTATATAGTGATGTAAAGCTCCTTTTTAAAAGGAGCTTTTTATTTGGTTGAAATATTCTGCATTGTATGTTAAAATTGTATATGTAATTAAGATGACAAGGAGTATATTATGAGAAGATTATTTGATAATGAACAAATGTCGGGGGGGGGGCATTTTTAGGCTCTGGCAGTCAATTTAAGTCTTATAAAACTTTTGAAAATTTTTATAATAATAAATTAGATAAACGAAAATTAGGATTTACTTTAGCTGAGGTTTTAATAACATTGGGTATTATAGGTGTAGTCGCTGCAATGACTATGCCGTCATTGATTCAAAGTTATAAAGAGCAGGTCTTGATAAACCAAGCTAAAAAAAGCTATTCAAATTTTTTGAATGTTCTTAACAGAATGATGGCTGAAAATGAATACGTTGATTATTCTCCGATTTTTGCTACATCAGGTCGAACTGTAGAGAGTGTAATTAAAGATATTGCTAATTATTATAACGGAGCCAGAGTTTGTACTGCATCCGGAAAAGGATGTGGAGAACAATATTATGTTAAGTTAGGGAAAGCTACAAATGATGGTACAGGTTCTGTTAAGAAAGAGGAATTTGGTTTCCCTAGAATGTTATTGGTGGATGGAAGTTCAATATATTTTAGAAATATAAGAAGTACATGTGATCCATTTACGTATACAGCTCCAGAGAAAGATGAAAATGGATTTAATACAGGTGGAACAATAACTATAACAGATACAAGGTGTGCAACTGTCGTTATAGATGTAAATGGTGAACATAAAGGGCCTAATCAATATGGTGCTGATGTTCATCAAATTCTTGTTAAACCGCAAAAATTAGAACCTTCAGATAATAAATACGGAGCATTAAAGACAATATTCCTAAAAAATAAATTAGATTATGAAAAATATTCTGATGATAAAAAATTCAATTAAGATGATTTATTATCTTCTATTCTTCAATCAGAACCCTGTCAAGGCATCCTTTTGGTGAATATTGCCATTCTCTGAATGTTATACGTTTTACTTTAAAGCCTGAGCGTTCTATTATTGCCTGTTTTTTCATATTCGAAATGTGAGATTTGATTTTGTCATCAACACCGTCAATTTCGATTACAAATTTGTCATCTACAAGTAAATCAGCATTCAATCCTGCAATATCTGAACCTGCAACGACTCTATGTCCGAGTTCTCTTATTTTTTCAGCAACTTCCCGTTCCAGAGTATTTTTGTAAACATTTTCATCAATATCACCAGATAACATTGCTTGTTTGCGGTCTTTATATAATTGCATATAAGAAATATAATTTCTGAAATGCCCTTCAGGAAGTTCATTTGGATTTCGTGAGATAAAGTTTATAACTTTATTTCTTCCACGTGTAATTGCAACGTTAAACAAGTTTGGTTTTTGTAAGAATGTTAAACTTTGCATGTAACTGTTATCTGCAAAAGCCCAAGAAATCAGCATTATATCTCGTTCATCACCTTGGAAAGTATGAGCTGTACCGATTTCTATTTGGTGCTTTTTAATCATGTAATCTGACAAAACCTTTGAGACAGAAACTTTTAATTGTTCCACTTGTGCTCTGAACGGTGAAATTATGCCGACAGATACAGGATTATCGGGATTTTGTCTTTCATCTTCAATAATTATTTCATGTAATCTTTTCACAACTGCTTCGATTTCCGGCAAGTTTCTTGTAGCATCGAAATCTACTTTTCCGTCTAAAACTTCAACAAGTTCTAAAACATTTTCATCAGGTTTATCTTTTCTCATTACACGAATTCTGTCATTATAAAATTCATGATTTGAGAAGTTTATAATTGGCGGAAGACTTCTGAAATGTTCGTCAAGCATAACTGAATTCATTGAATAATAATCTGCCAAATCGAACATTGAATTTGTTCTGAAACGCCACATAAGCTGGTATTTATCCGGGATTCCGTATTGGCTTAAGAAAGATTGTTCTTTTGCTTTTTCCAAGAATGAAAGGTGTGGTAATTGTTTGTCATCCCCCACGATTACGGCACGTTTCGCGCGGAAAAGTATTGGAAAGCAGCTCGCTATATCACATTGAGATGCTTCATCTATAATTGCAACATCAAACAGACCTGGTTTCAGGGGAAGTGAATCTGAAACAGCATAAGTTGTTACGCACCAGCATGGAAATGCTTCTAATAACGGTCTGAAATCTTCTTCTTCCAAGATGTTGGTTTGCAGACGTTTTCTGTTTGTTACAAGTGATTTGCTGTGAACTTTTAGTCTTCTGCGTTTATTTTCATCTCTCAACAAACTTTTTAGTGCTTCTCTGCGTTTATTTTTTAATATATTTATGGCAAGAGTTTTTTGCTTACGTTTCATTGTACGGATTTGTTCCGATAACATGTGGAGATTACCTGTTTTTTGAATATCGGCTTCGATTTTTCTTAAAGACCATTCCATATTTGCAAAATCAAGCTCTTGTTTTAATTTGCCTAAATTTTCATAATTTACATCAAAGTCTTTTACATTAAGGATTTTTTTTAGTTGTCCGAGACTTGTAAAATTCGCGATTTTTGATATAAAACCTGCTTTTTCCATATTACTTTCAAGAATTTTGATAATTCCTGCAATAATATCTATTTCACCTTTTTTAAGACTTTTTTTAATAAATTCTTTTTTGCCTAAGATTTTTTCTTGTTCTTCTACTTCCAGCAATTTGTCGTGCCAATCTTTTTCAAGCTTAATTATGGTTTCTGATTTAACTTCCATATTTTTAAGCATATCAAGATGATCTTTCATATCTTTTGTATCGACAAGCAAGATGTCTTCGACATTTTCGTCTAAATCGCTGTTTTGGGAAAGCAAGTTATTTAATTCTTCACTCAATTGTCTTTGGTAATTTAAACGGCCTGCTCTGAGAGCCATGTGGCTTGCGCCTAGGTCATTTAAACGTTCTGCCACAACATCAACTGCTTTATCCATTCGTGATGCAACCAAAACTGTTTTCCCGTTTGCAACCAAGTGAGCTACAAGGTTTACAATTGTTTGTGATTTACCTGTTCCTGGAGGTCCTTGTACTGCTACAAATTTGCTGTTATCAATGTTTTTTATTACTTGGAGCTGGCTGTCGCTTAAAGAGAGGGGTGTTATAGGATAAAAGTCAGTTATTTTATTCATATCCTTAAGTGGAACTGATTTTTCTTTGCTTTGTGCATATTCTTCATTAATTATATTCAGTGCTGTTTCTCTGTATATTCCTGAAGGCTTTTCAGCAATTTGTGTCAATTCATGTAATACGCCTGCTGTTACTGATGGACGTTTTGTTAATATGATTGCACTTTGATATGTGACGGCGATTTTTTCCAGTTTAACTTTTTGTTTTTCTTGTTCTGTTTCTTCTTCGATAATTTCGTCTAAATTTTCACCGTCAATTTTTTCTTTATAAAAATCTTTTGTTTTTGAAATGTTATCATCTTCTTTATAATCTCCTATATCTTCTGCAATTTCGATTTCAGGGACGAGAGATTTTAAAGTTGTTAAAAAGATGTCAAGTTTGTCTTTTGTAATCGGCAGATCAGGAACTACATCCAGAATACCTTCAAGAAGAATATCAACTTCATCTTCATCATCGTTTTTGCGCATAAGTGCTGCTAGTGCACCTGTGTTTAGGGACAAAACTTCGTCAAGCGGTAGACAGTTTATGTTTACACCGTTTCTTTCAAGTTTACAGGGCATGTATAAAAGCGGTGTTAAAAATTCATTATGTTTTTTAGATTTTGAACTTTTGCCGACTAAGAATAAATAACCGTATATAAGATATTTATCTTTTTGCCCAAGATCACTTTGTATCATTAATTCAGTAAGTTTTGGATCGCTGCCTTCAAGTGAAATATATTCAGCACCTGTTGAAAATAGCTGTTCTTCTCCTTTCAGAAAAATCCATTTGTTGTCTTTGTCTCCTTTTAGGTTTCTAAAAGTTGAGCTTTTGACTTCTTCTCTTACACAGTCGTGAAGATATTGGCTTAATTTTTTTATAAAACTGTTGTTAAATGCTGAATTTATTGCGCGTGATGCTTCCTGTAGCATGTGTTCTCCTTATTATAGATTTTCGGATGCTCAGAGGGCAAGATGGCAGGCTGTTTAATAAATAATTTTGTGTTTAGCACTTAATATTAAATCAGCTGACCTCTGACCTCTTTTAGTCCGGTCTTCTATTACCTTGTTTATTTATACATTTTACGCTAAAATACTTGATATGAACATCATCAATATAAAGGATACTTCAAATAAATTATTTTATATTGGCGGAGTTGTCCGTGATGAACTTTTGGGGAGAAAATCTTTTGATATTGATATAACTTATGTCGGGAATGCAATTGAATATTGTTCTAAATTCGGTGAAGTTGTTCAGGAAAATCCTGATTTTGGAACAGTTAGAGTAAATGTCGGCGGAAAAGAAGTTGATTTTGCTTCTACCAGATCTGAAAAGTATCCTAAAAAAGGACATTTGCCTGTTGTTGTGAAAATCGGGTGTTCTTTAAAGGAAGACGTTATGCGTCGGGATTTTACAATAAATGCTCTTGCAAAATCTGTTACTACAGGTGAAATTGTTGATTATACAGGCGGACTTGAGGATTTGAGAAATAAAAAACTCAAAGTTTTGCATGATGAAAGTTTTATTGATGATCCGACAAGAATTATTAGAGGGTTAAAATTTTCAATCCGTTTTGGGTTCGGTTTAGATGAACATACAAGAAAATTGCAAGAAAAATATTTAGCTAATATAAATTATGATATGAGTTACAAAAGAGTAAAAAAGGAACTTATTGAGACTTTTAATCTTAATTCTCAAGAAGTTTTTGAAAGGTTTATAAATGAAAATATTTATAAGCTTGTAACCGAAAATGATGTTAATATTCCTGATGTAAATATTGAAAAGCTGGTAAATGAGTATAAACCCGAATATATATGGCTTGTATATGTCGGAGTTTTAATTGACTTATCAAAATTGCCTTTGACAAAAATCGAACAGAAAATTCTTGATGAAGTCCCAAATAAAATTTTGGATAATGATTTTGAAATATACAAGGTGTTTGAAAATGCACGATTGGAGACTGTACTTTTATACGGTATTTTGTGTGATGAGAAAATAGCACGTCATTATCTTGATGATTTAAGACAGATTAAAATATCTGTAACCGGAAAAAATTTGCAAAAACTTGGTATTAAACCTTCTCCAAAGTATCAGGAAATTTTTGATGATATTTTAAAACAAAAACTTAAAAATCCTGATATGACAAAAGATGAAGAAATTAAATATTTAAAAAAACTGATTTCTTAACTGATTTTTACTCGGTAATATAGTTGATTAATTTTTTAATATCTTTGTTCCATAATCCGTTCCAATTTCGTATAATTACATCTGCAGGGGTAATACCGTTTAGAGTATATTCTTTTATTGCATCAAGATATTTTTCTTCGCCTGTATTCATTTCTATAAGCGATTTTTCAGCAATGTATAAAATTTCTTTTGCAATATCTTTGATAAAAATTTTTCCTATTTTAGTATTTAGTGCACTTTTTGGAACGTTATAACGAAGTTCTGAAAAGTCTGAATATGCAAAATCTTTTAAAAGCTCTTCAATATCTTTCATTGCATTATGGTTGTATAAAATCCCTTTATATATTGCAAGAATTGCATATTGTAAGCCTTTTCCCACACAGTCGTGGTTTCTGATTTCCACAAAGTTTCTAAGTCTGACTTCAGGAAAATAAAGATTTGCATGCAATTTAAAATCTTCAATATTTGCTTCAAAATCTTCAAAACCGTTTTGGATAAATTCTTCAAAATTAATTTTTCCGTTAAATGGAATAGCTCCTGATTCCCTATTTATAAATATCATAGGAGATTTTAAAACATAATCAATATATTCTTCAAATGAAAATTTGTTATCTATTTGACCTACAAATCCGCATCTGTCATTATCTGTATTGAGCCAGCTTAATGCTCTGAAACTTTTATAACCTGTTTCTACTCCCCCGCGGATTGGTGAATTTGAAAACATTGCTGTCATAAAAGGTACAAGTTTATTTGCAATGCGGAATTTGTCAATTGCATCTTCTTCGCTTTCAAAATCGATGCAGCATTGAATGCCTGCGGTTTCTCGCATCATTACATCTGATAAAATTCCCCAAAGATATTTTGCCATCAGATGATATCGTTTTTTAGGTATAAGATGTATTGATTTGTTTGTTGATAAGGGGGAAACTCCATAATTTAGAAGTGTTATACCTGATTTATTCAGGATTGGTTTCATTTGTTTGTTGAAGTTATCAATTTTATTTTTAAGTTTTTCAATTGTGAATTCCGGTTTTAAACTTAATTCAATTTGGCATCCAGGTTCAAGAGTAATTGTATCGTGTTCTTGCTTTAGACCTATAATGTTATAGTCATCCGTTATATAATCCCAATTTTCTTCTTTTGCATAATTTCTTAGGAAATTACAAATTCCGAATTCAGAAGAATAATCTGCCGCTTTCGATGTAGCTGAAAAAATCGGGAGTCTTTCGTATTCAATTCCTATTTGATGTTCTTTGCACGGTTTGCAGCCGTTTTTAAATAACTTTAAAATTTCTTTTTTATCTAATTTTTCTTGTGTTTTTAGGTTACTCACATTTACCCCCTATCCAATTATAACATTCTCAAAATTAGCAAAAAACTTTTTTTTTAACATTTACCTGTGTGTGGTATTATTATAGGTAAGATGAATTACTTCGAACGGGCAAAATACTTTAGAACAAAAAAAAGACTCGGTCAAAATTTTTTGATTGACGGGGCGACTATATCCGATATTATTGATTTTGCAGATATTAAGCCCGAAGATACCATTATAGAAATAGGTCCGGGGGTTGGTTTTGTTACTGAGCAGTTAGTAAAACATGCCAAACGTGTTATTGCAATTGAACTTGATGAAGAAGCTATAAAAGAGCTTAAGAAACTTGATGTTCCAAATCTTGAAATAATTCATAATGATATTTTGAAACAAGATTTGTCAGAATTGTGTGATGGCAGAGTTAAAATTGTTGCAAATATCCCATATTATATTACAAGTCCTATTATTGCACATTTGCTTGGAGAAGTAGACGATTTGAACAACAAAAACAGAAATAAAATAACAGATATTTTATTAATGGTTCAAGAAGAAGTTGCAAGAAGAATGGCTGCAAATGAAAATTCTTCCGGAAAACAATACGGGCTTTTGACTATTCTTTCTCAGTTTTGGGCAGATGTGAAAATTATGAAATTGGTTGGCAGGCGCTCATTTTATCCTGCTCCAAAAGTTAATTCTGCATTGGTAAAACTTGATGTCAGAGAAAAACCTCTGCTTGAATTGACTGATTATTCTCATTTTAGAAAAACAGTGAAAGCCGGTTTTTCTCAACGCAGAAAAAATATTAAAAATTGTCTTTTGTCAGCAGGATTTTCAAAAGAAAAAATTCAAAAAGCTCTTGCGAAATTAAATATTGATGAAAATGTCAGGGGAGAAAAGCTCTCGATTGAAACTTTCGGGAAATTATCGGAGGCGTTGCTTAATAATGAAAATTAAAGTGCAGTGCCCTGCAAAAATTAATTTAACCTTGAAAGTTACCGGAAAGCGAGATGACGGATTTCATAATATTGAAAGCATTATGCAGACGATAAGTTTGTATGATTATTTGATAATTAGTGTTGAAAAATCAGATAAATTTGAGATAAATTTATCCGGTAATAACAATGAAGTTCCATATAATGAAAAAAACCTCGTCTTTAAAGCAGCCAAACTATTTATAGATAATACAAATATACAACCTTATAAAATTGAAATTTATATAGATAAAAATATCCCTGTAGCAGCAGGTTTGGCTGGAGGGAGTACTGATGCTGCAGGAACTCTTTTCGGATTAAATAAAATTTTTGACGAACCTTTGTCAAAAGAAAAATTGCATGAGTTTTGCGCACAACTCGGATCAGATTTGAATTTCTGTCTTGAAGGCGGAAGGCAAATGACTAAAGGTCGTGGCGAGATTTTAGAAAAACTCCCTTTTGAAAAATTTTCACTTTCTTTGATTAAGCCAAAAAATTTGGGGATAAGTGCAAAAGAAGCATACTCAAAATTTTCTCAAAAAAATTCTCAAAATTTTCAATCAAAATACGGTTCAAAAGACAGTTTTAAAAATGATCTTGAATGGGCAGTTATCGATGATTATAAAGAATTACAAAAAATAAAAAATTTATATTCATCTTCTATAATGTCAGGTTCAGGATCAACTTATTATGTTATAAATGGTCTATTTGAAAAATTAGACGGGTATTGGTTGAAAAATAATTTATATGCGGTAAATGAAGGTATAAAAAAAGTCCCTCTTTAAAAAGAAGGACTTTTTTATATGTTTCTGTAAATTATTTTACAATTACAGGTTCAGGATCGTTACAATCTTGTTTGTATTTTACTGCATCTGTTAAACTGCCTGTGAATGGTGTATATTTAACTTTTGGTCTGGCATTTGAGTGTTTGCCGTTTGTTTCTCCATCGCAATTAAGTTCTATTTGTGCATCTTTCAAAAGTAACAATTCAGGATGTTTTTTTACTAATTCTTCATTTGCGATGAGATCTGAGAAGTCTGAATATACTCTCATTGTTTCACCAACTTTTGGCATTGTATTCAATGAGAAGTTTGTTACTCCGTGTTTCAGTTTTTCTGCGTGTACGTATGCTTTTAAAACTTTACCGTCAGGTCTTTTTCCGTTTATAGTTTTCACTTTTGCAAGAGATACTTTTGTCCAATCATCTCCTCTTTTTACTGTGTGATCACAGAATTCAGATTGCCAAGTTTCTTCAGGACATGGTTTTTCTTCAGGAGTTGTCGGTTTTGTTCTGTCTTGTGTAGCTACAACAGGTGGTTTATCAGGTTCAACATTTGGTTTTGGTTGAGGTTGATTTTGCGGCATACCCGGTTCATAGACTTTATCTTCTTTTTTGCCTTTATCCTTTATAAGGTTCATAGTTGCCAGCCCAAGACCTAAACCTATGCTTGCTCCTGCAATTGCACCGTCACGGGCATTACTTAATCCTGATTTAGCTTTTGCAGTTGCTGTATCTGTTGAAGTTGCTGTGTCTGTTGCTGTTGCAGATTCTATAATATTTCCTGCTTCATCATAAATATTTGCGGTTGCATTTGATGTAGAGGTTGCTGTTGATGTGGCTTTGGCAACAACATCACCTGCTAAGATGCCTGAAGCTCCAAGAGCTGCTCCTATCCCGGCCCCTGCGGCTGTTACACCTGCAACATACAAGCCTCTGTATAAATTTGTGTCATCTTTTTCATACCCAAGATTTGATTTTTTGGCTATATTTTTAATGACTTTTGCATTTACTCCTTCTTCTTCTGCAATTTCACGTCTTTCTTTTAAACTTAAGTGATAGTTTTCAACTTCTCCTTCAGTTGTATGCTTGTTTGCAAATTCAACTGCTTTGGCTTTAAATTTATCACTTGAGAAGTTGCCGTTTTCATCATAGAAGTAATCTTTGTGTGATTCTACATAAGCGCGTGTTTTTTTACCTCTTACGTATTCATTTTCAATTAACTTAGATTCAGCTTCTTCTTTAGCTTCTTTTTTGCTTAACCCTTCTTGTCTGTATTGATCGATAAGTTTTTCACGTTCTTCTTTTCTTGCTTTTTCTGCTTCTTTATATGCTTTTTTGTCCATGAAAACTTTTGTACCTTTTACTTGTTCTTTATTGTACAAGTTTTCAACATAATTTTCAGCTAATTTTTCAGCTTGTTTTTCATTTATTACTTCTTCAGTAATTTCACCTTTTGAAACACCGTGTGCTAAGAATTTTTCTTTACTTGCTTTTTCTGCATTTTTTATATCATCTTTTGAAGAAAATTGTCTTTCAAAATTTTCTTCTTTTGGTTGTGTTTTTTCAACTTCCAACCCTTTCATGTTTTCTTCTTTTTTTTCAGGCTGACCTATAGGGACAGTAATTCCCATTGATGAAAGTTGTTGTTTATTAGATTCAACTTGAGTTCCCCATTTTTCTTTAAATTCTGCGGCATAATCTTTGCCAAAGAATGATAATCCATCAATCCCCATTTTTTCCCTTTCCATTTTCCTCGTTAAAAGAAAATTAATATTTTTAATATCCCCTATGCTTTTATAAAAAAAATTTGTCTTTAAAAATTGCATGATTGTAGATTTAATTCTTAATATTTGTTAACAAATATGTTCATAAGGACTATTCACAACTAGAAAATTATGGTGTATTATAAACGTATGACGGTGTTAGAGGTTCGAAATCTTAATTTAGGCTTTAATTGTGAATGTGGATTTAGGCAGGCATTATTCGATGTATCTTTTTCTCTTGAAAAAGGCAGAATGCATGCTTTAGTCGGGGAATCAGGTTGTGGTAAAACTCTTAGTGCAATGAGTATTTTACAATTGTTACCAAAAAATGCACAAATAAAGGGAGGCGAAATAATATTTAAAGGTAAAAACCTTTTTAAAGCTTCAAAAAATGAATTGCAACATATTCGCGGAGCTAAAATCGCTCTTATTCCTCAGGATCCTATGACTTCATTAAATCCCTTATACACAGTCGGGGATCAGCTTTTGGAAGTTATTAAAATACATCAAGGCTTAAAAGGAAAAGCCGCTTTTGATAAGGCTGTTGAATCATTGGAAACAGTTCAAATACCCTCTGCAGTTGACAGAATGAAGGCTTATCCGTATGAATTTTCAGGCGGGATGAAGCAAAGAGCAATTATCGCTATGGCACTTGCTTGTCAGGCAGAAGTATTAATTGCTGATGAACCTACAACGGCTTTAGATGTTACTATTCAAGCTCAAATTATGAATTTGTTAAAAGAAATTCAAGCAAAAACAGGTACAGCTATTCTTTTAATTACGCATGATTTAGCTCTTGTCGGTGAAAATGCGGATTATGTCTCAGTTATGTATGCCGGCAGGATTGTTGAAACTGCTCCGGCAAAGGAATTTTTTGCAAATCCTAAACACCCTTATTCAAATGCTCTTTTAAAATCTTTGCCTTCAAATGAAAATTCAAAATTGGAAACAATAAACGGTCAACCGCCGACGATTATGCAAGATATTGCAGGTTGTCGTTTTCACCCTAGATGTTCTAAATGTATTGAAATCTGTACTCAAAAAATTCCACAGTTAGATAATGTCGGAATAAATCATTATTCTGCTTGTTTTTGTAATTAATTTTTAGTTACTTTTGAGGGGTTATTTTGTGCGGCTTTTGCTTTTTTGTTGTCTTCATATAAGTTTTTAACAACCAGAGCAGCAATGCCTAATGCAGCCGCAGCGACTCCGACAATCCAGCTTTTTTGAATTGCGGTTAATTTTTTAGTTTGTTTTTTTACATTTGATGATGCAGTTTTGTGATACCATTTTTTATCTATAAAGACTTCTTCTGCATTGTCATAAAAAATTCTGTCTAAAGCTTTTTCAGAATCTTCAGGTTTATCTTTAAAATAATTTTTAATCGTATTTTCTATAAATTCAGAAAATTTTGCATATTTTTTCTTATCTCCCATTTCATTAATCGGAGTGTCGGAACCAAACATTATTCTTTCTGTGCCAAGTTTTTCAAGTGTATAATTTATTAAATCACTATTTTCAGCGCCCTTGCCGAACATTGATGTAAGCCATGAAATATCAACAAATAAATTTGATTTCCCTGCTTTTAATGAATTTGCAATATTATCTATTGTTTGCTTCATTCTTTCGGGTTTTGACATTAAATCTATGTGATAAAGAACAACAGGTAATTTAGGATGTTTTTCTGCAAGTTTTATAATATCATCTGGGTTTGAAAAACCGTCTGTTGTTGAGTGAAATACACAAGGCAAACCTTGTTCTTCAGCTAAAGTCATATATTTTGAATAGATATCAAAATTATCTTTAATTGACTTTTTTGTATTTGTCGGATGAAATTTCATTCCGAAAAATTTTGCACCTTCTATTAATTCTTTGGCTACGTTTGTATCTTTAGAAATACCCGGTTGACAGGACAGCAGGGGATAAATTCTTACGTTTTCATTTCCTACAATTGTTAACATTTCTTTTGCTGCGTTAATTTCGGATTTAAATAAATTGCTCTCTTCAGGATTTAACCCAGAAAGGGAACTTACAAGAACTTTTTTTACATTGTCTGTTTCTACTGTATCGAGAATATTTTGGACATTATAATTACTATCGCAATTCAGTAAGCCGTCATGCATTGAGCCGATGTGTCCTTGTATATCAAATTTTTTTCTGTTGCTTGTGAAACTTGTGTTATTAAACCCTATTGATGTAATTTTCATACATTTACTCCTTACATAAAAAACCATAAGATAATTTTTGCATATTTTGCAATAAACACTGCAGCAAAACTAAATATAAAATCATAAATAATTTTTATACCGCTTTGTGCAACAATCCAACCAATCATAAATTCCGTACCTTCATGATGCAAGCCGGCGATAAAAAGCATATATAAAACTCCTATTAAATGAATGGTTAAAACACCAACCAAAACAGCATGCAAAATATTTCTGTTTGTATATCCGCTTTTTAATATTGAGCCTGTAAAAAATACTGCAGGAATATAAGCAAGAATGTAGCCAAAACTGTATTCAAAAATATATTTTGGACCTCCGCCAAGTGCAAATACAGGTATAACGAATAAACCAAGTAATATATATATTAAAATACTTACAATTCCATATTTCCTGCCTAAAAATGCTCCTGTAAACATTATAACAGGGATTTGAGGTATTAATTTATAAGTATGAATATAATCTGCTATAGTCAGATGCTGATTGTCGGATAAGCCAAAAGGAATTGTAAAATGATTTATATTTATTTGTAAAAAAGTTGATAGAATTATCAAGAATGTACAACACAAAATAAGAAGCATACTTCCGAATGATAATCTTATCCCTTCAATTTGTTTTTTTATGATTCTTATCTTTGGTGCGGCAGTGTTAGTCATAAGATATTAATTTTCCCCTTTAGAGCAATGACATTTTTATCATATCCTGATTTAAATTTATCGTAAAAAATATTTTCTGTCCACATTATTAAGGCATCTTCATTATTGTCCTGATAGTAACCTTTCCTTGTACCAAGTGATTTAAAACCGTATTTTTCATATAAATTTATTGCTGGTTTATTTCCTACCCGAACTTCAAGTGTAATGTATTTTGCCATATTTCTGTAACATTCATCAATTATAGTCGTTAAAAGGGCTTCTCCAATATGTTGGCGTTTATATTCAGGGGTTACTGCAATATTGGTGATATGCGCTTCTTCTAAAATTTGCCAGCAGCCACAATAACCGATAAGTTCTTCCTTTTCGTTAAATACACTGAAATATTTTGCAAGCTCGTTTGAAAGTTCGCTCATAAATGAATCTTTTGACCAATGATGCGGACCGTATGCTTTTGCTTCTATAGCAATAACACTATCAATATCAGTTTTTTGCATAGGTTTTATTTTAATACTCAGCATATATTGATTTTAACATGGAAAAAAGAACCCTGCAGGTTTATTAAATTTTGTTTAGCTATTGATTTAAGCTGTTAAATATGCTATTATTAGGTGAAAATGGGAGTAAGTCTTTTGAAAAATTTTATATAATAAAGCTTCCCTGTAAAAATAAACATTCAACGAATATATTGTTGCAGAGGGTAAAAATATGAAAAATATTGTTGTTTATACAGATAAAAATGAATCACAGCTTGCAGATGTTTTAGCTCAAATTGATGATACAAATGTAAGAATCGAAAGCGCTGAAAATCTGAAAGATTACGAAACACTTAATCCTGGTCTTGTGGTTGTTGAAAGTGTTCCGAATATTAAAGATGTTTTGATGACAACAAAATTTAAAGCCCCTATATTATTTATCGGTGATGTTTTTAAAGGTACTACTGTAAGAGCTGTTATATTTGATTTTATTAAAACTCCTGTTGATAATATGGAACTTGTAATCAGAGCTAATGCCCTTTTGAAATACAAAGAATTGCGTGATAAATTGAAAGTTGTTTCTACAACTGATGAACTTACCGGACTTCATAACAGAAAGTATATGCAGGAACGTCTTGATCAAGAAATTTCACGTGCAAGAAGATACGGAACAAAACTTTCTTGTCTTTTATTTGATCTAGATTTTTTCAAAGTAGTAAATGATATATACGGTTATGAATGGGGCGATGTACTTTTACGCTCTATTGCAGACAAATTAAAACAACTTATCAGGAAAGAAGATATTTTAACCCGCTATGGTGATGAAGAATTTTTGCTTATCCTGCCTAATACTTCTGAAGAAAATGCATTTTTATTTGCTGAAAGATTCAGAAAAGATATTGAAAAAATGGAATTTATTCCGGCAGGAGAAGAAGAAAGACATCCTATTACAATTTCAGGCGGTATATCTACTTATCCTTGCATTGAAAATACAGATGAAGATGCAAATACTATAATCCGTTATGCCGAACACGCATTGTATAATGCTAAAAAACGCGGAAAAAATAAGATTGTTCAATTCTCACAAATTAACTTAGGAGAAGGAGTGTAGCCGCTCCACCCACCACTCAGATTTTGGTGAAATTCGTTTTATAATTCCTAAAGAAGGAGCGTAGTTGCTCCACCCGTGAAATATTAGCTAAAACTTTCTAGTTTTTATTTTCATTCACACCGTAGCCAAACATTGCAAAATCGTATTTAACAGGATCTTCAGAATCAAATTTACGAAGATTTTCAGTGATTTCAAGTACTGATTTAAAATCATTGGCATTTCTTCTCAAAAGCCCCATTTCTCTTGATATCCTTGCAACATGGGTATCTAACGGAATCAATAATTCAGAAGGTTTCATAAAATCCCAAATCCCAAAATCCACAGGGCCTTTTCTTACCATCCATCTCAAATACATACACATACGTTTCATAGCGCTTCCTTTTCTTGCATTAGGGAGCATAAATTTGAAACCTTGTGATTTATTATCTTTTGCATTTGCATAAAAATAGTCAGTAATAGGTATAAACATATTATCATCTATTGGATTTTTATAACCGTATTTAAAAAGTTCTTCAAGACTTTCGTTGTTTGAATACAAGTCACGCATTATCATAAAGATTTGAGCAAAATCTTCAGGTTTCCCAAAACGATAATTGAAATCCCCGAGAATTTTCGGTTCAAAATTCAAAATAAAATTTAAAGGTTCATTTTGAGCAATATTAAATAGAGTATCTAATTTTTTTAAAAAAACTTCTCTCCTGCCATAAGCCACAAGTGATGCTATAAATCCTGCAATTTCAATATCTTTTTTTTCTCTAAATCTATTAGGAACTTTAACAGGATCATCTTTTATAAAATCAATATTTTCGTATTTTTCAACTAACTTATCAATTTCAGTTTTTGTTATCATTGCGCAAACCCTTAAAATACTTTTTTAATATTTTATCACATTCTTCTTCCATAATTCCGCCATAAACTTTCATTTTGGAATTTGCAAGTTTTCTCACATCAATTACTGATCCTAAAGCTCCGTAATGGTTGTCGTATGAACCAAAGTAAACGGTCTTTATTCTTGCGGAAACTATAGCCCAGGCACACATCGGACAAGGTTCTAATGTTACATACATTTCGCAGTCATCTAAGCGCCATCTGCCTAATTTTTTTTCAGCTTCTCTGATTGCTAAAATCTCTGCATGAGCTGTTACATCATTTGTTATTTCTTTTTGATTAAAAGTTTCTGCTATAACTTCACCATCTTTTATAATCAAAGCTCCGACAGGAATTTCCCCGTTCGCTTTATTCGCAAGTTCTATAGCTCTTTTCACTCAACTACCTCTGAAATTTTGGAAAGATTTAGAGTTAATTCAACACAAAAACCGCAATTTTTATCACTATGCAATGAGATTTCTCCGTTCATTGCTTCAATTAAACCTTTTACTATAAACAAGCCCAAACCTGTTCCGCGGGTTGTTCTTGTTGTATTATCATCCAGCCTCATAAATTTTTCAAATAATTTATTCAACTTTTTAGGAGGAATAACTTCGCAATCATTCTTGACAAAGATTTTTGCTTTGTTATTTTGAGTATATGCATCTACTGTTATCTTAGAATCTTCTGTAGCATATTTTGCAGCGTTTTCAAGCAAATTTACAAATACCTGTAATAATCTGTCTTTGTCGGCTTCTACAAGAGGAAAATCCTCGCCTACATTAAATATTATTTCTTTATTATTTTTATTTTTTATTAATATTCTGGATTCTTCTAACAATTCAGGAATATATACCTGTTCAACTTTTGTTCTTATACGCATACCTTCAATATCAGGAATTGTTAATAAGTCTTCAATCAAACGTTTTAAACGTTCTGACTGTTCTTTAATTATTCTTAAAGATTTTTGTCTTGTTTCGTCATCAATTGTTATATCTTGCCGCATCAAACGGGAGGTATAACCTTGAATACTGGTTAAAGGAGTCCTTAACTCATGGCTTACGGTGTCAATAAGATTAGAACGGAATTCATTTAATTGTTTTAATTCAATGTTATTTTTTTTCAATTGAATATATGACTTATGAATTTCTGTTGCCATACGGTTAAATTCGAAAGCAAGAAATATAATTTCATGCGGTGTAAAGGCTGTTGTTAAAAGTCTTATTTGGCGTTCATAATTCCCTTTTGAAATCGCTATAATACCTTTAAACAGCTGTCTTATATTGATATAAAGGTAATAAGTATATAATCCGACGACAAAAATAATGGTAAATGTTGCAAATAAACAAGAAAGTATAATTTTTAAACTGTTATTTGTAATGGCTTTTTGCGTAACTTTTTCTGTTGTATTTACGATAATGGTTATTTTGGGATCATCTTTTGATACATAAACCAACGGTTGATTTTTTATATCTCCGAAAATTACAGGTTTATCTTTTTTTAATTTGTCGGGTAAAAGAGAAATAGTTTTTTTGTAAGCATCTTCTGTATAATTATGTTCTGCCAGAAGATCTCCGTCATCTGTTAATACATAAATTTGTCTTTTATCGTCAGCAAGTGATCTGAAAAGTTCATCTTTTATCGCATCAAGTTTAAAAGTCGCAATCAGGTATTTGTCATCTTTAATTTTTAATGTGACAGAAGCTTTTTTATTTTCTTTATCTTTTTGACGAAGTGTATCAAGATCTTTTTCATCAATTATTTTTAATTCTTCACAATCATCAAGTTGATCTTTTACTGATTTTAAATATTGTTCTTTAGATTTTTGGTTTGGTAAATGTTCAAATGTAAATATTATTTGTTCCAGATTACTTAAAGTTGTTTTATTAAAAAAGTCAATCTCGTCAGATACCATATTTGCAATTAAAACAGCAGATTCTCTTAATTGATACCTCATTGACTGCTGGTTAATATTATTTATTATAAAGCCGCTTATTG
Source organism: Candidatus Gastranaerophilales bacterium (assembly GCA_944323135.1). Taxonomy (GTDB): domain Bacteria; phylum Cyanobacteriota; class Vampirovibrionia; order Gastranaerophilales; family Gastranaerophilaceae; genus Stercorousia. The sequence continues at coordinate 45,221 of CALURI010000003.1, forward strand.
TCATAGGAACAATAACCGCAAAAATAAATACGATTGCAATTTGTTCAACAATTTTTAAATGTTTTCCAAACATAAAATTAACCTTCGCCAAACGGCGTTAATTTATAACCTACATTAGTAACTGTATGTAAATATTTTGGATGTTTTGTGTCAGGTTCTATTTTGTTTCTCAAACCGCCGACATGTACTCTTAACATTCTTACATCTTCATCACTGTCATAACCCCACACATCATCTAATAATTTAGCAAGAGTAACAGCATTATTGAAGTGTTGCATAAGACAATATAAAATTTCAAATTCCGTCGGTGTGAGCTTGACTCTTTTATTAACTATTACAGCTTCCAGTGTTTCAGGAAAAATTTCAATATCCCCGACATTCAATACTTCATCCGAAAGTGCTGTTTTATCTTCAACTTGGTTCCGTCTTAATAAAACTCGGATTCTCAATAGAACTTCTTGAATATCAAAAGGTTTTACAAGATAGTCATCTGCTCCGCAATCAAAACCTTCTGTTTTATCATCAATTGTTCCTTTTGCGGTAAGCATTAAAATAGGAATTGCAAGTTTTGCCTGACGTATATTTTTACACACATCAAACCCGTTCATTTTAGGCATCATAACATCAAGCAAAATTAAATCATACGTATTATTTAAAGCTTTGTTAAGCCCTTCCATACCATCTTTTGCAGTATCGACAAAATAACCGCTGGCACGAACATCAAACTCTAAAAGTTCTCTGATTTCATCGTCATCATCAACTATTAAAATACGTTTTTCGTTCATTCAAAATTCCTTATATTTATGACATAACCCTTTTTAAATAATTCAATAAAAATTCTTTTTTTTCAATTAATTATAAAGAAATAAAAACTTAATAAAAACAAATAAGAAAATAATAAATAACCATATTTCACTATTTAATACTTATACCTAAAGGGGATTATTTACCGTAAAAAAAGTTTTAAAATTTACATATAACATATTTGTGGAGTAAATTTAACATGTTAATGGGAAATGATTGTCATGATTGCAGCAAGTACAATCGCTTGGAAATGAAAAATGTGAATAAAGACATCCTGGCGTGGCTTGAAGATATTATAGAAGAAAACAACAGCCGCATCGAAAGAAAAGAATGGAAAAGTAAATATAACAGTTATGTGGTATATGATTACGAACCATTTTGTACTGACGGATTTGAAATAAATTTGGTAATAACTTCATACAACGCGGCATATTTGAATTTTATCAAGTATTTGTACGATGAAAAAATAAGCACTATTGAATATTTAAACAGCTGCATAGGAGTATAGAATAAAAACAGACCGGTTAAATTTAACCGGTCTGTTTTTTTATAAATTCTTATATTTAATTTTCATTTTCGTTTTGTACTTCGTGTTCCTTATTAAAGCAATCTTTGCAATAAACTTCTTTACCTGGAATAGGTTTAAACGGAACTTGAGTTTGAGCACCGCATTTAGAACATACAGCTTCATACATTTTTCTGTGTCTTCTGTTGTTTTTTCTGCGAGCTTTTCTGCATTCCGGACATCTTTTTGGTTTGTTTACCAAACCTTTTTCTGCGTAAAATTCCTGTTCACCTGCAGTGAAGACAAATTCTGCTCCGCAATCTTCACATACAAGTTTGTCGTCTTGATACATTTTTCTTCTCCTGATTTAAAGTGGTACTTTAAAGAAACTTTTGCAAAATTCCTTTAATTCATATAATTATACACTATTTTTGAAATTATGCAAGCATGATATTTGCATTCATTCGAATATGAGTGTATAATCAGTTATAAAAAGGAGTTATTAATGAGAGATTTCGGCATTTTAGACAAACTCGGACTTAAATATAATACTGATAAAGCATCAAAGTATAACAGAAAAGAAAATATTGTCAAAGGGCACGATTATTTAAGGCATTATGAAATATTTTTATCTGCGTTGAGAGATGAAAAATTTACACTTGTTGAACTTGGCTGTTATACAGGTGCATCTTTAAAAATGTGGAAAGAATATTTCCCAAATGCTCATATTATTGGTGTTGATTTAAACGAGAAATTATCTTCATTGGAAGAAGACAGGATTTCATTTATTTGTTCGGATGCAGTTGCAAGTACGCTTCCTGCAAAATTATCTTCTTATAATGAAGAAATTTTATGTATTATTGATGATTGTTCTCATGCTTGGGGAGATCAAAGACGTTCTTTTGAGATGTTATTCCCTTTATTAAAATCAGGTGGTTATTATATTATAGAGGATTTGGAATGCGGCGCAATGGGGGCTTATCCTGCATACCCGCCAAAAGTTTTGGATGCTCAGGTGTTTTGGGATTATGCAATGGACAGAATGAAGATTTTAAGAGTTTCAGAAAAACGTAATCCGGTTAGTTTCAGACCGTTTTTCTCTCAGCTTCCAAAGCATATTCAAGATATAGAAAACTCTATTGATATGGCATTTATTGTTCCAGGTTCGATTGTTTTCAGGAAAAAATAGTGGTGAGATAAAAATCAGATAAAGCACCTTTTTTAAGGTGCTTTATTATTAATTTGCTGATGCTTCATCATTTCCCCACAGTTTATCGTATTTAGCTTGATTTTTCTCGTGGTAGCGGGGGGATGTTTTTCGGTTTGTATTTCTGATTTCTGCATCAATTTGGCGTGCTATTAACAGCATTCTTTCATTATTATTCTTCTTTTTTTTCTCTTTTATATTCGTTAATATGTAAAAAGTACTCGCTAAGATTATTCCTGTATAAGCTGTTATTTTTAAAATTTGTACAAATTTATTTTTCATAAGTTAAAGCTCCATATAAAATTTTTCTTATATTTATTACTTTTCTAAAGCGTAGGCGAAAAGTTCTCCGACACGTTTGTTATATTCCCGTCCTTCTTCTTTTGCAAAAAGATTTTCATAATGACTTAATGCTGTTTTGTCTGTTGAATATGAAGGATTTGTCATCATAAGGTGATGTGTTGAGGTATCGCTTCTGAGCGGAAATATATCATCCATTTGCATAAAACTCGGGAGTTTATCGCTCGCCAAATAATAACCGAAAATTGCAGAATTTATACGATTTAATTTTTGTTCGTATGTAAGATTTCCGATATTGTTATCATTTGAAACTTCTACACCGGGGGCGTAGTCTCTGTAAAATTTTAAACGTTCGGATAATTCTTTAACGGCTTCAAAATTATCTCCTGTTATAAAATCTGTTCCGGCATTAAGTCCCATAAGCCTGTATCTTTCAAAGTCATCGGAACTTTTTTCTCCGACAAAACTTATATTTGTTTTGCCGCTTCTTAGACGAATTTCATTTAAAATGTATTGCATTTGCTTATATTCAGGCAGTGCTCCGACACCTGTATAATTTGCCATATCATATCCGCCTATGTGTTTTGCGGAGTCTATAAACATACATTCAAATCCTAAATTCATTAATTTTACACATTCATTGATATAGATTTCAACATGTTCGGGATTGTTCCAGTTAAAAGTTTCATCATCACGGTAAGGGCGGACGATTTTTATTTGATCTGCTGAAATTACATGTCTGAATCCTACTTTCAGCCCTCTGAAATGCGCTAAATCAACAAATGCTTTTAATTGTTCTTCCGGTAAGATTTTATCAACTATTGAATAATCAATAATGTTGTCGCTGTAACTTGTGTTAAGTCGAAGACCGTAAATTGAGTTTTCTTCAAAAGGTCCTTTTTCATAAGCATCACCGTATATATTTTGCCAAATTTGAGATAATATAATGCAGTTTGCCCAACTTTTAGCAGATGGCGGAATTGCAGGTAAAAGTTTGATACAATTTAAAATCCCTTTACAGGTGCATCCGTTGTCCATAACTGCTATAGCGCGATCATTAATTTCTATATAATTTGCAACCCTTCCCCATTTATCTCCATAAAGAGGTGTTCCTGTGTAATCCGGAAATTTTTCGTAGAAAATACAGCTTTCAGATAAAGTTAATATAATTTCTATTGCTTCTTTTACTGATAATTTCAATAAGTCAGACGGTACAATATTTGCAAGCCACCGTTTTGGATAAGCACTGCCTATACCATGTAACGCAATATAATTACTGAATAAATTTTTTTTAAGTTTAGTATTTTCTCCCAGAGCTTTTAATAATTTGTTTACTACATTTCTTGTCATAAAATGATTATTTGCAATCATTTAAAATTTTTCATTGCCTGAATTATTAATTTAAGCGTAAAATGAAATTGTATTTATATCATCTTTATTAAAATTATCAATAAACTCAGAAATTTTTTCTAAACGTTCATTTATATCAGGATATTTTTTTCTATAATCTATGAGTGTTTTTTGGATTGTTGAAAAATCTTCTCCATAATCACATAAGCGCATTGCTAAGTTTAATTCTATACGGTCATTTATACTTGCAAAAAATGGGAGCTCAGATCTTTCTGAGGCTAATATTAATTTTTTAATTAATTCTTTTCTTCTTTGAACTGCCAGATAGTCGTATTCTGCAGCAGTATTGGCATCATAAGAATTGACAAATACTTTAAATAATTTTGATAAAGTATTTGGATTTTTTTCTTTTGCCGGAGTAATTTCATCAACAATCTTAATCTTTTTCCCGTCTGCAATAAAATTATTTGGGTTTATTGTATCGAATTCTTTCCCAAGAGAATTTAATGTTTTAAAATCGTTGGCAATTTCATCATAAGCTGATTGGGGAAGTTCGACAAAATGTTTTAGGTAAACATTATTGTAATATTCAAGTTTTTGCCCTCTGGACATCCATCTGCCCGGCAGCCCTGCAGGCAGAGTATTTTTTGTTTTAAGTGCATTTTTCATAATTTGCATATTACCGATTTTTGCAATAATATTCCCGTAATATGTTTTTAAATTTTTTGTTGTTTCGTCTTTTAAGACAGTGAACCTGCCGATTTTTGGTTTTGCCCGTCTGCCGAGTTTCACTACAAAATCATCATCAATACCGTACACAATACCGTGCCAGCCTGAGCCTTTTATATTTGATTCAGTAATTTTATCGGGTATAATATCTGATAAACTTTCTACAATGGCTTTTTCTTTGTTTTTATCACGAATATTTTCTGATAAATATTTATTAAGTTTTTTGCCAAATTCTGATTTATAACCGCAAAAACTAGGATTATAATTGCTAATTTGCATACACACACTCCGATATTTATATTTATATAAAACAAATAAGCAAAAAAAATTGCTAAAAAAAATTTTTTTTGGTGTTAAAATCAAATCAGGAAAGAGAGGCAGTAATTATGATTAATGAAAAATTAGAAAAAGCATTTAATGTACAAATTAACAAAGAATTCTATTCTGAATATCTTTATCTTTCAATGCAAGCATATTTTGAAAGATTAAATTTAAAAGGTTTTGTAAATTGGATGTCTGTACAAGTTCAAGAAGAACGAGCTCATGCTATGGGTATGTTTGATTATTTAAACCAAAGAGGCGGTAATGTTATTCTTGAAGCAATCGAAAAACCTGAAACTGAATGGAAATCACCATTGGATGTTTTTGAAAATGTACTAAAACATGAAGAATATGTTACTTCATCTATCAATGAACTTATGGATGTAGCAGAAGAAGTTAAAGACCGTGCAGCTATGTCATTTTTAGATTGGTATATAAAAGAACAGGTTGAAGAAGAAGATAATGTCGGTAATGTTTTAGCTACTTTAAAGCTTATCGGTGATGACAAAAAAGCTTTATTAATGCTTGATAAAGATCTTGCAACAAGAACTTTTGTACAACCGGTTATCGGATAAAAGTATAGAAGACAAAATGTCAAGAAGGAATAGGCTGCTTTTACTTAGTTAGCCCACTTTCTTTTCAAATTGTCTTAGTATTTTTTAATTATGCTTACATATCAAAAAGTTGAAAAACAAAATATAAAAGAACTTGCAGGTCTGGCTTCTGCTATCTGGCATGAATACTGGACTTGCTTGCTTCCTTTTGAACAAATAGATTATATGGTAGAAAATTTTCAGTCAGAAAATGCTATAAAAAATCAGATTGAAAATGAAAATTATACATATTATTTTATAATTAAAGATGGCGAAAAAGCCGGTTATTTTGGAATTTCAGATAAAGTGGATTATCTGTTTTTATCAAAGCTTTATATAAAAAAAGAATTTAGACATCAAGGACTCGGAACAGAAGCTTTTAAAAAAATAAAAGAACTTGCAAACGCTAAACCTATAAGGTTAACCGTTAATAAACAAAATTTAAATTCCATAAAAGCTTATGAAAAATGGGGATTTAAAACGATTGATGCTGTTATAACAGATATTGGCTCCGGTTTTGTAATGGATGATTACATTATGGAAGTGTAGAACTTTTATTGCTATTTACATCTTGCTGCTTTATCCCAACCGAGTTTTCCCGGGCAATGTAAATAATCCATGTTTTCATTGTACAGTACCCAAGCAGTGCATCCTCTGCCTTGATCTGTTGAAGATTTACCTTTTGAATTTGTTATATCGCAATAATCTTCAAAAGATCTTGCATGACCTTGATGCCCGTATGGTTTTATCCCTCCGGGAGTGATATAAAACCAAAATGTGCTCACACCTACTTTTGCTATTTTTTCGGGTAAAAATACTTCAATATCTCCGCAGCCGGTGACTTCTTGACTACAGCCTTTATTAACCCAACCTATCATTATTACAGTACCGTCTGCTGTGAATATTTTGTTATAATCATCCTTGAGTTCTGCGTTTCCGCTTGCTGAATAATTTCTGCCATCAAGAGATAAGTATTTTCTAAAAGAACGACTTTTATTTCCGGATTGTTTAATATATTTTTTTAAATAATTAGTAAATAATTCAGAACCGCTTTCATCTAAAATTGCATTGCCGTTTTCATCTTTTTCCCCGGTAGAAGTAGTAGCATAATCCCAGCTTTCTATCTCTCCATATTCATTTTGAGCCATTAAAAATGCTTGGGAAAGTATAGAATAAACTTTTTTTAACTGTGCAACACGCTGTTTCTCTCTGTGTTCCTGAATTAAAGAAGGCATTGTCATAGCAGCCACTACTCCGATTATGCCAAGAGTGATTAAAACTTCTGCTAAAGTAAAACCGAATGTAAATTTGTGATGTTTGATATCACTATTATTGCATATTATTTTCCCTTTGTAAAAGGGATTAGGTAAAGTCCTTCTTACACTTATGCTTTGCGGGGGGGGGGACTCTTAAAGCTTCTCTGTTAAACATTTTTCAACCTCCTGACATTTCTTATTTCTTTTATTATTTACGATTTTTCAATTTTTGTCAAGATAGGGAAATAATATTATAGATTAAATTTGATTTATTTTTTTATATATTTTAATTCATAAAATCGTATTTGATTTTGTTTGATATTTCTTTTCTTAGTTTGATTTCGGATTTTTCTTCAAATTGGGAAAGTTTTATTGGTTCTAACTGGTTTATTGTATATGTAATTATTCTATCTGAAGCATCATAAATAGGTCTGTTTTTTTGTAAAAACGGATAGTCACATTCAATTTTAATTGGTATAATATCAGCGCCTGTCTCAATTTGCAGAGCGGCTGCTCCTTTATGAATTTTTAAATCTTCCCCCTTAATGGTTCTTGTTCCTGTTGGGAAAATTATAATATTATAGCCATCATTTAATACTTTGGTAGAAATCTTTTTAAATTCATTTAATTCAACATTATTTGGTATATAAACATTTTTTATAATGTTTTTTAAAAATATATTATTCAACAACTCTTTTTTTGCCAAACATAAAGAATTATCATAAAGCCCGATAAGTATCATAATATCGATAAATGTTGGGTGAGTAGAAACTATTATTTTACCTTTTACTTGTTCAAAATTATCTAATTTAATTTTGATAAGCCTGAGTTTGACAAAAATATTTGTATAAAAATGCCATAGTTTGTGGATTAATCTTGAAAATCTTTCACGCTTTTTTTTGTCTTCGTTGTAATTTTTTATAGAATTCTCATTATTATTAGAAGATGATATAATTTCATTTTTTTCAAACTTCATGAAAATTTGCCACAAAGGTAAAACTACAAACCCAAGAAAAAATGAGCAAATCCCAAATATTATAAATAATAATACAACTCCAAAACCTCTTATAAATCTAATCATTTACTCTCTCCATAATGTATAGAGTGCATATATATCGTCCACCTTTTATGAATTCTGTAAAATTATTAGGTTCAAGATTTTGTGAATTAGGAATAATTCTAACGTGTTCTCCTTGACCGTCATAATCTATAAGCATAGAAATACTTTCAAATCTGTCGACAGATTCAGCATAACAAAACAGGGTTTTTACTTTGTTCATTGCAGCATCGAGTAGTCCTGAACAAAAGCTGTTTTCTCCTGCGGAAATTGAATTGTATGGAGAATGGATTTTATTCAATAGAGAAAATAATCCGATAGTTGAATTGTGAACAGAAAAGCTGAAACCTATTGGCGAAATTTCATTTTCTTCATGTTCTTGTTTAATTAGTTTAACTACTCTTTCTAATTCACCATAACGTGAAGCGTATGTCAATCTTACATCATCACCGTCATAACATTGTAAAATTGTACTTAATGCAATTTTGCCTGCAGGTGATAATTTCCTTCTCATCATCATTGGGATTTGTGACAAGTCAATATTTTCTCCGTTTGAGTGAGAAATTTTTTTTATGTAAAATTCCATACTATTCATGGTAACATATTATCATGAATGGGATTTTTATTACAGACGCAAGCGGAATTTTTGCTGATAATTTAACTCTTGATGATAAAGTTGTTAAGGGGAGTAAATTTTATTTCGGCAAGATTGAAAAAGATTTTGAAAATATAAATGAAGAAAAATATAATCTGCGTTGTAACAAAGTTTTGAAATACCTTGTGGATAAATTGGATTTATCGGATTTTAAAAAAGATGAAATCGGAATTGTAATCGGTGCAACAAATGCAGGAATATCAGAATACGAAATGACTGATAACAAATATCATGCAGAACTTGGAAATCCTGCTGAGTTTTTAAAATGGTATTTAGGTACTGCAAATATAGCTATGGGTGTTTCTACAGCTTGTACATCAGGAATTAAAGCTTTTTCAACCGCTGTAAAATTGTTGGAAAATAATATTTGTAAAGCTGTAATAGCAGGTGGTGTAGATACTATTGCTCCTTTGCCAACTTATGGATTCCATGCATTGGAAGTTTTATCTTGTGAAAAAACAAATCCGTTTTCAAAAAATCGTACAGGTATAAGTTTGGGAGAAGGCGGAGCATTATTTTTATTGACAAAGCAGAATTTGCATAAAAATGATATTCAAATTCTGGGGATAGGTGAAACTTCTGATGCCTATCATGCTGCAACACCTGATCCGGAAGCTGTTCAAGCACAGGCTGCAATACAAAAGGCACTTGATGATGCAAAATTATCGCCTGATGATATTGATTATATAAATCTACATGGAACAGGTACTGTTTCAAATGATTTGATGGAAGCGAATGCTGTATATAATATTTTTAAGGATAAAACGCCTGTGAGTTCGACAAAACCTATGACAGGTCACTGTCTTGGTGCTGCGGCTTCTGTTGAAACTTATATTTGTTATGAAATTTTAAAAGGGGAAAGAAATTTACCTATTCATATTTATGATGGTGAATATGATGATACTTTGCCTAAAATAAATTTGGTTAATCAAAATACTTATCAAAATCCTATAAATATTTGTATGTGTACATCTTTTGGTTTTGGCGGAACAAATGCAGTTGTTATAATTGGGAAAAGCGGAGGGAATTAATAATGAAAAAAACAGATTTTTCTGATATTAATTTGGAAAATGTTCTTCCGCATGACAGACCAATGATTTTGATTGACAATATTTTAGAAGTTGATATGGATAAAAAGTTTGTTAAAACTTCTGTTACAATTAGTAGTGACAAAGTATTTTTTGATAGAGAAATAAACGGGGTTTCACCTCTTGTCGGTATTGAATTTATGGCACAGACAATAGGGTGTTATTCATATTATAGATGCGGTCAAAAGATTCCTAAAATAGGCTTTTTGCTTGGAACACGACTTTATGAAAATGATTTGATAAAATTCGAAAATGAAAAAACATATATTATAACAGCGCAGGAAATCTATGGAGATAATGAACTTGTTTCATTTGAGTGTTTAATTTATAATGATAATAAAGAGGTGGCTAAGGCGGTTATTAATGCATTTCAACCTGCAGATGCCGAGGCATATTTAAGGGAATTATAATGAGTGAAAATAGTTTGAAAAAGGTTTTGGTAACAGGTTCAAGCAGAGGTATAGGGAAAGAAATTGCGTTATACCTTGCAAAAAACGGGTTTGATATTGATGTTCACTATGCAGGTAATTTGGCAAAAGCTCAAGAAACTGCTGATGAAATAAGAAAATTTGGACGTGAAGCTCAAATTTTAAAATTTGATATAAAAAACAGAGAAGAATGTGCAGATGTTTTATCTGACAAACTTTATTACGGAATTGTATTAAATGCAGGAATTGCAAAAGATAATGTTTTTCCGGCTATGGAAGATGAAGAATGGGATGATGTTATAAATACAAATCTTACAGGATTTTATAATGTTTTAAGACCTCTTATAATGCCAATGATTTCAAACAGAATTAAGGGGCGAATTGTTACAATGTCATCTATTGCCGCACTTTCAGGGAATCGCGGACAAGTTAATTATTCCGCATCAAAGGCGGGTATAATAGGTGCTACAAAATCTCTGGCATTAGAACTTGCAAAACGAGCAATTACTGTTAATTGTGTTGCTCCTGGTGTTATTGATACTGATATGATAAAAGATGTTCCGCTTGATGAAGTAAAAAAATTAATTCCGATGAAACGGTTGGGACAAACACGGGAAGTCGCAAGTCTTGTAAATTACTTGATGAGTGAAGATGCATCTTACATTACAGGACAAGTAATTTCTGTTAACGGAGGGCTTTATTTATGACAAAACGTGTAGTTGTTACGGGTATGGCTCTTACAAGTCCTTTAGGAAGTGATATAAATATTGCATTTGAAGCTCTTGAAAAACTTGAAAATTGTGTTGAATATAATAAAGAACTTGATCAGTATGAGAGATTAAATACAAGGCTTTCTGCGCATGCAAGGGGATTTGAGATTCCTCCGACATATAACAGAAAGGTTACCCGTACAATGGGACCTTTATCTGTTATGGCTGTCAGAACTGCAGAAATTGCTCTTGAAGATGCAGGCCTTTTAGGTGATGAAATTATTACAAACGGACAAACAGGAGTAAGTTATGGCTCATCATCAGGTTCATTAGATGCAATTATTGATTTTTACGGAATGCAGGTTGACAAAATTGTAAGAGGATTGAATTCAGGCTCTTACGTTAAAATGATGCCGCAGACTGCTCCTGTAAATATTTCGCTTTATTTCAAAACAATCGGGCGTCTTGTTCCTTGCTCTACTGCCTGTACATCAGGTTCTATGGGAATAGGATATGCTTATGAAACGATTAAAAACGGTTATGAAACTGTTATGATTGCAGGCGGCGGCGAAGAATTGCATGCAACGGAAATTGCAATTTTTGATACTCTGTATGCCACAAGTTTGAAAAATGATACACCGAAATTAACTCCGTCACCATTTGATAAAAACCGTGATGGGCTTGTTTTGGGAGAAGGTGCAGGTTCCCTTATTTTAGAAGAATATGAACATGCAAAAAAACGCGGAGCAAAGATATATGCTGAAGTTGTCGGCTTTGGGACAAACACTGACGGTACGCATATTACAAATCCTAATAAAGAAACGATGAAAATAGCCCTTGAACTTGCGCTGAAAGATGCAAATTTATCTCCTGATAAAATAGGTTATATAAATGCACACGGAACAGCTACTGTGCAAGGTGATATCGCAGAAACTTGGGCAACAGAACAGGTATTTAAAAGATTTGTGCCGGTAAGTTCAACGAAAAGTTACACAGGTCATACTCTGGGAGCTTGCGGTGCAATTGAGGCTATATTAAGCATTGAAATGATGAACAGAGGCTGGTTCCATCCGACATTAAACCTTAATGAAGTTGACCCTCAATGCGGAAAGCTTGATTATATTCAAGGTCAAGGTCGAGAAATCAAAACAGATTATATAATGTCAAATAACTTCGCTTTTGGCGGAATTAATACATCATTGATATTCAAAAAAATTTGATTTTGATAATCTATTTATACTAAACAGCCATTGCCATCATAGCTAAATTATTATCATAGGCTCTTTTATCAGACATAATCATTTTTAAGTAAGGGATTAAATTATTATCTTCATCTGATAAATTGCCTGTTAATTTATAATCCTTTAATTTTAGTTCCACAGGCTTTCCATTAATAGTTCCCGTAAGTTTTACATTATCATTGAAAGTCCCTGTATCAAGTTTTAAATCAACTGCTTTACCTGCAATTTTACCTTTTATGGTACGTTTACCCATACCTAAAAAACCATTGCTTACATTAACATCCATGTCACCTAAAACTCTTTCTTGATTATTAGAAGATTTAGATAATGAAACAGTATCTTTTTCCGGATTTCTTTCTAACTTATTTTGAGAATTAACATGGGAGTTTTGTTGTAATACTTGTCCATTCATTGGATTTGTAGCATAAACATTAGCGTTACCAAAACTGCAATTTTGTATACCAGCCATAAAAATTACCTTTCAAAATTAACTACACATAGTTATAAAAAAATAATAAGTAAAAAAATTGCTTAAATATTAAAATCATTTTACAATTACTAAATAATAAATTAATTTAATTTATCATACCTTTTATTTATAAATTTAGCAATCAAACAAGCAGCTTCATAAAAAACAATTGGTAAAGAACAATAACCTGATACAATCAGGGCGTCCTTTATCGGTGTTGGCTTTTTTAAAGGCTTAACTTGTAATGTTTTCGGGTTGTTATTATTAAATTTTATTGCCTGAACTTTCATATAATATATTTTTTATTGTGAAAGTGTAAATACATCAGACACAAGGACAGAAATTTTGTTATTTTTATATTATAATGAAATTCGGCTGATTATATAAATAGGGAAAAAGTATGATAACAACAGATAAATTGACCGTAAGATTCGGTTCTCAAACATTATTTGAAAATGTAAGCATAAAATTTACCCCGGGTAACTGCTACGGCGTAATAGGTGCAAACGGAGCAGGAAAAAGTACGTTATTAAAAGTTATAGCAGGTGATATTGAACCGACATCAGGTGAGGTGCATATTACTAAAGGACAAAGAATTGCTGTCCTTCGTCAGGATCATTTTGCATTTGATAATTACAAAGTTATTGATACTGTAATTATGGGACATAAAAAACTTTATGATATTATGCAGGAACGTGATGCATTATATTCAAAACCCGATTTCAATGATGAAGACGGAATTAAGGTTGCGCATTTGGAAGAACAGTTTGCGGAATTAGACGGTTGGCAGGCTGAAGCTATGGCTGCATCGTTGTTATCTGATTTAGGAATCCCTGATGAATTACATTATGAGCAAATGTCTGAGCTCGCAGGCAGTGAAAAGGTTAGAGTATTGTTAGCCCAAGCATTATTTGGCAACCCTGATATTTTATTGCTTGACGAACCTACAAACCACTTGGATTTGAACACAATTGCTTGGCTTGAAGAATTTTTAATCAATTTCCAAAACCTCGTAATCGTTGTATCTCACGACAGAAAATTCTTAGATAATGTCTGCACACACATGGCTGATATTGATTACAAAAATATTCAGCTTTATACAGGTAATTATACGTTCTGGTCACAAGCAAGCCAGTTGATTAAAAAACAAAAAGAAGAACAAAATAAGAAAACCGAAGAAAAAATGGAAGAATTAAAAGCCTTTATTGCTCGTTTTAGTGCTAATGCATCTAAAGCAAAACAGGCTACATCAAGAAAAAATATGCTTGATAAATTGTCTTTGGAAGAAATTAAACCGTCTTCAAGACAATACCCGAGAATTAGATTTACCTACAACAAAATCCCCGGAAAAGATGTTCTTCAAGTTAAAAATTTATACAAATCAGTTGACGGAGAATTATTGATTAAGAATTTAAGTTTTGAAATTAATCAGGGCGAAAAAGTAGCATTTATTGCTCGTGATCCCTTTATAATAACAAATCTTTTTGATATTTTGGAAGACCGTGTAAAGCCTGACAGTGGAGAAGTTACATGGGGTGTTACCGCAACTCATTCATATTTCCCGAAAGACAATAACTTTTATTTTGAAAATAATCTTACAATTATGCAATGGCTAGCACAGTATTCACCTGATCAGCATGTAAATTTTTTACGCGGATATTTGGGCAGGATGTTATTTTCAGGAGATGATGCCGATAAAAAAGTAAATGTTTTATCAGGTGGCGAAAAGGTTAGATGTCTGTTTGCAAAAATGATGATAGCGGAAGCAAACGTAATGATTTTTGACGAACCTACAAACCACCTTGATTTGGAAGCTATTACAGCATTAAACAACGCAATGATTGATTTCCCCGGAACGATATTATTTACATCACAGGATTACCAATTAATACAAACTGTTGCAGACAGAATAATCGAAATATCTCCAAAGGGTTACATCAATATGCGCAACAAATATGACGAATACTTGAAAAATCCTGTTGTAATCAAAAAACGGGCTGAAATTTACGGAACAAAATAAATTAACTAAAATAATTATTTATTTTTATTTTGGAAAATTTTATTATACCCTTTTATAATGCCTATGTGCATTGCTGTTGAAATACCAGCAAGTATTGCGCTTAATCTATGGATTTTCATTTTGTTTGTGAATTTTACTTGTTTCAACCCAGTGATTGCACAAATTGTTCCAAACCCTGCTGCTGCATAACCTGTTTGTGTTACAAGATTTTTTTTTGTGTTTCTTTTGTTATTATTTTGAGCTGTTATAGATGGAGAGATAGAATTTATCATTATTTTTGTTTTCTGAAATTGTTTTTTACATAGATTGTATATTTATCTGTACCAAAGTGTGAAAATGTAATTTTTCCGATAGATGATGCTTTGAAAAGCCCTGCTACAGGAGTGAATTTTACACTTTGCGGATGGAATGAATATTTATGAAAATATTTGTCAGTATCATTTAACAATAAAAAATTCTTCTTTTCCAAAAAATGTTTTTTTACAGTTAATTTTTTATCCTGGTTAAATTGTGAAATTTTTATGATTTCTGCATCAGGAAAGATTTCTTGGATTTGAGCATCAGTCAGTTGTTTTTCTTCAAAATTTTTGCCGTTATAAATTACTTCAAATAATTTTAAAGCGGCATTATGACAAGCAATTAAGCGTCCGTTGAACAGAAATTCGTAATCAGAACCAAGCATTGTTTCATTGTTATTATATGTATATATTGAATAGTTTCCGGTTCCAGTTGAAGTCTTTTTAGAAATTGAAATTTTATTATCAGTAGGAGCTCCGATAGAAAAAATATTATCATTTGGTGAAAATAAAAGTTCAGTATTGTTTAATACCGGTTTTATATCAGCGGAGAAACTCGGAATCCCAAACAATAGAATAGTTAAAATTAAAATAAATTTTTTCATATAAATCCTTATAATTTGATATTAATATAAAAATTTTAAATAAATAAATTAATTAATGCAATACCCAATATGGAGAAATATATTAAGCATAAAAAAAAGGAGCCTGACTCTCTGATAAAAATTCCCAAACTGGTTTGAAAATCTCAATAGAGGTAAAAAGCTCCGTTGGAATTAAGAATAGCTGGAAGTATGAAAAAGATTTAATTATATTAAATCTGTATTTATGGTTTTTGGCAATTACCCGAGTGTTTAGTTTTAAGGAATAGCTTGACATTGTTAGGAAAAATCATTAATAAAAATTTGTATGGTTAAATATTTATTGTTATTCTTTGTAATATTTAGTTTGATAACACCTGTTTGTGCTGAAACTATTTTAACCGGAGGGGTTAATTATAATGTGCAGTCAGCAAGAGAAGAGCTTTTGCTGACTCCGATAAAAAAAACAGATCCGTTTGCTGTTGCTCAAAATATTAAGGATGTAAATAATTCTGACAATTTAAGATATTCATTAAAAGGGAATGTTGAATTAAAAGATAGAATTTTAGCTTTCTTTTCAGATTCAACTTATGCTGTTATGTATAATGAAAATCAATATTATGTATGGTATTATTCAAAAAATGGGGAGCTTATTTATTTTGATAAAAAAGACAGGCTTGAATATCCTTACAAATCATATAAATATACAACGTCAGGGAAATTGGTTAATATGAGTCTCAGACCGTCGAAGGAAGAAACGTTTATTTATTCACCTGATGGAAAACTTATCGCACATTGGTTTAAGGATAAAGCTTTTGATGAGTATGGGAATGTTCTTATGAAAAGAAGATATTCGGAATAATTTTTTGTATGTTTGAAATTTGTTATTTTGTGATAAACTTTATTTATGATTTTAATAGGTGAAAATATTCATGTTATTTCAAAGTCCGTAAGAGAAGCTCTTGTCAATCGTGATGAAAAATTTATATCTGAGCTTTTGAAAATTCAATCCAATATGGATTATGCGGATTTGAATGTAGGACCTGCAAAAGGTAATTTACAAGGGATTTTACCATGGCTTGTAAAACTTGTAGAAAGTAAGTCGGATTTGAATATATCATTTGATACTTCAAATTTTGAAGAAATGAAAAGTGGTGTTGAAATATTTAAAGGGAAATCTTTTCTTAACAGTACAGCGTCAGATGAACCAAAATTAAGTAATATGATAGATTTGGCATTGGGGAATGATTGTAATCTTGTAGCATTGACATTAAATAAAGAAATAGGGATTCCAAAAACATCTGATGGACGGTTGGAAATAGCATTCAATATATATGAAAAGTGTTTAGAAAAAGGTTTTGAAAGTGAAAAGATATTTTTTGATCCTTTGGTTTTGCCTGTCTGTGTTGATCAATCTCAAGGGATTGAAGCTTTAAATACTATTAAAATGATTAAAGAAAGTTTTGATCCGCCTGTTAAAACAGTAATCGGACTTTCTAATATATCAAACGGCTGTCCGAAAGAATTGAGGTCTTTAATTAATAGGGTTTATGCGTGTTTGGCATGCGGAGCGGGGTTAGATGCCGCAATTATTGATGCAAAAGATTTGGAACTTGTTAGAATATTAAAAATGATATCTTTAAATTCTCCGCACAGTGATGTCGATAAGTTATATATTAATCTCGCAGCTATGGTAAAAGATTTTGGAGAACTGGAAGATATATCGTTTGATAACGATGACAAGGAACAACGCGAAATTATAAAAGCTGCGAAAATATTATTAAATAAAGAAATATATTCTCATAGCTTTACACAAATATAATTTACGTATATAATATTGTTAAATGGTATAAACAGGTGTAAACAGGTTAAAAGGAGAGTAAGATTATTAATAAGAAGTTGATATTTTCGGCATTATTATCTCTGGTTTTGACAGGTGCTCAAGTTAATGCAATGACTCCAGAAGCAAATTCTTTGTATCAGCAGGCATGTTCGGCTGAATATAGAGAAGATTACAAAACTGCTGTTGATAAATTATTACAGGCTTTGAATCTTGCAAATAATGATGTGATGATTTATACAAAACTTGCAGGTGTGTATAGTGAAATGGGAGAATATGATAAGGCCCTTGAGACATATTCAAAAGTCGCAGAATTAAAACCGTCTGACGGTTATATATATTTGAGTGTCGGAAGTATTTATGAAAATTTAGGTAAATATCAGGACGCTTTAAATGCTTATAATAAAGTAGCTGAAATGTGTCCGGAATATTTGTATAATTATTTGAATATTGCAAATGTTCAATATCAATTAAGAGATTATAAATCTGCGATAGAAAATTATAATAAATTTTTATCAACTTACTCTCAGCATATAGAAGCCCGTGAAAATCTTGCAGCTTCATATATTAACAGCGGGGATTTTACAAATGCGGTTAATGAGTATGAAAATTTGTACAGGCGTAATCCCGTAAGTTTTAAAAATTTTGCGAATTACGGTCAAGCATTATTTCAGGTAAAAGATTACCAGAAGGCTTCGGAATTTTTAGAAAAAGCTGTTGAAGTAAATCCGGATAACACTTCTGCTCACGTAAGTTTGGCTTTATCTTATCAGGAATTGGGTAAAAATGAGCAAGCTCTTGCTCAATATGATGTTGTATTCAGGCAACAGCCAGCGTTGAGTTCAATCCGTTTTGATTATGCAAATTTACTTGCTGATATTGGACAAGATGAAGCAGCTATTGCGAATTACAAAATTTATATAGCAAATTATCCGAATGATTTCAGAGGCTATCAAAATATTGGTGTAGTTTATAAACGTTTAAACAAACTTGATGATACTATTTCAAATTATGAAAAAGCTCTTGCTCTTCAAAAAGATAAAAAAGATATAGCTCTTGTTGAAGATTTGGCTCAATGTTATCATTTGAAAAAAGATTATCCTAATGCTTTAAAATATTATGATGAAGTTTTAGCAGTTAATAAAGATGATTACGATGTAAAATATAACAAGGCTCTTGTTTTACATGCAATGGATAATTATAATGATGCTATAGCTATTTATACAGAGCTTTTGAAAGAAAAGTCAAATACAAATGTTCAAAATAATTTAACATCTGCATTATTAGCTCAAGGTGATAAATATTTACAAGAAAAGAATTACTCTCTTGCAACTGAAACTTATGAAAAAGCAATTCAATCCGGAGCAAAAGACGGTTCTGTATATTTTGGTTTGGCACGGTCATACAGAGCTTGTGATTTAAATGAAAGAGCCGCAGAAAATTATGAGAAAGCAATATCTTTGTCTCCTGATAATCCCGAGTATAGTAAAGAATATACGGAATTTATCGCTTCTGTAAATAAAACTCCTGATGTTCAATCAAATTCATCAGAGACAGGAGTCTCAGAAGGCGGAATAAAAGAGATTTCTCTTTCAATGGATGACGCAAAACAATCAGAAATTTCTGAATCTGAACAAAATAAAAAGTTAATTGCTGCAGGTGATGCAAGCTTTAAAAAAGATAACTTTGATGAAGCCGTAAAAAATTATCAAGCAGCTTTAAAAATTAATCCATCAGATGAAGTTACACTTTTGAAAATAGGAAACATTTATTATAACGCAAAACAAGATAATAAAAACGCAATAAATTTTTATAAAAAATCAATTGTAGTAAATCCTAATTATGCAGACGGTTGGTTTAATCTTGGGCTTGTGTATGCACATGAAAACAATAATAACAAAGCAAAAGAATGTTTTCACCGCGTAATAACATTAAATCCAAATTACGGATATGCATATTATGCACTGGGGCTTGCTTATGAAGAAGATGGAAATACAAAAGAAGCTCTTAATAATTACAAAATCTTTTTAACTCATAATAAAGATGCTGCTGTAACAAAGAGTGTACAAGAAAAGATTAAAAATCTCGAAAAATGAAAAAATTAAATATTATACTTCTTTTGATTTTAATCCTTTTTACCGCAACATCTTGTACGCGGGATAAGGCTGGAATTTTGTTTAATACCCGACCTATTACGGAAAAAAATATCTATGATTATTCTACAAATTTTCCTGTCGGTTCAAGAATATATTATGTTATTTTGATGCCCCAAAAAGTAGAATCAAGATATATTTATATTCAAATTGTTAAAAAGGACAATGATTACGGCAGGCTTGGGTATAAATTAATACAGACAAGAAATATAAGATTGAAAGATGAAGAAATTAATTATTTTACAGACTACTTTGTACTAAATGAAAGCGGATATTATTTCATGAAAGTTTATTCAAAAGATAAACCTCAAAAAGTTCTTGCAGCTGCAGAATTTTATGTCAGAAATTAGTTAAATTGAAAATAAAAAAAAGCGAAGATTATTCTTCGCTTTTTTATCTGATTTTATTTTATTACTCTTCAGAATTATTATTATCTAACAGACTTGTTTGTGACACATTATTTTGAGCTTCTTCAGCATCCATTGCTGCTACATCTTTTTTAACCTGTTCATCTTCATCAGGATTTACAATTTTGTTAACAGATACGACAGTATCATGATCTGTTAAGTTTTGAGCTCTTACACCTGTTGCAGGGCGTCCCTGACGAGAGATTGAGCCTGCATTCAATCTTGTAACAACTCCGTTTGCAGTTACCATCATAATGTCATCAGATTCTTTTACAATAGTTAATGCAACAAGTTTTGATGAAGTTGATTTGAATTTAGTTGCAATAAGACCGATTCCGCCTCTGTTTTGGCTTCTGAATTCTGATAATTTTGTACGTTTCCCGAAGCCGTCTGATGTAACTACAAGCAAATCTGCATCATAATCGCGAGGAACGATGTCGCAGCCTACGATTTCGTCACCTATACGTAATTTCATTGAAGTAACACCTCTTGCGCTTCTGCCTAGCGGTCTTAAATCTTCAATCGGGAAGCGGATTGCCATACCACAAGATGTTCCGATAATGATTTCATCTCTTGCAGTTGCAAGTTTTACCCAATCAAGTTCATCATTTTCTTCCAAACCGATTGCGATAATTCCGTTTCTTCTGATATTTGTAAAGTTATCAAGTTCTATACGTTTGATGTAACCTTTTTTAGTCAACATAATCAAGTTCAAATCATGAGAGAAATTGCTTACAGGTACAACTGCTGTAATTCTTTCATCTTGATCTATCGGGAGAACATTAATTATCGGCAATCCTTTTGCTTGACGTCCGCCTTCAGGGAAGTCATAGACATTCAAGCTGTAAACTGTTCCTTTTGATGAGAAGAACAATACTTTATCATGCATCATTGCGGTGAAGAAGTGTTGAATATCATCATCTTCTTTTGTTTTGATACCTGATTTGCCGCGAGTCGCACGATTTTGTCTTTCAAATGTATCTAAAGAAATACGTTTCAAATATCCTTGGTGAGTGATAAATACTGCCATAGGAGTATTTGGAGTTAAATCTTCAATTGTAACTTCGCCTTGTTCAGGTAAGATTTGAGTTTTTCTGTCATCACCGTATTTTTCTTTATCTTCTAAAAGTTCGCCTTTGATAATATCAAGGATTTTTTGACGGCTTGCTAAGATTTCTTCGTATTCAGCGATTTTCTTAACTAATTCATCGTATTCAGCCTTAACTTTGTCTTGTTCTAATCCGGTTAATCTTCTCAATTGCATTTCAAGGATTGCGTTTGCCTGATCAGCGTCAAGCCCAAATCTGCTCATTAATCCGTTTCTTGCATCATCGGTTGTTTTTGAACTTTTGATCAGTTCAATTACTTCATCAATTGAACCCAATGCGATAATCAAACCGGCTAAGATATGAGCTCTGATTTTAGCTTTTTTCAAGAAGAAAATAGTTCTTCTTGTAACGATTTCAACTCTGTGTTCTACGAATTCTGATAATACTTCGTATAAATTCATTAATCTTGGCTGTTTGCCGCATAATGCAAGCATATTAACTCCGAAAGTCGTAGCAAGTTGAGTATATTTGAATAAATTATTTTTAACAACATCAGGTTTAGCGTCACGTTTAAGTTCGATTACGATACGCATACCTTCCCTGTCGGATTCATCACGAATATCAGAAATCCCGTTAATTCTTTGATCTTTAACAAGTTCTGCGATTTTTTCAATTAAAACAGATTTGTTTACCTGATAAGGAATTTCTGTTACAACAATTGCAGTACGTCCTTGACGACCGCCGCCGCCTGCAATTTCTTCAAAGTTTGCAACGGCTTGCATTTTGATAGAGCCACGTCCTGTTTCATAAGCCTGTTTAATATCGTTTAAGCCTATAATAGTTGCAGCAGTCGGAAAATCAGGCCCTTTAACATATTCCATAAGTTCTGATACGGTGATATTAGGATTATCTATAAGTGCAATTGTTCCGTCAACAATTTCGCATACGTTATGAGGCGGAATATTTGTTGCCATACCAACTGCAATACCTGAACAACCGTTTAATAAAAGCATCGGAAGTCTTACCGGTAATACGGAAGGTTCTTGTAATGAACCGTCGAAGTTTGGTTCAAATTCAACTGTTTCACAATCAATATCAGCAAGCATTGATTGTGTAATTTTATGCATTCTGGCCTCTGTATAACGCATTGCAGCTGCACCGTCACCGTCAACCGAACCGAAGTTACCATGACCGTCTACGGTTAAATAACGGGTAGAGAAATCTTGAGCCATACGAACTAATGCTTCGTATACCGCAGTATCACCGTGAGGGTGGTATTTACCTAAAACTTCACCAACAATACGTGCACATTTCTTAAACGGTTTGTCAGGAGTCATCCCAAGTTCGTTCATTGCGTATAAAATACGTCTGTGAACAGGTTTTAAACCGTCCCTAACATCAGGTAATGCACGTCCTACAATTACACTCATTGCATAATCGATATATGAACGTTTCATCTCTTCTCTAATATTTACAGGAACGATTTTGCCGTCTGCAAACATGTTTTGTTGGTTGCTCATGTGTTGTTCCACCCCTCTTTATTTAATATTTATAATAATTCTCTTTATTTTAAAGGTTTATTTTCCTTGATAATATTGTATCACAAACACATGTAATTGGGTAATTTTAAAATAATCTTTACAAAAGCTAAAACTATTTTGCTGCTTGGCAAAATTTTGAATTAAGTTGATTATTGGAAGTTCTTTAGATTAATTAAATTTTCCAAGTTCACATCAAGAATTTCTGCGAGGTTTTTCAAGTATAACAATGTAGGGTTTGTTAATCCTCGTTCAACTTTACTGTAGTATCTTTTATCAATATCAAGTTTATTGACTACATCGTCTTGTGATAGCCCTTTTAATGATCGTATTACTTTAATTTTTAGTCCGATTTTTTTTAGAAATTCTTTATTATCCATAAAAAGATTTTATGGGGGTGACGGAAAGTAAACAATAGCATAATAATATAAAATAGGTTTATAAACTATTAATATAGATAATAAACAAAATTTTAAGAGGACAAACAATGAAAAGTAAAGAGGGGTTTGCTCTTGCAGAAGTTTTGATAACTTTGGGAATTATTGGTGTGGTTGCTGCGATGACATTGCCTGTACTTATCCAAAATCACAGAAACAGTGTTGTTGAAGCAAGGCTAAAAAAGTTTTATTCTGTTATGAATCAAGCTGTTATTATGGCAGAAAATGATTACGGTGATAAAAAAGAGTGGTATGAGGATTTAACTGGTGCAGAAATTGATAATGACGGAAATCCAATTCCTGGTTCTTCTGAATTAGAAAAGTGGTTTAATAAATATTTAATGCCATATTTAATAGAGGTTAAAACTGAAACTTTATCTGATGGAACATTTATGGTGTATTTTTCAGATGGAAGTGCTCTGGCAACTATATCTGCAGGCAGGGGGCGATATTGGTATTTTTATCCTTTCAATCCTGAAAAATGTATGAGTAGAACTCAGGAAAAAGCCAATGGAGTATGTAGGTTTGTTTTTTGTTTTAAACTTGTAGGTGATGAATATTCGTGGAAATATCATCTTGATAAAGGTTTTGAACCTGCAAAATACCGTTGGGATGGTTCTTTGGAAAATTTATATAAAGGATGTAGTGATAAGATATCTGATGGAATTCTTCATGGACATTGTGCAGCTTTAATCCAATATAACGGTTGGAAAATTCCAAAAAATTATCCTTTTAGAATAAGTTATTAATCAATTTTGTATTTTGGAGCTTCTTTAGTTACAAGTTCCATGTATTTTTTGTTATTTTTTTCAGCAAAATCTATGGCTTTTTTTCGTGCTTCTTCTTGTCCGCCAAGTTCTGATGAGTAAAATCGTTTTGCATAAGAAAATCTGTCTAGTCCTTTCACTTTTGATGGTTGGTAGACTGCTGTATTGTATTCGTAGTATTCTTTATTTTCAGGAAAAGTTAAATATCCGACAATTGAAGCGTCTGGATATACTAAAACGGATGCACCTTTTGTTTTTTCTTGAATTTCATGTGCATATTGTGCGGCAGCATCTGTCGGGTTTGTCAAATTCGGAAAATTTGAAAGCTGAAGTTTGCTGTGCCAATTCCCTATATTTTCGTCTTTCAAAAGGTAGTCGTAATTTTTTGTTTCGCTGTCGGGGTTTGAGAGGTTGTATGTTTGTTTGTCAAATTTTATTTTGTCAATTTGTGCAAAGGTTGCACATTGGCATAGAGTTAATATATTTACCAAAATAAGAATTTTTTTTAATAAATTTTTCATAAATTATGCAAACCCCTTTCTTTATTTTTATTTGATTGCTTATAAAATTATTTGTTTTTCAATTGTAAAAATCTATTACCCGTTTTGTTAATTAGAGTTATTTATTGTACAATTTATTTATAAGGAGAGTAAAATTATGCCGTTTGAATTTGTTCCGCAAAAAATAAAAGATGTGATTTTGGTTAAACCAAAGGTTTTTGGGGATAATCGCGGATTTTTTATGGAAAGTTATAAAAAATCTGATTTTTTTGCAAATGGGATAGATGTTGAATTTAATCAGGATAATCATTCAAAATCAACAGCCCATGTTTTAAGAGGTTTGCATTATCAAGAAAAGCCATACGGTCAGGCAAAACTTGTAAGATGCGGTCGCGGCAGAATTTATGATGTTGCTGTGGATATCAGACCTGAATCTGAAACTTTCTCCCAATATGTAAAAGTTGAATTGTCAGAAGAAAATAAACACATGTTATTTATTCCAGAAGGATTTGCACACGGTTTTGTTGTATTGTCTGATGAAGCTGAACTTTTATACAAAGCTAGCGGGGAATATGCTCCTCAGGCGGATAGAGGGATTTTGTGGTCTGATAAAGATATAAATATTGATTGGGGGATTGATTTTGAACCTATTTTGTCTGAAAAAGACAAGAACCAAAAAACTCTGAAAGAGATTTTTGGCAGCACAACAATATAAGGAGAAATTAAAATAATGTCAAAAATACTTGTAACCGGTGGTGCCGGGTTTATCGGAAGTTGTTTTGTAAGATATATGTTAAAAAATCATCTTGATTATAAAATTATAAATCTTGATGCCTTAACTTATGCAGGAAATATTGAAAATCTTGATGATGTAAAAGATAACCCTAATTACACATTTGTTCACGGAAATATTTGTGATAAAAAGCTTGTTCCGGAATTAGTGGAACAAGTTGATGCTGTTGTAAATTTTGCGGCTGAATCTCATGTGGATCGTTCAATTACAGGCCCTGAAATTTTTATTGAAACTAACGTAAAAGGTACATTAAATTTATTACAGGCAGCTCGTCGATTCAAGACAGAAAAATATTTGCAAGTATCGACAGATGAGGTGTACGGTACTTTAGGTAAGACCGGTTATTTCACGGAAACTACACCACTTGCACCTAACAGCCCTTATTCAGCATCAAAGGCTTCTGCGGACATGCTTGTCAGAGCTTACCATGAAACTTATAATATGCCTGTTTTGACAACAAGATGTTCTAATAACTACGGACCTTATCAGTATCCTGAAAAACTTATACCTTTCTTTATTTCTCAGCTTCTGAAGGGGGATAAAGTCCCTGTATATGGTGACGGTATGAATGTCCGTGACTGGTTGTATGTGTATGATCATTGTGCAGCAATAGATACTGTTTTGCATAAAGGCAGAGTCGGTGAAGTTTATAATATTGGGGGGCATAACGAAAAAACTAATATGGAAATCACTCATCTTATTTTAGATGCTATGGGTAAGGATGAATCTTCAATTAAATATGTAGAAGATAGACTTGGTCATGATAAACGTTATGCAATTTGTAATGACAAAATTCAATCAGAATTGGGCTGGAAACCGTCATTAACTTTTGAAGAAGGTATTAAAATCACAATAGATTGGTATTTGAATAATCAAGATTGGATTAAATCTATTGAAGCTAAAAAAGCTAAAGTTTAAAAAAATGAATGAAAAATTAAAAAAATTCTTAAAAAAATTTATAAAAGTCGACGCTTATGAGACCGGAAAAGGTTATAATATGCTTCGATATAGCTGCGGACCGATAAAATATGAAAAATATCATTTCCCTAAATTAAAAAAGTTAAATAAATTTTATAAACGCAATTCTAAAGTATATCTATCAATCGTAAGTATAGCTAAAAATGAAGGTCCGTATATAAAAGAATGGATAGAGTATCATAAAATAGCAGGTGTAGAACGATTTTATTTTTATGATAACGGCTCAACAGATAATACAAAAGAGGTTTTAGAACCATATATAAAAGACGGTACCGTTATTTATAATTATATAGAAGGAAAATGTTTGCAGAATTTAGCGTATGCAGATGCAATCGTAAAGTATAAAAATCAAACACGTTGGCTTGCAATAATCGATTTGGATGAATATATAGTTCCGATATCAATGGATACAATCCCTCAATTTTTAAAAGCTTATGAAAAATATCCTGCAATTGGTATAAATTGGATTGCTTTTGACAGTAATGGCAGAAAAACTAAACCGACTGAACAAGGAGGACTTGTTACTGCAAATTATACAAGATGTAGGAATAGTTTTTATATAAAGTCAATAGTTAACCCCCAAAAAGTGATTGGAATTTTTAATCCTCATTATGCAATATATAAAAATGATGAATATGCAGTAAATGAAAATTTTGAGACATTATATGGTTCTGTTACCAAAAAACATTTGTCAGATAAAATCAGGATAAATCATTATTATTCAAAATCCGTTGAAGAATATGTGAAAAAGACAGGAAGAGGAAATGCTGATAATGATAAGAAGCGTATTTATGTTGAAGAATATGTAAATTTTCCTGAATACACTTATGATTATGCAATTCAGAAATATTTACCTGAGTTGAAGAAAAGAATGAATATAAAAGAGGATGATTAAATATGAAAAAAATACTTGTAACAGGTGCAAACGGAATGTTAGGACAGGATTTGTGCCCAATATTAGAAGACAGCGGATATGAAGTTATTGAAACTGATATTGATACTTTAGATATTACAAATTCTAAAATTGTCTCTGATGTTTTAAAGGAAAATAAACCGGATATTGTTATTCATTGCGCTGCGTATACAAATGTTGATAAGGCAGAAGAAGATTTGCATACTGCAGAATTGATTAATGTAACAGGGACTGAAAATATCGCAGAAGCTTGTGGTAAACTTGGGATTACTCTTGTATATATTTCAACTGATTATGTATTTGACGGGACAAAAAATGAACCCTACAAACCGAATGACAGAACAAATCCTATAAATAATTATGGAATGACAAAATATGAGGGTGAAGAAGCTGTCAGAAGTCTTTGTGAAAAATATTATGTAGCGCGAACAAGCTGGCTTTACGGACATCATGGCAAAAATTTTGTAGAAACAATGCTTTCTCTGGCAGATAAGCCTGAAATAAAGGTTGTTGATGACCAGATTGGATGCCCGACCTGGACTGTTGAACTTGCAAACGGGATTGTTAAAATACTTTCAAAACCTTATGGAACATATCATATTTGCGGTTCGGGGCATACAAGTTGGTATGGTTTTGCAAGAGAAATTTTTGTTCAATCAGGTTTGAATGTCAATTTAATCCCTTGTACTACGTATGAATTTCCTCGTCCTGCAAAACGCCCTTCTTATAGCGTTATGGATAATGATAAAATTTGCAGAAACTGGCAAGCTGCATTAAAAGATTATATTGAACTGAGAAATGTATAATTTTTAAATATTGAAAATCTTCTAAATTTCAAGTAAAATACTTAAAAAAAATGAGGTGTTTTTATGAAAGGTATTGTATTAGCAGGCGGTGCAGGCACAAGATTATTTCCGAGTACAATTGCTGTATCAAAACAGCTTTTGCCGATTTATGACAAACCGATGATCTATCATCCGATTTCTGTTTTGATGCTTGCAGGGATTAAAGATATTTTGATAATCTCAACACCTGCTGATTTGCCGAATTTTAAAAGGCTTCTAGGTGACGGGAGCCAATTTGGAGTTAATTTTTCTTACAAGGAACAGCCATCTCCTGATGGACTTGCTCAGGCTTTTATTCTTGGGGAAGAATTTATCGGAAATGAGTGTGTTTCATTAATTTTAGGTGACAATATTTTTTATGGCGGAGGGTTTTCAGGGAAATTAAAACGTGTTGTATCAGATATTACAAATAACGGCGGTGCAACAGTGTTTGGTTATCCTGTTAAAGATCCGCAGAGGTTTGGTGTTGTTGAATTTGATAAGGATAGTAAGGTTCTTTCTTTAGAAGAAAAACCGCAAAATCCTAAATCTAATTACGCTGTAACAGGGCTTTATTTTTATGATAATAAAGTTGTTGAATATGCAAAGAATTTGGCGCCTTCAGCCAGAGGCGAATTAGAAATTACTGATTTGAATAACATTTATTTGAAAAATTCTGAGTTAAATGTGGAACTTTTAGGACGCGGTTTTGCTTGGCTTGATACCGGTACTCATCAATCACTTTTGCAGGCAAGCCAATTTGTCAGAACTGTTGAAGAAAATCAAGGGATAAAAATTGCCTGTCTTGAAGAAGTTGCATATCGAATGGGCTTTATTTCGAAAGAAAATTTGCTGGGTGAGTTAGTCAAATTCAAAAATAATGAATATTATAATTATGTTAAAAATATTTTATTGAAGGATTAAATCTTTATTGAAACATTTTTGAACGAATTTTTTTTAATTCATTGATTGTTTTTGGGTAGTCCCCGTTAGTTAATTCACCTATTGCTTTGTATAATTTTAAAATACTGTTTTCAATATTTTTATGGTTCATTGTGACCATATCACAGGCCATTTCTTCATTCGACATTGCAAGACGTGTCATATCCCGAAAACCGCTTGAGGCAATTTCTAATGCCAGAGGATTTTCTTTTGCGGCAAGCATGAGACCTTGAGCAATTACCATTGGCATGTGAGAAATCATTGCAACTGCTTCATCATGTTTTTCTGCAGTTGTAAAAATAGGAGTTGCACCAACATAATCAATAATTTCAAGTAATAAAGCCTGTTCTTCAGTCTTCTTGTCTTTTTGATTGCCTATAATTACCCATTTAGCATTTTTAAATAATCCTTCAAATGAGTTTTCAAATCCTTTATGTTCCGTTCCTGCCATTGGGTGTGACGGAATAAATTTGTATGGTCTTTGTTTTTCTGATACAAATTTTTTCAGACTGCAAACATCTGTTACAACGGTATCAGGTGACAAATAATTTTCCAATTCATCAAGCACAGCTATAGTTTTATTCATTGGAGTGCATACAAAAATTAAATCTCTATCTTTTAAAATGTCATAAGTTTTGAAGATTTTGTCACCGTTTTGAGATTTAGAAACAGCTATTACATCATATTTTTTCTTTAAATCTTTGAATAAAGATCCGCCGATTAAGCCTAGTCCGATAATTCCTATTTTCATAAAATTATTATAGCATACAAATTGACTGGTTTATTATTGTTTTGTATAATCATTAAATAAAAGGGGGTTATAATATGGATTTATTGGAACTTTTAAAGAAAAGATATTCTGTAAGAAAATTTGATGATAGAAAAGTTGAAAAAGAGAAACTTGATTTGATACTGGAAGCTGGTAGAGTTGCTCCGACAGCAGTGAATTTTCAACCGCAAAGAATTCTTGTGATAGAATCTCAAGAAGCTCTTGAAAATTTGAAAAAATGCACTCCTTACCATTTCAATGCCCCTTTAACTCTTTTAATTTGTTATGATAATACAGTGAGCTGGAAAAGAGGTCATGATGGTTATGAAATGGGGCCGGTTGATGCAAGTATTGTTACAACTCAAATGATGTTAGAAGTAGAAAATCTTGGCCTTGGTACAACTTGGGTAGGCTCTTTTAAACCTGAATTATTGAGAGAATTTTACAATCTTCCTGACAATATTGAACCTGTGGCGATTTTACCTATCGGTTATCCTGCAAAAGATTCAGCTCCAAATCCGCATCATAACGAAAGATATGAATTAAGTCATACTGTTTTTTATAACAAATTTTAAATTAATATATTCCGATATTATCAAGTGAAGTTGTTGTAAATTTTGATGTCTGCATAAGAGTATTTTCATCAATTTGTCCTGTAGATACAAGGATTGTTTGATTTACACCTCCGTTTTTTGCTGCAATAAAATCCATCGGGGCATCACCTATCATAAGTGTATTTTCAGGATTTGATTTTAATAATTCTAATGCCAATTTGACAGGTGCTCCGCTTTCTTTTGTTTCTTTAGTGGATTCTCTTCCGATTACGACATCAAATAAATTTTCCCATTGGAAATGTTTCAGAGTCAAAAGAGTTGATTCTTTTGCATCTGATGTTACAATTCCGGTTTTTAAATCTTTAGCTTTAATTTTTCTTATGAAATCTATTGCAGATTTAATAGGTTTTGTATATTCAGACATATTTTCATAAAATACTTTGCTTACGTGGTCGAATATTTTTTCAATATCGTTTTGTGTAATTTTTATACCTAAGTCATTTAGGTTTTTGCAAAATATTTCAATAATCACAGGTCTTGAATACAATGCTGTAATGCCGTCATGAAGCATCTCACCTTTTGAAATATCATAGCCTAAGTAAAGACAGAGTTTTGGGAATAAGTCTTTTGACAGATTAAATTTTTCAATAATTTCTTCGACTCTCATCTCTGTCATTTTGCCCCAAAAATAGTGCAAATCAATGAAAGTTCCGTCTTTATCAAACAATATTGTATCTATATTTTTAATTTCCCATTTTTCGGTTTTTAAATTAATCATTATTTGTCTGCCTTTACGATTGTGTTTATAAGTTCTTTTGCTATTTTTACTGCTTCTTCCATTAATTTTGGATCATTGAATAGGTTATCGTTTGTTAAGTAATCTTTTACGATTTTTCTTGCATAAGAACCTACAGCAAGACAATGTGGATGAACGTCGCACATGTGGGCAAGTTCAATAGAATTTGAGTTAGTTCCGCCAGACATCATAATGTATGCAGGGAATTTTGCATTTTCAAATAATTGAGCTGTTGCAACAGCTTGCAATGTTGTTCCAAAGTGGTCGTTGCTTCCGCTCATTGCAATTCCGTCAGCCTGAATAATTGTTGTGTAAGGCTTTCTTAGGCTCAACATCTTTTTAACACGTTCTTTAAGTCTTTTGTCACCGAGTTCAGATCTGTCAATTGAAATACATAGCATTCCGTCAAAAAAGTCGTTGATTTGTAACCATTTGTCCATTACATCTTTTTCATTAGTTGAAATCGCGTGGAATTCGATACAATCAATACCTTTTTCGATTAATTTTGGCAAAACTTCTTTATAATCTTGAAGTTGGCTGACCATTTCAATTGCATTTTTCGGACAGTTATTAGCACATTGTGTGCAGCCGATGCATCTTTCTTTTTTTACTTTGTATTTATCAAGTTCAATAATTGCATCATGCGGGCAGATTAATTTACATTTTCCGCATTTAACACATTTTGTCTGGTCTATTACGGCTTTTGTAATATGAGGGTCGCCATCAATCCCGACACTTACACATAAGTATCTGTCTTCTTTTATCCCTGCTCTTTCAAGTCCTCTTTTTGCTGCATCTACAATTTCAGGTTTTGCACATAAATCAAAAAAGTTACATCCAGCAAGTGAATAAATTGTGACAAGTCTTTCTACTTCTGTTGCATCTTCGTTTCCTGCTCCGCAAACAAGTTTAAAACATTCTTTTTTATCTAATAAATCTTTTAACATAACAAATTCCTTCTTTTTTATATCTGGGTAAATCTTAGATAATAATTGATATACGGAGAGGGTGGGATTCGAACCCACGGAGAGTGTTACCCCTCACAGACTTTCGAGATCCGCACCTTAAACCACTCGGACACCTCTCCTTATTTGTACTTTATATTTATTATGTTCTTATATCTTTATGTGAAAAATGTTTCGTTCCGTCAACGTAATCTTTTACGATATTGCCGTTGCCTATAAGTTTGTATTTATAAATTGTTAAACCTTCTAATCCTACAGGGCCTCTTGCGTGGGTTTTGTTTGTTGAAATTCCGACTTCGGCACCGAATCCGTAGCGGAAACCGTCTGCAAATCTTGTTGATGCGTTAAAATATACCCCTGCTGAATCAACTTTATTCATAAATTTTTCCGCATTTTCTATATTCTTTGTAATAATACTATCTGTATGGCCTGAACCGTATGTGTTTATATGTTCGATTGCTTCATCAACATTTTTTACTGTTTTGAATGATAAAATCTTATCACCGTATTCGAGTGACCAGCTTTCAGGTTTGTCTATCAATTGAATTTCTGATAGTTGTAATGCGGCAAGCAGGTTGTCAATTTTTGGAAATTTTTCGTGGATTAACAAAGTCTCAACAGAGTTGCAAGCGCTCGGGTATTGAGTTTTTGCATCTGTTACAACTTTTATTGCCATATCAATATCTGCACTCTCATCGATAAATATGTGACAAATCCCATCAGCGTGTCCTAGAACAGGAATTTTGGTGTTTTCTTTTATGAATTTAACAAGTTTATTTCCGCCTCTTGGAATTATCAAGTTAATATATTTATCGCATTTTAACATTTCTGCGACATCTTCGCGTGTAAATACTTGCTGAATAACATTTTTTGGAAATCCTTCTATTTTTTCAAGTGCAGAATTTATAATTGATAGGATTTTTTTATTTGTGTTTATGGATTCTTTTCCGCCTTTTAAAATTACAGCGTTTGCGGATTTTATCGCAAGTGATGAAATCTGTGCGATAACATCAGGTCTTGCCTCAAAGATTATTCCTAAAACCCCGATAGGACAAGATACTTTGTATAGAGTTAAGTCGCTGTCTAGTTCTCTTACTAAAAGCTTCTTATTCACAGGATCTTCAAGTTTTGCAATATCTCTAATCCCTTGAATCATATCGCGCATTTTGTTTTCATCAAGTTTTAGGCGATTGAATGTTGATTTTGTAAGTTCGCCTGATTCTACAAGACTTTTTGCTGCTTCCAAATCTTTTTTATTGGCATCAAAAATTTCTTTTTTGTTAGCTTCAATTTCGCCTGCAATTTTTAATAAAGCAGTATTTTTTAATTCAGTTGATAAATCAGCAATTTTTAATGAAGCATTTTTTGCATCTTTTGCGATTTTTACAAAGTCAATCATTTTTTCTCTCCTTGTTTGGGAAAAGTTTGTTTTATACAGGTATATTATAGGAGGGTTATGTTATCTCGTGTGATAATTGCATCATAGTTTTTAAACCCAAGAATTTCCATAATGTTATCTGAATGACAACCTATTACTTTTCTGCAGGAATCTGAACTGTAATTTACTATTCCTCTTGCAATTTCATGTCCTTTTTCATCAAGAATTGAAACAACATCTCCCTTGTTAAATTCGTGTATAACATCTAAAACACCGATGGGTAATAAACTTTTTTGTTCAAGAAGTGCTTTTTTAGCTCCTTTATTTACAACAATTTGTCCTATAATATTTGTTGCATAACCTATCCAGCGTTTTTTATCAGACATACTTTCAGGTTGAGGAAGAAACATTGTTCCTATTTCCTCTCCTTCAAATATTTTTTTGATAACATAAGGTGTTTTCCCGTTTGCAATAAGAACTTTTCCGCCAAACCTTGTTACCATTCTTGCAGCTTTTAGTTTTGTTCTCATTCCGCCTCTGCCACCTTCTGATGCATCTGTTCCCAGTGCCAAAATCTCATCTGTAACTTCTTCTACGGTACGGAAAATTTTTGCATCAGGATTTGTTTTCGGATTTTTATCGTACAAACCTTCCACATCTGAGAGGATTACAAGTAAATCCGCGTCCAGCTCACTTGCAACAAGTGCAGATAATTTGTCATTGTCTGAAAAACATACTTGCATGTGTTCAAATTGCGGGTGAACTTCAACAGTTGATACTGTATCATTTTGATTAATAATAGGGATTACTTTAAGCTCAAGAAGTTTGTTCAAGGTCGTTCTAAGACTTAAATATCTTTGCCTTACAGAAAAATCATCTTCTGTTAAAAGAATTTGAGATGCAATAAGACCGTATGTGTCAAATCCTGTTTCGTAAATTGACATCAATTTTCCTTGTCCGATTGCGGCACAAGCTTGTTTTAAAGCTACGCCTTCGGTGCTTTCAATGCCTAATCTTTTTTTGCCGAGCCCTACTGCGCCTGATGTTATTACGATAACTTCTTTGCCTTGCCTTGCAAGGTGCGAAAGGTCTTCAATGAAGGAGAATACTCTTGGCAATGATACATAGCCGTCATCCCCTCTTAAGATATTTGTTCCAAATTTGAAAACAATACGTTTTGCATTTATAAATTCTTCTCTATTCATAATATTATTATATTACAAATAAATTTAATCGATTTCAACTTCTTGATTTATTTCTACTTCATTTTTTTCATCAGATACCGGTGCTTTATTATCTTTGTATAACCAATACAGGTACATATCGACAAGCAAGAAGAAAGTGTTTAAAATATATAACCAAAATACCCAATCCATGTTGTCTAATACTTTGTGGGCTATTCCACATACATAACCTAATAAAATTAGCATTGAAAAGTGAATACTTTTCCCATGTACACATTTGCATTTATATGTTTTCAGTGCTGCAACAGGCCAGCTAATTCCGAAACATACCATCATTCCGGCTTCAAATACGCTCATTTTTCTCCTTTTATACTTTTATATTTACTGTTTTACTATTATTGTTATTGCTGATTTTTTTCTTTTCCTCAAAACCTAAGCCTCTCATTAAGGGGTGAAGGATATAGTTGCTTAATTCTGATGCAATCCAGGCAAGACCTATTACTGTCCCTGTCAGGTTGCTTAATTCAATTGCACCTTTTGCGGCAGGAAATTCTGGTGGTTTGTCGTCTTTTAAAAGATGTTCCTTTAAGGTTAATTTATCATCTTCAGATACTTTTAATGTATCAGAAATTTTTGATAAAAGCTTATGTCCTTGTCTGTCTTTTTTCTCTATTTTTGCAAGTTTTGCATAGTTTAGATATTCCGCTGCATTTTTAAAGGCTGGTAAGTCTTTATCTCCTTTTAGAATTTTTTGTGCTATTTTATATCCGTATTTTTGGAAAATAAAAGGAATCATTGTTAAATATATTCCAAGACAAAGTGCCTGATATAAACCTTCTTTTGTTGCGGCATATTTCCTTGTATCTTTATCAACGTGGTTATCCATCATAATTGCAGCGGGACGACCGGTTGCTTTAAATAGTGATTCTGTTGTTACTGTGTATTTTGTGTTATTTGCAAAGTTTACAAATTTAGGGTTTAAAAGGATATTAGCTACTTTGTCAAGCATTATATACCTCCTATCTTCATTCCGGAATTATAAAAATTCTTGAAATGATAAGGGGTTGTATAACCTTGGAAATTCGGCTGTCTTATATTATTCTTTGGAAGGGTATATTTAGGTGTTTTTTTTGTTTCTTTTTGATTTGGTAACAGGGCATTCATGAGAGGTTTAGTTGCTGCATTGCATATTGCAGGTATGACAAAAAGCGCTGTTAAGCTAACTGTGATAAGTGACAGAGTAGATTTCATTTTAGGAAGTTCATTAAGGTGATTAGTTTTTTTTGCAATATGTTTTGCAAGCTTTTCAACTCCTGCATCAGTGATTAAGTATGAGCAAAAAGCCACGGCACCTGTTAATCCCTCTCTGAATGCGGTGTATTTTCTTGAATCCTTTTCTTGTTTTTTGTCCATCATAGTAAATGTAGGACGTAAAATTCCTTTTGATACGGCAATTGTTAAAGCTCCATAGAGAGCTTTGTTGTTTTTGCCAAGATTTATACATAGATTCTTAAAATGTCTTTGAAAAGGGGTAGTCATTAATTTTCTCCATTATTATTCTAAAACTTGAAAATAGTGTGTAAAATATCAAAAATATTATAATGATTATAAGTTTTTCTTATAATTTATTAATCTTATGATATAATTTAGTTATGAATTTAAATCAATTTAAATATATTGTTGCAATAGCGGATGAATTGAATATATCTAAAGCTGCTCAAAAACTCTATGTTTCACAACCTTCTCTAAGTCAATGTGTACAAAATGTTGAACGCGAACTTGGTACAAAGATTTTTGATAGAAGTACAACTCCTTTAAAAATTACTTATGCAGGAGAAGTTTATATAAAGTGGGCAAGAAAAATTTTAAATTCAACAGAAGAAATAAATAGGCAAATTGCCGATATTTCAGGGCTTAAAAATATAAAACTTTCTATAGGTATTTCTCCATACCGCAGTACTTGTATTTTGCCAGCGGTTATAAAGCAGTTTAAAAAATTGTATCCGCAATGTTATATAGTTGTAGAAGAACATCCGACAACTATTCTGCATTCTATGATGGATGAGGGCAAAATTGATATTTTAATTGATACTCCGCATCATAATACAATTGATTATACAAGTATTCCATTAATAAAAGAAAATATATTGCTTGATGTCCCAAAAGATTGGAATATAAAAGATGATGAGGTTGATCTTTCTGAATTTGCGGATAAACCTTTTGTAATGCTTGCAAATGAACAATTGTTAGGCAGATTGTCAAGAGATTTGTGTTTGAAAAACGGTTTTGAACCAAAAATTGCATTAGAATGTCATACTGTAGAAACGGCTCATGCTTTTGTTGCAGAAGGTATAGGTATATCTTTTGTGCCTGAACTTTTTGTAAAATATTGGAATAAAAAAGATACAAATTATTATAAAATTAAAAATTGTCAGCCTGTTCGAGAATTTTGTGTAATATACGATAACAGAAAGTATTTACCTTTAGCTGTTCAAGATTTTATAAAAGTATTAGATGATTTCTTGCACAGTTAATAATTTAGTAATATACTAAAGTTATTATGAAAAACGTAAGACAAACAAATATAAATATACATAGAGATAGCTGGGTTGAGATTAATTTAGAAAATATTGCATATAATATGCGCTCAATAAGAAAAAATACCCCTGAAGGAATTAAGTTGTTAGCGGTTGTTAAAGCTGATGCATACGGACATGGCTCTGTTATGTTAGCCCCGACTCTTTTGGCTTCAGGTGCTGATATGTTGGGAGTTGCTTCAATTGACGAAGGTGTCGATTTAAGACAGGCAAAAATTAATTGTGAAATTTTAGTTTTGGGAGCTGTTCCTGTATGGGCTGTAGAAAGTGCAGTGAAAGCTGATTTAACTATAGCAATTTTTTCAAAAGAGCATTTGGCAGCTTGCCGTCAAGCTTATGAAAGAACCGGTATAAAACCCAAAGTTCATGTAAAACTCGATACAGGAATGAACAGAATTGGTGTATCAATTGATGATGCGGTTGAATTTATTAACGAAGTCAGAAATGCAGATTATTTAGATTTTGGCGGAATATTTACGCATCTTGCAAACGCTGAAAATAGAGAAAAAACTCAAATTCA
Organism: Candidatus Gastranaerophilales bacterium; assembly: GCA_944323135.1. Lineage (GTDB taxonomy): Bacteria > Cyanobacteriota > Vampirovibrionia > Gastranaerophilales > Gastranaerophilaceae > Stercorousia. The sequence continues at coordinate 82,735 of CALURI010000003.1, forward strand.
AATAAACAGATGGAACAGTGTAATTTCAAAAATTGATACAAAAGGTCTGCTTTTACATATTCTAAATACAGCAGGTGCAATGTGTTATGATGTTCCAAATTCAAATATGCGACGTGCAGGAATTGCTTTATACGGCCTTTATCCTGATTTGCCTGAAGACGGGAATGATCAAAAGCCTCTATACAAAACTGGCGGCGATTATGATACTTTCCAAAAAGTGGTGAAAAAACCGGATTTGAAACCTGTAATGTCTTTAAAAGCCAGAATTGTAAATATTCATGAGGCAAAAGACGGAGAAGGAATCAGCTATGGGCATACCTTTACAGCACATGGGGTGAGAAAAATCGCAACAGTTCCTTTAGGTTATGCAGATGGCGTTCCACGCGGACTTTCTAATAAAATTTCCGGGGTTTTGAATGGAAAAGAAGTCCCGCAAGTAGGGAATATTACAATGGATCAGATGATGTTTGATATAACAGGAGTGGATGCAAACTTAGGCGATATCATAACATTATTAGATGAAAATCATACAATTGATGAGTGGGCAAAAATATTAGGGACAATAAATTACGAATTGACTTGCCGTTTAAAAGTTAGATTACCAAGAGTTTATACAAGGGAATAGGTTTTTAATGAGTGAAAATTGCAAATTTGATTTGGGTATAATTGGTGCAGGGCCTGCTGGTTATACTGCTGCTTTTCAGGCCAGAGCTAAGGGATTATCTGTTGTTTTATTTGAAAAGGATAAAGTTGGCGGTGTATGTCTTAACAGAGGTTGTATTCCGACAAAAGCAATTTTGCACTCAGCCGAGTTGTATGAAGAAATCAAGTCAGCTTCAGAACTTGGTATAAATCTTGAAAATTTGTCTTTTGATTACAAAAAAGTTGTTGAAAGAAAAGACAAAGTTGTTGAAAAGGTTAGAAAATCTCTTGAATTAGCCTTGAAAAACAGCGGAGTGCAAACAATAAATTCTGAGGCAAAAGTAATTTCTAATAATCAAATTTATGCTGATGACAAAGTTTATGAATGTGCTAGTATAATTACTGCAACAGGTTCTAAGCCGAAAGATTTTCCAAATCTAAGATTTGATCATGAATTTGTATTAAGTTCTGATGATATTTTAAATTTAGATACTTTGCCAAAAAGTATTTTAATAATAGGTTCTGGAGCTATCGGGATTGAATGGGCAAGAATTTTTGCAGCATTTGATGTTGATGTTTCAGTTGTTGAAGTCGCGGAGCATTTGCTTCCGTTGGCCGATATCGAAGTTTCAAAAAGAGTTGAAAGAATTTTTAAGGCTAAAAAAATAAAGATGTTTTTGGCGGATTCTGTTGAAAAAATTGAGGATAGAAAAGTTTATTTATCTTCCGGTGATATTTTGGAGCCCGAACTTGTTCTTTTAGCAGTCGGACGAAAACCTGAAAATGATTTTGAAAATGTAACTTGTATCGGTGATGCTTGCGGGAAAATCCAGCTCGCACATTTTGCAATAAAGCAGGCTATTGAAAACGTTTCCGGAATTGAGTTTGACGAAAATCTTGTTCCGTCAGTAGTTTACGGCTGTCCTGAAATAGCTTGGGTTGGTAAACGTGAACAGGATTTGGAAGAAGGAAGTTATAAAAAATCAAATCTTTTAATTTCTGCTCTTGGTAAATCTCATTGTGATAATTGTACAGATGGATTTATAAAAATACTTTCACAAAACGGAAAAATTGTAGGTGCACATATTGTTGCAAAAGAAGCTTCTTCTTTAATTCAACAAATAACAATAGCTATGCAAAATAACATAGCTATTGATGATTTGAAAAAAGTTTGTTTTGCACATCCAACATATTCAGAGGGCATATTTGAATGTTTGTTTAAATAGTGCCTGTCCAGAACGGAACTTTTCCAAAATTCCAATATGTGTTTGTAGGGTTTAAGTCTTTGTGGCGCCATATTTTTTTACGTTCAACTTTAGTTTCGGTTTTTTGTTGGTCATCTTCATTTTGTTGAACTTGTACTTCTTCCTCTGTTGTTACACGAGATCCCGGTACTTCATAAACTTCTGCATAAGCACATCCTGCAAAACATAATAAACAAAATAGTGTTATAAAATTTTTCATACAAGTTACTCCTGTTGTTCCTTACATACATTATAACGTTATAAGTCATGAAAATCAATATTTTTGCTATATAATTTAAAATATGCATAAAAGATTACCTGATTATTTAAAACGACCAATTATAGATACGGATAAAACCCGCACTGTACGTAGAATTTTAAAGACAAAATGTTTAAATACCGTATGTGAAAATGCTCGTTGCCCTAATAAAAATGAATGTTACACAAAAAATACAGCTACATTTTTGATTATGGGGAAAAACTGTACAAGAAATTGCAGATATTGCAATATTACCTGTTCGCGTCCTGAGCCTTTGGATTTGAATGAACCTTTTCATGTTGCTGAAGCTGTAAAAGATTTAGGACTTAAATATGCTGTAATTACCTCTGTTACAAGAGATGATTTGCCTGATGGCGGTGCAGAGCATTTTGCAAATTGTATTTATGAAATCAGAAAAATCTCCCCTGATGTTAAAATTGAAATTTTAACTCCTGATTTTAAAGGAAATAAAGATTCTCTAAATACTATTATAAAAGCTAATCCGAATGTTTTTAACCATAATATTGAAACGGTAAGAAATGTGTTTAAAACAGCTCGTCCTCAAGGAGATTATGATTGTTCATTGGAAGTTTTGAAATATATTAAAGATAATAGTGATATATTAACAAAATCAGGATTGATGATAGGTTTGGGCGAAACCTTTGAAGATATAGAAGAAACGCTGCTTGATTTGAAAAATGTAGGCTGTGATATTTTGACAATAGGTCAATATATTCAACCATCAAAGGCTCATTTAGAGGTTTCTAAATACTATACCTCTGATGAATATGAAAAATTAAAACAGTTGGCTAAAAAGGTTGGGATAAAGTACTATCAAATTGGGCCTTTAGTCAGAAGTTCCTATCGAGCATCGGAATTGATTTAAAATCTTATAGGATAATCTTTAGGAATTTTCCAGCCGTTCATTTGAATTAAAGCAGTGCAATATGCTCTTTCATTGTTAACACTTTCTTTACATCCGACACTGTTATCATTTCTAAGTTTTTCTTCTGTACCGTCCCATCCTGCTTTATAAGGTTCTATACCTTTACCATAGTGATATTTGTTACTAGAAGTGTTGGTTGTAGGATTAAAGTAAAAAGTAAAACTTGTTTTCCCTCTGTCATTTTTGGATTTTTCTGTTATTATATTTCCGTTTTCATCTACATTTTTTTCGTAATTTTTTGCATCAGGGAAAAATATCATTGACATTGGTCCAAATGAAAACATACTCCCATCTTGAAAATAGACTAATACACTGCTTTTCCCATAAGTAATTTTTAGTGGAGAAAGGTATGGTCTGAAATATTTGTTAAAATACTCAGTATTTGGGATAGGTTTTGAAGTGTCATTGTTCCCGTTTTCATCTTTTTCGTATAATATTTCAAATTTATCCCACCCGCTGGTATCACCATAATCGGCTTCAGCCATTTTAACAGCCTGATTCATAGTGCTGTAAATTTTTGCGAGTCTTGTCTCTACAACGGTTTTTCTATGATTAGCAATAAGTGTCGGTATTGTTAGTGCCGCAACAACACCGATAATTCCAAGTGTTATTAATACTTATGCGAGAGTAAAACCTATTTTTTGTTTAGTAAGATGTTTTTTATTCATGTTAAATCTCAATTATACTAGCTTACTATTTAATATATTTTATGTCTAATAATTGAATTTTAGTATATCGAATTATTTTTGTCAATAGTTTAAAATTAGATAATGCAAAAAGATGATTTTTTGAAATTGGGATATAAAATAAAATTTGAAAGAAGCAAGCGTAAACTCTCTCAATTAGATTTAGCATTAAAAACAGGGCTTACAACAAGAACAGTAAGCAGAATTGAATGTGGCTCAATTGATCCTAAATATTCAACATTAGTTAGAATTGCAGGAGCACTGGAATTAAATATAATTGATTTATTGAATTTTAAATTATAAATTTTATTAAATTTCTATTGTGATTGCACCTTGACGGAATATTTTTAAATCATCTTTGAATACTCCGCAAACAGTTGATTCAAGACCTTTGCAGATGTGACCGTAGTCAGGGATTATCAAATCTGCAAGCCCTTGCATATTTTCTAGCGCTTGTTCATAAGTTTTTGCAGACGGTTGATGAGACAGATTGGCACTGGTTGTAGCAAGAACATGACCGGGGGTAATTTCACAAATTTCTTTAAAAACTTCGTTATCAGGCACTCTTATTCCGACTGTTTCCATGTTTGATGTCATAAAATATGGAGTTTTGTCACTTTTTTCAACGACAAGTGTGAGTGCTCCAGGAAAATATTTTTTAATTAAACGGCAACCGATTTTTGGTATTGGTTTTACATATTCAAGCAAATTGTATGTTTCGTTAGACATTAAAATTAAAGGTTTTTGAGCTTCTCGTTTTTTTATTTCATAAATTTTTTTTACAGCTTTTTCAGATGTTGGCAGGCAGCCTAGTCCCCATACTGTGTCTGTTACGTATACGATTACTCCATCATTTTCTAAAACTTCTTTAATTTGTTCTTTATTTTCCAGCATTTATCTTCCTCATAAATCTTTGAGCTAACTCATATGCATATTCCATTTTGAATATTAAATTTAATCCTGTATAGCATACAAGACATAAAATACCTACTGATGCGATTTTTATTATTTCAAATAGTGATTTAGGCATATGAATGAATTTGTCAAAACCGTATGCTAAGCCAAAACATAATATCAGTGATATAACTCCGGCAATAGACATTTTTAATAGATTTGTAAATAGACCTTTGTAATCCATTCTGACTTTTTTATAAATTAAACTGCCAAGCACGCAGGCATTGAATAGAGTTACAAGTGAGGTAGATAGTGTAATTCCGCCTATTCCCATGTGCATTTTGCTTATGAATATTACGTTAAGCAGATATTTTAATACGATTGATGAAAAGGCTACGATAAAAGGAGTTTTTGAATCATTGAAAGAATAGTAAACTCTTGTGATAGAATCTCTGAATACATAAGGTAATATTGAAACAGATAGGAACCACAATGCTTCAGTTACCATAAATGTCGCATTAGCGTCAAATACTCCACGTTCAAAGATTAATCGAACGGCGTCCATTCCAACAGTTAGAATTCCTATGATAATTGGAATTGCTGCAAAGAAAAGAACTCCTACGCCTTTATTAAAATATGTTTTGATTCCGTCCAAATCTTTTTCTGCTACGAGTCTAGAAAAAATTGGAAATAACGGAACTAAAAAAGCTGTAACCAAAATACCTACAGGAAATTGAAAAACTCTGTTTGCGTATCCGATTGCTGTCCAAGCTCCTTCTGAAATAGATGATGTGAAAAACATATCAACATAAATATGAATTTGTCCGACAGTAGAGCTTAATACTGCTGGGAATAAAAGTTCCATTATTTCTTTAAAATTAGGGTTATTTGTAAATTCAAAGTTTGGTCGCCATTTGAAACCGAGCTTTCTAACATTCGGATACTGGATTACAAGCTGTAATATTGCACCTACTGTAGTTGCCCAAGCAAGTGCGTAACCTTTGGCGTCATTCGGGACAGCCATAACTACTCCGATTATTGCCGCACTCATTATAATCGGTGATAAATTCGGCAGCATAAACTGTTTGTAAATAATTAGTATTCCGTAATAAATTCCGACTATTCCGCCGATTATTAAAAGCGGGGTCATAATTTTTAAATGTTCTGCAGCTAAATTAATCATATCAGCAGAGCCGTTTGAGATGATTAATCCCATAATTTGACGCGGAAATACAAACATTATAACTGATAAAATAAGGAAAAATATTGTTGTTGCTGTCATAAAAGTTGAATATAATTTATTTACAGCTTCTTCTGGTTTTTCTTTTAAACTTGGAATAAGTTTTGAAAATACAGCAACTGTTGCGCTGTGAAAAGGACCTCCTACCCCGCCGAGAAGTATTAGTGATAAAGAAGGAATCTGATATGCATAATAATATGCATCTGATACCAAAGTCGCTCCATAGTAGTTTGCAATAACAATATCTCTGATAAAGCCTATAAGTTTGCTTATTATTGTAACCACTGCAATTATCCAGGCGGCTTTAAGTACACTCATAGATTTATTATCTTTTTCTTTTTCACCAATTTCTAATTTATTATCCATTTATCATCACCAAATATAATCATTGTCAGATTTTCCGACAAGTTCAACATATAATCTTATACCTTTTCTTGCGGAGCTTTCAAAAAATTCAGGAGATGTGAATGTAATTGTATTCCGCCCTTTTTTTATGTATTTAGATATATCTATTTCTGAGTATCTTTTATATCCAAGAATTTCTTTCGGAAGTTCAAAATTTTGTTTAAAACCGTTTATATCAACGCTTAAGGTATTTACTCCGAATTTATTATCAACTATTATTTTTGCTTTTTTATCTTTAGCGTAAAAATGTTGAGTTTCACTTTGCTGGCCTATTTCAGTTGAAATAATTATTGGTTTTGTTGAAAGAGTTATCCCTGTATAGTAGTGCTGTAAGATTTTGTCATAAGAAAAGTGCATTTCTGAACCCATAAAGCCTGCACCATATTGGCTCATCCCAACACCATGTCCAAAACCGCCGCCAAATGCATGAACTGAAATTAAATTTCCGTTTTCATCTTGGATATTATCAAAGACAACATTTGCGCTTGGTAATGCTTTGCCGTCTTTTGTCAACAGTCTTCTTACAACAAGTTCTTTATAAATTTTGTAAGTTTGAGAGCGTGTTACAATTTCCATTTCTATAATTTTTCCGGAATCGCCGCGTTTTAAAACTTTAAGTTCAACCAAATCATCTAACTTATCGCCTTTTTTAAATACAGGATGTATAAAACCCGTAGTTGATTGTGCTATAAGTGTTGTTTCAAGAGCATTTTTAAGCTCTTGTGCATCCCATTCTCTTTCCCATCTGAAATAAGGTGAACGAATATCATAAGCATCAGGTCTTGATTTATAATATTCACTTGCTGCCTTTTCATTATCTAAAGCTGATTGCCCTATAATATCGGGACGAGCTTTCAGATAAGGTTTTTCTGCTGAGGGAAATGCTTTTGTTTTTGGGTCAGAAAATGCATTTGAAAAACTTTCTGTATATCCTCCGGCAGTTGATGAATATTGAGCAAGGATTAAGTCCCAATCATAAATTGCAACAATCCCTTCGGTTTCTTTTACTGCTTGATTTGATAATTCTTTTTCAGTATTTGCTCCAAAATACACTTGACTTGCAACGCTGTCTACAACATCATAATTCGGCGATGATTTTACGCGCGGGGAAAGTACATAATTTCTTGCTGCAACGCTTTGAGCTTTTAAAGCTTCCAAACCGAAGCTTACGGGCATTTCGTTTGGGACAACACCTTTTAGATAATCTTCAACTTCAATCATATTAACAAGGTTAAATGTTCCGTTACTGTTTGGTGTAAGCTCAAATGCTCCGTGATATAAGGCTTGTTTACCGGCACGTTTTAAACCTGTTACCCCTAAAAGTCCAAAGTTACTTGTAATCTCAATCGGCCCTTTTATTTTTTCAGGAAACATATTACCCGGGGTATAAATGTTAAACATTCCGTTTGTATAAGATATTTTAATTTCCTGATTTGTAGGATAATTCCCGATAAGAATTCTATTATCATATATTTGGGTATCACCTGTTCCAAATACTGTTATTTCTTTGTACTGATATGTTCCAAAGTTTTGGGTTCCTATACCTACTCTGATAACTTCAGATGACGGTATATTTTGCGAAGTGGCAGCTTCCCTTGCTGCTTGCAATGTTGCCTGCGGTACTTGAGGAATTATTTGTGCAAGACAGCAGGAACCTATATTTAAAATTGTACTCAATAAAATAAGATATAATAACTTTTTCATAAAATTATTATATGACAAAACAGGCAAAAGTAACAATTATTGTTTTTCTGTTTTTGCTTCTTCTTTTTCTTTGGATTTAGCAGATTCTTCTTTTGTCACATTTTCTTCTTTAATTATAGGAGAAGCTTCTTTTAATGGTTTATACCCGATATCTTTTATTGCTTTTGTATATTTTATTATCGGGTACACTATTGCTCCTGTCAAAGCTACAGTTGAGATAATTACACCGCCTAATGCTCCGCCAATTGTTTTTGCAAATTTACCCATTTTGGATTTTGTTTTGATAAGAGATGCTGTTAAGGCTCCTCCTACTATAGCTCCGCCAAGAGTTGCTAAATGTGCGGCTTGGCTCAATTTCCTTTCAGAATTTATATTATATTTTCCATATTTTGTGTGAATTTCTTGGACAAGTTTTTCAAATTTGTCTTGGTTTTCTTCAGGAATTGTAAATTTGAATGTTTGACCTGTTTGAGGATATTTTGTTTCATAGATAATACGACCATCAGAAGTTTTTTCGACTTTTTTGGGGCGTGTTGCTAATATTGGACTTGTTTTAATATTAATATCTACCATATAATTTGTAAGTTGCGTAAAAAATTTTTTTGCTTATTTGTAAAGAAATATTTACTTAACTTCCCAAGTCGTTCCTTCTTTGGAGTCTTTTAAGACAATATTAACTTCATCCAGTGCAATTCTGATTTTATCGGCAATTTCCCAATTCTTTGCATCACGTGCTTCTTTTCTGTATGCAATTAATTCTTCCATTGAATTAAAGTCTTTGCCAAGTTTTTCGGAAACACATTTTACTGCATTTTTTAATTCATCTTCAGAAAGAGTAGGCTTTTCAAATGTGAATCCTAGTGCAGATGCTAGTTTATACAGAATTGTAAATGCATCTTTATCATCTTTGTTAGCTTTGTTTGTAAGGTCAAAAAGTATCGCAAGGGCTTTAGATGTATTTAAATCATCATCCATTGCATCAACAAACTGATTGTATTCATCAGTTTTTGTAATATCTAAATCTTCATTAATTTTTGTACGTTTGGCATTTAGCATACGTTTTACACCTGCTTGTGCTGACGAAAGTGCTTCATCTGAAAATTCAACAGGCATTCTGTAGTGATTTGTTAAAATGAAAAATCTTATTGTATTTGAATCATATTTTTTCAATAATTCATCTATTGTTAAGAAATTTCCTAAAGATTTTGACATCTTTTCTTTATTAATAGTTACAAAACCGTTGTGAAGCCAGTAATTTACAAATGTACAGCCATTTGCACATTCTGATTGAGCAATTTCATTTTCATGGTGAGGGAAGATTAAATCTGCTCCGCCTGCGTGAATATCTATTGTTTTGCCTAAATATTTTCTGCTCATTGCGGAACATTCGATATGCCAACCCGGTCTGCCTGTTCCCCAAGGTGATTTGTAACCGAATTTTTCATCTTTTTTCCACAATGCAAAATCTAACGGATCTTCCTTATGTTCTCCTATTTCAATCCTTGCACCGCTTTCCAATTGGTCGATAGGCTGTTTTGAAAGGTAGCCGTATTTAGGGAATTTTTTTACTCTGAAATAAACATCTCCATCTGCTTCATAAGCAAAACCTTTGTTTATTAAGTCTTTTACCATTCCTATCATTTCACCTAATGTTTTGGTAGCAAAAGGTTCAATGTCAGGTTTCAGAGTATTTAAAGCTTTCATTGAATTTGCAAATTGTTTATACCAATATTGTGATACTTCTTCAGGAGTTTTCCCTTCTTTTTCGGCTTTTTTCAAGATTTTATCATCAACATCTGTAACATTACGGCAATAAGTAACATCATATCCTTTGAATTTTAGATATCTGTATAAAACATCCCAAGTAATATAACATCTTGCATGCCCCAGATGTGCAAAATCATAAACTGTAGGTCCGCAGACATACATTTTAACTTTATTTTCTTCAATTGGATTGAATTCTTCTGTCTTGTTTGTATAAGAATTGTGCAATTTCATATAAAATCCCTCTTTTTATTAACAATTTTACTACAAAAAACTTGAATGTTAATTAATGTAAACAAAAATGAAACAATAAGCAATTTTATATATAAAAAATATTTATACAATATATACGTAATAGTTGAAAAACATGAGGAGATATTTATGGTTGAACCGTTAAACAATGCAAGAAACAGCAATGTACCTGAAGGGTATACAAAAATCAAAATGTATGATGAAAAAGCAAAAAAGACAAAAACATTTTTGGTACCTGTTGGTAAACAAATTGAAGTAAACGGTAAAGTTTATGATCCATCTAAAGGTAAGAATAATGAAATTGTTTTTACCAGAGGACAAAATTTTAAAGAGGGTTATGATTTAATGGAAATGGCCCTTAACAGAATGGATGTAAATCAGGACGGTAAAATTGACGCAAAAGATTCATCCGGAAATCTTGCATCGAAATTAAACAGAGATTTAGATAAAAAAGGTCTTGAAAAATACTATGTTAAAGATGCAAAAGATGTTTATTCCGATGCGGGCGTGAATAAAGGTGAAGGCGGCGTAACGTTTAGCCATGAAGGAAATGATTTTAAATACAGTATTTATTTGGAAGATAAAAATAAATAAAGTTAAAAAAGCGGTTTTTTATAAAACCGCTTTTTTAATTTCATCAAAAATTTTAAAAACAGATTCTTTTAAGTTTTCCATAGGGCATTTTTCATCAAGTTCCAGAGTAATTGTAGGAATCTGTCTTTCAACGCCAGCATAAGTGCCGAAGCTGCCGGGGGTTGGATAACCTATACTTGCTTCTGCAGGATAGTTTATTATTTGAGAAATTTTTTCTGCAATTTCTTTTGCAGGCCCGTCATAGTTTACGACTTTGTATGGAGCGTGTAGTGTAAGAATAATTTGTGGCTTAAATTCATTAATAGTATCGATAAGAAACTGTGTTTCGATTTCGCTGCCAGCGCTTTTTCCCCCGTAATAGCTTGAATTTTCATCATCACAGGTCGCATTTTCACCTTCATTTTTTCCCCAATTTTTTGTAGGGAAATTTCTGTTTAAATCAACTCCGTTAGCATTTGTTCTTTTATTCATTTGCATACCATCAGGATTTAGGCATGGTATGAATAAGAGATTTTCGGGGTTATATTTTTTTAGATATTCATTAATTAAAAATACTCCCTGAGGTTCGTCACCGTGTATAACTCCGATAATCAGAGCTTTTGCATTATTATTGCCGAGTAATTCTATTTTGTTATCTAATTTTGTTTTTATTGATTTTAATTTATCCAAATAAAGCCTCTATAAATTCTTCGCTGTTAAATTCTTTTAAATCTTCCATTTTTTCTCCGACTCCGACAAGTTTTACGGGTAATTTTAATTCTTTTGCTACTGCAAGAACTATTGCGCCTTTTGCAGATCCGTCAAGCTTGGTGAGTGCAACGGAGGTAAGATTTACTGCTTCTGTGAATACTTTTGCCTGTTGAAGCCCGTTTTGTCCGGTATTTGCATCGAGAACAAGTATGCATTCTCTTAAAGCTTCCGGAGCTTTTTTGTCTATGACTGATTTAATTTTTTTCAATTCTTCCATAAGGTTGAATTTATTTTGCAGACGTCCTGCTGTATCTGTTAAAATTACATCAAAATTTTCTTTTTGAGCCTTTTCTATTGCCTCATATACGACTGATGCAGGATCTGCTTTGTCACGTCTTACAATTTCGGCTCCTGCTCGTTTTGACCAAATATCAAGTTGTTCTTCAGCAGCTGCTCTGAATGTATCACCTGCTGCTATTAAAACTTTCTTCCCCTGTTCTTTAAATTTGTAAGCGAGTTTGCCTATGAGAGTAGTTTTTCCGGCACCGTTTACACCTGTTATAAAGTAGATGTTTAATTCGTTTTCTTTATAACAAAGTTTTTTATCGCCTGCATTTTTTAAAACATTTAAAAATTCTTCTTTCAGGTATGATTTAACTTCAGAAGGCTTAATTTTTGTTTGGTTTCTTAATTTATCAACAAGTTCTGATGCGTATCCTACGCCTAAATCTGCACTGATAAGCATATCTTCCATATCATCAAGTACAAATTCCGAAAATTCTTCTTCATTTTCAACGGAATTTACAACATTTCCGACAAGCACTCTTGCAGTATTTGAAACTGTTTCTTTAAGATTATTGAATTTGTCTTTAAAAAATCCGAACATATTGGGATAATAACATGAAACTGTTCAATTTGCATCATTTTTATGATAATTAAAAAAGACCTATTTTGATAGGTCTTTTTTTGTAATATTTTAATTAAAATATTGGTTTAGTTAATCCCGTAATCTACGATAACTTTTGCAAGAATTCCGTTGATAAATGCTGCACTGTCGTCTGTTGAATATTTTTTAGCAAGTTCTAATGCTTCATCAACAACAACTTTCATTGGTGCATCTTTTATGTATAACAGTTCAACAATTGCTATACGTAAAATATCTTTATCCATTTTTACCAAGCGGCCTAAATCCCAATTTTTTGCATATTTTTGAATAATGTCATCAACTTCTTTGTGATTTTTTTGGAAGAAGTCTGCAATTTGAATTGCGTAATTTTTTACATCATTTTGAGAATCAAGAGTTGTAAATTCTGCGATTTCAAGAGCAAGTACAGCTTTTTCTGCGATATCAATCATTTCGTTAATTCTTCCTGTCATATCTGATGTCATCGGAATAGGAACAGGAATGTTTGCTGCACCTATAGGTCTTTTTAAATTGATTTCTGAATCTGCTTCGTAATTTTCAATTTGATCTCTCATCGCAATAAGCGAACCGAGTGAGGTTTTTAGCTCATCTTCAGCACTGCTTGTTAAAATTCTTACAGATTTAAGTATTATATTTTCTAAATCTTCTCTTGAATAATTAGTTATTTTTTTATCAAATTGTGAAAATAATATAAATGCCAATTCTCTGGCAGCTCTGCGGGCTTGCATATTTTTACCTCTTTTTTTTATAATTATAATTTTACAAGCCTAATGCTATCATGAAAAATTTTTATCTACAAGATTTTGAGTTTTAGATAAATAATTTTAAGTTTTAATATTTTTTAATAATCTTATTTGCAAATTTTTAAATGAGAATGTAAATTTTTGCGTTCTGATATTTTGTCAAGTCTGTTTTTTATAAATTCTGCATTATTTGAAAACGGTTCTTCTGATAAAAATTTTCTGTAATATCTTTGGGCATCGAATTTTTTGCCAAGTTTATCAAAGCATACTCCTATGCCTGCGTAAGCTTTATAATAATTTGGTTTTTGTTTTAAAATATTGCGCAAAACTGATGAAGCCTCTTTATATTTACCGAGTTTCATTAAAAGAGTTGATTTATGGTCGTATGCCTTTATAAAGTCTGGTGAATTCTCTATTAATTTTTGATAAATCATTAAGGCAAGGTCATATTCTTCACATAATTCATGTGCCGCGCCCAGTTGCAAAATAGCTTCGGGGTTGTCAGGGTTTATTTGAATTGCCTGTATAAAGTTTTTTATAGCACCGCATGGAATACCATCAAGAAGATTGCATAAACCAAGCTCAAAATAAGTTTCGTAGCTTTCGGGATTTAATTCTGAGGCTGTTGTTAAATATTTGATTGCTTTTGAATATTGTTTTAAATGTTTGTAACAAATTCCAAGCCCGTAATAACTTTCAGTATTATTTCTGTCGATAAGTATTGCGTTTAAATAATTTGATACAGCTTCTTTATACATGTTTTCACGACGAAGTGCATCTGCTTTTTCGCAGAATTTATTATCAGGCTTGTGTTGGGTTTTCTGTATTGTGGAATTCAATTTATGTTCCTCTTTCTTTATTTATGATAGTTTTTTTTTCAGAAGTGAAGAACAATCATTTGATGTATAGTTTATCAATCGTTGGATTTATTATTTTTCTTGTGTTATAAATTTGTTATGAAAAAGTATTTGTTATTGGTTTTAATTTTAGGTTGTGTGTATCTTCCGGTCAGAGCTGATGAGGTTTCGCTTGACAATGTTGAAACGCAAAAAATTCAATTGCCGAAAACAAATATTAATACTAAACAGTCTCTTGTCGTTAATGATGAACAAATTTTGCAAGAATTGATTAAGATGCAAAAAGACAAAGATGTTGAGGATATTGAAAATCTCTGGAAAGGCACTGTTGAAAATAATCAGGTTATCGGGTTTGCGTTGAAAAAGCTTGCAACTCCGGAAAGTCAAAGACGAATTCATTCTTCTCTTATGGCGAAAACTTTATCTGCCGTTGTAGCCGGTGCTTCACTTGCGCCGTCATTGGTCGGGGCTGATTATATGGTTCAGTCTTCTGCATTTGCTGCAGGCAGGCTTGCTCAGAACTTGATTAACCGAAAAAATATTCCGACAGAAATCCCTTTAACAGATACTGAATTGATTGAACTTGCAGGATTAGTTGAAAATTTGCAGGATAAAATTATTAATGCTTATTATAACTATAAAAGTTCTCTTTCTCAGTTGAAAGAGACAAGACAACGTTTGCTTTTATATAATAAAAATTATGCAAAAGCTCTTGATGAAGAAGATTTACTTGAAATTTCAATATCATCTTCTCTTTACGATAATATGCGCGTTGAAGAATTTTATTATATGGAGTGTGCTAAAAAATACCATTTGGAGCTTCAAAGGCTTGCAGGCAAAAAGGTTGTTGATAAATTGAATTTATATCAATTTAATTATAATTCAACGCTTGTTGGAGAAAAGGCGGTGAAAAAATGAAGAAATTTTTGATACTTGCTTTAGTCCTTAATTTATCATTGCCTTGTTTTTCAATAACATTTGAAGATTTAAAAACTCCAAAACCTCCGGCATACAGGACAGGGCTTTCAGATACTCCGGAAAAAGAATATACAGAAGCAAAAGCTGTTGAAGAAGATAAGGTTCATCAAACTTATGTAAAAAAAGATGCTGAACAATTCGATTCTAAAGATTTAACTTTTGCGGATTTAAGCATTAAACAGATATCCAAAGAAGTTGCAGCAGATTTAGAACTTGATCAGGAGGATATGATTGGAGATCTTACTGTATTGTGGCAGGGGGCTGCAACACAAAGTGATACAATAAACTTTGCGCTGTACAAGCTTGCAAACCCTGATGAAGATAAACCTGACGAAAAATCAGTAAAAAAAGTTTTGACAACGATTGCAAGTATGTCAACACTTGTCGGTGCAGGTATGGGTAATCCTATTCTTGCAACAGGTTCAATTTTAGGCGGTAACGTGCTTGGTATAATGTCACAGGATACAAAAGCACTTAACTATAAATATACTAAAGTTACTGATGCTGATATGATTATTCTTGTTCGTAAAATTGAAGATTTGCAGCAAAAAACGGTAGATTTATATTACAATTACATGACTGCCAGAAAAAAATTAAAACTTATTGAAGATATTGCTGAAACCAGAAAGAAAAATTACGAACTTGCGCAGGATTTGTCACGTGAAGTAATTTTGATAACTGATGCTTATTACAGAACTTCTTTGGATAATCTTATGAAAGCCAAGTCTGATTATTACGCAAAGCGTGCAGCGCTTGAACAATTTGTAGGCAGTGATGTTTTCTCACAATTTGAGCAGGATTTAAAAAAGAGAGATGCAAAAGATAAATGAAATTTATTCCATATGAAGTAAATACAGGTGCTCAAAATATGCAAATTGATAGTGATTTGCTTGAGAATGCGATAAAAACAAAGGAAAAGATCCCGATATTCAGACTTTATGGCTGGAGTCCTGCTTGCGTATCTCTGGGGCGTAATCAAAAAAGTGATTTTATTGATGAAAAGTTTTTAAGAGAAAATAATATTGATATTGTACGGCGTTTAACAGGCGGGCGTGCTCTTTTGCATGACGATGAAATTACATATAGTTTTGTATGTCCCGTATCGTGTTTAGAAAATGGGGATAATGTAGTCAATTCATATAAGGAAATATCTGAAATTTTAATTAATGCATTTTGTAAAATAGGTATTAAACTTGATTTTGGCGGAGTTAAAAAAGCTCAAAAACATCCTGATTATTGTATGTTAGTTTCGACAGGAGCTGATTTGTGTTACAACAATAAAAAACTTATCGGTTCTGCACAATTCAGAAAAGAAAACTATATTCTGCAACATGGCTCTATACTTTATGATTATGATGCAAATTTGCTTGAAAAAGTTTTCCGTGAAAAAGTTGATACATCTTCAATTACTTCTATAAAAGAAATTAATCCTTGTATAACAAAGGAAGATATTATCGAATTATTAAGTAATGTAAATTCCCTGTAATCCTTTATTTATATATATTTCAGCCAATATTAACATAATTCTTTTATTAAAGAAGCAATTTTTATAACGAAATTTTGTTTATATAAATACGGGGATTAAAAACTCAGGGGATTTAGGAAATGTTAAATTTTGGATTTACAAATTTATTAAATAATCAGTGGCCAAACTTAGCCGCTTACCAATCTCTTGGCAACCGTTATTGGGTATCTGATTTCGGAGGAGAAGGTGCAGGCTCTCCTCAACATAATATTTATCCAAGCGGGTATTCTCCATTAGTTTATTCATTAGCTCAAGGAGTTAGTCAAGCAAATCATATCAGTCAATGGAATCCTATGTTAATTGGTATGGATTTGACTCAATCTTTTAATACTAATCCGATATTAAATATGCAGGGTAATATGGCAGCTTATAATTGGGGAGCTTCTATTGTAATGAATGCAAGACTTAACAGCCAAGTAAATAACCTTGCAGGACTTGAAGCACAACTTACTTCAATTTTAAAATCAGATAAACTTGATGAATCTCAAAAACAAAGATTACAAGATGTTCTTGATCAGGTAAAAGCAATGAAAGAAAAAGTTCAAAAAATGCTTGAAAAAGGACAGCTTTCAACAGAAGAAATTGAAGCAATTCAAGGTGAAATTACTGAATTAATCGAAAATGCTTCAAAAACAGCTCAAGAAGTTTTGGAAGAAGTAAAAGAAGCAGCTGCAGAAGATGCAACAGAAGGTACTGATGGTTCTGATGAAACAGATGCTGATACTGATACAGCAGATGAAACTGAAAATAACGAAGGTGCAGGGGATGCTTCTTCAGAAGTTGTAAAGAAACAAAAAGAAACAGAAAATGCAGCAGTTGATATCTGTCAAAATATTTACAGCGGTTCTGTAGGTTCAACATTTACAGATTATGACACAATCAAAAAAGGTATAAACAAGATTACAAAAGACAATGTAACAACAGTTTTGAATATGTGGCAAGATCAATATCAACCGAATTCGGGTGATGCAAACTTAATAGAAACATTATTTGATGAAGAAAAATTCTGGAATCCATCATTAAATAAACCTGCAAATGGCGGTAAAATAAGCAATCCTGAAAATAATATGGATATGATTTGGAATATTGTAGTAGCACTTGATGAACGTGCTAAGGAATTGGGTATTAAAAATAAACTTGCAGGGTTATTTGCAATTTGTTACGATGAACTTGATGATACTTTTGTAGATCAAGATGCTATTATAAATTCAGTTCAAAAAATTAATGAAGCAGTTACAAAAGCAGAAGCTACTCAAACAAAGAAAGATTTGAAAGAAGAAAAAACAAATAAAGTAAAAGCTGATGCAGCTACTAAAAAAGCTGAAAAAGCTAAAGCTGAAGCTCAAAAAATTCAAGAGCAAAAAAATCAATTCAGAGATGATATGAGAGAAATTTTAGGTGATGACAAAGCTGAAATTTCTGGAAATGTAAAATATAAAGATGGAAAATTTGTTGTAAGAATTAACGGTAAAGATTATTACGGCAAAGATTATCTTGAATTAGCAAATGCTCTTGAAAAAGCAGGTTATGATCCTGTTCAATACCTTAAAGAAAAAGCATTAAACAAAGCTGCTTAAGAAAAGATTTATATTTAATGATTCCTCATATTTGGTAGAAAATCGTAGAAAGAAAATTAGTAGGTTAAGTGTGAATTTGTCCCCTAAGAAGGGGACTTTTTTTTAGATTGTTATTTTTCAAGATAAATTTTTGCGATTTCAATATCGTTTTGGGTTGTTATTTTTATATTTTTATAGCTGCCGTTAATAATGTAGACAGTTTCCCCAAGATGTTCCAGCATTCCTGCATCATCTGTAAAATTCTGACCGTAAAGTTTTTGGTGAGCTTCTTTTATTAGATTATATTCAAATGCTTGCGGGGTTTGTGTGTTATAGAGTTTTGCTCTGTCTATTGTTTTTATTATTTTCCCGTCTGCAACTTCTTTTATTGTATCAATTGTTTTTGTTGCAACGGTTAAGGCTTTTTTTGTTATAACTTCTTCGATTGCTAAATTTATTAAGTCAGTTGTAATCATTGGTCTGGCACCATCATGTATTAGTACATAATCGCATAATGAAGCTTGAAGTCCATTAAAAACTGATGCTTGACGTGTTGCACCGCCTTCAATGATTTTTACGTTTGAACTGTTTTTGAACATGTCTTTTAATTCATCCATTATAGAAATATTTGCGCATATTATAATTTCATTAACTTCTGATTTTTCAAATGCTTCAACGGTATATTTTATAACTTCTTTATTATTAATCTTCTCCAAGAGTTTGTTTTTGTTCCCGAAACGCGATGATGCCCCGCCGGCAGGAATTATTGCGTTTACTTTGAAATTCATTTTTTTTACTCCTTAAAATGTTTGTATAATTTTTCGTCTATGTCAGTGTAAATTTTTCCGTCAATCATTAAACCTGTATTGCCGTTTTTTACCTCTCCTATTATCGTATAAGCATCAAGTTTTTTCAACAGAGAATCAGGGACTGCTGCTACAAGCTGATAATCCTCTCCTCCGTATAATACAGTTTCCATATCAACTTGCGGAGCATGCGGAATTTTTGAGGTATCAACTGTTATTGTTACTTTGCTTGCTTGTGCAATTTGAATAAGAGCATCTGCAAGACCGTCTGAGGTATCCATCATTGCGTAATCTTCTGATGAATTTTCTGCTATCTGTCGGGAAAATTCTTTTTGAGCAACAGGCATGAGGTGTTGTTTTATAAAATATTCAGGTTCTGTTTTATTGTTTAATAAAAGATTTAGACCGTAAGCGCTTGAACCGTGTTCTCCGGATACGATTATCTTATAATTCTCTTTAGCATTTGAACGTGAAGATATTTTTCTGCCTTTATCAGTTCCTATTGCTGTTGCGGAAATATATATTTTGTCGCTTCCGGTTAAATCTCCTCCGACAATTTGGATATCATCGGAGGCTTTTTTAGCTCCTTTATAAAATTCTTTTACAAAATTTTCATTAACAGAATTTGGCAACGATAAAGATATTGTCATATACATAGGTTTTGCACCTGAAGCGCATACATCGCTGATATTTACCATTGCAGTTTTGTAGCCTAATTGAAATGGGGTGATAAAGTCTCTTTTAAAATGGATATCTTCAATCAAACTATCTTGAGTTATAACTATTCCCAAATCTTTGAGATAAGCACAATCATCTCCTATGTATCCGGATTTTAAAATTGATTTAATTGTTTGTATAAGTGATTTTTCGTTCATTATATATCGTGATCTATAAGTGAGATAAATTCTTGTACCAAAGCTGAATTCCATTTTTTACCGGCATCTTTTTTAATAACTTCAATTGCTTGTTTAGGAGTTAATTCTGCTCTGTATGTTCTTGGTTCTGTGAGTGCAAAATAAGCATCAACAATAAGTATAATTTGTGATGTCATCGGGATTGCTTCCCCTGAAATTTTTGACGGGTAACCGCTGCCATCCCAGTTTTCGTGGTGATGTTCTATTATTGGGATAATATCTTGGATATAGCTTATAGGTTGCAGGATTTCTCTTGCGGCTATAAGAGGGTGTTCTTTTATATGGTTGCGTTCTTCTTCTGTTAGTGGTGTTGTTTTTTGTAAAAGCTCTACCGGAAGCATTAAATTCCCGATATCATATAAAAGCATTGCAATTCTTAATTTATCAATATCATCTTTGGGTAAATCAAAACGTTTTGCAAGACTTACTGCGAGTAAAACTTTTGATTTCATAACTCCTGTATGGTGAAGAGGATTATAAGTTTGTGTCAACATATCAGCAACTGTGTATAGAGCTTCTTTATGGACTTCGCTTTTAGGTATTTGAAGCTTCGCTTTAAGCTCTTTTGATAATTCATTGTCAAGCGGGATATTATGTTTTGATAAAATATCCATAAATGTATTAACTGCAATTTCTTGCCAGCTTGTTTCCGTAATCGGTTTTGCAAGTGTAACTTGATTTCTGCCGTTTCTTTTTGATTGATACATTGCTTGATCAGTTAAGTCTAAAATATCTTCAATATTGTCAGAATGTTCAAGAAATGTTGCAACCCCAATACTTGCCGTTATATGACCTATTGTGTCAAGCTTTTGTTCTTCTAATGCTTTTCGAATTCTTTCTGCTGCTATCATTGCACCGTTTGAATCTACACCGGGAAGAATTACGTTAAATTCTTCTCCGCCCATTCTTGCCGCTGTGTCTATTGAACGAGCATTGCCTTTTAAAACTTCTGCAACTGTTTTTATTGCTAAATCCCCGTATGCGTGACCATATTTATCATTTATTTGTTTTAAATGATCAAGATCAAGACCTATTATACTAAAGGGTTGATGTTGACGAAGGGCACGTGTTACTTCTTTTTTTAGATATTCTTCAAAATATCTTCTGTTATAAAGACCTGTGAGGCTGTCTGTTACTGCTTGTGATTTTACTTCTTCGAACAAGTCGGCAATTGTTATTGCCATTTCAATTTGCTGTGCAAAGATTGTTAAAAATTCTGTTTCTCCTGTTGTAAGTTCTCGCCTTGAAGAAAATACATTAAACCATCCGTAATGAATGTTTCGTGAGTATAGAGGTACTGTTATTATTGCTTTGCTTGGACTGCCGTCAACTATTTCATCTATTGTATCATCAGATACATCAGGTGCAACTGATTTAAGAGTCCCGCCGATATCAGGTGTGAGCATAATCTTTCTTTCGGCTGCGGCTTTTGCATATACACTGTCCTTATTATAAGAGAGTTTTCGCGCTTGGATAGGTGTTTTTATAAGTTTATCAACTCTTTTGATTGATGGGTCATTGGATTGTGCAAGAACAGTAAGGTAAATCCCTTTTTCATCTTCACATTTTTTTATTATGTTACAGTGAAGATAACCAAGTTCTCCCTGAATATTATTCACAATTGTTTCAAGAACACTTTGAAGCGGACGTGATGCATTCATCATATCCCAAATGTGTTGTAATGTCAGCATTCTTTTGTTTGCAATATTGAGTTCTCTTGTACGTTCTTCAATTTCTTTTTCAAGTTGAAGATTGCGTTCGTATATTTCAAGATAATCCTGTTTCCCGTTATAAACAGCATTTTCTACTTCAGAGACTTTTCTGTATATATCTTTTAAGTTATCGAAAAAACTCATATATTTATTATACACTATGTTTCGAGTTTTGTAATATGTTGTTTACAATATTTATAATTTCTTCAGGTTTCGGATAATTTACGCATTGTTCCGCATCAGCGCCTTTAAGCGGACACTTCCTTGTATGGCAAGGCTGGCATTTTAATTTTCCGTTTATTGCAAAATATTTTTTATCATCTCCGAAAGGACCGTATGATGTTGGCGGAGTGCAGCAAAATATTGAAATTACTGCTGGTATCTCTGTCGCTCTCGCAACGTGAGCGCTGCCTGAATCAGGAGCCATAACAAGTGTTGCACGGGAGAATATCTCTATTAAGTCTTTAATTGTTGTTTGACCTGCAAGATTAATAAAATTATCTCCGCCTATGTACGTTATTAAATCATTATCTGTTTTAGTCCCCGTAAAAACAAGAGAACATTTATCTTTTATTGCATCTACAACAGCTTTCCAATTATCTTTGTTCCAATGTTTAAGCTTCCAAGTTGTTGCAGGACAAATTACAACCATTGGTTTTGTTTTATCTAAATTTTTCAATAATATATTTACTTTAGCTTTGGTTTCTTCACTTGTTTGAGGCAGAGTGAATTTTACTTTATCAGTTCCTTTTAATCCAAGATATTTCGCATATTGCATGTGTTGAAAAACAGCATGGGTTGTCCAATTAGGATTTGGAGCCGGAGAAATGCGTTCATTACCTCCAAGATATGAAAATTCCCTACCATATTTATAACAAATTTTTCTTTTTGCTCCGCATAACCTCATCCATAGCATACTTTTGAACATCATTTGGGTATCAATTGCAATATCGAAATGTTCATCTCTTAAGCTTTTGAGTATTTTAAAAAATTCTATTGTGTTTTTGATTGAAAATCCGTCTTTTTTCCATTTTTGTATAGGGATTAATACAGCTCGTTTTACTGCAGGATTATTTTTTACAATATCTATTCCTTTTTCGGAAACAAGCCAAGTAACTTCATATCCGTTATCTTTCAGCACATTTGCAAGTGGAATGTTGAATATAACATCCCCAAGTGAAGATAATCTGATAAGCATTATTTTTTTTGTCATTTAAAATCCCCTGTCTTCCAAAAATGCTGCTCCTATAACTCCTGAATAATCTCCTAGTATAGCTTTTTTGAATTGTATTTTTTCGGCAGGAACAGGTAATGATTTCGCTTTAGCTTTTTTAATTGTTTCTTGATAAAAATAGTCAACTGCTTCAATCAAACCGCCGCCTAAAATTATTAATTCAGGATTAATAAAGTTTATAATACTTGCAAGACCGCCTGAAAGGTATTCAGAAGCTTCTGTTACACATTGTAGAACAAGCTCATCATCTTTTTCAATAGACTTTTGAATCATACTTGAAGTTATTGCTTTGCCGGGTTCAAGATATTCAAGTATAGCTGATTTACGCCCTTTTTTTAATGCCCCTTCTATTCTTTTTTCTATAGCAGATCGTGATGCATAAGCTTCAAGACAACCATGTGCTCCGCACGCACATTGTCTTCCGTTTAAATCTACTATAATATGTCCGATTTCTCCGGCAGTTCCTGTTGAACCATATATTATTTGCCCGTTTTTTACAATAGATGAACCGACTCCTGTTCCGACAAAAACACATACAAAGTCATTATAACCTTTTGCAGCTCCGAATTTTTGTTCTCCTTTTGCTGCAATTTCTACATCATTACCTACAAAAACAGGCAGGTTAAATTTTTCCGATAATATTTTTTTTAAGTTTAAATCATAACAATCAAGGTTTGGTGCAGCTATTATTATCCCGTTCTTTCGGTCAATTTGCCCTGCTGCTCCTATGCCTATAGAACTTATTTCATTTAGCTTGACTCCGCTTGTTTCTATAAGCTCTTCAATGCCGTCAAGCATTTTTTTTACTATGTTTTGCGGACCTTTGTCTTTTTTTGTTTTCTTTTTAACGTGTTCTACGACTTTACCGGTTTGCCTGTTAATAAGGGCTATAAGAATTTTTGTTCCACCTAAATCAATTCCGATTGAATAAATTTTCATATATTATAAATTATATATAAAAATACAAAATTTGCAAAAAATGAAATTCTTTGTTAGACTGTTAAAGTATATAAGAAGGGGGATATGTATGAATTTGATGAAAAAGTTTTTTATAACTCTTGTGTTAATGATATTTGCCTGTCAATATTCATTTGCAGCAGATGTGTGGGTTAATGATTTAAGAAGGATGTTTACGAATAATTCTTCTATTATTTATGAAATTAACTTGAGAACTTTTGGGGCGCAAGATACAAATAAAAACGGAATTATAGATTTTGATGATGCAGAAGAAAGCGGAACTTTTTTAAATGCAATCCCAAAACTTGCTGAACTTTCTCAAAAAGGTATAAATACAATTCATGTAATGCCTATAACTCCTGTCGGTAAAACAAAAGCTTTGGGTACAGCAGGGTCTTTATACGCAGCTTCTTCATTTAATACATTAAATCCTCAACTCGCAAGTAAACAAAGTGCTCTTTCTATAAACGATCAGGCAAGAAAATTTATTAATGAAGCTCATAAATATCATATAAGAGTTATTATAGATTTGCCTTCTTGCGGTTCTTATGATTTGTATATGCAAAGACCTGAATTATTTGTAAAAGATAAGTCAGGGCAACCTGTAATACCTGCCGATTGGACAGATGTAAGATTGTTAAATGCAGGTACTGAAAATGCAGTTAACAAAGATGTTTATAACTTATATAAAGAATTTGTTGATATGGTAATAGGTTTAGGTGCAGATGGTATTAGAGCTGATGTTGCAACTAACAAGCCCGCAAAATTCTGGAAAGATTTGATTGCTTATTCAAGAACAAAAGATCATCAATTTATGTGGCTTGCTGAAGCATCGGAAAGCTGGACAACTCCTGTTTCTGAATATGCTGTTTTTACCCCTTATGATAAATTGCTGGAAGCTGGGTTTGACGGATATTACGGCAGTTATTTTAATTTAAAAAATTATAAAACAGGCAGAGAATTAACAAACCAAATTATTGCAACAAATGCAGCTATTAAAAAATATTCAGAACCAAAAGCTGTTATAGGGAGTTTTACAACTCATGATGAAATGAGTCCTGTGTTGATTAACGGTGAAAAATTCAGCGAAATGATTATTTGGTTAAATGCTACATTACCTGTCAATTCTTATTTTGTAGACGGATTTGATTCCGGTGACAGTTATATTTATTTGTGGGCAAATAAAGAAGCTTTTAAGACTTTTACTGACGATGATTATTATTTTGTACACCGCGGTAAAATTGATATATTTAATTTCTCAAGACAACCGGGCGGAAAGTCTACTGATTTAATGCAAACATTCATTATTGCAAATCAATTTAAAAGACAGTTTTCTAAAATAATTAATAATGGTCAATTTGTTCCTTTAAAGACTTCTGTTCCTTCTGCATTTGCTTATGCAATGAGTTACGGGGGTAAGAGTATCATTGTTATAGGTAATTTGAATTTTAGAAATAATATCGATACAAAAGTTTCGGTTCCAAAACTTGATAACAAGAATATTGTATTGCCTTTGAGGATTAATAATATTCCTATTACTGAAAAAGGTGGATTTAAAACAACCCTTAACCCAGGAGAAACTCAAGTATTAGTTATAAATGATCTTGAAGTAAAATAAAAAAAACGAGGAAATAAATTCCTCGTTTTTTTATCTAAGTGCAGCAAGAGCTGCTACACGTTTTTTGTGTTTTTCCATAATTTCTTTTGTTCGTTGAGTTAATCTTCCTGCCGGTGCAGATTTTTTTGCAGGAGTTGTTGTTTGGTTTTGATTCATTCCTAATAATTGAGAACCAGTACTTGCAGCTCCTGATAATGCTGTTATTATATTTGAGATATTCTTTTGTTTTTGTTCTGATGCAGCTTCTATTTTTGCCATTTTAGCTTTGTAATCTGTACGTTGTTGCTTTTCTGTTTCAAGTTTTGCTACTTGATCGGCATTACCTGCTTGTTGAGCTGCTGCAATTTCAGTATCTAAGGTAGCATCGTCCATATCTGCATATTCTTTAGATGCTCCGTTTTCTCTCATATTATCTTTTAGTTCTTTATCAAGATCTTTAGATGCTTCTTTTTGAGCTTTTCTTGCAGCTTTTGCTTCTTTTAATTCTTCTTTTTCTTGAGTTTTTTGTTCTTTTAATTGTTCTTTTTCTGTTTTGTTATCTGTTGTATCATTTTTTTCAGTTTCTTCTGTATCTTTGTTTTTATCTTCTTTTTCGTTTTCAGAAGTATTATCAGATTTTTTTGCGGCTAATTGCCCTACTGCTGAGATTGTACTGATTGCTCCTCCAACCATGCCTAAAATGTTAGCAAATTCGCCTTCTGCACCAAATTCTGTCATAAGCTGGCTTGTTGTAGATAAAGTGCTTCCTGCAACACCTGCTATTTGCATTGTTTTGCCAAATGTGGAAGCGCCTGTGTTGCCTAAATCAGCAATAGTTGATGCAGAAGTCGTCAGAGATGCTGCTGCCCCTGTGATTGTGGATATTTTACTGAATACTCCGTTAGCTTCTTTACCTTGTACGGCTCTTACATTATTTACCATAGAAGCTCCGGAAGATACGATATTTAGACCTGCACTTACTGCTGTTAATGTGCTGCTTACTGCTCCTTGTGTGCCTGAAAGTGATGTGACGGCTGAAATTGCGGTTTGCCCTAATGACATTAAACCTGCTGCAAGATTACCATTGGCTACATTGATTGCAGCTTTTGTAACACCGCATGCAACTGTTCCGTATGTGCCTACTGTTGTTAAGGTTATACCTGTTGTCTGGATTGGAGTGCCGCTTGAAATTAATGCTGCACCTGCTGCTGCAGTAAATGGATTGCTCAACATTGCTGTACCGCTTGCAATCATTCCTGTACCGATTTTATTCATTATAATACCGGTTGAGGTTGTGATTGAGAAGACGTTTTCAGCTATGCCTACTGCTCCTAATTGTTTTTGAAGTTTATCTTGTTTTTCTTTTTCGTCTTTCTGTTCTTGTTTTACTTGTTTGGTAATTGCTTTAGTTGTTTTTTCAAATGTTTTTTGCTTTTTCGTAACACTGGTTTCAATATTTACTAATTTTGTATTATTTCTGGTTATTATATTACCTGTAACTTGAAATTCTGAGCTTAAAACATTTAGCCTTGCACTGTTATTTGCAATTCGGTCAGAATTGTCTGAAACGTTTTGAGCAACGTTCATTGAAGAACTGCCTAAGAGGTTCCCTTGTGCATTGTTATTTTGTGGTTGTTGCGGTTGTTGAGCACTTGCATCTTCTGCTGCAAGTGTTTCATTTTCCATTGTTATTGTTTCGTATTCCGCAAGCATTTCTTCTTGTCTTCTTGCGGCTTCTTCTGCTTCTTTTGTTAATTGTTCCGCTTCTTTTTGTTCTTGTTGAATTTGTTTTTGTAATTTTTTTGCTTCTTTTTCAAGCTCTTTTTTACTTTTTTCAGTTTCTTTTTTTATGTTTTTAGAATCTTTTCCGTCTTCTTCTGCACTTGCGTTTATATCATCAACTTCTTTTTGAGATTTATTTGCGGTTTTTTCGTCTGCTTCTTCAGGTTCTTCTGTTCCTGTTTCTTCAGGAGTATTTGAATTTGTTTCTGTTGTTGATAAATCTGAATTAGGTTGAATTGCGCTTTCGATTGTTTCATCAAGATCTGTTTGAGGAACGGAATTTGAAGGCATAGTTTGCGGAATTGTGCCTTGCTGAGGCTGTGTTTGAGAAACTGGATTGTTAAAAGATTCAACTGTTGTTGAAATATTATTCGAATTAGTTATAGTTTCTGAAGTTGTTGAGGTAGTAGTTGTTTGAACTTGTGTTTGTTGAGTGTTATTTTCTGTTGTTGTATTTTGTCCGTTTTGTTGAGGTTGTTGATCGCCTGAATTGTTGGCAGGTGTGTTTGAATTTTCTGCTTCTGCTGTAGATGCGGCTGCGTTTTCTCCTGTTATTGAAACTATTTTTGTATCTAATGCATTCAAATTTGCAAGTGCATCTGAAATGTTTACAGATGCCTCGTTTGTTGATTTTTCTGCTTGATCTTTATATGGTTTTGTAGCTTCTAATTGTGCTTCTTTTCCGATACGCTGACTTTGGACTCCTTTTGCGTATAACCATCTTGAACGTTCTGAGAATAAGAATTGTTTTAGTGCCATTTCTATAAAGAATGTGCCTATGCGTGCAAGAGTTATGCCTGAATTATTTGTAAAGTCAAGCTGTGTAGTATATTCAGGAATTATTGAATCTTTGTATTCAGAAGTTGTTCCTTGAGCTGTTATTTCTTCAGGAACTGCTTTATCTAATGTAGATTTTTCTTTAGATGTTTGAATTTGGAATTCTTTTTTTGCTGCTTCTGTTTCTGCATTCAGGTTTTGAATTTCTAAATTATTATCATTGATTATTTTTTTCTTTTCTGCAATTTTATTTTGAGTATTTGCATCTGTTTTTTCGTTTTCTTGTGTGTTACCGTTTTGTAATTCAGTATCAATTTCTCCTGAAGATTTGCCTGTTAATTGTTCAAGATCTTTTTTAGCTTTTGCGTTTTCGTCTTCAAGCTCTTGAATTTGTTTTTGGCGTGCTTCTTCTTCTTTGTTGTAGGCTTTGATTAGGGTATTTACTTTTTTCTCAGCAAGTTCTGCAAAGTCTTTATGACTTTGAGCTATGTTTATTGAAGTTAGAGCTTGTTGAGTTTGTTTTTGTAAATCTGTATTAATAGTGCCTGCTTGGTCTGTAAGTTGTTGAACACTTTCATCATTAAGTATAAAGTCTTCTTCAGATGTATTATTTTCGTTTGCAGCAGCCGTTTTATCCTTATTTGCTTCGTTGTTTGCAGGGTTTGTTTGTGTAGCAGCCGTTGTGTCTGTATTATTTGTTTGACTTGTTGTTTGGGAAACAGTATCAGTGCTTTGTAATTCTGTAGCTGATAATACACTATTTTCTATACCGATACTTGTTGCAATATCTTGTACGGAATTACTTGTATCTGCAGAATATTCCATAGTATCATTACCGATTTTGTTAGCTTCTTTAGCAAGGGTTTTACCTTGAGCCATTGCTAAAATTGAACCGATAAAACCTGTTTCTTGTGATATGGTTTGTGTTGTTCTTTTATATTTTGAATCTGATGTATAATCTGCAAGCATATCGCCGATATATATTGTCTCATCGGCTAAATCTTGTCCGAGTACAGCTAGAATGTTTATTTGATTTAATGATTTTGCAATTTCATTTTTGTCAAATATCATGTCATCAGAATTTTTTCCTTGTTTGTTTTCAAGCATTCCCGTTAATTCTGCATAACGTTGGGCTTCGGTATCTGTTAAGGCTTCACCGTTATTGATTTTGTCTTGCAGTTGTCTCCATTCTTTCAGTTGTTTTTCATATTCTTCAAGTGCTTTTTTTTGATTTTTTATTTTATCTTCAAAATTTCTGCTTTCATTTTGAGTTTTAGGCAGAAGTTCATCTATCTGCACGCTTAATTTTTCATTATTATCGTTACATTGTTCTATTTTCTTTTTTGCTTTTGGAATTAATTCAAGATATGTGTCTTTTTCTGTAACTTCTTCAGTATTTCCTTCGTCGACATCGGTTGAACTTTCAAGATTTGCACCTTGACTTTGCATAATAGTATTTGCGATATCTACTATGTCTTGAGGGATATTAACGCCGTTTTGTTGCATTTGAATAATTTCTTCAGCAGAATAACCTGACCATTGAGGATCAAGGATTTTACCGCTTTTTTTTGCGTAAGCTTCAATGCTATATTTCATGGAAATATTAAAAGAGTTTATGTTTGATAAATTAGAATCATATACATTATATGTTTTTTCAACATATTTAATGGTCCCATCAGCTTGTTTTTCTTTTTTCTTGACTGTTTTAGTCCCTACAACAAGAAGTTCATTAGGATTATCCGGATCTCTTGTTAATTCTATATTCCCCGGTATATTATAGCCGTTTGCATTAATTACTTCATAACCTGTTTCGTCTTTGTAATATTTTTCAAATTCTGTTTTCTGGGTATCATCCATTTGGTAAAAAAGGCGCAATGCATCTGTATAGCTTATTTGTTCGCCATTCACGTCAAGGTAAAAGTCCTGAAATATTTCGTATTTGTTTGGCACGCCTTCGATTTGCATAGTTTTCCTATTTTCCTTTTTTATTTATTTATCGGAAAATTGCACGTGAAACTTTAACAAATAACGGCTTTAAATCTTTTTATATGACAAAAAACTCCGTAAAACTTTAGTTTTACGGAGTTTACAATTGTAACAATTTTTATTAAATTATAAATGTTTCTCAATATTAGAAATAATTGTTGACTTTGGCATTAAACCTACAAGTCTTTCAAGAGCTTTACCGTTTTTGAATACTAAAAGGCTTGGAAGACCGCTTATAGCATAATCTTGAGCAGTTTTAAGGTTCTCATCAGTGTTAACTTTTACAAATTTAACTTTTCCTGAAAATTCTTGAGCTACTTCATCTAAAATCGGACCTAATTTTCTGCACGGCCCGCACCAAGGTGCCCAAAAATCTACCACTACAGGTTGTTCGGAATTTAAAACTTCCTGCTCAAAACTGGCATCATTAATATCAATTGCATTTGACATTATATATCTCCTTATTTTTTTATTTAACGGATTTATTCTATCACAGAATTTTTTTTTGTGCTATTATCTTGTCAGAATTCTATAGGATAAGAATATGGTAAGAAAAAAGATAGTAGAAATTGTTCTTGATACAGAAACTACAGGTTTGGATTATACAAAAGAAAAAATGGTTGAATTTGCCGCAGTTAGACTTGAAAATGGCAAAATAAAAGATGAATTTCAAACTTTAATTAATCCCGAACAGCATATAAGAAAATCTAGTATGGCAATTCATGGTATTACTCAGGAAATGGTTGCCGATGCGCCTACTGAAGCTGAAGCAATGCCTAAAATTCTTGAATTTATCGGTGATTATCCGATTGTTGCTCATAATTGTATATTTGATTATTCTTTTTTAAATGAAGCAAGTTTAAGAACTTTTGGACAAGAATTAAACAATCCCAGAATTGATTCCCAGCAGATGTTTAAAGAAGTGTATCCTGATTTGCCGTCACATGGGTTAGAAGCTTTGACATCAAAATTTAATGTAGAATTGAATAATCATCACCGCGCAATGGCTGATACTATGGGACTTGCATTAGCATACCCAAAATTAAAAAAATTGTATCTTCAAAAATATGATTGGGAAGTTAAACAACTTGATAATGTTGAATATTTATTTGAAAGATTTTTGCGAATTCAACAGACTGTTACAACTTTGCAATCTGAATTGCAGGATTTGAAATCCGTATTTAAGCTTTATTTTGAACAAGGCGGTGAACCGATAATTTCTCAATCCGGAGAAACTCTTGTTTATAATTCTAAACAATCATTCGGGTATGATTTGCACCAGATTAAAGATGTTTTGGAAGAAGTAGGAGCTTTTGATAAAGCTGTGAAATTGAATACAGGCTTTATTGACCGATTGGTTTGCGGTTGCAGGCTTGATGAGGAAAAAAGAGAGATTATAAAAGATGCTCGTCAAGAAATTACGGAAACAAGAAATATACAAATTATAAAAGCAGGAAAGTAAGTATGGCAAATAAATTCATTGAATTTTTTAAGGAGCCTCCGGCTAAAGAAGTTATTACGGATAAAGAAAAAGTTGATAAAATGTATTCTCATTTCAGATGGAGAATATTTTATTCAAGTTTTATCGCGTATGTTGTGTTTCACTTATGCAGAAAAAATATTGCGGTGGCTTTGCCTTCAATGGGGGCAGCTTTACATTTGTCAAATACTGAATTGGGACTTTTAGGTTCTTCTTTATATGTAACTTATGGTATAGGTAAATTTGTAAATGGTGTACTTGCTGATAAGTCAAATGTAAGAACTTTTTTACCTACGGCATTAATATTATCAGCAATATGTAATTTGTGCTTTGTATTAAGTGCAACAATTATAACTCCGGGACATGTCAGCTTTTTCGGCTTGCCTTCTGCTACTATTCTTCTTTGGATTATGGCATTTTTCTGGGGAGCTAACGGTTGGTTTCAGTCTTGCGGATTTCCTCCTGTTGCAAAAAGTTTATCATATTGGTTTTCAAATTCTGAAAGAGGTACGAAATGGTCTTTGTGGTCAACTTCTCACCAGATTGGCGTATTTTCGGCAGTAATGATTTCAGGCTTTGTTATTGATAAATTTGGATGGAAGGCTGCTTTTTATATTCCTGCAATTATTTGTATAATTACAGGTTTATGGTTGTTTGACAGACTGAGAGATAAACCTCAATCTTTGGGACTTCCTGATGTTGAAAAGTATAAAAATGAACCTGTAAAATGTCAAAAAGACGATGATGATAAGGATGAAAGATCTTATTTTCAAATATTCAAGGAGCATATTTTATGCAACCCTGTGATTTGGATGTTAGCTATTGCTTATATTTTTGTTTATATTATAAGATTCGGAACGGAAGATTGGCTTGTTAAATATTTAGTTGAAGTTAAAGGTAATACTCTTACTCTTGCAAGTTCTAAATTGAGTTCTCTTGCACTTGTTGGTGCATTTGGAGCAATTTTGGCAGGCGTTATTTCGGATAAAATATATAAAGGAAACAGAACTCCTATTAATATTGTATTTTTAATTTGCTTAATATTCAGTTTGTTGGCTTTTGCGGCAAACCCTGCATCAAATAATATTATGGATTATGTTTACGCTGCAATGATTGGGATGTTTACAGCTGGACCTCAGATGTTAATCGGCGGATTATGTGCAGTGGAAAGCAGCTCTAAAAAAGTAGCTTCGGCATCTATCGGTTTTACCGGAGTATTCGGATATGTCGGTGCGGCTTTATCTTCAAGCGGAACAGGAGTTGTTGTAGATAAATTTGGATGGAACGGAGCTATTATATTTTGGATGATTTCTACAATGATTTGTGTTGTTATATGCTCGATTTTATTGATTTATGAAAAATTGAAGAAAAGAGCAGTTGCACAAAATTAGTTTTTAGCTGTTTTCGTTGTTGATTTTTTTGTATTTATCGGAATTGTAAACCAAAATGTACTTCCTTGGTGTAGTTTTGATTTTACATAAATTTCACCGCCATGAGCTTGAAGTATTTTTCGGCATAGAGCAAGACCTACACCTGAACCTTGTTGGCGTTTAAGTTCACTGCGATTTACCTGTGTAAAAAAGTTGAAAATTTTTGTGATATCTTTTTTGCTTATTCCGTCGCCTTTATCTCTAATCTCAAAAACGAATTCTTTTTTTCTGTTTACATAAGTTACAATTGCGATGGAACTGTTTTCCTTGCTGAATTTTAAAGCATTAGATACCAAATTATAAATTAATTGTTTAAACCTTATCAAATCAACATTAATAATAATATCTGAAAGAGTGTAATTAAATGTAATCTTTTTTTCTTTACGCATTTCATCAAAATTTTGAAGAATCTCTGTAATCAGTTGTTTTGTCCTTATTCGTTCACGTTTTATAGTTAACGGCTGAGAATCGCTTCGTGCATATTCTAAAATATTTTTTATCAGACTCATTAAGTAAACGGAATTATTTGAAATATTATTTAAGTATTTAATATTTTCATCATCATTAATTTTTTCTGATAATAAATCACAAAATCCTATAATGGCATTAAGAGGGGTCTTAAATTCGTGAGATACGCTTGCAAGAAATTCAGTTCTTTCTCTTGCGGTTCTTCTTTTTTCATCGTAAAGGGTTATGATTTCAAGCCTTGCACTAATATATTCTGTTAAAATTTCAACAGCATTAATGTTATTTTTATTAAAATTCTTGTCTGCAGAAATTAGTCCGATGTAGCCTAAAATATTGTTTCTGTAAATAATTGGTTTTAGAATTCTATTGGTATTTGACATATATGAAAGATGTTCATAAATTTCTTCGAGCCCAAAATTATTATAAAAATCAGTTATTGTTTGTCTTATATTTTTTACTTCTTTTTCTAATGATTTATCTTGTTTAAAACGTTCAGTGGTTGTAAGTTTTTTCACTTCTACCTGATTATTATTCCAATTTATAAGGCTTACCCAGCTTGCATAAGCACCTGTAAGCTGTATAAATTCTGTATTTATTATATCTGCCATGTCTTTTAAAGTTTTTGCAGTATTAATTTTTTTTGTAAAATTATAAATTGCTTTCTTGTTCATTGTATAATTATACTATGAATAAAAAATTATATGTAATATCAGGTTCATCAGGTGTCGGTAAAGGTACTGTTTTAAAAGGTTTTTTATCAAGAAATCCTGAGTTTATGCTTTCTATATCCTGTACAACAAGAAAGCCCAGAGAAGGTGAAATTGACGGTGTTAATTATTTCTTTTTGACAAAAGAAGATTTTAAAAACTGCATTGATAATAATAAATTTCTTGAATGGGCTGAATTTGCCGGTAATTTTTACGGAACAAAGAAAAAATTTATTAATCAATGTTTGGAAGAAGGCAAAGATATTATTTTAGAGATTGATACGCAAGGGGCGTTACAGGTAAAAAAACAGATGCCAGAAGCTGTTTTGATTTTTATATGCCCGCCGTCTTTTGAAACTTTGGAAAATCGTTTGCGCGGACGTCACACTGAAGATGAAGCGACTATACAAAAAAGGCTTCATGCAGTGAAAGAGGAACTTGCCCGTGCTGAAAAATTTGATTATAAAGTCGTTAATGATGATTTAGATAGGGCAATTTCGGAAATTGAAAGAATTATTGCCGGAGAACGTAAGAAATGTTAAGCGGGAAAACAGTACTTATAGGAATAACAGGCGGAATTGCGGCTTACAAGATTTGTGAGCTCATCAGAATGTATAAAAGAGCTAATGCAAATGTTCTTGTTATATGTACGCCTAATGCTTTAAATTTTGTAACTAAACTTACGCTGCAAAATTTGAGCGGGAATGAAGTTGCTGTTGAAGAATTTGATGTGAGAGATTATAAACCCGAGCATATTTCTTATGCGGATAGTGCTGATATTATGGTAATTGCACCTGCAACTGTCAATACTATTTCAAAAATAGCGCAAGGGATTTGTGATAATCTTTTAACATCTGTTGCTTGTGCTTTTACAAAGCCTGTTATTATTGCACCTGCGATGAATTGTAATATGTGGGAAAATCCGATATTTCAAGAAAATTTGAAAAAACTTCATTACGAAATTTTAGAACCTGACAGCGGTTATCTTGCTTGCGGTTATGATGGTAAGGGCAGACTTTGTTCGCTTGAAAAAATATTTGATAAAACAGTTGAGCTTTTAACATATAAACCTTTAGCAGGTAAAAAAATTGTTATAACTTCCGGCGGAACAATAGAAGATATTGATCCTGTAAGATATATTTCAAATTATTCATCAGGGAAAATGGGACTTGCACTTGCTGATAGTGCCAAAAATTTGGGCGCAGATGTAACTTTGATTACAACAAAAGATGTATCAAGAAAATATAATGTGATAAAAGTTAAATCAGCTTTAGATATGAAAGAGGGTGTTGAAAAGGAATTTGAAAATTCTGATTGTATTATAATGGCTGCGGCTGTTGCGGATTATAGAGTTAAAGAAGTTGCTTCTCGGAAAATGAAAAAAACTGATGCTGATGAAATTACCTTAACTCTTGTAAAAAATCCTGATATTTTAAAAGAGTTGTGTGAGAAAAAATTAAAATTAAATGCTTCTGATAATAAAGCTGCAATTCCTTTGTTAGTCGGTTTTTGCGCTGAAAGTGAAAATTTACTTAATAATGCAAAAGAAAAAATTGAGAAAAAAGGTTGTGATTTCTTAATTGCAAATGATATTTCAAGAAAAGATATTGGTTTTTCAAGTGATTATAACGAAGTTACAATTTTGGATAAAAAAGGTAACATGCAAAAACTTGAAAAAGCAGATAAAATGACAATTGCAAGACAAATTTTTAAGGTTATTTATGGATAAATATGAGATTGTCAAAAGGATAGAAAATTATGCACCGCCAGAACTTGCAGAAAATTGGGATTGTTCAGGCTGGGTTGTTGAAACAGGTAAAAAAGATATTCAAAAAATTATGCTTGCTTTAACTGTTACTGATGATGTTGTCAGACAGGCTGACAAAAATAATTGTGATATGATAATTTCTCATCATCCTTTATTTTTTGTTCCATTAAAATATAAAAATGCGGATATTTATTGTGCACATACAAACATGGACGGAACTGAAGGCGGTACTACGGATAGATTGATAGATATTTTGGGTTTTAAGAAATCGGTTAATATCGGCAATTTTACAAGGCTTGTAAGCTTGAAAGAAGCTATTTCTGTAAAAGATTTTGCTGAAATTTTAAGGGGAATTTCTCCGCATCTTAGATATGTGAATAATTCAGGTGTAAATGAGATAAAAAATATAGCGTTTTGTGCAGGCAGCGGTTCTGAATTTATTCAGGAAGCTTTTGAAAACGGAGCAGATGCTTTTGTTACTGGAGATTTAAAATTTCATACCGCGCTTGATTCTCCGATTGTAATTTTTGATATCGGACATTTTGAAAGTGAAATAATGATTTTAGATGTATTTGAAAATTTGTTGTCTGATATTAAAGTATTAAGAGCACAGGAAAAATCTCCTTTTATTTATGTGAATAATTTTTCATAATAAAATAATATTTCTCAAAACATAAATCTTGACATTCAACTTTGAGCGGTTAGAATAATAAACGTAGCCCATATATTGGGGCGTCGCCAAGTGGTAAGGCACCTGGTTTTGGTCCAGGCATTCGGAGGTTCGAATCCTTCCGCCCCAGATGTTTAAAAAGATCGAAAAATTTTTCGGTCTTTTTTATTTTGTTGTATTTGTTAATCCGTTTTGATTTTGTTCAAGTTTTTTATTTGTATCATTGAGAAGATTTTGTAAGATGTTTATTACGCTTTCATAACTTTACATAAGAGGAATAAATAATTGTAATTTATTATGCTTTTTAGGTATATTGTCTGATGCAATATAAGTATTTGCTATTTTAAAAAAATAGTAAATAATAAAAATATAGTCAATTTGACAATTTGTCAGAGTAAATTTAAAAAAAGTAATGATGGAAAAAATAAAAAGAGTTTTATTAATTTTGATGATACTAGCGGGAGGTAATCTGGTTATGGCAGAAGAATTAAAACAGCCGTTTGCAATAGGTGAAATCAATCCGTACAATAAATATTTTACAGGTACTACACATTTGAATATGTTAGTAACCAGGGATGAAATTTTTAATTCATCTATCGGTAATGTGACATTTGACGCAGGGGCAAGAACTAATTGGCATAAACATTAAGGCGGTCAAATTCTTCTTGTAACGGCAGGTGAAGGCAGATATCAAGAAAAAGGTAAGGAAATTCAAATATTAAAAAAGGGTGATGTAGTAAAAATTCCGCCAAACGCAGAACATTGGCACGGAGCAGCTCCGGATTGCAATTTTGCACATATATCAATAGAACCTAATATCCCGAATAATGAAACTGTGTGGCTTGAACCTGTTACTGATAAAGAATATAAATAAGGTAAAATTTTTTATGTTAAAGAAATTATTGGTATTATTTTTTACTATGCTCGTATCGCAAAATTTTATTATAGCGGCATCAATACAGGATGAGAATATGAATATGACAAGAACTGATATTTGTAAAAAAAATTATAAAGTACTTTTTCAGGGAGAAGCTCTTTTGCCAAACGGCGATGACCCTGAAATGATGGCAATTTTACAAAAATATATTTTTGGTGAAGTATTTACTGTTGGGAATTTAGATATCAAAACAAGGGAAATGATTACAGTAACCTCTCTTGCGGCTCAGCAGACTTTACCTCAATTAAAAGCTCATATAAACGGTGCCTTGAATGCGGGAGTTACTCCTATTGAATTGAGAGAAGCTATTTATCAATGTGCCCCTTTTATAGGTTTTCCAAAAACATTAAATGCTCTTGGAGTTTTGAATGAAGTATTTAAAGAAAGAGGTATTCAAACACCTTTAAAATCTACAGCAACAACTGATGAAAATAACCGTTATGAAAAAGGCTTGGCAATACAAGAACCTTTGTACGGAGATGAAATTAAAAAAGCTATGTCAAATCTTCCTGACAATATGGGTGAAGATGTTGCAAAATTTTTAACAGGGGTATGCTTTGGAGATTTTTATACAAGAGAAGGTCTTGATGTAAAAACAAGAGAACTTCTTGTAATTAGTATATTAGTTACAACAGGTAACACTGAAACTTTAAAAAGTCATATAAAAGGGAATTTAAAAGCAGGAAATTCTAAAGAAACCATTACGGCAGCAATAATCCAATGTTTGCCTTATGTTGGTTTCCCTAATACTTTGGCAGCTTTAAAAATGTTAAAAGATGTGTTAGCATATTAGAAAGGGAAATCTGTATGTCTAAAAATGTATTAATTATATCTACAAGTTTAAGGAATTCAAGCAGTTCTGAAATCCTTGCAAAAGAAGTTGAAAAAGGTGCAAAAGATGCAGGACATAATGTTGAATTTGTAACTTTGAAGGATAAGAAAATAAGTTTTTGCAAAGGATGTTTGGCTTGTCAGAGATTAAAACATTGTGTTATTGATGATGATGCAAATTTGATTTCCGACAAAATAAAAATCTCAGATGTAATCGTTTGGGCAACCCCTGTTTATTATTACGAAATGAGCGGTCAAATGAAAACTGTTATTGATAGAGCTAATCCTTTATTTGTTTCTGATTATAAGTTTAAAGAAGTTTATTTAATAACAACTTCTGCAGATTCAGATACGGGTGTAGGACAGGCTGTTGTAAATGGAATAAATGGTTGGATTGCTTGCTTTGATGGGGTAAAATTCTGCGGATATCTTAGCGGTGGGGGTATTACAAGTCCTTCTGATCTTGAAGCAAATCCTGATTTGTTAAAGAAAGCTTATGTTTTAGGTAAAAATATATAAAATTTTTATGCATAAGAAGCGGGAAGTATTGATTATACAATGCTTCTCGCTTCTTTATATTTAATCTGTTATAACTTTAATTTATTTATCCAGTCTGCAATTTCTGTATCTTTTGCTGAATTTTCATAAGATGTATATCCTTCTGTTATTTCAGCACCTTTGGCTAGGTTTTGCATATCTGCATAAGTTGAAGATGCTCCGCCTCCTCCGTGTGTACAGAATGGTATTATTGTTTTACCTGTAAAATCATTTTTACTTAAAAATGTTTTTACAGGTCCTGCCATAGTGTACCACCAAACAGGAGTGCCTATAAATATTATGTCATAATCTTTTATATTTCCGTTATCTATAAGTTCCGGTTTTATATCTTTTTGTTTTTCTTCTTGAGCAACATTTACAGCTTCATTATAATTTCTCGGGTATTCTTTTTTAGGTATAATTTCAAATATATCACCGTTTGTTATATTTTGAATTTTAGCGGCAACTCTTTTCGTGTTTCCGGAATAGGAATAGTAAGCTATTAAGATTTTTTTATTATTCATATAACTCTCCTTTTTTTGATGCTAAATATATTTTTATATTATATATGTTGATAGTTGCTATCAGTCAAGAGGTAAGAATTGTTTTTTATGTTATATTATTTTTATGAAAAAAATTTTGTGTTTTGGTGATAGCAATACTTATGGGTTTAATCCTGCGGATGGAAGCAGATTTCCTGAAAATATTCGTTGGTCCGGCAGATTAAAAAAATTTGCATCTTCTAAATATGAAATAATAGAAGCAGGAGGAAATAACCGTACAGCGTTCTGTGAAAATCCTCAAGGAAAAGAGTTTACCGGATACAAAGTAATTGAAAAATACTATCAAGAGCGTTATGATTTAATAATTTTGGCAATAGGTATAAATGATATTCAAACATTTTATAATATATCTGTTGAAGATTTTCAGAAAGGTTTAGAAAATTTTGTAAAACTTGTTAAATCTTCTTTTCTCGATTCAAAGATTTTATTGGTTGCTCCTTCAATTTTAAAAAAAGTTATTTTGAAAAGTTGTTTCGGCACTTTATTTGATGAAAATTCGATAGAAAAATCTTTAAAACTAAGCGAAATTTATCAAAAAACTGCAAAAAAATTAGATTGTGAGTTTATGGATTTGAATAATGTTACAGAATCCTCTGATATCGATGGTTTGCATTATACAGAAGAACAGCATGAAAAAATTTCTCATGCTGTTTTTCAAAAAATTTGTAAAATAATTTGTGATTAATATTTTAGTATTTCATTGTCATCAGGAACAACAACATTATTAAGTTTTAAATTTTTTATATCATCTCTTGTGACAGTCATGTGACTTACTGTTCCCATGTGGCTTGATATGATTGTAGAATTTTTTGCATATTCCGCTATTGTTTTTACATCATCCGTATTCATAATTAGATATTCCCCGTTTAATACTTTAGCTCCGCAAGCATTTACAACTATTATATCGGGAGAAAATTTGTCTATTGAATTTTTAACTTCTGTGCACCAGATTGTATCTCCTGCTACATAAAGAGTTTTTTCATCTTGGGCTTTGAACACAATTCCCATTGCTTCATAAGGCATGCCAATAGATTCGCATAATGGCTTAACGATTTCTCGTTTTCCATGTTCGCATTTAGTTTTATATAAAGTTACTCCTTCAAAATTTGTTCCGTTTCCTGAAAGAATTTTTAAATTTGAAAAACCGAATTGCTTTATAATTTTTTCATCATCTGTACTTTGGACAAAAAACGGAATATTTTTATCAAGCGCTTTAGCTGCATATTCATCCCAGTGATCAGGGTGAAAATGTGTTAAAATTACCGCATCAATATTGTTTACAATATCTTTAATTGAAACAGGTAAATCAACTCTCGGTTGTTTAACTTCCGCATTATAAGCGCTGTCAAATCCCGGCATATATTCTTTAGGTCCTAACCAAGGGTCGATAAGGAATTTTTTGCCTTTAAAAGTGACAATAATTGTTGCATTTCTTATTTGGTGGATTTCCATTTTTTACTTCTCTTCCTTTATGTGTTTTTTGTTTTCTTTTATTGGATAAAATTATAAGGAAAACTCCGAGCAAAATCAATATTACACCTATTGATATTCTAAGAGTAAGTTGTTCGTTAAAAAATATTATTCCGAAAAATATTGCGGTTAATGGTTCAAGTGCACCTAAAATAGCTGTGTTTGTTGAGCCGATAAGCTTTATTGAAACAGTTATTGTTTCAAGTGAAATTATTGTCGGGAAAATTGAAAGCCCAATTACTAAAAGCCAAGATGTCGGATTATGAAGGATTTGAAGCTTTGTACAAAATTCCAAGTTTACGATATAAACAAAAAGTCCGAAAAGCATTACGTAAAAACTTAATTTCGCACTGTTAATATCTTTGACTGCTTTTATATTTTTCACTCCGACTATGTAAAGAGCGTATAAAAAAGCTGATAGAAGTACAACACATAATCCATGAAAATTTAAACTTACTCCGGTTTCCCCCTTGTACAATAGTACAATCCCTATTGATGTTGATATTATGGCAAAAATTATGGTTTTTGTTATCTTTTCTTTAAAAAATATTGTCATTATGATAGCGACAATTACCGGATAAATAAAAAGAATTGTGCAGGCAATACCTGGTTCTATATATTTAAAAGCTTCAAAAAGTGTTAGTGACGAGACGGAAAAACATAATCCTAAAATTAAAAGCGGGAAAAATTCTTGTTTAGATAGTTTAAGCGATATTTTTTTGTAAAATTTCAACCATAGATAATATATTATTACAGCTAGAAAGTATCTGTAAAACAGTACGGAATTTATCCCTACTCCTTTTGAGTATAAAGGAAGTGCAAATAAAGGGTTTGTACCGTAACTTGCTGCTGCGATTGTTCCGTTCAGGATTCCTTTTGTATTGTTACTTATTTTTAGGCTCATAGTTTAAATATTAGCAAAAATAAGAGCAACAGGAAAATTTTTTATAAAATTTCTTGATATTTTTCAAAATAACTTTTATAATTTTTTTATGGAATTTAATATTGAAATATGGTTGCAGGAATTTACAAAAAAATTATTTGATCAGTTTAATTCCCGAATAAAGTTTG
Source organism: Candidatus Gastranaerophilales bacterium (assembly GCA_944323135.1). Taxonomy (GTDB): domain Bacteria; phylum Cyanobacteriota; class Vampirovibrionia; order Gastranaerophilales; family Gastranaerophilaceae; genus Stercorousia. The sequence continues at coordinate 124,336 of CALURI010000003.1, forward strand.
TCGGGCTTCAAGGAAGCTACAGACGAGGGGAATCTAATGAAAACAGTGATGTAGATATAGTTATAATTTTAGATAAACTTTCATTTGAAGATTTAACTGAATATAAAAATATAGTGCATTCAATGCCGTTTTATGAAAAAGTGTGCGGTTTTATATGCGGAGAAAAAGAGATTTATGAATGGCCTAAATACGATCTTTTTCAATTGGCTAATGATACAGTTTCTCTTCATGGAAATTTGTTTGATTTTATTCCGATTTTAAAGCATGGTGATATTTTGGATTCTATAAAAATTAATGCTGCAAATCTTTATCACAGAATGTGTCATGGATTTCTTTTTGAAAACAAAGATGTTGAAGTTTTGTATGAAGGTTATAAAAGTGCTTTTTATCTTTTGCAAGCTATTTATTATTCAAGTAATACTGAATTTGTCGGTACTAAAAAAGAACTTGTCAGAGTTCTTGATGGTGAAGATAAAGAAATTTTGCTTGTTAATATGAATTGGGACTCTTTGCAAGTGGGTGAAAATTCTGATTTTTATTTCGAAAAGCTTATAAATTGGGCAGGAAGATATATTTAATTATTAACTTTAGTATTTTTTGTATTGAGTGATATTTCCTGTTTTAAGTCTTTAAGAAATTCCGGTGTGTATAAAAAGCCAAGATGAGCTCCGTTACTTAGTAATATAGTTTTTTTACCGGTATGAATTTTTAATTGTTTTAATTGTTTTTGATTAACTAAATAATCATCAAGTGAGTGGTAAATTTTGTAATTTGAGTTGTTTTCGAGGTAGTCTGATATTGATAACAGATTGGAATTATTTCTTAAATCTTCCATAGTTTTGTATTTTTCGCCAAGGAGATATTTTTCTGTATAATCTCTGTAATTCATATTATTTATAGTTTCATAAATATTTGTTTTCTTATTTTTTTGAATGTTTTCAATTGTGAATATTAAATCTGATAATTTTTGATGCATTATAAACCCTGTTATAAGTTTTCCTTCTTCTTCCGTAAACGGAAGAGTTTTGAGATTTAAATTTTTTGCGGTGTCTTTCATATCTGTAAGTTGTACAATTTTTGCGGCAGTCAAGGCTGCTTTATTTTTTATATTATTTGGGCTTTTGCTCCATTCTTCACTGTTTTTATCAAATTGCTCCATTGCATAAACAAGTTCTACAGGAGGGCATATTGAAATATATTTTGTTATATTAAGTGTATTATTTTTATACTCTTCGTTTGCGAGAAACAGTGTTGTCAGAGCACCAAAAGATGTTCCGATAACTGTTTTCCCATTGAATTTGCAATTATATTTCTTTTCCAGATTGTCAATTATTTTAGTTGTAACGGTTTTAAGATATTTAATATCTTCACTTGGAACTCCTGGTTTATAGCCTTCCGGCATACTTTTTACAAATTCCCATTGGAAATGACTCCCTTGAATTATGACAGAATAACCTTCATCATAGAAAATTTTTGCAAGTACAACAGAATGATGTGATGTTATGCCTTCGCCTATTGAGGGATAAATTATAGCAACAGGCGAATTTTTGTCATTTTGCATAATATATTTAAATTTGTAGTTTTCTTTGTTTGGTGTGATATTTACAGATGCAGTTTTAATCTTTTTACTGAAACATCTGTTCCAAATTGACAATTCATTCCATATTGAATCATCGACTTCCGGCAGGTCAAATAGAGCTGTTCTCATTGAATCTACAACAGGATTTTGAGGGTGATAATCTTCTATAAGAATATCTGCCATAAGTTGTGAATTATCTAAATTATAACTTTTGAGGATAATATTATCTATATTTGCTCCGCCTTTTATTATGTCGGCAACAGTTAATCTTTCTGGGTTATTTTTATCGGAGTCTCTTTTCCCGCGCATATTGAGGGTGTTTTCGACTAGCTCATTTGATTTGTTTTCTTCTTCTTCTTTAATTATTTTGAAACCGTTTTCCAAAATTTCTTTTCTATCGAGATTATGACATTTTATATAATTATCAATCCCGTACATTTTTTTTGAGATTTCGTAAGGATCTGCGTATGTTGATTCAATCATTTTTATAAGCGGTTGTATATAAGAAGTGCGATTTACTGCTAGTCCAGCTTTTACCATAGCAAGAATCGGGGTGCCTACATAAGAGGTTGGGTTTAACGATGTATCAAGTATTTTGCCTGCAATCCCTCTTGCTGTTGTTCCGTTCATTATTGGAAGGACAATATAAGAGCCTGAGTTACATTTACATTTTGTTAAAGCTTGTTCCATATCTTCATTCACAGGTTCGATATTAAAATATCTTTTGGCAGGATCAAACATCCCGCCTATGCCTATTGTTGTGTTTGTTAAAAAACGTGCAGTTTCTGTTTTTGAGGCTTTAAAATCTTTTTGGATAACTGTGCTGACTAACCTTTTAGGGTATTCAATATTTTTATAAGCGGTTTGAATACGTTCAATTCCGTATTCAGGAATTATTGAACACCATAAGATATGTATAGGGCGTATTGCATATTTATTTAGTCCGAGATTGAATGCAAAAACTTGTCGATTTATTTTCTCGTATTTATCAGGTCCAAGATATATGTATGCATAATCAGGATATTTGCTTTGAGGTATAACTAATTCTTCACAGATAGCTATATTGGTTGAACAAAATAGTATAATTAATGTTGTTAGAAATTTTTTTAACATTTTTCTCCGGTTATTTTTTATATTTATTATTTTTTTTTGCGGATAAGAAAAGTTCATTACTCATAAGGATATTTTTTGTGATATTGTTTTTTATCAGAAAGGTGATTTGAATATGAATGAAAAAGAAAAAATGCTGAAAGGGCTTTTATATGATGCAAATTATGATAAAGAGCTTGCCGCTGAAAGAATAAAATGTAAATGTTTGTGTAAGCAGTATAATGATTTCTCGCCTGATAAAACAGTAGAAAGAAAAGAATTATTAAAAAAACTTCTCGGTAAAACAGGAGAAAACTTTTGGATAGAACAGGATTTCTGGTGTGATTACGGTTACAATATAGAATTGGGAGAAAATTTTTATTCTAATCATAATTGTGTAATTCTTGATCCTGCTAAAGTTAAATTTGGAGATAATGTCTTTATTGGTCCATTTTGCGGATTTTACACCGCAGGACATCCTATTGATGTTGAAAGCAGAAATGCCGGTCTTGAATATGCAAAACCTATTACAATCGGGGATAATGTCTGGATAGGCGGGCATGTGTGCGTAATGCCTGGTGTTACAATCGGTGATAATGTAGTAATTGGTGCAGGCAGTGTCGTAACAAAAGATATTCCATCAAATGTTATTGCAGCCGGTAATCCTTGCAGAGTAATTAAATATACTTATGATGTTTAAAAAAAGTATGTATACTTAAACCCAGTAATTTAATAATTTAAATTACTGGGTTTTCAATTTTTGAATACGAATTATTTCTTAAAAATTGTTTAAATATATGTTTTCTATAATCCCAAAGCGTATTTGTTGTTTATAGAAACCATATTCATAGCATTAAAAATATTCTGTTGTGTTGATTGAATAGAATCTGCTCTATCAGAAATATTAGCAAGCTGCGCCTGATAACTTTGTGCTTGAGATATCTTTGACTGATCACTCGAGTTCAACATAACTTGAAGCTGTGCGGAAATATTGTCAATAATATCATCAAGTGTGTCATTAGATGATACTGTTACGCCAACTGTCGAGGCTAATGATTTTGCTTCTGACAGCAGTTCTTGTTCTGATGAATTACCTCCTCCTTGTTGTTGTCCTGCGTTTTGTTGATGTTTTGTCGCTTCTGCCTGCGCAATCAAAGTTTGAGCTTGAGCTTCGGATGTTACTGTTGTTGGATCTATCCCTAAAGCTTCAAGTTTTAGTTTTGTGGAAGAACTTAATTCTTCCTGCGTTTTATAAGTTAATACGGCAGCAGATTGCGAAGAATTGATTGAACTTATGGAACTCATACCCACATCCTTTTAATTTTTTACTTTCTACTCCTTTTAATGTTTTTTTGACCGAAGTCAACATTTTTACAAGTCGATTAACGGTATTTGTTTTGTTTTTCTTTAGGAATATTTATGTTTATTTTTACATTTCTTAAATAAAAAATAGGTTAAAACGGCAGAAATTAGGAATGTTTCTATGTTTATGCTATAATTTTTTTAGGAGTTATGTTATGAAAAGATTACTTATATTGTGTGCAATATTTTTATTAATGTCATCTAATGTTATGGCAGCATCTAAGTATGTCAAGATTGAACCTGAATTTTTGCAGCCTTCTCAAAGTACAAGCAGTGAAAAAGTAAATGAAACACTTGCTATTATTTTTAGTAAAATAAAACCGGTTATTAACACAGATAAATATCCGAAATATTACCATGATTTTACTCTTGTAAAAGATGACGGCACTCAGAACAAGGCTTATTATTACGTAAAATATAGCGGTGCTGAGCTTATTTATAACACTGATACAAATGAATTGAAATATGTATCATTCAGACGTCCTGAGCTTATGAAATGCAGGATAATTTATGATTATCCGTCAGGACAATTGCATGGCGTACAAATTTTTGTATCTGATAAGGAATCTTTTATTTATAGTCCTGAAGGGAAATATGTTGATTATGCACCTTATGTAAAAGAAGTAAAAGAAAAGGTAATTAAACATTGGAAAGTGCCGCCAAGAAAACAAATTGATATTTTAGCTAAAGGACAGAAGGATTTGCTTGTTCAAATGGCTTTAACTCTTAATAAAGACGGTTCTGTTAAAAGATGTAAAATCCTTAAATCTTCTAAAATAAAAGCGCTTGATGATAATGCAGGTGGTGCTATTAAAGCTGCTGCACCTTTTAAACCGTTCCCTAAAGACTTTTTCAATGAAGAAATTGTGATTATTTTGAATTTTAATTTCAGTTTGTAAGATGGAAATTAATATTTAATAATCAATTTTTCCTTTTGTAAGTATGGTAACTCCACGTCCCCAGCCCTCAGAATTTATTTCTTCTATGGTAGTGTTTTCATGTCCTCTAGGTAATATACCTTTTTGTGTTATATAAATATCAAATATATCGTATCCGACTGTATTAGGCTTTTTTACACCATTGACATCTACACGAATTCTGCCGCATCCGATTGGTTCTTCAAGTTCTGTTGTGCTTGTACAACTGCTATTAAAGTGATGAAATAACAATATGGCTCCGTCAGGAGTTGTAAGTGTTGAACCAGTATCCCCATCAATAGTTCTTCCTGAAAGAGTTTTAAATGAATCTATATAGCATCTTGTTATTTGATCATTTGTTTGACATTTTTTAACATTTTTAATGTATTTTGAAAAGATATCTATGTAATCATTGTTAGAGGTAAATACACCTTCTAAAGAACCGCCGTTGTCGTTTAATATCATCAGATATGCTTGTGAAATTACCGAATAAGCCTTCTTATATTGAGCTACAAGTTCCTTTTTTTGTGTGCTGTTAATAAGCGATGGCATTGTCATAGCAGCCACTACTCCGATTATGCCGAGAGTAATTAAAACTTCTGCTAAAGTAAAACCGAATGTAAATTTGTGATGTTTCATATCACTATTATTGCATATTATTTTCCCTTTGTAAAGGGTATTAGCTAAAGTCCCTTTTATACTTGGGTTTTGCGGGGGGGGGGCACTCTTAAAGCTTCTCTGTTAAACATTTTTCAACCTCCTGACATTTCTTATTTCTTTTATTATTTACGATTTTTCAATTTTTGTCAAGATTAGTTTAATGTATTGTGATTTCATAATCACCATTATTAATTTTAAAATTCATACGGATAGTTTCTCCGTTGTATTCCTCAGGCGGTGGTGAAAATTTCGGTACGCTCATGAGCATATAATAAACTGTGTCATTTAATCCTTTATTTGAGGATTCTTTTGAGAATTTTCTGTTAATAAGTTTGCCTGTTTTGTCTACGGAAAATTCAATTGAACATTCGCCGGAACCTTGTATGCTGCCTACTGCAAATTTTGAAAACAATGCAGCTCGCAAATTGTTTTTATAACGTAGCATTTCTGCACTGTTAGGATTATATGCAGGCTTTTGCGTTTTTGCCGGGGTTAAAAGTTCCGGATTAACAGGCATTTCTTTTTGTTGTTTTACTATGATATTATTTTTTTTTTGAACCTGCTCTTGTTTTTGGGGAGCTTGTTTATGTATAGGTTTGGAAATATTTTGAGGTTTTTCTATTTGTTTATTTTGACTATTTGTATTTTTTGCTGTTTTAGGCTGCTTAAATATTTGTTGCGTGACTGATTGTGTCATTTGTTCAACATATTCCGCAGGGGTAAGTTTTTGTGGTTCTTCTTTTTGTATAGGTTTGGGAGCATATAAGGGGGTATCGTCCCAGATTTTATTAATATCAGGAATTGAGTTTTTGTTTATTTCAGTTTGTTGTTTTGAAATGTTTTGCGGTTGTTTTTTGTTTGCTTTTTTAGCATTTACAGGGATTAACCAGACAAGTATTGATAAGATTATGCATAGTGAAAAAAATATTCTTGAAACAAATTCTGATTTTTGTTCAAGTGAAAGGGGTTGTTGATTACGTTTTGATGATGCGGGGGTGTCTTCTATGTAGTCAAAGGTATTATTCCCGCATTCACAGTATTCAACTTTTTCTTTATATTCTGTATTACATTCTTTACATCTGTACATAATAAAATTATCTTATCACAAATAATCCTAATTTATAAATTACTAAAAATATTAATGTAATAATCAGCATTATAATTATTATTGCTGTTTGTCTTATAATATCAAAATTTTTCTTGGCTTCAATAAATTTTAATCCAAAAGGTATTTCTATCAAAATCCATATAAGTGTGCAAATTATTCCAAACATTGTTATTTACTCCTTTTAAAAATAATGTTTTCAAGTTGAAAACTTTTATGCATTTGTGGTTTTATATTTGCTATAACTGCTGTTGAAATCGCAAGTATGGTTAAGGTTATAATTGTAATAATTGTAATTTTAATTCCGCTCATTAGTATGTAACCCTTTCATAATCTGAGAAATCATTTGGAGTTGAATATCTTTCCTCTGTACCTATAAGGAATAACCCTGTCACAACTGTTGAAGTCCTTTGAGTACCTCGAGGGAAATTTAATATAGGTTTTTTTTGAAGATTTGCAATTGCCGGTTTTACATTGTTTCTTGCAATATCCATATAGTTAGGATTTGAACATTCGACTTTTATATTTGAAATATTGCCGAATTTGTCAACAACAAATGTAAATAAAAACAATGTTCCTAGTGGTGCATAATCTATTTTAGAATCCCTCATTATTTGATTTTGCAAATTACTTCTCCATTTATTCCAGGCAATAATTTCTTCTTGTTCTGTCATATATGGATTTTTAAAATTGTCATTTTTAATTGATTGTGTCGGCTGTTTTTCTTGTTGAGCCTGTTGAGATTTTTCTTCTTTTTCTGCTTGGGCAATAATACTTTCTAGCAATTCTATTTGTGATTTTTCAGGTTGCGGAATTTCTGGTTTAATTTGTTTTGTTGTATTTTGTAAACGTTCAGTTTTAGGTTGAGTTTTCGGGATTGTTGTTTGAACGGTTTTAGACTCCTGAATTTCAACGTGATTTGTTTGAGATGTCGGTTGTTGATTTTGAATTTCTATCTCTTTTTGAATTTCTTTTAAATTTATTGGTTGTTGTACTATTTTCTCTGTAGGTTTAGGTTTTTGGATTGAGGAACTGACAGGGATATTATTTGAGGTTAACGTATCGCTGATTCTTGTTAATTTAAAATCAGCATTTTCAATAATCATCGGCTGATGCATGCTTGGTTGCAGCTTCATTGTGATTATTGTCAGTATAATAAATGCAATTATTACCAGAAATTTTAAAAAATTCATAATTAATCTTTATCTACTTTAGAAAGCAATTCGTCACAAGCATATATATCAAATTTTGTTTGACTTAACATCATTGTTTCAGCAATCAAAAGTGCAGTAGGAACAAGAGCAGCTACCAAACTGAGAAATATTCCTTGCATATCTCCGCCTATTTCTGTCATAAAGTATGAAACGTTCATTGCAAATTCTATAAATATAATTGAACAAGCGATTGCAAGTGAACGATTTTTCTCGGAATTTAATCGTCTGACACCTTCAAGCCCGTATATTGTTACTCCGTGGTGCTGATAATCTGAAAAACCGTCTTGTTTAATTACTTGAGAGCCTTGAACTTTTTTAGTACAGAAAAATGCATTTACAAAAGAGAAAAATGCAAAGATAATCAAAAATGTTGCAAGTGTTAAAAATACAGGGCTTATTCTCAGTCCTGAAATTCTAACCCACCCTGCAGCTTCAGGAAAACACATTGCAAGAGTGTTTGATACACCATAAGCCAAAAATGGTGCTGTTAAAATTCCGACAACAGTTTCTCCAAGAGATTTCAGTTGCTTATTAAACATTTTATCTTTTATATATTGAAGTTTTGAATTACTTAAACTGTTTATATAACGTTCAATCCATTGTCTGTAAGATTTAATGACGCTTTCAAAATCTTCTCTGTATTCGTATTTATCAAGTGTAACAGCCCATTCTGTGGCATTGCATTTGAAATATCCGCAGCTTATTGCAAGAACGGCCATTATGCCTGAGAAAAAGAAGGATATAAATATTGCAAATGTCATAAAATCATTCAAATTCATATAATATACAAGGTTTACAACGTATATCCCAAGCACAAATATTAATGAGAAAATCAGCATAAAACTTTGTCCGAGTTTTGCGGATTTAGACATTTCTTTTTGAATATTGCTTTGCAGGTATAAATATATTCCTTGTTTTAAAAGCAAGCATATTCCATAGATTAAGATTGTATATACACCCCAGACTTTGATGTTTGTCGGAAGGTGAAGAAAGTTCGCTGATTCTTTAATTTCAAGCCCCATAAGATAATTTGAAACTCCGAATGCACAGACCATTGCACTTAAAAACATTGCGATATGTAAGAAGATGCTTGTTTTTGAATTTGTTGAAAGTTTTTGTTTCAAATCATTTATGTGAAATGCAACCTGTTTAATAATTGCGACACGTTGATCTTCCAAATCTTCCTTTTGTTTTTCGAGCTTTACTTTCGTAACGGCATTAACATCTTTTCCGTAAAGTCCTTTAATATCGTCTTCTGTTAAATCTTCTTTACCGATTGAGGTTATTGTTTTTTTAGGTTGTATGTTGATAGCTTCTTCAATTATTTTTACGCTTAAAAATTCATTGGAATCTCCAAACATCAATTTACATACATTTTTAACTTCAACGCGTTTAACAGGCTGGCCTTTAAAAAGGACTTTATCACTTTTAAATGTATTAATTATGACGCATTTGTTTTCCGCAACTTTATATTCCAAAGTCAGAAAAAGTTCATAGTTTGTGTTTAAAATAACATCGCATTTTGGGTTTGTGCCTACACTGATAACATCTTTATTGAATGTTTGTTCCCCTCGTGAAGTTGATATTGTTATAGCCATTAATAATCCTCATTTTTATTTTTTGTCGAAAAGTTTGAAATTTTTTATCTTCCTAATGCGTGAAGAAATCTTCTGATTGATTTATCAGTATTTTGTTTAGGAGCAACGATTAAGTGATTTTCGCCTAAAACCGGGGTAAGAGTTTCTTTTACCAAATCAAGTTTTGCAGGATGTGCATCAAGAAACATCATAGAAATATCAGGTGCGTATTTTTTTACGTTTTTAACATTTTTTGGTAAAGTTTCCCAGTTAATCTGTTTTTCAATAGCTCCTTCATTTTCAAGATCACCTATTACAACAACTGCTGGAACATAACCGTTCTTTTTCATTGTTAAAGCGTGAGAAAAAGCTTTTTTTAGACCCTCCCCATATGCAGTGCCGTAATCTTCTTTATCATATTGAGTAAAAGCATCCATTGATTTTGAAATTGTACTGCCGTTCATCGGCCCGCCTTCATATATCAAATAGGCATCTTCTGACACTCTCAAAATTTTAATCTGATCTTCCGGATCTAAAAGATTACAAATTTGTCGGAGCATTTTTTTCTGATCAGGAAGATATTTTTGATTAGATGCTGAAGAATCTATTACAAATATTACGGCAGCAGGATGAAAATCATCGACTTTAATTTGTCTTAATCCTGCCCAGATAAATTTTAATGCTACTGATAAAATCAGTATTAATAATCCAACTGTAACTAATCTTTTATTTAATTTCATAAATAAAATATAACATATTTTTGTTATATCTGCAAATAAAAATATTTATATTAAAAAAGGGGCTTATGCCCCTTTTTTTATGAATTTTTAAATTCCTTTATAAGTTTATTTATTTCCGCATCTGTAAATGATTTTTTTGTTATGTTTTTATTAGCTTCCAATTTTTTAAGAAAACTTTCTTTTGATATTTTATCAAATTTAAATTCTGTTTGTGCCATACATTTTTTTATATTTTCATATTTAGTTATCTCTGCTTTACTTAATGTTGTTTTTTGCATAATTTTATTTGCTTTTTCAATATTTACTTTAGCGACTTTGCCTCTTAAGCCCTTTCTAATATCAACCATTGCATTGTCTAAAGTTCTTTGAAGATTGCTTGTAGCTTCTGTGTAGTCTTGTAAAATATTTTTTGCATCAAGTTTTTTAGCTAAATCTACAGCTTGCTGTTCATCAAATTCAATATGATGTCTTGTAGCTTGACCAACTTCCAAATCGCTTTTTACTTTGCCGCCTTTGCGAGACAGTGACACTGCCATATCTTTCCCGTCAGCAACTTTACCACCATCTAAAAAACCATTTGCTTGTAAAGCTTTTCCACCATTTGCTGATGCTCTGTATTTTATAACAGCTTGTGATGAGCCTGGATTTGTAATGGATACAGCACCTTGTCCTATTACACTTTTGCCGTCTCTTAATCTCATTCCTGCTATTGCATAATTTGATTCTGCTTTGTATGCTACATCGAGTTTCGGTTCTTTTACTTCTCTTAATGTTTTTTGAACGAGCTCACCTACTTTTTTATCTTGTTTCCCAAGCATTTCAAGTTGAGTGCGGCCGAGTGTGATTCGTCCTGCTGCCCCTTCTGTTTTAGGCAACATTTTTACGATTTTTCCCATAATTTTCCCAATTGACATAATGATTTTTTCCTTTCTATTTTCTTTACTTTTACTAAATTTTTTTTAATTCTTTAATGATTCCTCTATTTATCCTTTTTGAAAATCGATTTCCCTTACTCCTTTATAAAAACATTTAAAATTCTAAAATTGCTAAAATTTATGAAATTAAAAGTATAAATTAGTTAAATATAGAATTGACACTACGTTACAGATTTACAAAACTTAATGTACAATACTTATAAATGCTAAAAGTAAAAGTTTAAGAAGTAAAATTTGTAATGGGTGTAAAGCAAGAATTCGGGAAAAAAATAAAAAGAATGCGTGTAAACCGCGGACTTACGCAAGAAGAACTTGCAGAAGCGGTGGATTTGTCCCAGCGTGCAATGAGCGGAATTGAAACAGGTGAAAATTTCGTATCTGCAGAAACTATTGATAAACTCGTAAAAGCTTTGGGAACAACGCTTGAAGAACTCTTTTCTACTGATCATTTAAAGGTGGATACTGAACTGCGTCAAGAAATTGATGAGAAATTGGATTCCCTAAATAATGACAGTGAAAAACTGATTATAGTTTATAATGTAATAAAAAGTTTGTTGAAAGAATAATCTGTTTTAATAAGTTTGATAAGGAGAAATTGTCAGCGGTTGTGTTAATTTCAATTCTATTGTAGTACCGTCAGGGATTTGAATATCTTCTCCTCTTTGCATAGCACCTCTCAGACCTCCGCCTAATGCTCCCAGACCTCCATATATAGCCATATTTCTCCCCCAGTCATCTCCGCCGCCGAGAGCAGTGAAGGCTGCACCTATAAGCATTGTTCCAAGAGCTCCGATAACTACATCACGTGTCATTTTTTTTGCACGTTCATTTTTAGCTTCCATATATATATTTTCTGTTGAAATTTGGAACATATTTCCGTCAGGTGTTAATATCTCATTAAAATTTATTTCCAAAGAACCGCTCCCATAGGCGTAACCGGCATTTTGCGCATCTCTTGTCGTTCCGTATATTAGACTTCCGGCAGGTGCAATTAACATCCCGTCGTAAATGAAATCTTGCGTGAGTTTTGCTGTAAGTCTGTCATTTTTTTCAAGGCTGCCTGAGCTAATACCTGAGTCAAATGTTATTGCAAAAGTTGTCCCTTCCGGAACTTTTACGACTTTGCCAAACAATGGGCGTTGTTGTGGTTGAAAAGTATTGTTTCTGACTTCTTCTTCCACAAGCGGAATATAATTTGAACGTTCGTTAGATTTTTCTATTTCTGTTGTGTTTTCTTTTTTAGTAAAATTTGCAGGCTGAAATATTTGAGATTGTTTCCTGTCAAATTCTGCTTGTGCTTCGTCACTAAAATCGTATTGTGCAAAAGCGGGAATAACTAAAATTTGAAAACATATTAAAAGAGCCAAAATCTTTTTCATAATTACTTATATTATAAATGATTATTGAATTATTACAATATCCTTGTTATAATTGTTTGCACAGGAGAGAAAACAAATGGAAAAAATATTAGAATTACTTGCCGTTGTTATAAGTGCTTATATAATAGGTTCTATACCTACAGGCTATATTATTGTTAAAGCATTTACAGGTAAAGATATCAGAACAATAGGTTCCGGTTCTACAGGAGCAACTAATGTTAAAAGAGTTATGGGCAAAAAATGGTTCTTTATAACTTTGCTTCTTGATGCATTTAAAGGTGCTTTGCCGGTTGTATTAGCCGCTTTATTTGCAAAAACTTTTACAGGGATAGGTTTGTTGCCTGTTCTGGCTGCAATTGCAGTAATCATTGGTCACAGTAAATCTATATTTTTGAAATTTACAGGCGGAAAATCTGTAGCTTCAGGTGTTGGAACTATTCTTGCTTTGAATTGGCAGGTAGGGCTTATTATTGCTGTGATATGGGCTGTTGTTACTTTCTGTACAAGATATGTATCTGTAGGATCAATTGTCGCATTATCACTTTCACCTTTTATAATGTGGGCATTTCACGCTCCGATTGCTTATATTGGCTATTGTGCGTTAGGCGCTTTGTATATAATATGGTTACATCGCTCTAATATTCAAAGACTTATTAAAGGCGAAGAAAATAAGGTTAGATAATTATGGATTTTTCAATTTTATTAATAGCTCTAGGAATAATAATTGTTTTATTTATTATTGGAAAAATCTTTGCAATATTGACTAAAATATTCTTTATAATCTTGCTTGTCGCAGCTTTAGCAGTAGGATTTTTTATCTGGCAAAATAATAATAAAGAAGAAGTTCAAATAAATCAAACAGGATATATTTTGACCGTTCTTTCATAGTTTATTTATCTTTTTTTATGTGCGAAATAAGATAACTTATACCAAAACCTATAGCTGTACCACCTAATGTTTTAGCTGTGATTTTTAAGGGTGCAAATTTTTTAATTTTTTTTACTTGAGTTCGACAATTAGATTTAAATTGTTGTATATCTTTTTCGCGTAATTTTTTGTAATGAGAAACTTGTTTTTTTATTTCTGTTTCTGTATTATTTTTTTCTCTTAAATCTTTTTCAAGAGTTTTTTCATTATTTAAATAAAAACCTTTCATTATACTTATATATGAGTTTTTGCTTTCTTTTATTTTAGAAAAAGTATTATAAACTTCTTTGCCGCCCCAAGCAATTCCGCTAACAGAAGCTATAGCTATATGACGTTTATTGTCTGTTAAATTTATTGCAGAAATCATAATTTTTATCCTTTTATAATCTTATTGAGGATTTGGCTGTTTGTAAAATTTATTTCTTGTGCAGATTGTTTTGCCCCTTCTGCTTTATTAGTTTTGTATGGTTGTTCTTCTTTACTTACTTCATAAGTTTTAATAGGACGTTTACCGGTTAAACGTTTCATAAAGTCATAATATTTTCTAGTGAAGCCTGTTGCACTGTCTTGTTTTGCTTCAAGTGCTATTAATTGATCTCTTGAATGAGTACCTACAGGAACTCCGACTGATTTTCTTGTCAACCATTCACCCATTGTTGTATTTGTCAATGTAATCCAGCTCATTCCAAATAGTGATTTATTATATTGTGCTTTGAATGTGCTGTTGAATAGGTCAATCAATAATGTTTGGTAGAATAATCTTGAACCTTCCTGTACAAATCTTTCTTTAAATTTCGTTTTAGCGCCTTCAACATCGTTACCGTTTGATTTCAACATTACCATATTGTAGTTATCTGTCATCAAAAACCAGATTGTTGCTGCTAGTGCTGCTGTTTTTGCAAGGTTTGAAAGCTCGCTGTTTGATACATTTGACATTGTGTCTATATTAAAGGCTTTTAGAATATTATCTTTTACGTATGATTGAAATTTTTCAGGATTAAAATCTTTCTTTGTTGCTTCTTTTCCTATATTTTCAATACTTTTTGCAAGTGCAGATATATCTTTTACTTGTTTTTTGCTTGATTTTGAATGTTTATGTCCGATTGATTTTATTGCATCATCTATAAATTTGTAAGGCATTGTGCCATATTTCCAAATGAATTTGAAAGGTGCCAGAAAGAAATTTACGAAAGGCTTAATTTTTTTATCTTTAACACCTAAGCTGATAGTTCCGTCTGGATTTTTGGCAGTATCTGCAACTGCTCTGTATTTTTTTGCAAGTTCTACAAAACCGTTTTCTTCAAGAACGTTTGTAATTTTGTCGAATTTTTCCTGAGAAATCTTAAAATCTTTAATTTGTGTTATGTTATTGTATTTTGTTTTAAAGAAGCCTGCAAATTTTTCCCAGCCGTTATTAACTGCAGGGATTTTTCTGATACCTTTTATGGCAAAACCGCCGCCAATAATTACTGCCAGAGCTTTTACAATTGTATCAAATGAGAGCAGTGGTTTTTGAGTTTTTTCTTTGTCATCTTTTTTGTTTTCAGATGCTTTGAAAGATAAATCAGGTTTAATTTCTGATTCGGGAGCGTGATTTTTTGCATTTTCTGCTCTCGCTTGCTCCGGAGTTAATCTTGTTATATGTTTTCCGTTAATTACACGTGAAAACGCTTCTGTTGTAAGTGTTGTTAATGCTGTCATTAACATAATTCCCATTTTGGAATTATTAATATATTTATTTAGAGCGCCGAGTGTAATTAATGTAATATATGCATTGAAACCTATTCTTGCCATTTCTTGTTTAAATCTCACATTTTGTTCATGAGAGGCTGAATTTTTATCGTCATCCATCATTCTTGACAAGTTATAAGCGTCGTTTGCAAGAAATATTGCAGGAGGCAAGCCTGAAACTAGTCTGTTTAATGATCTTTCATGTTTTGTATCATAGTTACCTGTTGACGGGTCAAACATTTTTACTGAACGTTGGAAAAGTGCAGAGGAAATTTCGTCATTTGATTTGCCTTTTAAATTTTTTGCGGTTTCAAATAAACCACGCAATGAATTTACTTCTGCATCAATTTTTGAGCGTTGTCTTATTCCTTTGAAGAGTGGAAGTTCTCTTGTTTTGTTTGCCCAACCTTTAAATGGTTTGATTTTCCCGATTAATTCAACTGTACCGTTTAGAATATCGGCAGGTAAAATTTTGAACGGATAAATTAAACCGTCCCAAATTAATTGAGGGATTGTTTTTTTATAAAATGTAATTTTATCCCCCTTAATTTCAATCATTTTGCTTGTCAATCGAGAATCTCTGATATGTTCATAAAGATCTTGCCCGATTGAAGTTTCTTTTATACCGTTTTTTGTAGTTTTGTTAAAGCCCATATATTTGCGTGAAAATTGAAGAAATTCATTTACGCTGTATTCACCGGCTTTTTTGTAGCTTGGCGCAAATCGAAGTCCTGTCCCAATTGCTGCTAAGGCTGCTACTGTGTATAAAAGAGGTTTCATTTTATCATCTTTTTTAGCGTTTGTATTGTTGTGTTCACTCCCGCTAAAAGAAAGACCTTTAAAAGATAATTCGTTTGAAATATTTTTTAAAGGTCTCTCGTTTATTTGATTTTTTAAAGACATGAACTCGGAAGAAAGAGGAACACGTTTTGGAGAAAATTCTCCTGTTGATTTTTGTCGTTGTTTTATCGCATCGTAATTTATTTTTCCGATTAACATATCTTTTTCCTTCCCGTCATGTATTTTTAAATGAACAAGCGATTTTGACAAGAGGGAGTATATACAAAATTTACAGTATGTAACAAATTATTATAGATTTTTTATAATTTCCAATATTAAAGATTTAAACTTGGCTTTTGCTATATTAGCAGATTCAATAACTTCTTCATGAGAAAGTTTTCCGCTTGTATCAGAGCTTGCGGCATTGGTAATACAGCTTATGCCGAGTACATTTATCCCGCAGTAATTTGCAACGATAGCCTCAGGTACAGTCGACATGCCTACTGCATCCCCACCTAGTTTTCTTATCATTTTAATTTCTGCAGGTGTTTCGTAAGAAGGCCCAGAATTTGCCCAGTAAACTCCTTTTTGTATTGCTAATTCCAATTTATTGGCACATTTTTCGGCAAGTTTTATTAATGATTTTTTATAAATTTCAGTCATATCAGGGAAACGTTCCCCAAGCTTTTCGTCATTTGTTCCTATTAGAGGATTTGAACCCATATTATTTATATGATCAGTTATAAGCATTAAATCCGCAGGTTGAAAACTTTCATTTACAGCTCCAGCAGCATTAGTTAAAATAAGAGTTTTTACGCCAAGTCCTTTCAGAACTTTTACGGGGTATGTTATTTCATTCATTGAATGGCCTTCATAAAAATGATTTCTTCCCTGCATCATTACTATTTTTTTATTTTCAATTTCTACAAAAACAAGCCTTCCTTTATGTCCTTGAATTGTTGATTTTAAAAAGTTTGGAATCTCTGTATAAGGAATTGATTGGTTACAGTATTCATCAGCCAATTCCCCTAAGCCTGAACCAAGGATAATACCGATTTCAGGTTTAAAATTATTTGTCTTTTCATTAATAAATTCAATTGTCTTGTTCATTAATCCCTCTTTTGTATAAATTAAAATTTACCCCTGTTAAATAAATAATAAACACAATAAAGCACAGGTGCTTTATAACAAACCTGTGCTTTTTTTGTAAAAACTTAACCTACTAATCTGTCGTCATCAGCTTCTGCAGCTTTTACCATAATAGCATGTTCAACAGGATTTTCTTTTTTATAAGTAGTGTCAAAATTTTCTTCAAAATTGAAATCATCATGAGCTTTTTTAGCCTGATTTTCGTCAACAAGCTTTTTAGCAAGTTCAGCAATTTCATAAACTAATTGATATCTGTTGTCTGTATTTTCATTTAAATCCCAGGCAACTCTGATTATTTGATCCATCATAAGTTAAAACCTCACTTTTTGTTCAATCTTATAATATAATACAAAAACTTTTTTGGCAAGTGGCAAAAAATCATGTATTGTTGTATAATCGGCTTATGAAAATATTCGAAGGAATTCATAAATATATATTGGTGGAATCTGCAATTTGGTTTTTAATATTATGTGTTGCAGTTACAGGTATAAGAATTCATAATTATAAGAAAGAAAAAGAGCTTGTAACTTATCAAATATTTATGCCTGATGTTGACGGTTTGATAGTTGGTTCTCCAGTTAAATTTATGGGCGTTCAAGTAGGGTATATTGAAAAAATTAAAATCGTAGCTAATGATGTATATTTAAAAATTGTTATAACTGATAAAGATGTAGAATTGCCTAAAGGGTCTGTTGCAACTGTTGAATTCAGCGGCATGGGAGGTGCTAAATCTTTAGAAGTATATCCGCCTACAAAAGAAAGCCTTGCTGAAAATAAGCTTATTGTGGTTGAAAGCCCAAAAAGACTTCATGATTCAATAGGATTGTTAAATGATATGTTTGATAAAATCGGTTCAATAACCACAAAATTATCATTCTTTGCAAAAGAAGCAGGGGTGTCTGATTTAAGTAACGGAATAAATTTACCTGAAGTGCAGAATAATATGGATAATTTTGATAAATTGATGAGAGAAATTTCGGATATAAGAAAAGAAGGAGTTAAGTATGGACAAGGAGAAAGTAAGAGTAATTAACAATCCTGTAGTATTGTTAAATTTATGTACTATGCGTGATAAGAATACGGATAGTCAGGGGGTAAGAATTGCGACAAGAAAAATTACCCGTTGTCTTTTATATGAAGCTGCAAAGAATCTGCCTCTTGTTGATACTCAGATAACTACTCCTCTTACAACTTTTACTGCAAAAACAGTTGACCCTGATATAAATTTAATTATTTCTCCGATATTAAGAGCCGGATTGATATTCACGGATGAAGCAATTGATATTTTACCACAGGCTTGTATAAGACACATTGGAATGTACAGAGATGAAAAAACTTTAAAACCTGTTTGGTATTATAATAAAGTGCCTATGGAAGCTCCAAATCCTGAAAAGTTTTATATTTATATAACTGATCCGATGTTAGCAACAGGTAATTCTCTAATAGAAGCAATTAAATTGTATGCTGATAAAGGTATTCCTATCGATAATATTAAGGTGATTTGTATAATTGCGGCACCTCAAGGTATTGAAAATATTCAAAAGCATTACCCTGATATTGAAATAATAACAGCGGCAATTGATGATCATTTGAATGAAAAAGGTTATATTGTTCCAGGTATGGGTGATGCAGGGGACAGAATATTTAATACATAAAATTGAGAAACTTTAGGATATTAATTATTTCTTTTCATTGGAATAATCCGCAGTGCCCGGGAATGCGTTAGAACCGGTTACTTTTCTTGTTATCCAGTATTGGATTTTCGGGATAAATGTTGATAAAAATGCTGCTGAAATTATAAAGCCTAAGCCCCAGTTGAAGGCATTTTTCGCGTAGTTTGTTCTGCAAGCTTTGTCAAGAAGTTCTTTTGTAATTTCGCCGTTTTTGGCTTTTTTGATTACAGATTCTACATAGCCTTCTATTTCATTTTGTTTTTTGATAAATGTTTCGTTTGAAATAAAGCTTAGCGGTTTGTCAAATACAGGTTCTGAGATTTTGCCCGTGAACAAGTTTTGATCTGATGTTGAGCAGGTAAATACATTTTTCAAAAATTCCGGAATATTTACGGCACCTTCTTTAAAAACATTCAAAATTTGTCTTTCCGTAATTATTGCTTGTCCTGCTCTTTCAGGTTGTAATTTTGCCATTTTTCTTGCATTTGTTTCAAATTTAGAAATATCAACTTCCGGATATTTAGCTTTTACATCTTGTAGTAGTTCTATGAATTTATTAATTTCAATAGTTCCGTTACCTTCTCTTAAAGCTTTTGAGATATTTTTTGTTATGTAGCTTTGGTTATCAGGGTTGCCGAGAATAGCTTTTCTGAATTTTTCAACACTCATTTTTCCGTTTTGTTCTTCTTCAAGTACGGATTTCATTAAATCTGTTGTTTGTTTTGCTGCAATCGGGTCAAGTCTTGTGCCTTTCCCGTCTTGAATTTTATTCAAAAGAAATGCTATTACAGGCATGTTAAACATATAGAAGTAACTTGATGATATATCTCTGAATAATACTTCTGTACGTTCGTGATTGTTTCTTGCGCAAACGCCTCTGCCTATCCAAACACCCATATCTGTTGATAAAAGCCCGTATTTAGGGTTGTTTTCAAAACTGTATGCAAGTGTCATTAATGTTTGTGGGGAAATAGCTCCGAATGATACATCTTTATTATTGTTTAAAAAGTTATCCATTGTATATTGGTGTTGAATATTGGTTTGCGGTGTATCATTTTTAGAATCTTGTTTGTTATTTTGCGGGGTTGAACCTTGTTTTTTTAGTAAGTGTTTTGTTATTGCCTGATTTGTTTTCGGCAAAACAAATCCGACAAGACAGTTTGCAAGTATAATACTTGTCATTACTTTGCCGAATTTATATTTCGCAATTAGTTTTTCAGCTTTCTCTGGACTGAATTTTATTTCATTCGCAAATTTTTTCATATAGTTTGCAAATGGATTTCTTACTGTATCTTTACCTGTATCAAAGTTTGTTTCAGGTAATTTGAGAAGTTTTTTACCTACAAATTTGTCGATTAAGCCGTTGAATAAAGGAACTCCGCTAAACCAAAATGCTGCACCAAGCATTTCTTCTGTAAGTCTTTCTCTTGCTTCAGTGTAACCGCCGCGTTTGTGAGCTTGATATGTTCTACCGATTTCAACGCAGGCTTCCAATAAAATTACAGGAGCAATGGAACGGCTGGCGAGTCCTTTTACGAACTTTCTTCCATAGCTGAAATCTTTTAATGTTTGATTTGGAGTAACTTTTATGCTCATAAGAGAATTTTTTCCTGAATTTTTTAATATCCCTGAAGATTAATTTTTGCTTTATAATATGTTCTTGTTAATAATTTGTTACAGTATAAGTGTAATTTAATCACTAATTAAGTTTTGTTAAAATTGTTCGATAAATTGACAATGTTTTTTATTTAGTGTTTTTGATAAAATAGTAATAGAAGGTGTGTAATAATGCAAGTAAATCCTATTAATAATAATTTAAACCAGACTTCAATACCAAACAATGAGAAGAAAAAAGAGTTAAAAATTAAAGCAGGAGTTGCAGCATCATCTGCTATGGGTGTTGGAATTGCTCTTGCACATGTCGCAAAGAGACAAGGTTTTTCATTATCACCTTCAGTTGTAAAGAAAACTCCTGTAAAGGATTGGGCTATATTTTCACTTTATAGCAAAAAACATCCTGAAAAGAAGATTTTAGATCTTGATGATCCTATTGATATTATTGAAATTGCAGCAGCTTCTGTTGCCGGAGGGCTAGCAGGTGGTGCTATTTTTGATGATAAAAAATATTTCAAATCAAAATTAAGAGAATCTGTAAATCAAATTTTAGGAAATGTCCTTGTCCCTATTACTTGTGTAGGTGCTGTTTCAGCTTTATATAAAAAGAATAAGGCTAAAATATTGAGTTTTGTCCCGCAAGTTAAAAGTAAAGGAAAAGCTTCTGCTATATTTAATAATGCAATGAAAGCTATTCCGTTCTCAATTGCGACACTTTCATCGTTAGGTATAGGAATTTTTGCGGGTAACAGGGTTTCAAATGTATTAAACGAAAAAATATTCCATAAAAAAGTTAAAAGGGAAATAAAAGGTTCTGATTTTGCACCTCACGTTGATGATTTGGGTGTGGCATTATCATTAATGGCTGAAAAATCACCATT
This sequence comes from Candidatus Gastranaerophilales bacterium, assembly GCA_944323135.1. GTDB lineage: Bacteria > Cyanobacteriota > Vampirovibrionia > Gastranaerophilales > Gastranaerophilaceae > Stercorousia. Next base: position 145,648 of record CALURI010000003.1, read on the forward strand.
TGTATCTTTTATACAAAGAACTGTTCCTTTATTCTTATGTGTCCCAGGTATAGAAGCCGGTACGCACAGAGATGAAGAAAATGTAAAAAAATAAAAAAGCCAATTTAAAAAGAATTTTATTTAACTTCTTCTTCTGGTTCTTTTAAGATATCAGCATATTTTTGTAAATCATCAAGAAGCGGTTTATATTTTTTATTTAGCTCAATTCTTGTTTTATCTTTGTCTGCGCTATTCATAACCTGCATGTCGATTTTTGCCTGAAGTGCTTTTTTCAACAATTCAGGAATATTTAATGCTGTCGGATTTTCGCTTGCTAAATTTTTATAATATTTATCAAGATAGTCAGGTGATATTCTTTCTTTCCAATTTTCTTCTCTTATAGTACCGCCTATATTATAGGTAACATCGGTTATACCCAAAAGATCCGCAAAAGAAATTTGGAATTTAGGTGTAGTCATTAATTCTGTAAATTTTGCTCGAACACGTTCTCTATCATTAGTTTCATAAAGATTTTTTAGTTCGTTTCTTATGTTAGTAATATTATGTCTTCCGTCATCTATATTTAAATATCCTGCAAGATAAGCTGGTTGCCATGCATCATGTTCTCTGGTATATTCTCCTTTGCTTCCATTGCTCATTGTCCCGATTCTATTCATATATGTCATTGCAGGAATATTGTCATGAGAGCCTATAAGATACCAATCTCCTTTTCTGGCAGTTGCAAGAGCATTTTGTGCTCTAACCCAGTCAAGATTAATTATTCTTGGAAGATGAAGTTTATGATCATATATATCAACAAATCTTGACGGATAACTGCATAAATCTTCCCATACAGGCATATCAGGGGTTAGTTTGTATTTTTTTAATTCCGGTAATACAAGTTTTTCTAAAAGTTTTGGATAATCCCAATATTTATCATATTCTTTTCCTTTGGAATCTGTTAATTGCGAAATATATTTTTCAACATTTTCATTTTTTTGAGGTCCGCTTAAGAATTCTTCTTTTTTAGCATATTTTGATAATAAATACGGTTCAATTAAGCCCATGGCATGGTCTATTCTTAAATTTTCATTGAATTCAAGAGCATAATCTATTTTCTCTTTTAAAAATTCACCGCCGACATTGAGTTCATAATTATCATTTTTAAATATTTTTTTAGGATCTATTACTGGAATATACCATCTTTGCGATTCTCCGGCAGATTCTCTTGCTCCCATTTCCCAATCTTTTAAAAATGCATCTTTAAAACGCCATTTGTCCATTTTTGAACAGCCTACAAGCAAGTCATTGTAATATTTAAATCCGTTTTTATCCCGCCATTCTTTATTTTCTTTTATTTGTTTAGTTGCAATAAACTGTTCAAATTTGTGTTTATCAATTTCATTTTTATTGGATTTAATGATTTCATTATAATGTTTTAAAGCTTCATAATTGCCGTTTCGAACATCAACCATTAAATTTTCATTATTTTTATCTTTCCAATCATCAGTTTCGTCTGTGTTATATTTTTTTGCGAGTACTTTAAATACCCCTTCTTCTGTAAGACGTGAATTATGTTTTTGTAAAAATGTTTTAAATTCTTTATTTAGTGCTAAAGCTTCAGGCTGACCTTTTGCTAAATTAGCTTTAAAATTGTTCCAGCTTTCAGAAAGTGCTTTGTCATATATTTCAACAGCTTCATCAAAGTTTGTGAATTCATAATCTTTGGCTGTAATTTCAATTGGTTTTGTAACGCTGTTAAAAGTTTCTTCTGAAAGAATTTTTCCGTATTTATCAGTTGTTAAGTCATGCAGATTTATAAAAAGTTTATTTTTGGCAAATGCTGATGCGTTGTATGGTGAAGGTTTAATTTTACCGTCTTTAAATTCCAATTGTCCGCTTGGACCAAGTTGGTTTCCGTTGAATCCGTATAACATTAAAAATTTTATCCAATCTTTTGCGGAATCACCGTAAGGACTTCCAATATTGGTATTTCTTTCGATTTCTGATGCAGGAAAGCAGGATCCATGAGTTATTACGACACGTTCTTGTGTTCCTAATGCATCATAAGTTTTGTTAATAGTATCTCTCAACCCCGGTTCTTCTTCTTTTTTCGGGCGTCTTTGAAATGATAATTGATAATTATTTATCCCTAATACACGCATACAATAATAATAAATCTAATAAAAAAAATTTTTGACTATTTGTAACGTATTATTAAATTTCTGCAATAACATCTATTTGAGAATTGCATCCGATTTCTTCTCTTGAAAGTACTGTTATGTTATTCATATAGTTACTTAAAAGTGTAAATATAAGATGTCTAAATTCCAGTGGTACCAAAAGTTTTGGTGATTCTACGTTCATTAATTGCGCTTTTTTAGTGAGTTTTTCTGCCAATTTTTCTGCAAAGCCCGCATCTATTCGTATAATTGAATCATCGCTTTCATCAAAATTCGGCATAAATTTATCAAGTGTTTTTTCAGAAATTTCAAATGCAGAAATTTCACCTTCGGAATTTTCATGTGATTTGCAAATTTGGCGGGAAAGTGAAAGTCTTATTTTTTTGATTAAATCTGATTTTGTACTTTCTTGTGCAAAGTCGTTTATTTTTTCAAAGATATATGTAATATCTTTGATTGAAATTTTTTCTCTGATAAGACTTGTTAAAATAAAACGTAAATCTGACAGTGATAGAAAATCAGGAATAATATTTGTTACCAGAAAATCATTTTTTTCGTTTACTATATCGATATATTTATCAAGATCTTCATAATCCAGTAATTCATCAACATATTTTATTGCACAAAATTCTAACGCTCTTGCAATAAATTCAGAACCTGAAATGCCTTCTTGCCAAAAATCTTTTGCTTTTTCTTTTTCAATCCATACAATTTTGTGTCCGCTTATTTTGTCTATATCATTTATGGAATTTTTAATTTTCTTTTCAAGATGCAAATTATCTGAGAAAAACATTAAAAAATTAGGATATACGCAAGATTTGAAAACTTCTACCCCTCTGATTTTTATTGAAAATTCATAAGGATTTAAGCTTTCATCATCTTGGAAAATAATTTTCGGAATAACGTATCCGATTGTTTCTGTTAATTTTAGGCGAGATTTTACTGTCTCTGCAACGAGTTCTTCTTCTTGGATTTCGCTGTCTGGATCAATGTAACCGAGAATTTCTTCACTTAAATGTATTGATAGTTTTTCTTCTTTCAATTTGGAATACATTGCATCTGGAGAAGTGGCTTTTGCAAGTTTTATTTTCAAATCATCAAGCTCTTTTAATCCTGCTGATATTTTATCATTAAGTTTCTTCCTGCTTACAGATGCTGGAGCTTCACCTTCAAGTTCTTTTTTTATTTTTGCAATTTTAGCTTTTTGATCTCGAATTTTACTTTGAATATCAAGACATATTTCATAAGGTGAAAGTTCAGGAGAGAGCATTTTTTCCATTTGACTTTTAAAGGTGGAAATGTTTATTGTATCTGCATTTATGTCACTAATAGGATTTTCTGCTTCCCGCATAAAAATACAGTGACAAAGAATTTGACCGTCGTCATTTTCTACCTCTTGCATGCTGTATAATTCCCAATTGTTCATAGACATTTCATTTAACAGATTTTGAAGCTCTTGGGTATTATCGCTCGGACAAGTTTTTATAACGTATTGCATTTTTTTGTTATACATAATTTTCTCCTTAATTTTTGTCTTGAGCTATAAGTATTTTTATGGCTTCTACTGCTGTTTTTATCGCTTTTTCTGTATCATGAACCACAGGATTTTCAAGGTTTTGTTTTTCTCTTTCCTGATTAGCTACAGTTAAAAATATGGAGCCGACTTTTACTTTTAGAAAACTTCCTACAACAAAAAGTGCTGCTGATTCCATTTCTGATGCAAGACAGCCAAGTTTTTTCCAAGCTTCCCATTTATTTTGAAGTTCGTAGTTTACCGGCATTTTTTCAGGTTCATGCTGCCCGTAAAATGAATCTTTGCATTGAACTATTCCTGTATGATATTCATATCCTAAATTTTTTGATGCTTGAACAAGAGAATTTATTACATCAAGATTAGCCACAGCTGGGAATTCTATTGGAGCATACTCTTTTGAGGTTCCTTCCATACGAATTGCCCCTGTTGCTATTACGAGATCACCGCCTTTTACATTAATATCCATGCCACCGCAGGTTCCGACTCTTATAAATGTTTTTGCACCTACATTTACAAGTTCTTCTAATGCAATGGATGCAGAAGGTCCGCCTATACCGGTTGAGGTTACGCTAACTTTTACCCCGTTTAAAAATCCGGTATAGGTTGTAAATTCTCTTCTGTCAGCAACTAATTTAGCATTATCAAAATAAGATGCTATTTTTTCACATCTTTTAGGGTCTCCGGGTAGAATTACGTATTCTCCCACATCTCCTTGATTTAGACCTATATGATATTGTTCACCATGTTCGGAATAGTGCATTTTTACCCCTCAACAATTAAAACTGTCCGCTTTTTAATTTTTGTATAACCAAGTCAGAAATATCAACACCGCCTACAAAAATTACTCTGTAATCTACAATTGCATCAAGTTTTTGTTCTACAAGAACTTGTTTTGTTGCAGCTTGAATCTTATTGTAAACTTGTTCTTCTTTTTGAGCTTTCAATTTCATATATGCATCTTGTTTTAATTTAAATTCTCTTGCTGTTTGTTCTTCAAAATTTTGTTTTTTTAGTGGAGTATCAAGAGATTTATATTGCTTTTCTTTATCAACCATATATTGTTGCATTTCAAGAGCTTTAGCATCGATATCTTTTACGGCTTGTTGCGCAAACGGGAAGTTATCCTGAACTTTTTGATAATCAATGTATCCTACACCTGCTGCGTTAGCTTGATTGCCAAGAGTAATGAATAATCCTGCTGTGATTAAAAGTGCTGCTAATTTGAATTTTTTCATTTTTAATACCTCCTAAGGAATTTATTAATACATTAAGTCACCTACACCAAAAGTAAAGTAACCGCTTCTGCTGCCGCTGTCACCCGGATTTGTGAGCGGAATACCGTAATCAATTGATAACGGTCCCATCCCTGGGATATAGAGTTTTAAACCGATACCGGCTGATACTGCATAAAGCGGTCTGTCGTATATTTGGTCTGTAATTGAAGGGTTAAATATTTTACCTGCATCAGCCCAAACAGTAAATCTTAAGTTATTTAAGAAGTTAATTCTTGTTTTGTCAAGGAATGGAATTGGAGTCGCAAATTCTGCGCTACCCATAACAAAAGCATCACCAGTACCTACTCCGCTCATTTTGAAACCTCTTATGGTATACGGACCGCCTAATCTATATGCCATTACTTCAGGCATATTGTCGCCGTGAATTTTTCCTCCGGCTTTTGCGGTGAATGATAAAGATGATTTTTTACCGACAGGAATATATTGTTTAACCATACCGGTTAATTTGCCGTGTGTTTTGTCAAAGTCTATTACACCGAATTCTTCATCAAAACGTAAACTTGCCATTGTACCTTTTCTGGTAACTGTTGCATTATCACGAGTATCATATAATAATGCAGGACTCAATGATAGGAATAGACCTCCTTCTAACTGTCTGGCACGTTCTGAAATCGGAATATTGTATTTTGAATACAGATTGCTGATTTTTTTGCCGTCACCTTCGGAAACATCAATATTTTCAACTCCAAGTGAGAAAGTCCCTGTTACATGTTTATTCCATTTCATTCTGTGGGCTACGGTTGCTTCTGCACCGATTCTTCTTTCAATTGCAAGCGGTACTTGATAAGAACCAAAATCTCTGTAGAATATTTTACTCATTAAAGATGTATCAGCATTGTAAAAATACGGTTTAAAATAGCTCAACTCAGCTTGTAAGTTCATTCTGCGTTTAATTGATGCATCGTTAAGTATTACACCTGTACCTGCAATACCGTTTAATGAAAGTCTTTCATTTCTTCCCATAAAGTTGTTATCGGATATTCCGACAGAACCGAATACACCGGTAACAGAATCAATACCGCCGCCTACTGAGATGCTTGCAGTTCTTTGTTCTTCAATATTAATTGTAATATCGTATTTATCGGGTTCTTCTGTAGGTTCAATTTCTCTGGTTACATCTTTAAAAGCTTGAGTTGCATATAACCTTACAAGGTCTTCCTTCAAAAGATTTTCATTATAAACCTGACCGGGTTCTGTTAAAACATTTCTTTCGATAACGTAATCTTTTGTTTTTTCGTTTCCGGAAATTAATATTCTGTTAATTGTTCCTTCTTTAATCGTGATATTAACTGTTCCGTCGGGATCATCAGATACTGAGTCAATTCTTGCAAGGATATAACCTTTTGAACTGTAGCAATCTTGAATTTTAGAAATCGCTTCATTTATTTCTGCAATATTTTGGGGTTTGCCTTTCATCGGCAAAAGATAGGTTAGGATTTCATCGGTAGAGATTACGGTATTACCTTCTATCGTAAAGTCTGTTATAGGGGTATTTTCTTCAACAATTATTTTTAAGGTTACTGTTCCGTCAGAATTGTTGACAGGGATAGCTTTCATTTTTTCCGTAAAATAACCAAGCTCATAGATTGCTTTGAGATCGTGTCTTACAAGATCTCTGCTGTATGGCTCTCCTTGTTGAAGTTCCATTTGTTGAAGGATTAGAGATTTATCAATAATATTGTTTCCTATTATTTCAATATTTTTGATTATTTTGTCACCTTTTTTAGCTGCAGAAGATGTTTTTTTATCTGATGAAGAAGTCGTTGAAGTTTCGGCAGAATTAATTTGGGCATCAAACGATGGCTGAACGTCATGTACTTCAGTATCAACCGTATCTCCCCAAAAATTATCTTTTGCAACACTCTGAAGCGGGCAAAGTATAACCAACAACAGGGCTATTAAAGATATATATATTTTATTTTGTAAGTTCAAAAAATCTCTACCTTAAAAACTTCAATTACTATCCTAAAAATATTATATCATAAATTAAAAAAATTGGAATATGTAAATTATGTTAAACATCTTTTGTAAACCTCATTTTTATTGAGTTTATATAGTTCTGATAAAATTAAGGAAATCTCTTTCGCACGGAAATTTTTTGATTTTAATAGTGCAATTTTTTCATCAATATCTATTTCATTGTCTTGTTGTTTTGATCTGAATATAAGACCGACAATTTCACCTTTTGGTGGATTATTTTCAAAGTGTTTTATTGTTTCGTCAACTGAATTTATAATTATTTCTTCAAATATTTTAGTAAGTTCTCTGCCTATTGCAACATTTGCATCAGGAATGGTTGCTTTAATGATTTTGAGAGTATTCTCGATTCTGTTTGGAGAATCATAAAATACGATATCTGTCGATTTGTATTTTTTTATAAGATTCTCGATTTGAGATTTTGTTTTTGGTAAAAATCCTACGAAGATAAAATCTTCATTTTCTCTTGGAACTTGTGAAAGAAATGTCACAACAGCGTTAGCTCCGGCAAGGGATGTCAGTGAAAAATTATTTTCTTTTAACTCTTTGACTATTACAGCTCCAGGATCACAAAATAGAGGTGTCCCAGCATCTGATACCAATGCAATTTTTTTACCTTCTTGTAATGTTTTTAAGAAAAAATTGACACGTTCTTTTTCATTAAATTTATGATAAGAAATACATTTAGTTTTTATATCATAATGGTTAAGCAGCTTTTGAGTAACTCGGATATCTTCACAGGCTATTAAATCTACTGATTTTAAAATATTTATTGCCCTTAATGTAATGTCTTCAAGATTTCCGATAGGGGTCGGAACTATGTAAAAATCATATTCTTTCATAATTTTATTATATATTAAACATAGTAAATATCAGAAAGTAAAATATGTTGAATTTTCTGATTTTAATTAAAAAGTTTTTCAGAATCTTTTTTTAATTTATCGGTAATTTCTCTGTAATCAATTGTAACTGGGGTTGGTTTTGATGTTTTTATAATTTCTAAAAATAATTTTGTATTTTGAGGTTTTTGACCGTCAAAAAAGTATTTTGAATTTGCGCTGTCAATCCGTGCGGGTACTATTAGACCGCATTGTGTAAATTTTTCGCTGCTTTCTTTTGATGATAAAAAGTCGATTAATTTTTTTGCTTCTTTTTTATGTTTTGAAGATTTTGCTATTGCCCAGCCTGAAGCATCAAGCTGTACAATGCTTCCTTTTTGCCCGTTAGGAAATTGCGCAATATCCCAGTCAAAATCAGCGTCTTCTCTTAATTTTGGAACCATCCATCTTCCTGAAAGATACATGCCAAGACGTTTTTGTAAAAACATTTGTGCCATAGTTGCACTTGCACTTTCTGATTTTAATGGCGCAACATGATATTTTTTTCTTAAATCTGCATAATATTGCAAACTTTTTTGACTTTCTTTTTTGTTAATCTCTGTCGGTAGAATTCCTCCGCCGTTACTCATCAAGTATGGAAGATAAAAAAGTGGGTCTTCTTCAAAACTTATGCCGAAAGTATTATTATCTGTTAATTTTTGTGCTGTTGTTAAAAAATCAGCGAATGTCCAATTTTTATTCGGATACGGAATATGTTTTTCTTTAAACATATCTTTGTTGTAATAAATTACGAGGTTTGAAACATCGCGAGGGATTGCGTAGAGTTTACCTTTCCAGCTTAATGCTTCAAGAGCCTGCGGGTAATATCCTTCGATAGGTGAAAATTCTTCCAGTAATCCGGCATTTGCATATACCGGCAAGTATAAATTGTTGATGAAAATAATATCAGGGGCTGTATTTGAGGCAAAAAGAAGATGTATCTTCTGAAAATAATTTTGCGGTATATGCATAAAATCTATTTTTATATCGGGATTTTTGTTTTCAAATTCTTTTAAAAGCGGTTTTAAAATATCTGTTTCGGATTTTGAACCCCAACTCGCAAATTGTAAAGTTATTTCTGATTCTTTTTTTGTACATCCGCATAGTACAAGCCCACAAAAAAATGAGATGATAATTACGGATAATTTAGGAAGAAATGCTCTCACAATGTTTTACCTATTATAATTCTATTAAAACACCCATTTTTTCATCATTAACTTCTACAAGAGATTTGAAATCACCGGCTTTTACCATATAAACATTTGCATTGTCATGTCTTACTTGGATAGGATTTGTTACATTGCCGTCAAATTTTTTGAGTACAAAAATTTCATCATTAACTTTACCTATCAGAGCTGATTTGCCGTCAAGATTTACTACATAAAAACCTTTGTTATTGTCAATATTAAAACCTGATTTTACAATTAATCCGTTTATGTATGAATTTTTTGTTTCGTTACGTAATTTTGAAATCGGGTTTGTTTGATTTATAACGGGTTTATTTTCTGATACCGTAGTTTTTATATTGTTTGAAATCGTCGGGTTGAGAAGCTTTTTAGCTTCTTCTTTTGTTGTTTGCTCTTTATCTATAATTGAGAAAAATTCATCAACTGATGACATAATATATTTTGATGGCTTAAATTTTAATTTTCCATTTTTTATTACATCAGATACATTAAGGTTGGCATCTTTAAGTCGTCTTGGATTTGCGTGCAAAATAGAATCTCCTAATTCAATATTTTTCTGTTCATGTAATGGTATTTCATTTTCGTATTTTTTAAATCTGCTTTTTATTCTGTCACGGCTTGTAACATTAAGTGAATTTTTTTGATTAGCAAATGCTTTAAGCTTAATTGTTTTGGAAATAGTATCATCTTCACTTTGAACTTCTATAATTTCAGGTTCGATATCATTCAATTTATTTTGAGAAATTTCGGATACCATTTTTTCAAGTTCTTTACGTTTGTTTTCAATAGGGTTAGATACAGGTTCTGCCGGTGTTTTTATAAATGTATAAGTCCCTTTGTTGTTTGCTCTTTTAACAGGTTTTGCTGATGCATCAAGGTAGCGTTGGTATTTTTCTTGCCAAGAAAGTTCATCATTATTTACAATGTTGCTGTATTTCACTGAATTGGCAATCGGCATGCCGGCAGAAACTCCATTAAATGATTCTCCGTTTGACTTAGAGTTTTTAGATATAGCTTTTAATATATTAGATATAATTATCAGTCCGAGTAATGTAAGAAGTGTATAACCTGCTGTTTTTGCAGATTTTTTTATGCCTGTTTTAACTTTTTGAAGAAATGTCGGTTTGTTAATTTTTGGCATTTCATTAATATCTTTAACAGGAACTGAAATAGTATTTATATCAGAAATATCTGAGGGTTCTTGCTTTAAACCTGTTTCCGGAGCTTTTTCAACAGCTTTTTCTTGTTTTACTTCTTCAATAAGCTGCGCAAGTTGTTCACGTCTGTTTATTCTGTCATCATTTGTCGGATTAACTTCATTCAGCTTGATATCAGGGGTATGAGAACGAGTGTTTGAAACTGTTTTTATATCTTTTGTTGTGTCAGTTTTTTTAGTTTGTTTATTAACTGCGGGTTTAATATTTTCAGGTTTGTTAACGGTAATTTTTTCATTAGATTGTGTTTTTGCGGGTTGCTGTTGAATAATTTTTGCTTTATTTACAGTAACTTCAGTTTTAGGCGTATATTTAGATTGTTCGGGTTGTTTCCCTATATTATTTTTAATGGCATTTGCCTGTGCAATAAGTGTTTTATATTCTTTTTGTTCTTCAGTGGCAGCAGCACTTTTTTGAGTTGATGTTTTTATATCAAGCGGTTTTGTTGTTATCAGTGTAACTTTTGTGTAACCGCCGTTTGTATCATTTACAGTTTTAACGTTTACATCAGATACTAAATCGTGTAACCCGTTTAAATTGGCACTGCTGTATCCTGAGCTTTGAACTTTTGGTATAAGAATTACATATTTATTATCTGATTTTTTTCTTACAAAAACATTTTCATCGTAATTATCGGAAGTAAAAAGGGTTACATTAACGGAGTTATTGGAAGCTCTTTTCAGGTCAAGCTGCACTAAATTATTACCGCTGTTTGCAGAACTCAGCGATACGGGATTTATTGCAAGCGCAACTAATAGTGCTATACCAAATATACTACGTTTTTTTAATACCATTTTCTACCGTGAATTTTTCCCTTATATTTTTATATAATACTTTGAGATAAAAAAAATTGCCACATTATTAAAAATTTGTTCTTTTATGTTACAATTTATGAAGAAATTATAACATAAAATACAGGAATTATATCATATGAAAAGCGGATTCACTGCAATAATCGGAAGACCGAATGTCGGAAAATCTACCTTGTTAAATCAAATATTAGGGCAAAAAATTGTTATCGCAACGGATAAAGCTCAAACTACAAGAAAAAGAATTAAAGGTATTTATACAACAGACGAAGGGCAGATTGTATTTATAGATACTCCAGGTGTGCATAAACCTTTAAACAAACTGGGGGAATTTCTTCTTGATGAATCGAAAATGGCTGTTCCTGATGCTGATTTGATAATTTTTCTTGTTGACGGTTCTGAACCGGCAGGCAAGGGGGATAAATGGATTGCTCAAAATATTTTACAGACGGAAATCCCTTTGATTATTGTTATGAATAAAGTTGATAAACTTAAAAATATGAATAAAGTTGAAGAAAATCTTTTAACTTACAAACTTTTATTTGAAAAAAATTATCCCGTAATAAGAGTTTCTGCAAAAACCGGCAGGAATATTGATACACTTATAAAAAATATATATAAAAATCTTCCTGAAGGAGATTTTTTGTATCCCGAAGATGTTGTGACCGAAGAAACAATGCGTGATGTTACAGAAGAAATTATAAGGGAAAAAATTCTTTTAAATACATCAGATGAAATCCCTCATTCTGTTGCTGTAAAAATTGAAAGTTATGTGGAAAATGAGGATATTGACAGAATTTACGCGACCATATATTGCGAAACAAAAAGCCAAAAAGGAATTTTGATTGGTAAAGGCGGGAGCCTGCTTAAAAAAATAGGTACGGAAGCTCGCATTGATTTGGAAAAAATTACAGAGAAAAAGGTGTTTTTAGGTTTGGAAGTAAAGGTTGAAAAAGATTGGCGTAAAAAACAAAATTCTCTTAAAGCTTTCGGCTATGAACAAGAATAGTAAATTCTAATTACTTTTTACCAAGGGTAATCTTTAGCCATTTCCCAGCCGTCATTCATAATTAATGCTGCACACCAATATCCGGTTTTAGCTTTATTACAAGCATAACTTGATGTGCCCTTTATTTTGTCTCTGTCATATTCACCATAAGTCCATTCATCATTAGTACCTTTTCCGCCCAAAGGTTGAAGCCCGTATTGGCTTGAAAAAATAAATAAGAATGTATCTTTTCCAATTTGATTTGGTTTAGATAAACCATTAGTATCTATACCTACCCAAATACAACCTTCTGAACCTGGGTTTAAAGTTATTAATACACCATCATTAAGCATTAAATGAAAACTTCTTGTATCGGATCTTTTGTATGTAGTTCCGCCATAATCTCCGCCATTAAGATTTTTCCTGGGTGCAACATCCCATAATTCTTGAGAATTATACATATTGGTATAATTGAAATATTTATCAAAATATTTATTGAAAAAAGCTTCTCCTGACAGACTTGTATCCCAGTATTGAGCTTCTTCATTATCAAGTTCTGACAGCCTGATTGCTTGTTGAACAATACTGTATGCTTTTTTTAATCTTGTAACGGTTTCCTTTTTTTGATAATTGGCAATTAAAGAAGGCATTGTCATAGCAGCCACTACTCCGATTATGCCGAGAGTAATTAAAACTTCTGCTAATGTAAAACCGAATGTAAATTTGTGATGTTTCATATCACTATTATTGCATATTATTTTCCCTTTGTAAAGGGTATTAGCTAAAGTCCCTTTTATACTTGGGTTTTGCGGGGGGGGGGCACTCTTAAAGCTTCTCTGTTAAACATTTTTCAACCTCCTGACATTTCTTATTTCTTTTATTATTTACGATTTTTCAATTTTTGTCAAGATATTTTGGATATTACATAGGAAGTTTTATACAAAATTCTGTTCTTACATTTTCTTCACTTTCAACAGTAATTTCACCGCCGTGTGATTTTATTATTTGCTGCGATAAATATAGCCCCAATCCCGTTCCTATTTTTCTGAATTTTTTAGCGGCTGAATAATATTTGTTAAAAATTAATTTCAGTTCTTTTGCGGGGATTCCCTGTCCGTAATCTATAACTGATATAGTTATAAAGCCGGGGATTTCTCCTGTTGTTATATCTATTCTGTCTTTTGTATTGCTGTGTGATATCGCATTTGAAATTAAATTTTTAATAACCCTTTCAAGTTGCAAACGATCTGCCGTAACTTTAATATCTCTTGAAGGTGTAAAGTATATTGTTATTCCTGAGTTGTTTGCAATTGGCTGGGTGCTTTCTATTATATCTGATATAAATTTATTCAGCATAATATTTTCTTTTAGCAATTGAATGCCTGTTTCTTTGATTTTGTAAGTTTCCAAAATGATTTGAACTAAATCAACAAGTTCTTCATTTGATTTTTTCATATTTAATAGTGCAACCTGCTGTTTTTCTGTAATCTCTCCAAATGTTCCGTTAAGAAGAAAATTGATTATATTTGCTTCTGCAACAATCGGAACTTTTAAATCGTGAGTTAAAGTTGCGACAAAATCTTCTTTAAGTGTTTCAATTTCTCTTTCATTTGTGACGTCTTTTATTAAAATGACAAATCGTTTTTTATCATCATCTAATGATAATTTAATTGTATGCATGACAAAGTTGTTTGTTGGTGTATGTTTGATAAATACATCTTTATTTTTCAGACGCTCAATAGGTGTATCATCACTTATTTGAATATAATCAAAAATATTTGTTCCTATAATTTCAGGTCCTTTCCCGCCAAACCATTCACTGACCTGTGGAGTTACTCTTAAAATATTATGCTTGTCATTGATAATTAAAATTCCGTCTGAGAGTGAATTTATTACAGATTCTAAGAGTTTGTTTTGGCGCATTAATTCGGATTGGTATTCAACAATCATTTTTTCTCTGTCGTTAAGCGTTTCTACCATGCGGTTTATGCTGTCAGTTACATTTTGGTATGTCGGATGATTTATTTCTTCTATTTTTGTTGACAGGTTCCCATATCTGACTGAATTAACCGTGTTTGTAACCATTCCTAAATAATCATTAATTTTTGACCATCTTTTATTTGTTTGTCTTGTGATTAAAAAAAGTATAATAAATACAAGAATAATACTTAAATTTAATAAATACCAGAGCATTTGTCGTTCCTTCTTTTTTTATGATACAATTATAACAGATAAGGGGCGTTTTGTATATGGGAAAATTAAAATTACCAAAAACAATAAAAATGGTTATAACTGATTTTGACGGAGTGGTTACTGATAATAGTGTTTATATCAGTGATGATTTTTCCATGACAAGACGTTTGAACTTTAAAGATATTATGGCTTTTTCTTTGTTAAAAAAAAACAACTATAAGTTAGGTATTATTTCAGGAGAAAAAAATGCTGCCATAGAAACTCTTGCAAATAAATTTCAAGTTGAAGAAGTGCACCAAAATATAAGAATAAAAATAGATATCTTAAAAGGTATTGTTGAAAAATACAATCTTTCGGAAGAAGAATTTTTGTATATTGGAGATGATGTTAATGATATTGAATGTTTGGAATATGCTAAATATAAAATAACCGTTCCGCATGCCGTTGAAAAAGTTAAATCCGTAAAAGGAATTCAAATTACCGAAAATTCTGCGGGAAACGGAGCTTTTAGAGAGGTGGCAGATTGTCTGATTGGTTAAAAACAATTTATGAAAAAGTAAAACATTTTAATAATTCTGTTGAACGTTTTAAGAAAGAGACAGTTATCCAGTCTTTGCCATCATATACTTATGTAAACAGGGCAAAAGTTTATATAGAGAAAAATGATTATGAAAAGGCAAAAGAAATATTGTTGGAAGCTTTAGAATTGCCGCAAAAAGATGCTCTTGTTTATAAATATCTCGGATCTGTATATGAAAGGCTCGGAGAATTTGATAAAAGTGTAGAAGCTTATCAGACATCCGCAGATTTAAATCCTCAGGATAAACTTATATGGCAGAGGCTTGGTTTTGCATTAATGTCTTTAAAAAAATATGAAAATGCAGAAAAATCATTTGAAAATGCAAATAAGGTTCAAGCAGGCAATAGCGATACTTTTACAGGTTGGGGCATGGCTTTAATGAAGTTAAAGAAATACACTCATGCTCATGAAAAATTCGCAGAAGCATCAAGACTTAATAAGTATAATTTCACCGCAATGTTTTTATGTGCGGTTATGGAAATAAAATTGGAAATGTATGATAAGGCGGAAATGAAACTTACATTTTTGGCAAATGTTTGCCCAAATGCTAACAATACTTTCGAATTTGCAAGATTAAAATCTATAAAAAATGATTTGGACGGAGCAATTCATTATGCAAAAAAATCAATAGACTTAAATGAAAAAATGCTTCCTGCTTATGTTTTACTTGGTGAAATATATACAAAGAAATTTGATTATGAAAATTCTCAAAAATATTTTTTAAAGGCTGAAGAAGAAGAACTTGAAAATACCATGCTTTATCTTGAATGGGGAAAATCTTTAGGAAAATTCGGGAAATATGATGATGCAAAAGCAAAATTACTAAAATCTTTGGAATTAGATACTGAAAATACGGAAGCTGCAGCATATTTAGGTTTGTGTTGTGTATCAAGAAAAGAATTTGATGAGGCAAAACCATTGTTACAGAAGGTTATGGATAAAGAACAGGAAAATAAAGCAGTAAAACAAGCATTAGCTATTATTGCTTATGAAGATGGCGAAACATCAAAAGCAATGGAATTATTAAGAGAAGATGACGAAGATAGTGTAAACGCTTATTATCTGGCAAAATGTTATGAACGTCTTGAAAATGATACAAAAGTTAAAGACTATTATGAAACATCTATAAGAGTAAATCCTGTTTATATAGACGCATTTTTATCTTATTCACGTTACCTTATCCAAAGAGAAGAATATGCGGAAGCCCAAAGAAAATTAAGGAAAGCGCTGAAAGCTGATGACGAAAATATTGAATTGTTAAATTTAATGTTTTATGTAAGTTACCTACTTGTCAAAAATGACGTTTATGAATATAATGTAAAAGAAACACTTTCAGTTGCAGACAAAATCGAAAAAATAAATCCGAGTTTGTTTGAATACCCTGAACAAAAGCTTGAGCTGGAAAAGCTTTTGACTAATTTGACAGAAAGAAAATAAATTTTGAGAAAAGTAATTGTTCAAAAATTCGGCGGTACATCTGTTGCCGATACGGATAAAATAAAAAATGTCGCAAAGACAGTGATTAGGGAAAAGGAAAAAGGAAATGATGTTGTAGTAGTTGTTTCTGCAATGGGACATACAACGGATTACCTTGTAAAAATGGCAAAGGATTTAAGCCCTAACCCATCTGCTAGAGAAATGGATATGCTTTTATCGACCGGTGAATGTGTTTCTATAGCTCTTTTAACTATGGCAATTCAAGCTCAAGGGTATGATGCTGTAAGTTTTAATGCCATGCAAATCGGTATTATGACAGAAAATGTCCATTCCAAAGCGCGTATTGTAGACATAAAAACCGATAAATTAAAAAAGAATTTAAAAGAAGGTAAGATAATAGTTGTTGCAGGATTTCAAGGAGTTACTGAAGACGGAGAAATTACAACACTTGGACGCGGAGGTTCTGATACATCTGCAGTTGCTCTTGCAGCAGCTTTGAACGCTGAAAGATGTGATATTTATACTGATGTTGAAGGTGTATATACAACGGATCCGAGAGTTGTTCCAAATGCTTCCAAACTTAAAGAAATATCTTATGAGGAAATGTTAGAACTTGCACATGCAGGGGCTAATGTTCTTCATCCGAGAAGTGTAGAAACTGCAAAACTTTACAATGTGCCAATGAGAGTCAGAAGCAGCTTTAAACTTGATAATTTAGGCACTTTAATATTAGGAGTTGATAAAATGGAAATAAACAAACCAGTTGCAGGTGTTGCAGAAGATTTATCTCAAGCAAGAATAGTTGTTTGTGATGTTCCTGATAAGCCCGGAGTTGCCGCAAAACTATTCAGCAGGCTTGCCAAAGAAAATATATCTGTTGACATGATTATTCAATCGTACGCAAGAAAAATTTCAAATACGAATGACATTGCATTTACAGTTGATGCCGCAGATTTGAATAAAACAGTTTCAGCTTTGAAATCATTGAAAGAAGAAATTAATGCATCAGGTGAAATTCAAGTTGATGAAAATATAGCAAAAGTATCAATAGTAGGTGCAGGCATGATAGATCGTCCTGGTGTTGCATCAACCATGTTTGAAGCATTGGCTGAACAAGGTATAAATATTAGAATGATTTCAACAAGTGAGATAAAAATAAGTTGTCTTGTTGATAAGGCAGATGCAAGCCGTGCTGTAAAATCATTGCATAAGGTATTCGGACTTGACAGTAATGAGGTTGCAGAAGTAAAAGGTGATTTGCCGAATATTTAAATTTTTTAAACATATAAGTAATTGTTTTAAAACTGTGAAACTATTGAAGTTTCACAGTTTTAGTATAAAAAATAAAACATATCTCGCAGTAATAAGTGTCATTTTTACAATTACCCAAATGGCTAATATTAAAAATAATAATTTGCACGAATAAAATTTATAAAAAATAGCATGCTTTTATAATAAAAAGCATGAGAAAAATAAAAAGGAAAGAATAAGTGTACATTTTCCACTTTATCAAAAATGCTTGTAATATCAATATTTTTGTCAAACTTAATAAAAGTTTATAATAGGGGTTGACAAATTATCTTTTATAGTTTATATTAAAAGTGTTAAATGAAGTGTTAATTAAACACTTAATAACAAAACCTCAGAGAGGAGGAATAAAATGATAACAGTTAATCCAGTAAAATTTAATGCAGTAAAACCAATCTCTTTCGGAGAAGGTAATCTTAATAATATAACACCGAGTTTGGCGATTTTATCGCTACAAAACCCAAATGCGAAAATAAATTTCGAGAATGATTTGAACCGCACTCAAAGAGCTGATATGGTTCAAAATCCGAATATGCTTAACGCTTTAGGCGCAAAGCTTCGCAAGACTTATAATATACTATTTTCACCTGACTATGACAGAGCAAGCAAAAGTCCAAAACATATTTCTTTCTTAGGATAGTTTGAACTGAGTCTGCTCTTGTCAATTACCCCTACCCCAAATAAACTTACTTCATAGATTATAACCATGTTGCTAAGTACTTATTTTATAAATTGATATATCCTTTCTGTTATAGCAGAAAGGATATTTAATTATGAATGAAAAAATTAGAGAATTAAGGTTTGATACTGAAAAAGCAAGATGCTATTTTTCCCAAAAACTTGCTTATACGTTAGGGCCTGTCGAATTAAAGGATCTAATGGAAGAAAATATGATAAAGCTTGTAGATGTAAGGAGTAATGCTGATTATGAAGTTGCGCATATTCCTTCTGCAATTTCTATCCCAAAAGACGAATTGTCTCAAAATACTGATAAGCTCTCAAAAGATGTAATAACAGTTGTTTATTGTTATAATCAGCAGTGCCATCTTGGAGCGAAAGCTTGTTTATTATTGGCTGAATACGGTTATCCAGTGATGCTTTTGGAGGGCGGTTTCAAAACCTGGAGTGAAGATTTCCGTTTCGCAACTGAGTAAGTTATAATTGTTTATTTTATTTAAATTTTATTTAAAGCATAAAACCTTATAAAATTAGATTTTATGCTTTATTTATATATTTGCACTCCCGTTATTTTTGATTTTATCAAGAACTTTTTTGCTGCCTTCTTTGGATTTTGCAAGTTCGAGAGCAAAGATTGTTGCTTCACTGTCTCTTGCGATAGCTTCTTTCAAACCTGTCATTTCATCTAAACTAAGCTCAGAAAGTATTGCATCATCTGAATTTAGAGTTATTTTAAATAATTTTTGAGACATAAAATCAAATCCGGGTAATCCCATATAAAGTGAATACCATTTGTAAAATTGATGAGCCATATAATAAGGATCAATTTCACCATTTCTCATAATAAACATAGGTTTTGACTTAAATGACAAGCCTGATTCAGTGACAATATTGATATATAATCCTTCAAAACCTTCAAGTGATGTTACGAGTCCTTCTTCTTCGTTTATAACTGATAATATTTTATCTGCATTATCAAGTTTAACAATTTTTGTTCCTTTACTTTCAATAAATGCCAAAAGTTTTGCAGAATCGTTATTGCAAGCTTTTATTATATCTGAGACATTAAGTTTTACAAGTTCTTTCTTTTTTTCTGTTTCGGCAGTCAGGGTCATAGTTACCCCTTTTGAAAGTACCGTTTTCGAAGTAGAATTTGTGCTTGATGCTTTTAAGTGTTTATGCAATTTTTTGGAAAGTGCTTTTTCTTGTTGTTGCAAGAAGAAGTAAATAATTTTTTGGAAAATATTCATACACGTAAGTATAACGTATTTTATCAACAATGGTTTCATCTATATAAATGAAATATTAAGTTTGTATAAAGATTGTAAAAAATACACTTGCTTTTAAATCGCATTTATTTTATAATGTAATTGTGAAATAAATCACAATTAAAAAGGAGATATATTTTATGACAACAAAGAACAAAAAGACGGTTGAAAACCTTGAAAAAGCTTTGAATAGTGATTCAAGCAAAGTTGAAACCGCTGAACAATTAGAATTGTTAATTGAAAGAGTAAAAAAAGCTCAAAAGATTTATTCAACTTATTCTCAAGAACAAGTTGATGCTATTTTTAAAGCTGCAGCCACAGCAGCTGACAAAGCCCGTATTCCTCTTGCAAGAATGGCTGTTGAAGAAACAGGTATGGGTGTTTTAGAAGATAAAATTATCAAAAACCATTTTGCATCTGAATACATTTATAACAAACATAAAAATGCAAAAACTTGCGGTATTATTAAAGAAGACAAGGCAAACGGTATAAAAATTGTTGCAGAACCTCTAGGCGTAATTGCAGGTATTATTCCTACAACAAACCCTACATCAACTGCTATTTTTAAGTCATTAATTGCTTTAAAAACAAGAAATGCTATTATCTTTTCACCTCACCCAAGAGCAACAAAATGTACAATTGCAGCGGCTAAATTAGTTTTGGAAGCAGCAGTTAAAGCAGGTGCTCCTGCAGATATTATCGGTTGGATAGATAAACCTGCAATAGAATTAACAAATCAATTAATAAAACATGATTCAATTTCTTGTATTTTAGCAACAGGCGGTCCAGGTATGGTAAAAGCTGCTTATTCATCAGGTAATCCGGCATTGGGTGTTGGTCCTGGTAACGCTGCAGCTGTAATTGATGAAACTGCTGATATTAAAATGGCAGTATCTTCAATTATGATGTCAAAAACATTTGATAATGGTATGATTTGTGCTTCAGAACAATCTGTTGTTGTTGTTGATGAAGTATACGAAGAAGTAAAAAAAGAATTTATATACAGAGGTGCTTACCTATTGAACGCCTCAGATGAAAAGAAAATGATAGATCTTCCTTTCATTGATCCAAAACGTGGTACAGCACACCCTGACATTGTAGGTCAACCTGCTCATAGAATTGCGGAATTAGCAGGATTTAAAGTTCCTCAAACTGCAAAAATATTATTGGCAGAAAGACCTTCAGTAGATTGGGAAGATCCTTTCTCAAGAGAAAAATTATCACCTGTATTGACAATGTATAAAGCAAAAGATTTTGAAGAAGCTACTGCAATGACTTATGAATTAGTTTCAAAAGGCGGTGCAGGTCATTCAGCTGATTTATATACAGATACCCGCAGTCAGGAAAGAGTTGATAAATTTTCAGAAAAAATGCCTGCTTGTCGTGTATTAATTAATTCACCATCAGCACAAGGCGGTATTGGTGATTTGTATAACTTCAAACTTGAACCTTCACTTTCTCTTGGTTGTGGTTCTTGGGGTAAAAATGCCGTATCAGGTAATATCGGTGTTGAAAATTTATTGAACTACAAAACAGTTGCAGAAAGGAGAGAAAATATGCTTTGGTTCAAAGTTCCGCCAAAAGTTTACTTCAAAAGAGGTGCTGTTGATTTGGCGCTTCGTGAACTACAAGGTAAAAAACGTGCATTTATTGTTACAGACAGATTCTTATTTAATTCAGGAGCTGTTGACAGCATAGTTAATGTTTTAGATGAAATTGGTATTGACCATCAAATTTTCTTTGATGTAAAACCTGATCCTACATTATCAACAATTAATCAAGCAATGGAAATTATAAGACCATACGAACCTGATGTAATTATTTCATTAGGCGGCGGTTCTCCGATGGATGCAGCTAAAATTATGTGGTTAATGTATGAACAGCCTGATACTGTATTTGAAGATATTTCTATGAGATTTATGGATATCAGAAAAAGAATTTGTCGTATACCTGAATTGGGTAAAAAAGCAACAATGGTTGCAATTCCTACAACATCAGGAACAGGTTCAGAAGTAACTCCTTTTGCAATTATTACAGATGATGAAACTCACGTAAAATATGCAATAGCAGATTACGCACTTACACCGAATATGGCAATCATTGATCCAAACTTTGTAGACGGTATGCCAAAAGGCTTAACTGCAGCTTCAGGAATTGATGCTTTGGTACACTCAATAGAAGCTTACGTATCAGCAATGGCTACAAACTTTACAAATTCAAATGCTTTGGAAGCTACAAAACTTGTATTCAGATATCTTGAAAGATCATATAATGAAGGTGCAAATGATCCTATTGCAAGAGAAAAAATGCATTATGCCGCAACAATTGCAGGTATGGCATTTGCTAACGCATTTTTAGGATTATGCCATTCAATGGCACACAAATTGGGTGCTATGTTTAATGTACCTCATGGTGTTGCTAATGCTTTGTTAATAAGACAAGTAATCAAATACAATGCAGTTGATTGTCCTAAGAAACAATGTATTTTCCCTCAATACAAGTTCCCTAATGCAAAAGCTAAATATGCTCAAATTGCTGATGAATTAGGACTAGGCGGCAAGTCAGATGATGAAAAGGTTGAATTGTTAATTGAAGCAATTGACAAATTGATGAAAGCTGTTAACTTGCCAAATTCAATTAAAGATTTTGGTGTAACAGAAGCTGACTTTAATGCTAAATTAGATGAAATGGTAGAACTTGCATTTGACGATCAATGTACAGGTGCTAACCCGGCATACCCATTGATGGAAGATATCAAGGCTATTTACAAAGATGCTTATGAAGGAATCGTAAGAGATTATTATGAAACTAAGTAAGTGTAACTTTTAACAATAGAAAAAAAGAACCGCTTTTATAAGCGGTTCTTTTTTTCCCTTGTTTTAGAACAAGAATATTTGTTTTTCTCTTTTGCTTGACATTAAGTTATGTCTTTTTTATCATATAAGAACAGGTTGAGGCGACATGGCCAAGTGGTAAGGCAGGAGCCTGCAAAGCTCTTATCCCCCAGTTCGAATCTGGGTGTCGCCTTTTTTTATTAACTATTGACATAATTTTTATATACTGTTAAAATTTTTATTATGTTAAAGAAAAGTTGGTTATATGTTTTTGTATTGCTCATTCTTTTATGTACAAAAGTTGATGCAATTACGTTAAAATTTAATGGTTTTATTGCTGATGAGGCAAATTTATTGTCCCCTGAAGTCGAAAATGATTTGAACATGACTTTATGGGATTTACAAAAAAAATCAGGTGCTGACTTAGTCGTTGTGACATTGCCTTCCTTGAACGGGAAAACCGTTGAAGAAACCGCGATTGATATCGGACGTTCTTATAAACTAGGTGCTGTCGGTAAAAATAATGGTATGGTCTATTTGACAGCATTAAATGAACGTAGAATGCGTATTGAACAAGGTTTAGGTTTAGAAGATAAAATAAGAGTCAGTACACTTGAAACTATCATGAATAATGATATATTGCCTTATTATAAGCAAAATAAGTATGAATTGGGAATAAGAAGAGGAACTTATATGTTAGCACGAACTGTTGCCCAAGCAGAAGGTGTTAACCTTACTGAACAAGGTGTTTGCCCAAGTGCAATTTCTTATTCTAATACATCACGTAATAGTGATAATTTTCCTTGGTGGTTTTGGCCTTTTATAATTTTGGCAGGAATATTTTCTCCAAGACGCAGAACTTTTGGAAGTGGCTTCGGCGGTTTTGGCGGCGGTGGCGGCTTTGGCGGTTCAGGTTGTTCTGGAAGCTGGTAGAAATATTTTATTAAAATATTTCTGCAATGATTTAGAAAAAAGGAAACAGATTAAAGAATGTAACTGTCAAAAATATATAAAATTAAACTAATATTGGCGGAAAGGGTAAAAAATGAAAAATTTGGACAATTTTATTGAAGAGTTGAAAACAAAGCTTGGTGATAACCTTGTATCAGTTTTTGCATTCGGTTCTCAGGCTAACGTTGAAGATGCAAAAAATAACATAAACTTGATGATAGTTGCAAATACATTGAATGCCGAAAATCTTTATGAAATTTCAAAACCTGTAAAAAAATGGGTTAAAGCAAAAAATCCTATTCCTGTAATAATGAATAAAGAAGAATGGTATTCTTCATTTGATGTTTATGCTATTGAATATTCTGATATAAAAGATAATTATAGAGTTTTGTATGGCGAAGATTTGGTGCCTTCAATTTATATTAATAAATATTTTTTACGCCTTCAATGTGAATCTGAATTGAAAGCTTTATTACTAAAATATAAAAATAATTTCTTATTGAATATAAAATCAGATAGAGAAATGAAAAAAATATTAGATCATGTAATAAAAACTTTACTTGTAATATTCAGAGCAATTTTAAGATTACATGACAGACCAGTTCCATATAGAGCTGTTGATATCATAGAATTTAGTTCAGATTATTTGTCATTTAATAAAATTGTTATGTTGAAACTTGCAAAAGTAAAATATGAACATGATGATTATACAAAGCAAGAACTTATATTTATAGAAGCAGAATTATTGAAAGATATTCAATCAATCTTGAAACAAGTTGATGCTATGCATTTTTAAAATAGAATAAAGTTTGTTTTCAAAAACGTAAGTTTTTGTATTATAATTAAATCTATGGGTGATTAGCACTCTGCCGAACAAAACGATTGAAATCGTTTTGTGAGAGGGGTAGCGCATCCAGCAAAAACATAAGTTTTTGTGTTATAATTAAATCTATGGGCGATTAGCACTCTGCCGAACAAAACGATTGATAATCGTTTTGTGAGAGGGGTAGCGCATCCAGCAAAAACATAAGTTTTTGTGTTATAATTAAATCTATGGGCGATTAGCACTCTGCCGAACAAAACGATTGATAATCGTTTTGTGAGAGGGGTAGCGCATCCAGCAAAAACATAAGTTTTTGTGTTATAATTAAATCTATGGGCGATTAGCGCAGTTGGTAGCGCATCACATTGACGTTGTGAGGGTCACGTGTTCGAGTCACGTATCGCCCACCATATTGAAAATAACACTGTTGAACATTAGTTTGACAGTGTTTTTTAGTTCTATTGTTAGGTTTTCACCATCC
>CALURI010000004.1 GCA_944323135.1 Candidatus Gastranaerophilales bacterium
AGGCAATTTTGAATGTGCTAATAGAGTTTCTTGTATTCTTTCACTTTTAAGCAACTGTTGTAATTTAGCATAAGGAGCGTCATAAAAACCATCTATTGCATTACCCATAGATACATAATCTTCATACAATTTAACTGTATCCATCAACGAAAAACTTTCTGGATTTTCATTAAATTTATTTAAATTTTTTAATAAATTATCAGAAACTTCTCCACAATAGTAAAATCGATATAATGCAAGTTTGCCAGCTTCATCTTTATATAAAACTTTACCATTCAAGGATTCTTGAATATAAATTTTTAAATATTCACCTAAATTTTCAAAAGTTTTTTTATTTACATTTAAAAGAGCACCAAACTTTGGGCCTTTAATATCATTCACCATACATGCTAAAGAATCTTCATTTTGGGCTACATACCCTATTGTATCAAATAATTTAGCTTTGCCTTTTCGTACATTATTGATATTTGTAAGCCCCTCATTTACCCAGTTCATTACATCCAAAGGCATACTATCATCATAATTTTTTACACCTAATTTTGTTTTTGCAAATTTTATCGCTTCCTGAGTTGTCTTAGCAGGAGTAAAATCGACATGTTCAGCAAGGTTTACAACTTCTTCTTGAGCTTTACCAACTTTTCCGCGAAGTAACAATGCCGTAGCTGCCAAAGCTGCAGCTATACCAAGACCAATTCCCCATTTTTGACGGTTAGATAATCCCTTTTTCTTACCGTTAATCTCAACACTATCTTGTGGATATGGCTGTGCCGCGTAATCTGTATTTATATTATTAGTATTTTGATTTCCAAAGTTTATATGATTTATATTTGCATTTGCAAAACTTAGTGGCTGTATTGACATAAAAATTCATTCTACCTTATATATATTTATAAAACACAAAAATAAAAAAATTGCCTTTTTAGCTCAAGTTTTTTTATGCTAAAATATTTATACTGTTTTTAAGATTTTGAGAGGGATAATTAATGTCTATCATTATAATGATTTTATTAATCGGACTTTTAATACTTGTTCATGAATTAGGGCATTTGGGTGCAGCTTTACTTTTTAAAGTAAAAGTTGACAAATTCGGTATAGGATTGCCGATTGGGCCTACTTTATGGGAGAAAAAAGTCGGAAATATAACACTAATCGTACACGCATTTTTATTTGGAGGTTATGTTTCATTCCCTGATGATGACAAGGATTCTGATTTACCTCAAAATTCTCCTGACAGATTGATGAACAAACCTATATGGCAAAGAGCAATTATTTTTTCTGCAGGGGTAATTGCAAATGTAATTTGTGCATACGTTCTTGTACTTTTAACCGCTGCGATATGGCATAATATGCCATCAGGCAAATTTGATATATACGTTAATGATATTGTTGCTCCGAAAGAAGCAAGCGTATGGACTTGCGGAATGCAAAAAGGCGATAAAATTCTGAAAATTAACGGAACAGACGTTGATACAAAATACGGAATTAATCTATACGCTATGTATAGTGCATCTTATGACGGAAAAACAAAAGAAGAAATTGTTCAACAAAATTATCAAAATTTGAAAGCCATTAATCCTGCTTTTAAAGAAAATGAAATAATTTCTAAAGGATTAATTATCAAAATCCCTGAACAAATAGAAAAAGAAGGCAAAATAATTTTAAGTAAAAACGTCTTGAACGCAATAGAACTTTTTAAACCTGAAGAAATAAATTTAAGTGCAAGTCAAATAACATTGCGTGATAAAATTAAAGGCAAAAACTTTGTTGAAAGTGACGGAACATACTCTTTAAAAGATTTGGCATACGCACTTTCTGACAGCGAAAGACCTATGTATATACAAGTCTTAAGAAACAACAAAATTGTTGATTTAAAACCTGTATATTCCGACAAAGAAGGTATTATAGGCATAACCCTTGACAGAAAAGAAATTCTTATTCCTGTAACAGGCATAAAATCAGCATTTACCACAAGTTACAACTACTTATACAATGAAACAAAATCAATGCTGATTGTTTTAAAACAACTGTTTACAGGCAAAATCCCATTAAAAAATATGCATGGCGTTGTATTAATTACCAAAATGGGCGGAGATATTATAAGCAGCGAAGGCATTTTTTACGGAATTTTACTAACTGCTGTTATATCAATGAACCTTGCAATATTAAATATCTTGCCAATACCTGCACTTGACGGCGGACATTTGGTATTCTTATTGATTGAAAAAATACAAGGAAAACCTGTTGATGAAGAAATTTCAAACAAAATAATGACAGTATTTTTCTCATTATTAATTGTATTTTTAATATTTGTATTATTCAACGATATTTACGTACTTATAAAACCGTATTTTGTAAAATAAGTTAATAGAATAAAATTACTTTATCTGCCATTTTTCTTGCAGTCTGTTTAATCTGCCTGTGCTTTGTAAATTTGCTATTACATAATTTACTTTACCGATAAGTCTTGCAGAATTTTCATCTTTTCTGAAAGCTACCGCATAAGGCTCTTTAGAATATCTTTTGGGTAAAAGTTTAACGGATTTATCGTTAACTGCAAATCCCAAAAGTATAGAATCATCTGCAACAATCCCTTGAGCTTTACCTGCTTTTAAAGCATTGACAGCCTGCGCATAATTTTTATAACCAATAATTTTTACTTCAGGAACATTCGTACGAAGATTTCTTTCACTTGTTGAACCAAAAACTATAATAAGTCTTTCTCCTTCAAAATCACTTAAAGATTGTGCTTTACTTGAACTTTTGACAAGTATTGCCTGACCTGCAATATAATAAGGAACAGAAAAATCCAAAATTTGCTGTCTTTGATTTGTAATCGACATTGTTGCAACAAGCATATCCACATTACCTGAATTCAATTTCATAATTCTATTTGATGCTGTAACAGGAACAAATTCCACCTTATTTTCATTCCCTAAAATACTGCCTGTAATAATCTTTGCCAAATCAATATCATAACCTATAAGATTTCCGTCCTTATCCCTAAAC
Organism: Candidatus Gastranaerophilales bacterium; assembly: GCA_944323135.1. Taxonomy (GTDB): domain Bacteria; phylum Cyanobacteriota; class Vampirovibrionia; order Gastranaerophilales; family Gastranaerophilaceae; genus Stercorousia. Next base: position 3,007 of record CALURI010000004.1, read on the forward strand.
CCAAAAGGCGGAGCATCATCACGAACTCCGATAATAATTTTATCACGTTGATAAATTTTAGCTAAATCATCACTAACATCTTTTTTCTTTGCGCATCCGCAGCAAACTAAACATAATAATAAAACAGCAAAAATAACCTTTTTCATAATAAAAATATAATACATAAAAAAAAAAGAAAAAACCACCAATCAATGGTGGTACAAGAAGCTGTCTTTATTATAACACAAAATATAAAAAATTTCATGCTTTTTCTTAAATAAAAATTTTTATAACCACAGTTTCACATTAAACTATTCATCTCACAAGAATAGCCTGAGCGGATAACCTCTTACGGTAATGTTTCTAAGGAAAAATAAAGTACATAATCTAGTATTAGTTTGTTTTTTAAAAAAAATTTTTGGGGTTTTTTCAGAAAAAACCCATAACACAAGGAGGTAAAAATGACTATTAAAAAACTGACTGTGGCAGCTGCAATTGCCGTTGGAATAGCAACGTGTTCCTTGAATCAGGCAATGGCGGCTTGTCCATGCGAAGTACCGGAAACACCGGCACCTTGCCAAGAACCGTTACCTGTAGTAACAGGTCCGGCTTGTCCATGTGAGACAACTGCTCCAAACACTTGCTCAAAGTGTAAAAAAGCATTGCCTGATTGCGATTGTCAAAAAGAAGATCCATGCGCAACCCCATGTGATCCATGTGAAACAGAAAAAAAATCAGACTGCGGATGCCCTGATGAAATAAGCTGTGATCAACCGGCAGATCCTGCCTGTGCAATTTGTCCTCAAACAGGCAAACCTGACAGAAAAGATATGAAACAGGTTTACGGCTATCCTAATGCAATCTATGGTACAAATAACTACATAGGTCAACCTGCAAATTCAATTTTCTCAACAGACACACCGCTTGCAGGCACACCAAGAGTACTTTCATCAAATATCAACGGTACAACAGTTTCATCACAAGGTCAAGTAACAGGTGCAGCATCTCAAATGCCTTGTTTGAATGAAGCTCCGACAAGACACAATGGTATTCCTATTGACAGAAATGAAAGACTAATGGACGGTAATAATTGTCCGATAGATTTCCAATCATCAAATTCAATTGATGCTGTCAGAAAATCATTTGTACCTTATGAAATCCCAAACCAAATAATGCAAACAACAGGTGCAGCCGCAAATTTAGGCGGATGCCAATTCCCTGATGTACCAAATGGTTTTTGGGCAGCATGCGACATCGACAAATTAGCCATAAATGATGTAGTAGTAGGTTATCCTGACGGATATTTCAAACCAAACAGAAATATTTCACGTGCAGAATTTGCAACAATGTTGGTTAAAGGTTTCAATCTTGACAAATGCGATATGCCAAGAGAAGGTTTATTCAAAGACGTTCCAAAAAGCAACTGGGCTAATGCAGCAATTGCAAAAGCAGTTGATGAAGACTTGTTAAAGGGCTACCCTGACGGAAACTTCAAACCAAACCACCCTGTAACAAGAGTTGAAGCCTTAACAACAATTGCTAAAGGTATGACTTGTGATATTGACCAGTGCAAAGCTGATGAAATTTTAAGCAAATATGCAGACGGAAATTCTATCCCTAACTGGGCAAGAATACCTGTTGCAAAATCTTTGGAAAACGGTGCTTTAAAAGATTCACCAAATCCGAATATGATTATGCCTAACAAAGAAGCAACTCGTGCAGAAGTAGCTTCAATGATGCAAACAGTTCGTGTTGCATTAGGTTATGATACTAACCCTAAAACTGCAAACAATATATGCCCTGCTTGTCCTGTAAATAAAAATGCATTTGTAGAACAAGAAGAAATTGTTAAAATTCCTACATTAAAAGTAAAAATGATTGACCAATTAACTGCAAAATCATCTCACGTAGGTCAATACTTCAGAGCAAACACTCTTGAAGATGTAACAATTAACGGTGTAACTTACCCTTGCGGTTCTACAGTAACAGGTCAGGTTGTAGAAGTAATCAGACCTTCTGGCTGCGACAAAGGTGCTTTAAAATTATCATTCACTGAAATTAAAAACGGTGATTGCAAAACTAAATTACCTAAACAAATTCTTCAAGCACAAGTTAACAAATCAAAACAGGTTAACCCTGTTGCAAGACTTGTTGAAATGCCGTTCACACTTGCCGGTTCACTTGTTGGTGTAGCAGGCAGAACTGTCGGTGGTGTTGTAACTAACCTTGGTAACGCAGTAGAAAACGTTTCTAATGATGCAGGTTATATGTTAGGTCACGTATTCCAAGGAGAATTTGGTGCTGCTGCTCGTAACTTGGGAGATGGCTTATGGGAAACTGTTAAAGCTCCTGTTGATGTTACAAGAACAGCTCTATCAGGCACAATGGGCTTATTCCAAACTACAGGCGACGAATTTGCTTACCTTGTTGACCCGCGCGGATACAAAATTTCCGCTGTTAATCCAAGAGAACACATTACTATTGCATTCGGCTGTTCAGAATAAATGCTTAAAATTTAGCATTAATTCTATGCCGGCACAGTACAATTTGTTCGAAGCCTGGAAAAACCGATATCAAACAAGATATCGGTTTTTCTTTATTAAAAATATCAAAAAAAATTACATTTTTGTATTTATTTTTTTCATTTTTTCAGGAACTTTTTTAGCATCATCAACATGTCTTTGGTGAACCCTTACTGTTGACGGGTTATTTATATCTTTCGGACGATGAATTAATGTATAAATCTGTCCGCCGCTTAATTTTTTTCCCGCAAGACCTTTTTCATCTATACGAAATTTCAAATATGCTTCTGCATATTTAAGCTGTTTTTCCCGCGGAAGTTTACAATACTCTGCATAAGTACACTTATTTTTAACTTCAAGACTATCAAAGGAAACTTTATCCATTTGTATCAAACCTACATAATTGCCTGAACCGCTTTTAACTTGAGGATCAAAATGAGATTCTCTATAAATAATTGCAGCCAAATCTTCAGGATTACAATTCAGTCTTTTGGCGCTTTTTGTAATTTCATCAAAAAATTTTACTGATATATTCGGATCAATTTTAACTCTGTGTTGTTTAACTTTTGCTTCTTCTTCCATAACTTTTTTCCATTTTGAATACAATTTTTGAGCTTCATAAGAGGAAGTATCGGAAGTTGATTTGGATTTATTTTTCGAGGGTTTAGCAGACCACAGACTGTTTTTCATCCACTCAGGATGAGAGATCTGATCAAAATTTAACTTTAACATTTTGGAATAATCAACTTGCGGAGCCTTCATCGGAGGACGCCAATTAATATTTTTTTCATCACTCATATAAATTAACCTTTCTTACAAAAAGTAATTACGGTTAAAAAAATTAAAATCTTTAAATAATATAAACTATTGTTACAATTTAATATTTTTACCTAAATCCAAAACGGTTTTTATATCATCTTGCGGAGCTTTTCCGACTGTTGTCAGATAATTTCCTGTCATAATTCCTTCTACACAAGATTTTAAAGCTTTACGCTGATTTTCATCAGAAAGCCGCATTCTCCCCCCGCAAAAGCGGAGTACGGAATCAGGATTTGCAATTTTAAATATTGCAAGAGTTCTCAAAATATTTTCTTCATCAATTTTATCGAAATAATTTTCAAACGGTGTTTCAGGAATCGGCATCAATATATTTATGGGAATTGAATCAGGATGAATTTCAGATAATTCCAATGCCATCTCAACTCTTTGTTCAACACTTTCTCCCATTCCCAAAATTACACCGCAGCATAATTCCATACCATATTTTTTTACAAGTTCACAAGTTTTTATTCTGTCTTCAAAACTGTGAGTTGTACAAATTTCAGGATAATATGACCTTGCGGTATTTATATTATGATGAAATCTTACCAAACCGTGTTGTTTTAGCTTTTTAATCTGTTCTTCGTTCAAAATTCCAATAGAAGCACAGCTTTTTAACCCTTTAATTTTATTCACTTCATCAATCATTGCAAGAATTTTATCAAAATCACTTTCATCAGGTGTTTTTCCGGATGTAACAATTGCAAATCTTGAAGCTTTATGAGATTTTGCATCAATAGCGGCTTTTCTGACTTTTTCAAGTTCTATCAAAGGATATGAATTAATATGCGTTTTATAATAAGAACTTTGCGCACAATATTTACAATTTTGAGAACATTTCCCATTACGCGCATTAACAAGTGAACAAAATTCAACATCATTTTTAATATATTTTGATGATTCTTCTAAAAGCTCATCAAGCTCTAAATTATATAATTCTAAAAGTTCGGCTTTATTCATAAATTCTCCAAAGTCAATAATATATCCTTGATTGACTAAAGTCAAATCCTATGTTAAAATTGGCTCACAAAGGAGTATACAATGTTTTGTCCAAATTGCGGAAAACCGGTTAAAGATTTTGATAACTTTTGCAGATACTGTGGTGCTGATTTAAAAAATGATGCAGTTAATCCTAAAAATGAAACAATTAAAACAGAAATTCAACAACAGGAAATTTCGCAAGAATATAAATTACCGCCGGAAGACAGTGAAGAACTTGTTTTATATGATGTTAAAAAACACTGGATGGCACTTTTTTGGCCGATTTTTCTTACTCCGATATTTTTCATATATTTTTGGGTAATATTTTTAAATACTCACAGTATTTTAAGCTGGGTTATTGTGTTATTAATTATTAGTTTTATTATTTATCCTATTTTAAGATATCATTCAGACAAAATTATAATAACAACAAAATTTGCTCATATAAAAATTGGTGTATTAAATCCTATTGAAATAGATATACCGATTAAGAAACTTGATATGTGTGATTTCTCTCAATCTGCAATGGGAAGAATTTTAGATTACGGAACAATATCATTTAATCATAATGCAGAAAGATATGATTACAATTATATTAAAAACACGGCGGATATAGAATATATTTTAGAAAATCCGGCAAGATTTGTAAGTGAATCTCTTGAAGAAGATAACGAAAATTTATAAAATATATTATCATTTTTTAGAATCTTTGCTATAACCGAATCTGTCTGCTAAAAATGTCGATATCACAGGAATTGCAACATAATAAATTCCGCCAAGAATCATTGCCGGTTTTACAACTTTTATACCTTCCAAATATTTTTCAAGTTTTGGAGAATTTTTGTTTATTTCAGAAAACTTTTTAACAAATTTTTCTGTCGGTTTATCCAAGACTTTACTTAACAAGTAACTACCGATAATACAAAAACCTGTTGATAAGGCAGCGTTATAAATCAATGGTTTTTTACGTTTTTCTTCAATTTTTTTACTTTTTAAAGTTTGTAACATAAAAGTTCCAGTCGCAAATATATCAGTCACCGACATCATGTGATGCTCAAAATTTGTATTATGAAACTTGTCAGACATATTTTTCACAAAATCAGTATTAATCAATTTCCCCACTTTTTTTGCCAAGTAAGAAACCCCGTTATCATAAGCTCCCGTAAACGAAACTTGTGATTTCTTATCTTTTTGGGAAGAAATTTTTGACATAATACTCGGAATTAGTGAACACGTTAGTGCAGATTTAGGTGCTGCAAGCAAAAATCCCAAGCCAAGTTTAAAAAGTTGTGTAGCAAAAGAATAACGTCTTGATTTTGCAAGACTTTTTTCTCCTGCTTGCAACATTGTTATTGTATCTTTTTGCAAATATTTTTTAGGGTTTTTATCTATCTTGTTTATCGCTTTTGCAAAAGGCATTGATACAGCCAAAACAGCCAAATAATTGACTGCACCTGATGCAAGAGATTTTGCACAGGCATATTTTTTATTTTTCTTATCAGTATTAGGAGTTAGAAGAATTATCGGAGAACGGACAAAAGAAGAAAGAATAAAAGATGCAGTTGCGCCAAATAACAAACTGTTATCGGCAGCAAATTCCAATCCTTTTTTTAATATTTTGCTTGTATATATAGGCTGTACTTTCATCTCAATTCATTATACAATGCTCATAATGAAATTCACAGAATTTATAAAAAAAGAATTACAGGGATGGAATAACTTTGAAATTACAGGATTAACAGTTGTATTTGTTATAATTTTTTATAATGCGGTAATTTTAAAAGATAATCCTGCAGCAATTATCAATGCTATTTGCGGGATTTTATATACAATTATTGCGGGAAAAGGCAAAATCTCCTGTTATATATTCGGGCTTTTAGGTTCAAGTTGTTACATTTGGCTCGCATTCCGTAATGCTTTTTGGGGGAATATGCTTCTTTATCTTTGTTATTATATTCCTATGCAGATTGTCGGAATTTTTAAATGGAAGAAACATTTAAAACCTGACACCGGAGAAATAAAAAAAATAAAATTAAACTCAAAAAAACGTTTGCAAATAATATTCATAAGTATTTTAGGCTGCGTATTTACGACATTTATTTTATATAAATTTAACGATAAAAGTCCGATAATTGACGGGATTACTACATTTTTATCAATTGTAGGAATGTATTTAACAGTAAAAAGAGCAATTGAACAATGGATGATTTGGGCTATCGTAAACGGACTTTCTCTTTTAATGTGGTTTAATCTTGTAATACATGGAGTGAAAGTATATTCCACAGTTTTAATGTGGGGAGTATATTTTATACTTGCAATTTATTTTTACATTTGCTGGAAAAAAGAATTACAAAATTACAATCTGTGAGGATAATTTTTAGGAATCTTCCAACCGTTATGCTGGATTATTGCAGTACAATAGAAATTCTTTGCATTAGAATTACATCCGTAATTTGAAGCTGTATATAAAGATTCTTCATCACCATCCCAGGCTTGCAGATAAGGCTCTACCCCTCTTCCTTTATGGTAATTGAATGAAGTACTTGTTTCATTAGGCCAGAAAGCAAATATAAATTGCTTTCTACCCCATAAATCATAATCTTTTCCGTTAACACAATCTTTTGCAGAAGGACAAAAGATAAAATGTCCTCCGTTTGTTTTACTTGTCTGATTTCCATCTTCATCCCAAGTGCCGTACAAATCAAATAAAAATGCGCTGCCATCAGGAAGATATACCAATCGCCAATCATTACTTGTACCTACTCTTTTATTTTCATATTTCAAATAGGACAAATAATTTTTTAAATATTTATTGAAAAAATCATCTGTGTCTGATGCCGTCCAATAAATCTTATCACCGTTATCAATCTCAGCCATTTTAATAGCTTGATTAATTGTTGAATAAAATTTCTTTAATCCTGTTTCAACAACTTGTCTGCGGTGATTTTGAATCAAAGAAGGCATAGTTAAAGCTGCAACCACACCGATTATACCTAAAGTAATTAACACTTCCGCCAATGTAAAAGCTAATATTTTTTTCATTACAAAACCTCTATAATTGTGATGGTATTCATCAATATTATAGCAATTTATTTTAATTTTGCAAATCCGAAAACAATTATAAGGAGCTAAAAACGCCCCCCCCCCGACACAACTGTTGCAATCTTTTTAATAATACCTGTCGGGATTTTTGACAAAATTATAGATTGCTTTGTTCTAATTACTTCCATCATTATTGCTCCTCAATTAATTTATAATTTTAGTTTAACATATTTGCTTAATATTTTCAATATATTATGCTATAATTCCTTTTTAATATAAATACAATTTTAAAGTTATAGTAATACAAATAGCAAATTATATTATGTTTATTTTTAATATAAAACATAAGGAGATAATATGAATAAAATAAATTCAAATAACAATGTAAGTTTTGGCACATTACGCGCAACCAAGCAAGGTGCACTCAAATTATTAGATGCTTTTGAAAACAAAGATATGGAATTTCTTAAAAAATCAATTACATGTGCTAAAACTAATATAGCAGCAGATATTTTTGTAAAAGATAATGAAATCATTGTTACACCTCATAAACTTACTAATTATGCACCAATGCGCATGCGTGGAACATCTCCCAAAAAGAATTTTTGCAGATATGAATATTATAAAGTGGATTATTTTGAACATGATATATATCCACCTGCAGAAAATGCTTGTTACACTATAAATAATAGTGTCTTACACAGGCTGCCATATTTAAATCCAGGTGTTAAAATAAATTTGTTTGGAAGACTCTTTGAAGGTGCCTGCCATATTGCAGAGGATCTTGATAAAAGTTTTCATAATAAAATTATAGAAGCAATGAATAAAGAAAAGAAATTAAATAATACTATTAAAGAATTAGGAATTGATATTATAGAATAAAAGAATTCAAATTTTATTCATAAATTAATAAAAAATAAAAGAAAGGAAAAATTTTAAAATTTTTCCTTTCTTTTTAAATCACTTAGTATATTTCTGAAAAACACTTGGACCATATCTTGAATATAAATATTTTATTGTTGCTTCTGTATCAAGGATATGAAATTCCTTTAAAGCCATAAACTGAGATAACTCCGTTTTTCCTTTTGAATTTTTCATTGCCTAAGAAAATTTTAACATAGGTTTCACAAAACATTGCGAACCCAGATGATAATTCCCATAAAAATCTTTAGTTACAATAAGATTAGACTTAGAATCTCCCCATTTACTTATATTCTTTAACTGGTTATCTACTATAATTTTGTTTAACAAAGTATTTTTTACGATTTTTGGCATTTACAAATTATAAAAATAACTTTTAAAAAATTAAATCTAACTATTTTCCAATTACACATATCAAATTTACAATTGAAAATATCATAATTTTTCTATTTTTACTGACAAAAAAAATTTTATTCCTGTTATATATAAATATGAATAAAATAAATTCAAATCCCAAATCTATATCATTTAAAAGCAGATGTGTACAAGTTAGAGATGCTCAATGGGTTTGCCATAAAGTAAATACTGAAATGCCTTATTTTTCAGTAACAAAAATCAAACCATTAATAATTAAACAAATGAACAAATTGGAACGGCATTTTCCTCAAAGAAAAAAAACTTCAATTAAAACTGATTACTTATGGGATAATCTTAAAGCTCTTGGATTGAATAATGAAGATTTATCACAATTGAACCTTTTTCAACGCCTTTTTATTAAATACAAACAAAAATTTTCTTACACAGAAAAGGACAAACATATATCAATAATTTTAAATAAAGCAAAAACAGTAATAAAAAATTTCTACCAAAAAAGGAATGAATGTAAGCAATACAAAAATGACATTAAAAGTTCACTTGTCATGTTGGAAAAATACAAACTGGGGAATTGTAAAGAAACAGCTATGCTTGCAGAACTTATTCTTAAGATAAATGGAATAAAAAATGCAAAAACAGTTATATTAAAAGCTGAAAATGAAAACGTAACATTAGATCATGCTATTTGTGTTTTCAATAAAGACGGAAGTGCTTTTTCAGAAATTAAAAGAGACACAATTGTTGTTGATCCTTGGGCAGATAAAGCTGATTTTGCCACCAATATGATTGAATATTATAAAAATCAATGTAAGTTCCTTTTTCGAATTCCGCAAAATCAAAAAATAAATTTTTTACCTTATAAACATACTACTAATAATAATTTAAGCGAAAAAGATATAACCCAATTTTGTATAAAACATCCAAATTTTTTATTTAATAATTCACAAAGAAAATTTATGAGCAATTAAGTTAGATTTTTAAGTAAATAATAAATTTTTATCATAATTGTCCTTTTAAATTCTTTTAATTACGAGTGGGGCAATAGTGGGGAAAAATTAAAATGTAAAAAGACAGATAGTTTGATTATTTAAAACAATCGGTTTGATTATTTCTCTTTGCTCATGTGAGGAGAGGGAAAAGGTGAATTATATAAATATCGTTACAGTTAGTCAATTTTGAACTTTGAATTAACTTTATATATGTATAGGGAATTTAGATTTATGGTTAATATAGTACAGAGATTATCAAATATCGCGAAAACAAAGGTAAAAGGAACCTCAACGGTTTCTTCACCGAATATTGTAAGTACAGTTAATCATATTAATATAAAGCCCCAAGTAATTAAAGATACGTTTTCAAAAACAATACCTCAAGAAATTTTAGGAATACCATTAAAAGGGCATAGGGTACAAGATATTCCTATTATAAGAATGATTGAGCAGTCTATATTGCACATGAACAAGTATAACCCTAAAATGTCTCCTATTTATAAAGAAATCGTATTTGAGAGCGTTCCTAAAAAACCAAAAGGAGTTGCTTATGTACCTATGAGTACTCGAACCTTACATGTCAATTCTTACTACTTTGATCATATAGATGAAGCCATTACGAATAATTTGAATATCTTTATTAAAAAAGGTTTGATAACCAAAGATAAAAATGGTACTTACAAGATTGCTCCATACTTACGCAATGCAAAGAGCGAGATATTTGAAACTCGCCTTAATGAATATGATAAAAGTTGGTCATTATTGGATAAGTTTATGTTTCATAGAGTTAGTATGAATTACTATGCTAACTTAGTTGGTTCAATTGCAGGTGAGTCAAAATCGCCAGTTCTTCTTATCGAAAAAATTATGAAAGCTGGTGATAATCAATCAACTTTAAAAAAATTAGGTTTATTTAAGTCGAGAGATGAAGTTATAAAAATGAGTGTTGATGAGCAGATGTCATATTTAAAACAAATTGGAGTACATTGTCCTCCCCCAGTAAATAGCGTTTGTGTAACTTACCCGGACTATGCTTTTAATCATGAAGCTATACATTCTCTTCATAGTCTTAATTTATCACCAAAATTGTTACAAGAATTGAGCAGTGAAGCAAAAATAACAGAATGGTGTAATAACAAAGTTATTCAAGATACGGCTTTAAAAGTCTCTGGTTATGCAGCACAACAACCATTGGAGTTTGTAGCAGAAGTCGGGGCTGGATTGGCAAATGGTCAAGTTTTTGATAAAGAGGTTATGGAATTATATAGGTTCCTAAAAGGTCCAAATATACAGAATGTAAGTAAATAAAGCTAGTTCTCTTGAAAAACATGATATTTAGGGTGTTATTTACAATTTTTCCCAGTTTTGTAGCTCTATTTTACTTAACTGTCAATTTCAAAATACTCTTTAATTACTCAGGGGTAAAATTGGTTTGTTGAGTAAAGATAAGTTGATGATTTAGAGAAATAAAATTCCTAAGTGACCATTAAAAGAGTAAAATGTGTAATTTGAAATTGAGATAATCAAACCACTTCCGACCGCCTAAAAGCTAGATTGTTTCGGACTTTTGCTCTCGCAATGACAAAAAATACTTCCGACCAAATTACTCCAAAAAAGTACATAAAAATTAGATATATTATAAAAATAATATTAAAGCCAAAACCCTTGCTATACTTAACAAATAAAAATAGCAAGGGAGAGATTCGAACTCTCGACCTCACGGGTATGAGCCGTGCGCTCTCACCAGCTGAGCTACCTTGCCATAGTTTGTATTTTATTGACAAGCCTTATTGTCACATAAAAATTTTTAAATTTCAAGCATTAATTTTTTAGACTCTGCTTTTATTACTTAAAAAACTGTTAATTATAAAATTTTTCATTTATAATGTTTAAGAGGATTTGTCAAAAAAGGGTTATTTTATATGATTACCGATATGACGAAGGGAGACCCATTAAAACACATACTGTTATTTTCAGTTCCGCTTTTAATAGGAAATATTTTTCAACAGTTATATAATATTGCAGATTTGGTAATTGTCGGGCGCACACTCGGCGTTGAATCTTTTGCAGCTGTAGGGGCTGTTGCTCCTGTGTTTTTTCTTATTACTTTTATTATTGTAGGACTTACTAACGGATTTGCGGTAATTACCGGTCAAAGATACGGGGCTAAAGATATCAATGGCGTCCGAAATTCCGTTGTCGTTTCCACAATTTTAAGCACAGTTGTAACTCTGACCTTTTCCGTTATTTGCTCATTATTTTTAAACCTGATTTTAGGCTGGATGAATGTTCCGCAAAATATCTATCATAATGCTTTTTGGTATGTTGAAATTATTATTATCGGATTAATTATAACAACTATGTATAACATGATTTCAAGTATTATAAGAGCATTAGGAGATAGCAAAACTCCTTTATACTTTCTAATCATAGCATCTTTGGCAAATATTATTCTGGCTTTAATTTTTATATTAATTTTTCATATGGGAGTTCCGGGTTCTGCAATTGCAGTTTTACTTTCACAGGGAATTTCCGTTTTATTATGTTTAATTTACATAAAATATAAAATGCCTATTCTCAAAATTAACAAAAATGAATGGCTAATAAAATTTGATAAAGATTTTTTTAATTCGGCTTATGAACATTTAAGAGTTGGTGTTCCTATGGCTGTTCAATTTTCGATAATAGGAATAAGCATTCTCGTTATACAAAGTGTTTGCAATTCTTTTGGCTCAAATGTTATTGCAGCATTCACAGCAGCTTTAAGAATAGAGCAAATTGCAACATTACCTATGATGTCTTTTGGAGTGGCATTAGCTGCCTATGTTGCCCAAAATTTCGGAGCAATTAAATTTAAAAGAATAAGATTAGGCGTTATACAAACTTCAATAATAAACATTTTACTAAGTGTCGTTATGGCTTTTGTTATGAGGATTTGGGGAACAGATATTATAGGAGCATTTATCGGAACAAAATCTAAAGAAATCATTGATATTGCCCATAATTATTTGTTAATAAGTACAATATTTTACTTTTTCTTGGGGCAAATTTTCATATACAGAAACGCTTTACAAGGTATGGGAGAAACTTTATTCCCGCTTCTTGCCTGCATTGCAGAACTTGTTGTAAGAATATTTGCCGCAGTATATCTGGCAATAAAATTCGGTTATGTCGGTATATTTTATGCGGGCCCGATTGCATGGGTAAGCGCTTCTGCTATCATGTTTTTCGGATATTTCGGAAGCATGAAACATATTATATACAAGGTTAAATGTAAATTACAAAGTGATACATTAAATATTGAATAAATCATCATTAAAATACAACATTTCGCCACTTGCAAAGTTAAAAATTTTATGACAGAATTGCATAAAATATGAATAGAATTGTCATTGAGGTTTAACTTCACAACAATAGAAATTCATAAAAATTGTTAATGGCTACACAAGTAGCACTAATGGTAAAGGAGAAATGGTTATGTCAACCTATATTGAAGACGTTTATGCAAGACAAATTCTGGATTCACGCGGCAACCCGACTGTTGAAGTTGATGTAAAATTAACAAATGGTGTTAGAGGACGTGCTGCTGTACCTTCAGGTGCTTCAACCGGAATTTTCGAAGCTTTAGAACTCAGAGACGGCGATAAAGCAAAATATATGGGTAAAAGTGTTCAAAAAGCCGTAGATAATGTTAATAATATAATTGCTCCGGAACTTATAGGGGAAAAAGCATCACATCAAAAAGAAATTGATACTTTTATGATTGATATGGACGGGACAGAAAATAAATCCAAATTAGGTGCTAATGCTATATTAGGTGTTTCACTTGCTGTTGCAAAAGCAGCATCTAAAGCTTACGGAATGGCTCTATATAGATATTTAGGCGGAATTAATGCTTTAACATTACCGGTACCTATGATGAATATTATAAACGGCGGCGCACATGCTGATAATAATATTGATTTTCAGGAATTTATGATTGCACCTGTCGGAGCAGAAAGTTTTTCACACGCACTTGAAATGGGATGCAATGTTTTTCATACATTAAAAAATGTATTGAAAAATAAAGGGATGGCAACTTCTGTAGGAGATGAAGGCGGTTTTGCCCCAAATCTAAATTCAAATTCCGAAGGTATTGAAGTAATTCTTGAAGCTATTGATAAAGCAGGTTATAACACTAATCAAATAAAAATCTGCCTTGATGTAGCATCATCAGAATTTTATGATAACGGCAAATACGAACTTAAAGGCGAAGGCAAAATATTTAATAATTCAGAAATGACAGACTTTTTAGAAGAATGGATAAACAAATATCCTATAATTTCTATAGAAGACGGTATGGCAGAACAGGATTGGGAAGGCTGGGAAATGCTGACCAATCGTATAGGCAACAGATGCCAGCTTGTTGGTGACGATTTATTTGTTACAAATACAAGAAGATTAGCAGACGGAATTAAACGAAATGTTGCAAATTCAATTCTTATAAAAGTTAATCAAATAGGAACATTATCAGAAACTCTTGATGCAATTTCTATGGCACATGCTGCGGGTTATACAACAATCATTTCACATCGTTCAGGTGAAACGGAAGATACATTTATTGCAGACCTTGCAGTAGCAGTAAACAGCGGACAAATTAAAACAGGTTCCGCATCACGTTCCGACAGAATGGCTAAATATAATCAATTGCTCAGAATTGAACAAAAACTCGGTTCTGCTGCAAAATATTTGGGGTTACAAGCCTTTAACGGACAAAAATAATTTTAACGATTATTTATTAATAAAAAACGGGATTAATTTAAAATCCCGTTTTTTTAATATCAGCTTTTTCAATCAATATTAACCATTTAATTTTTCATGCTATACTTTTTTATAAGGGGAGATAATTGATGAAAGAGTGGATATTTAATAAATATGACGGGCAGGAAAAATCTCTTATAACAAGACTTTTACACTCAAGAGGAGTAAAGTCGGAAGAAGACGTTTATGAATTTTTGCACCCGCTTGAAATGAAATTAACTCACCCGAAAGTCTTTACGGATATGGAAAAATGCGTGGAAAGACTTGTTTCTGCTATCGATAACGGAGAAAAAATTGTTATCCACGGTGACTTTGATGCAGACGGAGTAACATCAACATCCCTTTTATACAGAACTTTCAAATTTTTAGGAGCTGATGTAAATTATTTTATTCCTGACAGAGAAAAAGAAGGACACGGATTTGATACAAAAGCCCTTGTAAAAATAATGACACAGGTAAAACCAAAAGTTATAATCTCTTGTGATTGCGGAATTTCAGATGTTGATGCAGTAAACTTTTTAAACAGTTTTAAAATTGATGTAATAATTACAGACCACCATGAAGCTCCTGAAATTTTGCCTAAAGCTTATGGAATTATTAACCCGAAAACTCCAAATGCATTAGATGAAAGTTTAAGTGCAAAACAAATAGAAAGTCTTACATCACTTGCAGGTGTCGGAGTAGCCTTTAAAGTTGCTCATGGACTTTTGGAAAAATATAACAAACTTGAATTTATTTCGGAAATTTTACCTTATGTAGCCGTTGGTACAGTTGCAGATGTCGTTCCGCTTGTTGGAGAAAACAGATATTTTGTTACAAAGGGATTAGAATTAATTTCAAACGGCAAACATTACGGCCTTTCAAGGTTATTGGAAAGCGCAGGATATAAAGGTCAAATTACCTCAGAACAAATAGCCTTTGGAATTGCCCCGAGAATAAATGCATCAGGACGATTAGATACTGTTGAAGCAGCTTTGAAAGTTCTTATTTCAGATAACAAACAAGAAATTGAAATGGCAATTCAATCTCTAAATGAATTTAATAAAATTCGCCAAGAACTTTGCCAAAATATTTTTGCGGAAGCTGATGAAATGGTTAAGGCTGAAAATAACAGAAATTCTGCTATCGTATTATTCAATAAAGAATGGCATATAGGGATTATCGGGATTGTCGCATCAATGCTTGTTGAAAAATATTATAAACCAACATTTTTAATGACTTATTCCGATGAAACAAAACAGTTCAGATGTTCTGCAAGAAGCGTCGAAGGAATAAATCTTTATGACACAATATCTGCAAATACAGAGCTTTTTGACGGCTTTGGCGGACATGCTATGGCTGCAGGTCTTTCTTTTAGCGAAGAAAAAACTTCATTTGAACAAGTTAAATCAGCATTATGCAAAACCGTTAAAGAAATGTCACAAGGTAAGGATTTAAAACCATTTATCAATATTGATTTGGAGCTTAAACCTAATGATATTGATGTTGAGCTTGTAGAACAAATTTCACAATTGGAACCTTTCGGAGCATCAAATCCGAGCCCTGTTTTTGCAATAAAAAATCTAAAAATAAAAGAAAAACGTTTAATAGGAGAAAATAAAAACCACCTTAGACTTATATGCAATACAGGCACATCTGAGTTCACCTGTCTGAAATGGAAAGAGGGTGATATTTCTCTTGTTAAAGGTGATACGCTTGATATTGCTTTTCACCCGCAAATTAATGATTATAACGGAATTACAAGTGTACAATTAATTATTGACGATATTCATTCGGAATATTTAAAAGAAGATGAAAATCTTCCGCAACAAAAACTATACGATCATCGTAAAAAAACTGATATTTTACCTCAAGTTAATGATTATGTAAAAAATTCCAAACAAAATATTCTTATTTTTGCAGAAAGTAAAACAGTTTCTGATAAATTAAAACCATTTTCAGCTCTTTTTGCAAGGATAATAAATCGTGATACACTTCGTCCTTGCGATTCTTTAATGTTTTTTGATTATCCTGCTGATAAAGAAACTTTTAACAGAATTTTAAACCAAACAAATCCTATATCAGTTCATTTTATGAATTATGATATTAAATATACAGATGAAGAAGAATTTTTAAAGACAGTTTGCGGAATGCTTAAATTTGCCTGCCATAACAATAACGGAAAAGTTGAATTGAGAAGATTTGCAAGCTTTTTAGGAAAATCGTATCAGGTATTTGAACTTTTATTTTCAATATTTGATGATATAGGCTTGATAAAAATAAAAGAACGAACAAAAGATTATTACATCGTGGATTATAACCCGCAAACAGATATTTCAAATGTTTTGCATTCCCCAAAATATATGATTTTAAACGATTTAATTGATGAATGCGAAGCATTCCAAAAATCATTACTTGAAGATGATATTTATACACTTGTATAATCGATTTTCCCGCTATTTTACAAGTTCTTCGGTTTCATTAAACATTACCATATAAAAATCAGGACTTGTCATATTCGGATTTTTTTTCATAAACTTTTTAACATCGAAACTTTCTATATATTTATCTAATTTTTTTTGAATTTTTTCATTGTCTTCATGTTCAGATTTCAACTTTGAAATATATTGATTTACCATTGCAACTATTTCATCTTCTGTCAAAATAGGCTGCCCGCCGATTAAAACTTCATCAGGTTCATCTTCATCAATATATTTTTTTAATTCTTCTTTAGGATCTTCTTTTTGCCGTCTGCCATGACTGTCAGATGACGTAGAAGAAGATATAGCTCTGTTTCCGAATGGATTATTTACATTGTTAAACATGTTTCCATGACCTTTTATTATTAAATTGATACAGAAATATTTATTTTCAAATATTACGTCAAATAATAAAAAAATCTTTAATTAATCATACAAATAAAGGAGATTATTTAAGTAATCTCGTAATTTTTTCTAAATTAGATGCAATCACATTAGATGCAGTTATAATATTATCCATATATAAATATAGAGATTTGAATTTGTTTGAATATTTTTTTAATATATTCGGCTCTATGTCTGTTGCAATATCTTTTATAATTTGGAATTTTATTGCCATACGTGTATATAATACAAAAGAATCAAATACTATTTGATAAAAAATATCTTGAAAAGTAGATTGTTCATTATATTTATATTTTTTAACAAATTTCTTATAAAGCTTATCTGGTAAAATTTTTGTTTGCACTTTTATCTCCATATAAACATTATTTATAATATATGATTTATAAATCATATATTATAAATATAATACATAGAACAGTAATGTCAAGTAATTTATAATTACACTATGTCAGATAAAGATATTTTACTTAAACTTGCATCTAAAATTAGTTATGAGAGAAAAAAACACGGACTCTCACAAGAAAAACTTGCTGAAATGGCAGGTGTTAATATGCGCTCAATTAGCATGATTGAAAACGGAACTACAAATGCTAAATTTTTAACACTTTATAGAATTGCACAAGCTTTAAATATCGAAGTTTGTGAGTTAGTGAATTTTCATCTGTAAATTTATAATGAATTATAGTAATCTTTCAAAAGTTTGCAATCGTCTTCGATGTTTGGACTTTCGCAAACCAATGCACCTTTAACTCCAAATTCTTTCAGCACTTTTATCAAATCCTTATAATTCATATCGGATTCTTCCAAATTCAGATGTTGTCTTTCGCCTTTTGCAGTATATTCAATTCCTGCAAGATGACCATGAAAATTTTCCAGTGCGTATTGTCCCAATTCATTCCCGATTTTTTCCAAAACTTTAGAAAACTCATCATAAGTATTATACGCACCTGCCGATCTTGCGTGGAGATGTGAAAAATCAATACAAGGAAGAACTTGTTCAAATTCTTTTGAAAGCCTTATAATTTCATCTTCATCACCCCATTGAGTAGCTTTGCCTGTCGTTTCAGGTCGAACCCAAACTTTTATTTTCTCCCGCTCTAATACATCAATAATTCTTTTGGTTTGAGTTTTTACACGATTATATACAGTTTCTTTGTCAGCACCCATATAAAATGCAGCGTGATAAGTTATGCTAAAAGCCCCTGCTTGCGATGCTACTGATGCTGTATCGATTATTCTTTGAACACTTGCATCAATTTTTTCTTCTTCCTTAGAATTAAGATTTATATAAAATGGGCCATGAGCTGTTATAACAAAATTTTTTGACTGTTCTTTAACAAATTTTCTATGTTCATCATTCATTCTTACGCCATGTACAAATTCAAGCTCCATACCGTCAAGATTCATATCATCTAAAACTCCAAATGCTGATGTATAACTGCCTTTACCGGTCCTTAACGGCATGCCTGCAGTTATAAAATTCAATTTACCAAAGTTAAATAAGTTTTGCAAAATACGCTCCTATCGCTGTCATTATTAAACAAATTGTAACACTTAAAATTACATACGCAAAAGCCTGAAAAAATTGCTGGTTCCCAACCATTTCAAACAATTCCAGAGAAAATGTACTAAACGTTGTTAAACCACCGCAAAAACCAACTGTTAAAGCAAGTTTAACAACAGGGCTTATATCTGTTTTTTCTATAAACAAAAAATATAAAAAACCAATAATCAAACTCCCTAATACATTTACCAAAAAAGTTGATAAAGGAAGATTAACCTCAAAATGTTTGACAAGATTAACACCGACTAAATATCTCAGTACAGCACCTAATCCTCCGCCTACAAATATTGCCAGAATATTATACATTTACTTTCACTTTCAAAATATCTTCAATAATTTCACAAACATCAGCAACATACTTAGAACAATTTTGTTTTCTTGCCGAACCTTCCAAACCTTTTGACAAAACTCTGCAACAAGTTACTTTGTTACGTTTTTTAAATTCTTCAACAATTTTTGCAGCATTTAAACGTGCTAAAACCTCATTACCTTTTTGATTTTCACGCCCGAAATTATATCCGTTAATAATCTGTGCAGCAGCAACAGCCCCGCAAACACATCCTGAAGCCATTCCACCGGAAAATGCAGTTGCGCAAGAGAAAAGTACTTCAGGGCATAAACCTTCATCAAAAGCTGCTTTTAATACACTCTCCGCACAAGAATAACCTTGATTTATATAATAATCTACAGCTTTTTCTTTCATAATACGCACATCTCCTTTTTCAACAAAATTATACTATAAATATTCTGCTGAAAGCTAATCTTTTACTTTAACCGACACTTTTCTTTCACTTTTTAACAAAAA
Organism: Candidatus Gastranaerophilales bacterium; assembly: GCA_944323135.1. GTDB lineage: Bacteria > Cyanobacteriota > Vampirovibrionia > Gastranaerophilales > Gastranaerophilaceae > Stercorousia. The sequence continues at coordinate 22,668 of CALURI010000004.1, forward strand.
CATTAGCGGGATAAGTATAAAACAAGCTATTGAAAATACTTTAAATGTCGTCATATAAGCACACAAAGTAGATTGTTGAATTAACTGATTATAAAGCATTTTCCCTGCCATATAAGTAGCATTTACCATATCACCTGCCTGATGAACAAAAGAACCTGCGTATGTACTCAATTTTTCCATAAAAACAGGATTTGAAATACTCAAATTTTTAACAAGACCGTTTTGGTGCACCTGTGAAAATCTTGAAATCATCGTTGCCACAAGAGATGTTCCGATTGCACCGCCAATTGTTTTTAACAAATTTTGAAACCCTGAAGCATTTGTCATTTGGTCATTTCTCAATGTTATACAAGATAAAGTTGTGATAGGCATAAATGAAAAGACAAGTCCAATCCCAAAAATATAATTAGGAATAGCTATATTAAGAGGATTAATTTCGAGATTTAAAAGACTTAACATCCATCCGCCTATGCCTAAAGCACACAATCCTATAATTCCGTACGTCTTATAACTGATTTTTCCGCCAAGACCTCCGAAAATTAATAAAGCCGTAAGACATCCCAGACCTCTGGGCATAATAGCTAAACCGCTTAAAAAAGAATCATATCCGAGCATATATTGAAGCATTTGAGGTAATATTGCTAAAGATGCCAATAATACTGCATTAATTAAAATTAACATCACTGTACCGAACAAATAATTGGTATCTTTTAATACATCTAATTTTATAAGCGGATTTTTTCCCTTTATCTGCATATAGAAAAATAATACTGCTCCTGATACAGCAATTGCCGTCAACCAACAAATCCAAGATGCATTAAACCAATCTGCATCATTACCTTTATCAAAGACAATTTGTAAAGGAACAAGCCACACACAAAGCCACAAAAATCCCCATTTATCAAGATGAATATTTTTTTGTCTGGAAGCATAAGGAGGATCTTCCATAAATTGTTTTGCTAAAGCAATACATAAAAAACCAAAAGGAACATTAATAAAGAAAATATAAGGCCAAGACCAATTTTCCGTAATATACCCGCCCATTACAGGACCTAAAATAGGCGCAACAATAACAACTAACCCAAAAACAGCCATTGCCTTGTTTCTTGCCTCACCCGTAAAACTTTCCATACAAACAGCCTGCGCCATAGGCATCAGGCAGCCACCGCCAAATCCTTGCATTGCTCGTGCAATTACAATCATGCCGATAGAATTTGCAATCCCGCACAGAAATGAAGCTACCGTAAATATAAATACACCTAGCATAAAGAAATTTTTTCTTCCCATAAATTTACAGAAAAAATCTATCATAGGAATTACAATACTGCTTGCCATTAAATAACTTGTTAAAACCCAGATGGATTCCTGATTACTAACAGAATACGATCCGGCAATATGAGGTAACGCTACATTGGCAACAGTTTCATCTAATGCATACATGAAAGTTGCAAGCATTACAGGCATAATTATAAGCCAAGGATTTGTTTTAGGAGTCCATTCTTCTGCACTAACGATATTTGTATTTTCTGACATTTTTTATAAATCCTATTTGTTTCTTTAACTTATATTGTTTTAAAAAACAGAAGATAAGCTATATTTAAAATTTTATTAGGATATAAACTTATCTTCTGATTTTCCAAGCTTACTCTTCTAAAAATTATTTTACTTTTACCTTTGGAACAACTGACATTCCAGGAACAATATTATATACATTCGGATCAATTTTTTCCGTAAATACTATTTTAACAGGAATTCTCTGTACAATCTTTACAAATGAACCTACTGCATTTTCCGGCGGGAACATACTTGATTTTGCACCGGATGCTCTTTGGATACTATCAACTTTACCTTTAAATACATGATCAGGATAAGTATCTATTTTTATATTAACTTCTTGGCCCGGTTTCATATGACGAAGTTGATTTTCTTTATAATTGGCTACTATCCAAACATTTTCAGGAACAATTACAAATAAAGGAGTCCCAACATTTACATACATCCCTTTTTCAACTCGCCTTGAAGATACAGTACCTGTTTGAGGAGCATAAATATTTGTATATCCGAGGTTTAACTTTGCTTTATCCCTCAATGCTTTAACTTCCTTTAAATCAGCATCTGCAACTTTGCCACCGCCATCAGATAGTAATGATTCTTCTGCTTTTGTTAAATTTGCCTGAGCTGAATCATATTTTGCTTGTGCCGCATCAAGAGTTTGTTTTGATACTGCACCTTTTTCATAAAGGTTTGTATAACGATCTAAATCTTTTTTAGCAACTTCTATGTTTGTTTGCATTGCTTTAAAATTAGCTTTTGCATTCTTTTGGTCCAATAAAATTCGCTGATATTTTGCTTCTGCCTGTGCAAGAGCAACTTCATAATCTGCAGGATCTATTTTCGCAACCAGATCACCCTCTTTAACTTTCTGGTTATCTGTTATATATGATGCTATAATTTGACCGCTAACCCTTGGTGCAACCTGAACTGTTGTTGTTTCTACATAAGCATCATCAGTTGTTTGATAAACAATTGCATCATGAATTAAATAAGCTGCAGCAACAGCAAGAATAGCACCTAAACCAACAAAAATAAATCTCTTAAAAGGTTTATGTTTTACTACTTTTTCTTCCTCTTGTGATTGTGAATTTTGTTCTTCTGTATTTATATTTTTTTCTTCCATTTTTTACCTCTTATTAAATCTATTATATATTTATCTCTACAACTTTTTCCAATTCAATCCTGAAAGATTTAAGTGCTTCATGAACTCTCTCAACATCTTGAGGATTGATTTTACGCGTTAAACTTCTCAAATATCTGTCTATTTTTATATCAATCATACTTAATTCTTTTAATCCAAGCTCTGTTATCCCCATTTTTTTTACTAACCTGTTATTTTTAGTATCAATAAAGCGTGTAATAAATCCTTTTTGCTCCAGAGTATCTAATATTCTGCCAGTATTTGCTCTGTCCTTTAATAATAATTTTGCCAAATCACGTTGACATATTCCGGCATTAAAAGAAACTGTATCAAGCGCAAAATATTCATCTAATGTTAAATCTATCTCCAATTTAACAAAAAGTTGACTGGTAGTTTTTTTCATTAACCTTGAAGTCTGTTCTAATTCATAATATATACTATCTGTATAATGTATTTTACAATCTGATTTTGTACTCATAATCCGTTTTTTTATTTATATTATTATTATATATTATGTTGTAAAAAAAATATGTTGCATTTACAACAATATTATGCTAACATAGCATTAGTAAAAATGCAAGTAGTTTAAAAAAGGAAATTAAATACTGTGAAAAAAGTTATATCTATAACATTATTAGCAAGTATATTGAGCATAAATATCATGCCTGTATTTGCAATAGAACAAAATTCAGAAACATCCACTGCTACCCCAAAACAATTTAAAAGCATGGTTTCTAAAAATAAAAAAACTTCTGATGATTATAAATTTGATTATATAAACATGAATTGGTGGGGTAATTTTAATGATGATATTTTAACATCATATATCCAAAAAGCCGTCATAAACAATTATGATTTGAAAATGGCAACTATTAACGTTGAAGAATATTACCAAAATGTTAAAGTTCAATTTGCAAGTGAGCTACCTTCCGCAGTAGCAGGCTTTGGACCGGCATGGTACAAAGCACCAGGCAGCACAAGCTCCGATATAGGTTTTGGAGTTCCGATAATAGTTCAATACGAAGCTGATATATTCTTAAAGAATCATAATAAAACTAAAGCAGTAAAAAAACTTTATGAAGGTTCAATTCAAGATGAACGTGCAGCATATATTTCAGTTGCATCTGCTGTAGGTTCAACATACTTTAATATAATTAATCTTGATAAAATGATTACTCTTCAAGAAAAAATCGTTAATATCAGACAAGAAATTTACGATTTAATGCTGGCAAGTAATAAAGAAGGATTAACCTCAACTGCAGATACCATAAGAGCAAACAAATCACTCGTTCAAGGACAAACTGATTTAATAGAATTAAAAAAGAACAGAGAACAAATGTTACACCAATTATGCGTTCTAATTGGGGAAAGTCCTGAAAATGCAAATTCTTTAAAAAGAAATTCCCTTGATAATATAAATTACAACACTGCAGTACCAGCACAAATTCCATCAGAAATAATCACAAACAGACCGGATTATTTGAAAGCTGAATTAATGGTTGAAAAAGCCGGTATTGATGTGAAAGTCGCTAAAAAAGAATTTTTACCGTCTATTAACATTTTAGGAGGTGCAATATTTAATGCAGGAGATTTAGGAAGCCTATTTACAACAAAAAATATGCTCTTAGGACTTGCAGGAGGTATAATGACCCCATTGTTCCAAGGCGGTTCATTAATAGCTAATTTAAAATTGAAAAAAGCTTCTTATGAAAGAATTTTGCAAAATTATTACAAAACAAATCTAACAGCTATTCAAGAAGTAAATGATGCTTTGGTAGCATCAAAACTTGATAAAGATAAGATGCTTCAAACAGAAAAACAATTCAATCTTGAAAAAGCAGATTACAAATACAATGAACACAAATTTGATGAAGGTACAATTTCTAAACTGGATTTAATTCAATATCAAGAAAACCTTCTCACAATAGAAAAACTTGTTGCGCAACAAAAAATTGAATGTATGACAGATGCAATCAGTTTGTACAAGGCAACAGGAAGCAAACCTTATGACTATGTAAACTAAATTCACATATAATCATCACCTCTTTACTTTAAGAAATTTAAAGTAATGTGCCGGAAATCCTCACTGTTTCCGGCATTTTATTGTTTCAAAATCTTAACCCTCGCATCTGTTTACCACGCCTACGATTGTTCTACTAACCGCTTTTAATAAGTTATGCGAAAATCTTTTTCATAATTTTTGTCCAACCGCTTTGAAAAATTAACGCACTCGGGTATTTTCCTCTAAACTTGCCTAAACCTCTTAAATCTTATCCCTCGCATCTGTTTACAAATTCCCTGATATCACCCTATCTATACCTGCAAGATCTTTTATTATTTCGATATTTTTAAAACCGTTTTTCTCCATAATGTTTTTAACGTCTTGCGACTGATTTATTCCGAGTTCAAACATCAAATATCCGTTTTTATTTAATATTTTTGGGGAGTCTTTACTAATTCTTTCATAAAATTCCAAGCCTTTTTCATCATGTGTAAAAAGCGCCTCTTGAGGATCAAATTTCACTTCAGACTGAATTTTCTCTTTCTCGCTGGGCGGAATATAAGGCGGATTTGATACAATAATATCAAAAGTCTCGCCCGGTTTTACGTTAGAAAATACATCGGATTTTCTAAAAATAGCTTTATTGAAAAGATTTAATTTTGATGCATTATCAAGTGCGGTATTCAAGGCGTCTGATGAAATGTCCAACCCGATAATCTGGCAATCTGTATATTTTGCAATCATACAAGCAATACAGCCTGAACCTGTCCCGACATCAAGTGCCATTTTAAAATTATTTTGATTAATTACATCAATAGCTTTTCTGACCAAAATTTCTGTTTCATCTCGGGGAATTAAAACTGAAGGGTTCACAATAAATTTTTCGCCCATAAAGTCTGCAAATCCTATTATATGCTGAATAGGGCGTCTTGTTTCAGCTCTGAATTGTGCTTTTTCTTTAACAACTTCGAGTTTGTCGGCGGTAAGTTTATTTCCCATTACAATATCTTTTACGCCGTAATTGGCAAAATGTTCAAGCAGCATTTTTACTTCAACATTTGCTTCATTAGGTTCAATTCCGCTATCGGTTAATATTTTTACAATATCTTGAATACTCATAATTTTCAGTAATTTTCTATTGTTCACAAATTTCACGGCAATCGTGTTCTGTCAATATTTTATCAATTTCATCACGCGCCATCAATTTGGAAGTTAACTCTTTTTTCTCTATATTATATTTTTTGCACAAACGCTCGTAATAATAAAGCTGTTTTTTTGTTGGTGTTTCTTTTGACATTTTTACTTCTCTCAAAAAAGCGCGCTTTTTTTTCTCATATTCTTTTTGTGCCTGAATTATGGGTTCTTGTTTCTTCTTGTAATCATAATATTTCCGGCACTCTTTTAAATAAAGTATCGTTTCTTGTTGAAAATTATCATCATCAAGATAATCCTGTAAAAATTCAAAATGCGGGTTGTTTATTTCTAAATAATATTTTTCATCTTCTACAAATTTATCGAAAATATCTTCAACACTCATATCAGGCATTTTCTTGACCAATGCACGCAAAAAATTACACAGAGCTGATTTCTGTGTTTTTGTCATATCTAAATATATTTGATTTTTAATCTGGTACATTATTTCCTGAACAAATCTTTAACACTGAATTTACCGATATTTTCTTTATGAAATTCAACAAACTTTTTAACAATAGGATTGGTACTGTGAAGAACAGTTTTTTTCTCAACTTTTTCTTCTGTCTTTGTTTTATTCTCAATTACGGTAAATTCTCTCTTATCCATAAAACAATTATACCTCTTTATATATTTATAAAAAAGTTTGTTAAGAAAAAATTGACTTATTTGTATATAAAAAATATATAATTTTACATTTTGTAATGTTTTTAAAAGGTTAATTTAAAATAACTATTTAGCTTGCTTTACAACCTGACGAACAGTATTATTTATATTTTTAGGACCTAACAAACAGCCTAAACCGATTACTGCCAAACCTGACAAAGACGCAAGAATATAAGTTTGGGAATTATAAAGAATATTATTTTTATATTGAGGTGAAACAACATCATTTTTATATGGTTTTCTCATAGTGGGAATAACAGCTTCAAAGCTAACCTTTTCTATCATAATAAACACCCTTTCTCAGTTAGAAAAATTGTTTAATTTGACCAAAAACAAAATTATAGACCTTAAAAAACACAAAAAATATAACTATATATTATATCTAAAAACAGTAAATTTTTAAAGATATCAAGATTAAATCTTTACAATTGAAGTTTTGCAATTTTAATATTTACAACAGCTTCCAAATCAACACCGCTCAAGATTTCAGAAATTAAATCATTAGGATTCAAATCAGCCTTATTTAATCTCGGAAGAATCCCTAATATTTTAACATCAGTATATTCTTCAATAAGTCTCGGAAGCAATTTTACATCAGAATTTCCTGAATTTTCAGGATAATTTGTCAATATAATACCCCGCAAAGTTATCCCTTTTTCTTTAGCATGATTAATAGTCAATAAAATATTATTTATATCTGCATCAAAAGCTGAAATAACAAGTAAAAGAGGCAAATCAACAAGTTTTATCAAATCTTCTTCCAAAAAATTTTTACTCAACGGAGTTGCCAATCCTGATATTCCGTCCACAATAAGAAGTTCATAGACATCTTCAAGTTTTTGGTAATCAGCTAATATGTTATTTTTTTCAATAACAATACCCTCTTTTGCCGCAGCTATAAGAGGATTTGACTTATCTTTAAACATATAAGTAAAATAAGTTTTAATATACGGATCAACAAATTTTACAAATGCTAAATCCGGAGATTGAACAAATCCGTTTTTTTCAATAACTCCTGTTTGTACAGGCTTATATACTGCTGTGGAATATCCTAAACTCTGCATAGTTGCCGTTAGTCCAGCAGTAACAAAAATTTTGTCCGAATTTTGATTAACACCTGTCACAAAAAGTTCTAGCATAAATTAATATTATCACGCCAAAAACCTTATTGTAAAGTTTAATAAGTAAGGATAAAGTCTATATTTTTAAATAAGAAAACCGGAATATTAAAATTCCGGTCTGATAAGTTTTGTTATTCCTGATTTTGTTGAGGAGCTTGTGTTTGTACAGGTGTATTTTCTTGCATTTCTTTTTGTAATTTTTCTTGTTTTTTAATAAGAGCCTGCATTTTTTTAACTGCTTTTACCTCACCAACAGGTTTGTTAAAAGGTTCGGGATTAAGAGTTACCATTTTTTCCCAGCATCCTGGAACATTTGATTTTTCTCCGCAAATACAATTTCTCCAAGTTTCACCTGTTTTTTTATCAACCAAAATAGTTAACATATTATTGCTTGTTACAACATCATATCTGTTTTTTGTATTTGAATTTGCAATTTGAAACCACATTGTTGCAATTATTAATACCGCAAGTACAATTAAAATATTATCTTTCATATTATAACCTCTTTTCATTCTGATTTTACGTTTTTTATTATACATATAAAGTTTAGTATTAGCAAGTCAGATGTTATTCTTTTTGGCAATGAAAAATATATAGCAGATAATTTAAAATATTTAAGTAGAAAGGAAAGCTTATGGTTTTAATTATAAGGTGGATATTATTTACTCTTGCCATAATATTTGTAGCTTGGCTTGTTCCGGGAATTGAAGTTGAAAATTTCCAAAGTGCAATGCTTATAACAGTAATCATTGCCCTTATAAACATATTTATAAGACCATTAATTGTATTTATTACATTACCGATTAACATACTTACACTCGGACTTTTTACCCTTATTGTAAATGCTTTACTATTTATGCTTGCAGGATACATAGCACCCGGAGTTGAAGTTGACAGTTTTCTTGCTGCATTTCTCGGTTCTGTTGTTCTGGCATTTCTCGGTCTTATTATTAATATGGTTACAATACCCGGTGAAGATTAAAAAAAGCTCCTTATAAAAAGGAGCTTTTTTATGTTAATATAATTTTATGAAAGCTTTAATCTGCAAAAATGGTAAAATCGAAATGGTTGAAAAACCGTTTCCCGAAATTCAAAAAAATACAGATGCAATTGTAAAAGTAACTTTATCTTCTATATGTACAAGTGATTTACACATAATAAGAGGTTGTGTTCCTGCTGCAAAAAACGGAATTGTTTTGGGACATGAATTTGTAGGAGAAGTTGTAGAAACAGGAGATAATGTCAAAAATTTTGTAAAAGGGGACAGAGTTGCAGTTAATTGTGAAACTTTTTGCGGAGAATGTGAATTTTGCAAAAGAGGATACATAAATAACTGCATAAACGGAGGTTGGGAACTCGGATGCAAAATAGACGGCTGTCAGGCTGAATATGTCAGAGTGCCTTTTGCCGATAACGGATTAAGCAAATTACCTGATAATGTAAGTTTTGAAAATGCTTTATTTGTCGGAGATATTTTATCAAGCGGTTATTGGGGCGCTGAACTTTGTGAAATCAAAAAAGGCGATATTATTGCAGTAATAGGAGCTGGACCTGTCGGACTTTGTGCTATGCAGTGCGTAAAATATCTGGGTGCTAAAAAAGTTATCGCCATTGATATTGATGAAACAAGACTTGAACTTGCCAAAAAACTTGGATTTGCCGATTTTATCTTGAAATTTAAAGACTGCGAAAAAGGAATTAAAGATTTAACAAAATACGGAGCAGATGCTGTAATCGAAGCTGCAGGTTCCGATGACACATTTGAGCTTGCCTATAAAATTGCAAGACCTAACGCAATTGTCGCAATCGTTGCAATGTATGAAAAAAATCAAATTCTTCCGTTACCTCAAATGTATGGAAAGAATTTGATTTTTAAAACAGGCGGTGTTGATGCCACTCATTGCAAAGATCTTATTAAATTGATTTCTGAAGGAAAAATTTCAACAGACTTTTTAATTACGCATAAATTTTATTTTAATGATATAAAAAAAGCTTACGAAATTTTTGAGCACAAACAGGATAACTGTTTAAAAACAGCAATTAAATATTAGCTGTAAAGTGCATTTTGTAAAAGCTCACATAAAAGTTTATAAGCGGTTTGTGTCGCTTTACTGTCTCTTAAAGCATTTAAAAGCATAAAATCATGACAAGTATTGTTAATTCTTACACAAGCAGTGTCAACACCAGCTTCAATAAGTTTTCTTGCATAAGCTTCACCTTCATCTCTCAAAACATCGTTTTCCGCAGTTATTATTAATGCGGGAGGAAGCCCGTATAACTCAGTTATATCAGCCTTTAGAGGAGAAATATAAATTTCTTTGCGTTTATTTTTATCAGGTACATAAGCATCAAAAAAATATTCCATAGCTTTTTTAGTAAGCCAAGGACCGTTTTTAAATTCCTTATAAGAATCCGAATTCATATCAGCATCAGTCACAGGATAAATTAAAGCTTGAAAATGTAATTTTGGACCTCCTTCTTTTTTCATTTTTATGACAGCTGCTGCAGCCATATTACCTCCTGCACTGTCACCTGCTATAGCAATACGCCCAGAATTTATATTATAATCGCTTCCGTTATTTGCAAAATAATTTATAGTATCGCAAATTTGATTCAAAGCTTCAGGATATTGAAATTCAGGTGCACGATTATAATTTACAAATGCAACAGCAGATTTTGTTTGATTTGCTATAGTTCTTATAGTCATGTCAAATGAACCGGAATCTCCCATAACCCAACCGCCGCCATGACAATACACTATTAACGGTAATTTCTCATTACTTGTTCCCATAGGACGAACAAGGCGAACACTTATTTCTCCGTGTTCTGTATTGAAAATTGAAACATCATCAATTTGAGCTTCTATCTGAGAATAAAATTCTTTCTGTAAATCACTTAAAAATTGCCTTGCTTCTTCAGGCGTTATTTCATCAACGGTTTTTCCCCCTCTTGATTCAATGTTATCAATAAAAGTTTGTGTAATATTATCTAAATACGGTTTTGCCATGATTCCTCCTTTTTGGGAATAGTTTAGGAAAATATTAATTTTTTGTATTACCTGCAGGACTAATTTTTAATATACAAATTTCTGTTAACAAGACTAATAGAAATTTTTTATAAATTAATTAATCATAAATTTGCTATGAGAAAATTAATTATTTTATTTTTTATATTTTTAGTTGGAATGTCTTGCCAAGCCCAAAACTGTCCTGTTTGCGAAGAACAGATTATTGCACGGGAACACATGTTTTGCGAAAAAGGAGCATTGAACAATAACGTTACCATTACAAATTTGCGCAACATAATCTGTAAAGGAAATGTTTTTAAAGTTGCTTTTGATTGCAAATTTCAATCAGAATGTGCTAAAGCAGGAGAAAGAGTAAATTTTTCAGTGCCTAATGCAATATATACTCAAGAAGGAACATTGCTAATTCCGGCTTGTTCAAAAGTTGTCGGCACAATTATAAGAATAGAAAAACAAAGAATTCCAAATAAAAATGCTCGTGTATTTTTAAATTTTGAATATCTTATATTACCTGACGGAAGTGCAATTCAAATGTCAGCTAAACCTTTAACTAAGGATTCATCATTAAAAGAAGGACCATGGCATACAGCAGGAAAACTGGCAGCTTATACACTAGGTCTAGGCGTAGTAGGTGCAGGTGCCGGTACTGGCTTTGCGTTTATTCCTAACCCGGCAAAACTCGGAGTAGGTTTTGCAATAGGTATCCCTGTCGGTACAACTGTCGGATTAATTACAGGATTGATTACCCCAGGACTTAAATATCATGCAAAACAAGGAGAAGAAATCCCTATAATATTGTGTGAAGATTTATGCATAAATAAACAATGCCAATAAATTTTTTTGATGTAATATATAAGTATAAAAAGATAAAAAATACCATAGCGGCATCGTCTAGGGGTTAGGATAGCAGATTCTCATTCTGTTGACACGGGTTCAATTCCCGTTGCCGCCGGTAATATCAAACTGACTCTAAATAAGATACTATTTTATTAATATCAAAAATTTTTCATGTTTTAATCAATAATTTATTAGAAAATATAAAATTTCTTTTGCTCTGTTTTTTTTAATTATATTTTAAATTGTTTTTTATAAAAATAAGCTTATCCCTACAATAAATTATCTAATAAATCTTTTATAGTAGTTTTTGCAATTTAATACCATAATTATTTTCATAAAAATTAATTAATTTATCAGATAATGCTTTATTATATTTATCTTTTAACCATAAATATTTTTGTTTTATAGAGATATTATCGTTAATTAACCCTATCTCAATATTTCTTTTAATTTCTTGCATATAATATCCCCAATATTCTGGTTCATCCATTTCACTAATTAAAACACCATAACTAAAATAATCTATATACCAATAGCCATCAGTATCTTGTTTGAGAATTTGTTTTATATCAGACTCTTCATTATAATTTTCATGTATTGAATGTTTTGCGCACTCTTCAATAATTTTTTCAGATATAATAATTCTAGGATATATCGCACATTTTTCCTGTAACAAATAAGATTCATTTACTGCTTGTCCAAAACAATATTTGTCATCATGATAAGCGTCACCCAGACAACAAGCACCTCTTATTAAAATATTGTAACCGTGAAATATTTCAAATTGAAGATGTAATAAATCTAAAATTGCATAAAATAATCCTGATGGTTTATTATAATTAAATGATAATATTACAGAATCAGAAAATTGAGTTACTGCTTTACTGGTGTCTTTGCCAAATATATCGCTATCCACAAAATTATTTATTTTTTGTAAAATTACAGCAATTTCATTTGCTGTTTTTTTATTCTTACCTTGAACCATATCTTTAAATGCGAGAATATCAATAAAAAATACAACTTGTTTTAAATATTCTATTTTATCATTATTTTGTTTATTTGCCATAGGTTAAATATATAATAAAAGCATAACAAAATTAATACTAAAATATAAAGTTTAAATAAGGATTAAATTATTAAGAATTTTATTACAAAAATTAACAAAGATTAAAGTTTTTACAATTAACTGCCGTTTACTATCTTAATAATAGGAGTATTATGAGTTTAGTTATTGATTCAAATCTTGAATATTTACAAAATATTCTTCATATCAGCAACGTAACTTTTGAAGAAAAATATGCTGATATGTCTGTTGAAGATATCATAGAAGCCGAAGCCGCTGCGGGTAATCAATATGCCATTGAACTTGCACAAGAATTAACAAGTAACACAAGCCTTATTATGGAATTATTCGATTTAGCGGATACAGAAAATAAATATATGATTTTACGAGAATTAACTTCTCAACAACTACAAGTATTTTTGCCTGAAATGGAAGAAAAAGATTTATTACAAGGACTTTTATTTTTCACTCAAGACAAACTTATGAAAATGCTTGAAGAATTACCACCGGAACAACTTGTAAACACTGTTTTTGAAATGTTTTCTCAAGAAGAAATTGTAAAATTTATGCCTGATGAACAATTAAATAAATTTTTAACCAGCAGTGAGATTGATAAAAATAAAATTTTAAAACACATGCAATCAATTCCGGAAGAATATGTAGCTCAAGTCTTGGAACAAATTACCGGAGAATCGCATGAAAATATGAATAGTTACGACTTGTCAAAAAAATTCGGCGAACTAAACCCTCTTGAATATAAAGATGCATTAATGGCATTCCAACCGACTCAAAAACAACAACTTGTTCTTTCATTGGGCAAAGAACATGAAGAATGGTTTCAATTATTTGATGCAGATGCATATACAAAAATAATCAACAGAGAAAAACAACAACCAGAAGTTGTTAAAGCAATGTCTGTTATTGAACCTGAATATATTCAAAATATGATTAAAGAATTACCTAATGATTTACTGTCACTTGTAATAACTCAAATGGACACTGAACAATTTTCTGAAATTTTAATGAATGAATTTCCGGAAGTAATTGCAGATATTATAATGAAATAATAATTTTTTATAATTGATAATATTCTGTTATTTTATTGTTTCAAGAACAAATTTTAAAGCTTCTTCAGAAAACATAAATTTCATATTACGTCTGGAATAACCGGAATTTAACTTAAATTCCCTGACCTGAATATTATCATTATAACCGCAGGCAGCATACATTAAGCCGACAGGTTTTTCTTCACTTCCTGTTGGTCCTGCAACTCCTGTTGTACAAATTACTATATCGCTGCCTGTAAGCTTAAAAAGTCCCTGAGCCATTTCAAAAGCGCATTCTTTGCTGACAGCTCCGTAATTTTTTATAGTATCTTGCGAAACATTTAAAATTTTATGTTTAGCTTCATTTGAATATGTAACAAAATTAGCCTTTATATATGCAGAACTTCCGGGGATATCGGTTAACCTTGAACTTATTAATCCTCCTGTACAAGATTCAGCACATGATATCTGTAAAGCTTCTCTCAATAGAATTTTACCTATATCGTGGGGGATTTGTGATTTAACACTTAAAATTGATGCCTTCAAATTTAAAATAAGATTACTCATAACATTGATTTTTAATAATAAAAAAAAATTGTCAACAATCTTAACATGCAATTTTTCTTTTTATGTAATATCATGGAGTAACAGGAGAATTTCAGGCATGGCTGTTAAAGAAAAAGAAAATAATTTAGGGATGCTTCCGCAAAATATTGAAGCGGAAGAAGCTGTTTTGGGTGCAATTTTAGTTAATCCTAATGTTATAACAAAAGTTGTTGAAATAATTAAACCGGAAAGCTTTTATAAACCAGCTCACAGATATATCTATGATGCCATGCTTCAATTATTCAACAGCAATGAAAGAATTGATATAGTATCTGTTTCAGATGTTTTAAATTACAATTCAAAGCTTGAAACAATCGGCGGTCGTGCTTTTGTCAACGATTTATGCTATAAAACAATCACAACCGCAAATATTGAATATTATGCAAAAATTGTTCAGGAAAAAGCCATAAAAAGAGCTTTAATTAATGCAGGTTCTGAAATTGTATCTTTCGGATATGATGTAAATCCTATTGACCAATCACTTGACAGTGCCGAAAAACTTATTTTTGATATAGCATCCAAAAAAGCAACATCAGATTTGGTTCACGTAAAAGATTTGGTATTAAATACTTATGAAAAAATTGAATATCGTTATGAACATAAAGATGAATTAACAGGAGTTCCTACAGATTTTTACGAACTTGATGCGATATTAAACGGTTTGCAAAAATCAGATTTGATAATCCTTGCAGCACGCCCTGCAATGGGAAAAACAGCTCTTGCATTGAATATTGCACAAAATGTAGCATTAAAAGCAAAAGTTCCTGTTGCGATATTTTCTCTTGAAATGTCAAAAGATCAATTAATGCAGCGTATGTTATGCTCAGAGGCAGAAATTGATTCTCAACGTGTTAAAACCGGTAATATGCAAAGTAAAGATTGGGAAAAATTAGCAACGGCAATGAACGCATTTGCACAAGCTCCAATATATATTGATGATACTTCAGGTTGTACTATTACAGATATTCGTGCAAAATGCAGAAGATTAAAGATGGAAGAAAAAAATCTGGGTCTTGTATTAATTGATTACCTTCAATTAATGGAAAGTGCAGGAAGAGAAGACAGAATGCAACAGATTTCCGCAATATCAAGAGGATTAAAAATTCTTGCAAAAGAATTAGATGTTCCTGTTCTTGCACTTTCACAGCTATCACGTGCAGTTGAATCAAGAACTGACAAACGTCCTATGCTTTCGGATTTAAGAGAATCAGGTTCAATTGAACAGGACGCTGATATTGTAATGTTTATTTATCGTGATGAATACTACAAAAAAGCCGAAGACGGTGAAGAAGATGCGGCAGCAAAAGCTCAATCGAAAGGTGAATCTGAAATTATTATCGCAAAACACAGAAACGGTTCTGTAGGAACTGTCAAACTTCTATTCCAAGGCAATATCACTAAATTTAAAAATCCTATTAAAACTGATGTATTTTAATTTTTAATCCTACTTTCAAATAAGTATTTCATTTTTGCGTTATAATCGAGTTATGAATATTTTACAGGAATTTGACACAATAGCTGCAATTGCAACACCTATCGGGACAGGCGGTGTCGGAGTAATTAGAATTTCAGGTGACAAAAGTTTTGAAATCATTGATAAAATATATTCAAAACACAATTTGGAAGCAGGAAAAATTTCTCACGGCTGGATTTTAGACGGGGATAAAAAAATTGACGAAGTTATACTTCTTCCTTTCAAAAACCCTCACAGCTACACAGGAGAAGATGTAATTGAAATTCACTGCCACGGCGGTATTAATGTTGTGAGAAACATTCTTGACGTTGTTTTGAAAAACGGCGCAAGAATGGCTGAACGCGGAGAATTTACAAAACGTGCATTTTTGAATAAAAAAATGGATTTATCTCAAGCTGAAGCCGTTGCAGATTTAATCCATGCTAAAACAAGAGATTTTGCAAAACAATCAGCAAAAAATTTGTCAGGAGTTTTAAGCACAAAAATTAAAGAAATCAGAAAAGATATATTTGATGTTTTATCAAAAATCATTGCAGGAATTGATTTTCCGGAAGACGTTGCAGAACCTGAATATGACTATATAATTTCTGAATTTGAAAAAGCTCTTGAAAAAATTAATAAAATTTTATCCTGTGCAAATTCCTCAAACATAATGCGTCAGGGAATAAAAATTGCGATTGTCGGCAAACCTAATGTCGGCAAATCTTCACTTTTTAATACACTTTTAAATGTTGAACGTGCAATTGTTACAGATATTGCAGGAACAACCCGTGATGTATTAAAAGAAACTCTTGATTGGGATGTTGCAATTACTCTGATTGATACAGCAGGTATAAGAGATAACGACGAAGTCGGGAAAGTTGAAGAAATCGGGATTGAATACTCTAAACAATCCGCTGATGAAGCTGATTTAGTCTTATTTTTATATGATGTTTCCAAAGGAATGAATGCTGAAGACAAAGCTATTCTTGACTTGATAAAAGACAAAAATCACATAATTATCGCAAACAAATGTGACTTAGTAAAAGAAAGAAAAGACGGAATTTTTTATCTTTCAACAGAAACAAAAGAAGGGCTTGAAGAACTGAAAAATAAAATTAAAGAAATTTCTTATAACTTCTCATTAGATGATACAGAATTTATTACAAACAACCGTCAGCAAGATTGTCTTGTAAAATGCAAAGAGAGCTTAACTCAAGCTCTTGAAGCCGCAAAAATTCATCAACTTCAAGACTTGATTTCGATTGATTTGAAATCAGCATTGTTATTTTTAGATGAAATTACAGGGGAAGTAATCACTGATGATATTTTAAATAACATCTTTGACCATTTTTGTATCGGAAAATAAAGCATTATAATAAATTTATAAAATAAAATCTTCAATAAATAATAATACTTTTTCCAATTTATCATTATTTAATTTATTTAATTCAGAATTTATATTATCAATAATTTCACTATTTGTTTTATTTGAGTTATACCTAAATAAAATATTTAACTCAATATCAAGAGCTTTTGCTATTTTTTCAAGAGAATTTAATGTAGGGAAATTTCTGCCAGATTCAATAATACTTATTGAATTAGGTTCCATACCTACAAGCTCTGCAAGTTGTTCCTGCGTTAACTTTTTAGCCTTTCGGAAATATTTAATTTTTTGACCTAAAAGTTTTTTATGATCCATAATAATAATTTTACAATTTATTATGTTTGCTTCAACTAAAATTGATTTATATTTTTTATTAAAAAATATTAAATTATTTCAATATATATAAATTTATTTTATACTTTTAGGGTATAAATATAATATGAATTTATTAAAGGGAATATTATGAAAAATTTATCTGAAAACAAAAGTTATAAAATTACAAGACTTAAAAATGGATTTACTCTTTCAGAAGTACTTATAACAATTGGGATTATAGGAGTAGTTGCGGTTATAACTATTCCAGCACTTATCTCTAATGTTCAAAATTACGTAAAATCAAAACGTGTAGAAAACATAGAACAAAAGTTTAGTAAAGCTACAGATAAAATGCTTATAGCAAGTGGAATGGAAGATTATAACAGTACTCAATCTTTTGCAAATGAATTATCTAAACATTTAAACATTGCTCAAATTTGTGACAATAATAATCTTCGTTCTTGCTGGCCAACAGACACTGTAACTTTAAATAACGGTAAAGAATGGGATATTTCAAAAACAACTAGCGGTAAGACTTTAAAAATGGTAAATGATGAAAATAATGAATGGGATAACACTATTGGTATAATTACCGCAGACGGTACAAGTTTTATAATGTCATATAATAAAAAATGTTCTATGTCACAAACAACTTCACCAAGCTGGATTGGTAGTAAATCAAGTTCTACAAATTGTGTAGCAGCAATTTATGACTGGAACGGTTCAAGTAAACCAAACTCTTTTGGAATGACTACATCAGGTAAAAATGACATTATACCTCTTAATGCAAATGGTTTGGGAAATGCATGTTCTATAGAAGTTAACGATAAATGCTTTGGAGCATTCTTTATACCTTCCGCTCCAACATTTAACGAATGCTTTAAATTAATAAATTCTGGTATAGTAAATAAATGTTCAGCAAATGATGACTACTTTGCGGGAGCTGCAAAACAATGTGGAGGCAAAAATAATATGCCGACAATATCAGATCTAAAAGCTCTAAAAAATGAACTTAAGAAAGGAGATTGGGAAAATAATGCAAAAAATCTAGGTTTACCTTCACAATTTTCAGTTTGGAGTTCAGTTGAAGGAAATGTTGGATATTCTGCAGATTATCATTCATTTACTCCAAATGGTAACAATGGTATAAATGTAACTACTATGAAAAGAACTAAACATCCTGAAATTTATGGAGTATGTATTATTGATTAATTAAAGAAATAATTTAATTAATAACTAAAATACCTGTCAAAATCTACATCGTCAAAACTGCACAAAAGTTTATAAACTTCATCATCTTCATCCATTCTTTGAAAACTGTAATCATCAAATTTCCAATATTTCGGATTTATTCCCTTAACTCTGACAATTCCTGAATCACGCAAAATAACAAGTTTTTTCTTTACTGTTTCAACAGGCAAATCAATCATTTTTGCAAGCTCTACAGCCGTAACCCAATTTTCTGCAGCCCCTTTTTCCGGTGTCATAAACATCAGCTCAAGACCGACTTTTTTTAATTCTTTGTCTTCAGTTTCGGGCATATAATCATACATATATATATATTAAACCCAAAAATAAAATTTTTTATCATTTTTTTAATGTAAAAAGAATACTACAAGTGTAACGTTTTTTTAATATTTCTTTTTTTTATTTTTTTTTTTGATAATTTATATAATACGTTTTAAAAATGGTTTTTATTTTGGAGGTGTTTATTATGAAAGTTAATTTAAATACGACACAAAATTATAATCAAAGTTTCACAATGCATCTTGTACAAGATGCAAGCCTTACAAAATATATTGACAGCTTGCACATCTCAAAACAACAAGATAATTTAAAACAAGCTATTCAAATTATAAAAAAAAATATTGAAAAAATACCCCAAAATAATACTCTGACAATAGGTGCTTTGCATCCTTCAAAAGCAAATTTTGTTAAAACGGGAACCTATAATGAATTTTACGTAAACCTTAAAGGCAAAACTACAAAAAAAACATCAAATATTCTAAAACGTGAAAATATTTTCCTAAAACTTGATGGACACGATAAAATTCAGGGATTTTATATGAACCCTGACGAAAACCCAAAAACACTTGCCAAATGGTTTATGAACACTTATAAACATCTTAAGAATTCATTCCTTGAAAAATCTTAATTGCTCTCGGTAAAATTCCCAAACAATATGAAATTACTATCCCATAATTAGTAATCGGGACATTTTTCTGATTTGCAATTAAAATCCTCGATAAAACTTCACGTCTGTTTGTCATACAAGCTCCGCAATGGATTACGAGTTTGTAATCAGATAAATCAGGAAAATCGTGACCTGCATAATTGTGAATAACCAAATTTTTACCTATTCTTTTTCTCAAAAGATTAGGAATTTTCACCCTGCCGATATCATCTTCTATTGCATGGTGCGTGCAACTTTCTAAAATTAAGACCATATCACCGTCTTTTAAATTTTCAATTGCTTCAGCACCCTTTATAAATTCTTCCAAATCTCCCTTCAATCTTGCAAAAAGAATTGAAAAAGATGTAAGAGGAATATTTTCAGGTACAATTTCGCTAACTTGTTTGAACGCCTGACTATCTGTTACAACTAATGCAGGAGGAGTTTTTAAGTTTTCAATAGCCTGCTTCAATTCTGTTTCTTTAACAACATAAGATAAACAATCACTATCAAGCAAATCTCTTATTGTTTGAACTTGAGGTAATATAATTCTGCCTTTAGGTGCCTCTTTATCAATCGGAATTACAAGAATAACCGTACTTTTTGGCGGAACCAAATCCCCGACAATTTTTGGTGAATTTACAAAATCATCGGGCAAAAGTTTGACAAGCGCATCTTTAAATTTGAATACAAGATTTTCATCATCCTTTACCGATGTATATAAAACATTTTTATAATCAGGGATTTTAACCTTTTTAATATCGCATTTATTTTCTACAATTAAATAAGGGATTTTAAGTTCATCAAACTTTTTGATAAGCTCTTTTTCATAATCACCGAGCCCGTTATAATCACAAACAACAACCGCAATATCAATACGATTAATAATCTTCATTGTTTTTTCAATACGCTTTTCACCCAATTGGGTTTCGTCATCTAATCCCGCAGTATCAAGAAAAGTAACAGGCCCAACAGGTAAAAGCTCCATTGATTTTTCAACGACGTCTGTTGTTGTTCCGGCAATTTCCGACACAATAGAAATTTCTTGATTTGTAATTCTATTTAATAATGAAGATTTACCAACATTTGTTCTGCCAAAAACTCCTATATGCAGACGCATTGATTTTAAAGTTTTCAAATTAAATTCCCTCTCTAAAATTTTTTATGAATACAAATACTTATTTTTACCTAAATAATTATACTAAAAAAAGGCTGCCAGATGACAGCCTTTTTAGAAATTTTTCAAAAGCTTTAAAACTAGCCTCTGATTCCCAATTTCTTGATTAAATCTCTGTATTCATCAAGATTTTGAGATTTCAAATAAGAAAGTAGTCTTTTTCTTTTACCTACCATCATCAAAAGACCTCTTTTTGTAGCGAAATCTTTTTGATTAGATTTAAGGTGTTCGGTAAGTTCAGTGATTTTTTGGCTCATCATAGCAACTTGAACTGCTGTAGAACCGGTATCTTTTTCATTTTTACCGTATTTTTTAACTATTTCCTGTTTGTTTTTCAAATTCATATTAATTTTCCTTTACTTGTTGAGTGATTATTGGCGTAAGCACTCTACAAGTTGCATGATAATATATAAAAGAAAAATTGCAAGTGAATTGTAACTTTAAGTTAACTGAGTAGAAAGAAAAGCTTTAAATGCAGATGTATTTGCAAAATTAAATTGATCTCTTGCAACACTCAAATTTAAATCAGCTCCAAAAAGTGATTTTGTTGAAAGATTATATTTTTTCAAAGCATCAGAATATTGAGAAGAACCATCTCCATACATACTTGTTGCATATTTCAAATTCTTTATTGCAGACTCTTGATTTGATTTCATTGCATCATATTGTGCCAAAGCTGTGTAATATTGTTCTTCTGCCTGAGCTTTTTTATTTTCTTTCTCAAGATAAAAACCTTTTACGGAATTTTCAATATTATTTTTTGTATCTTCAGCATTTTGCATAGCTATTGCTCGTGAAAAAGTAAATGCAGAACCAAGTTTTAAAGCCTTGTCAAAATAATCTTTATAAGACATTACATTTTTTAAAGGACTTGAATTAAATTGTTGTTCCGTTAAAATTCCTTGTGTTTGATTTACTTTACCCATAGCAAGCCTCTAATTTTATACTCTACATATATAAAGTATATATACCCAAAATAATTGCCATTTTTGTAAAGTTTTGTTTCATTACTATTTTTAATCTTCAAATTCTTGAGCCGGTGCTGTGTAAAAAATATCTTTTTTATTGTAAAATACTAATTGTAAAATTAGTGTTACTTAAGAAAGGTAAGAGAAATATGGAAAAACTTTCACCGTTACAAATTGAGAGATTAAAATATCAACCGAAGCTTCCTGAAAGCCTTGCAAACGGCATTAACAGTCTGGATATGGTTGAAGGTTCCGCAACTCAATCTGTTAGAGATCAGGAACAAATTCAAAATTTATTCAAAAACACATACGGAAAACCTGTTATTACTTTTAAAAAATCATCTTCATCTTCTGTATCAGATGTAAGAAATGTTGGTGTAATCTTATCAGGCGGACAAGCTCCCGGAGGTCATAACGTAATTGCAGGTTTGTATGACGCTTTAAAACAAGCAAATTCTGCTAACAAACTTTACGGTTTCTTAGGCGGTCCATCAGGAATTATCGATGGCAAATATGTTGAATTTGATGACAAATTCATTGATGCTTACAGAAACACTGGCGGTTTCGATATTATCGGTTCTGGCAGAACTAAACTTGAAACTGAAGAACAATTCCAAAAATCTTTAGAAGTTTGTAAAAAACTAAACATTTCTGCAGTTGTAATTATTGGCGGAGATGATTCAAACACTAACGCAGCACTTTTAGCAGAATGGTTTGTTACACACAACAGCGGTATTCAAGTAATCGGATGTCCAAAAACTATTGACGGTGACTTGAAAAATGATCAAATCGAAATTTCATTCGGTTTTGATACTGCAACAAAAACTTATGCAGAACTTATCGGAAACATTCAACGTGACGCAAATTCCGCTAAAAAATATTGGCACTTTATTAAAATCATGGGTAGAAGCGCATCTCACGTTGCATTGGAAGCTGCATTACAAACTCAGCCAAATATCACTTTAATTTCTGAAGAAGTTGAAGAAAAGAAAATGTCTTTAGAAAGCATTATTAATTATATGTGTGATGTTATCGTAAGACGTGCCGATATGGGCAAAAACTTTGGTATTGCAGTTGTTCCTGAAGGTTTAATTGAATTTATACCTGAAATGAAATCTATGATTTCAAATCTTAACGATATAATGGCATCTTTGGAAAACGATCCTGATTTCGTTAATGCTACAACAATTCGTGATAAATTTGATATCGTTGAAAACAGACTTGACCCTGCAAATGCAAAAGTATACAACTCATTACCTGCACTTATTAAAGGTCAATTATTAGCAGATCGTGACCCGCACGGTAATGTTCAAGTATCAAAAATTGAAACTGAAAAATTGTTAATCGAAATGATTTCAACAAAATTAGACAAGTTAAAATCTCAAGGTGATTATATCGGTAAATTTAATCCGCAATCACATTTCTTCGGATACGAAGGAAGATGTGCATTCCCATCAAACTTTGATGCAGATTATTGCTATTCACTAGGTTTTAACGCATTTGCATTAATCAACTTCGGATTGACAGGATACTTATCATCAGTAAGAAATCTTACAGCACCTGCTTCTGAATGGATTGCAGGCGGTGTTCCGCTTACTATGATGATGAATATGGAAAAACGTCATGGTGAAATGAAACCTGTTATTCAAAAAGCTTTAGTAAAACTTGACGGACCTGTTTTCAAACAACTTGAACAAAACAGAGAAGACTGGGCTATGAATGACAGATATTTATTTCCAGGTGCAATTCAATACTTTGGACCATCAAGTGTTTGCGATGTTACAACTTGCACTCTTAAACTTGAAAGATCTAAAGAACTTGCAAACGTTTAATAAATCATAATTAAGTTAAACAAATTGAAAAACAGTCCTATTTTAGGGCTGTTTTTCTTTTACAATATTTTATTTCACATCATAAATTTTATCTTCTTCTAGATTACCTTTAGCATTATATGTAAGTTCTCTTGTTTTTGTAACATCATTATTATATTTATTTATAAAACGACAATTGAATGCAAGTTGTCCATTGTCATTTAGTTCAAATAAATCCTCAACAGCAACTTTCCCATTGTCATTATATACAAATTCATTCAACTGATAAAACTTTCCATCCGGTTTATAGAATACTTCTCTAGAAGATTTCCCTGTTGTAGGATCAATACCATAAGTTACAGTAAAGAATTTTAAATTTCCATCAGAATTATAAGCTCTTCCACCTAGAAAATGACCTTTTTCATTATAGTTATTTACTTGGAAACGTAAAAAATTATCTGCATCATCATAAACAAATTTTATATTCTTTTGATCTGCTTTCAAATCAGCCTCTGAATTATAGACGTACTGAACTTTTCCATTTTCATTATATTCAAGAATTTTGCCGTCTGATTGAGTTATTGTTTTACCGGCATTTTCCGGTTTTACTGCCAAATATTCTTGAGGAATAGTAACTTTTTTCTCTATTTTAGCCAATTTATCCTGCGGATAAGCTTGCGGCAAATCATCAGGAACTTGAGGAACATCTACCTTTGACTTGGCTGAATTTAACTCATCATATTTTGCATCAATATTTTTTAAAGTGATTTCTTGACCATTTTTCAATTTTACTGTTGGAGGCAATTCGATTTCACTCGGCATAACAGATGAGCTTCTTTTGACATTAGCATTTTTCTTCAACTGATGTACTATTTCCATTGTTGTTTTATGGTCGGTAATACCATATTTTGCTTGAACTATACCGTACCAGTTTTCACCTTCATTAACTTTATGTTTATAAGCAACTGCATTGCCGTTTTCATCAACATTTATATTTGATGTAATATTACCGTCTTTATCTTTTACAATTTTTGTTCTTTGAATATTTTCACCTTCACCGGATGTAACAATTTCTGTTGTAGAGCCGTCTTCGGATGTAGTAATAGAAGATTTGGCAAGTTCTTTATCATCTTTTTTGGTTACTGTTGATAAAGGATTACCATTTTCATCTAATTTAGTTTCTTTATAAGAACCATCTTCATTGTAATCAAATTTAACTTTTTCTGATACACCATTACCCTTGTCAGTAACTCGCATAGTTACTCTATCATTATTCGCATCAAGATATTCCGTTACAACTCCATTTTGTCTGTATCTTGAAGTAATAGTTTCTCCGTCTTCCGCAAACTCTGTTGTGACGGTTTCATTTGTATCTTTATTCAATTCCTGCGTCATTTCAGTTTTGCCATCAGAATTGTAAACCGTAAGAAATTGCATGTTATCTCTTACATCAAATTCATTTATTGTACCGTCTTCGTTATAAAAAGTTGTTAAAACATGATTTTCATCATACAAAACTTGTTCTGCAACAGGTTTATGACTGCCATCTTGTTCATTTGAATAAACCTGTCTTTTTACTTCATTATTTTCATTAGGTTTATATTCAACAAAAGTTGTTCCGTTTTCACTGTTTGTAGATGCTGATGCTATTGAATCTTTATCAGCTTGAATTGTTTCAAGAAAATTATATAAATCATCACGTTTTAAATCTTTATTATTCTCAAGCCCCAAACTTTTGTAGAATTTTTTAGTTTCACGATTGCTGAGCTTTTCATTTTTCGCAAATCCTTGAATATCGCTTTGCAAAAATTTTAATTCGGTTTCATCTAAAATATTATCTTTGTTTTTATCATATTTAACAAATAAAGAATCTCTCAATGCACCTTTTTCTGCTTTTAAATCATCTTTATGAATTCCGTTAAAATTATTAAAATTTATGTTCTTATTCTTACCAAAAGATATTCCGTTATTACCAATATCACCCATGCAATTTTCTCCTGTTAAAATTTCTAACCTCTACTTGCTTCTTACCTACGGCAAAAATGTATTATAACTTTAACAGAATTAATTAAAAAACTTTACAAATTGTTACATTAAATATCTAAAAAGCTTTATTCATAAAGATTTTTTTATTCAAAAGCATAAAAAATAAACTAATCAAAATTTAAAAGTTCAGGTAAATCTATATCAAGAGCCTTTGCAATTTTTTGAAGCGTCCAAAAATGGTAAACAATTTCACCATTTTCAATTTCCTCAAGTTTACCTACAGTCATATAAGCTCTTTTTGCAAGCGTTTGGCGCGAAAATCCACGTTTTTCTCTGTAATATTTTATTTTTTCTCCGATTTTTTTAAATCCTTCCATAACAAACCTCCGACAACATAATGATATATATTTAAAAAATTGCCCACTAATATTTCTTGAAATATAATATTTATATGAAAAAGTTTGATATTTTCAGACAATTTAGGGATGCTGTCATCATTTTAAATAAAAAACAGGAAGTTGTTTATCAAAACCACACATTTAAAAGGTGGTTTAAAGATTTTGCAAATATTAAAAAACTGTCTCATCATTCAAGCTTTGATATATGCCCTTTAGATAGTGAAAATATTGAAATTTATTCACCAATTTACCACGCAATTATTTCCAAAGAAAATTTTTTTGCAAGAATTTCATATCAATCAGAATTAAACAGATTGTTTTATTATGATATGCAAGCTATTAAAAAAGGAAAATATACTATAATATTTTTCACAGATGTCAGTGCTCAAAATAAACTTACAGATATATATAAAGAAAATGAAAATTTAAAAGAAAAAATTAATAACCTTGTTGAAGAAAATGAAGACTTACAAAAAATTAAAATGAAAGCCCAAAGTCAAGCAATCCGAATTGCTCTCATAAATAAGGTTTCCAATATAATTAGAGAAAGTATAGATATCTCACAAATTTTGCAATCTGCATTAAAAGAACTTGCTATAATGTTTAGTTCATACAAAGCCTATTATGCAAAAACTTGCAAAAACGGATTTGCAATAGAAGAAGTTTACGGTTTTAAAAAATCAAAAATGCCGGATATAATTAATTTTGATAAAAAAACAGCAGAAACTATTGCAGCAAAAGAAATTTCCGTATGCAATTCATTAATTGAATATCTTGATGCAAAACCTTTTAAACAACCAATTTTGAGAATAGTTGTTCCTGTATATCATGCTCAAAACCTAATAGGCGTAATAGTTTTACTAAGTTATCAAAAACGAGAACTAAATGAAGAAATTGAAATTCTTGAAGCAATTTCATCACAACTTTCTAACGCAATTACAAGAGCAGAACTCTATCAGAAAAACATACAAACAGTAAAAGAACTGCAAAACACTTTAAAAGAATTAAAAGAAACCCAAATTCAACTGATAAATTCGGAAAAAATGGCATCTCTCGGTCAACTTGTTGCAGGTGTAGCTCATGAAATTAACACACCTGTTGCCTCAATAAAATCAAATAACGGAATTGTCGCAAAGCTTCTCAATTCAATAGAAGATACTGAATTAAAAGAAATGCTTACCGATGTAAATGAAATAGATAAAGAAGCAATAAACAGAATCAGTAATATAGTAACTTCATTGAAAAAATTTGTTCGTCTGGATGAAGCAGAATTGCAAGAAGCAGACATAAATAAAGAGCTTGATTTAACATTGGAACTAATCAGACACGAAACAAAAAACCGGATAAAAATAATAAAAAATTATGGTGAAATCCCTACTATTAAATGTTTTCCAAACATGCTTAATCAAGTTTTCACAAACATTTTAATCAATGCTTGTCAAGCGATTGAAGGCAACGGCATAATAACAATCAGTACTGAATATACTTCTAAAAATCTGATAGTAAAAATAAAAGATAACGGCAAAGGTATCCCTAAAAATCAGCTCAGCAAGATATTTATAGCAGGATTTACCACAAAAAGTTCAGGAGTTGGAACAGGTCTTGGTTTGGCTATTTGTACAAAGATAATAGAAAAGCATCACGGCAAAATCATTGTAAACAGTGAAGAAGGCAAAGGCAGCGAGTTCGTTATTACTATCTGTAGTGAGTAATAATTTGTGAATTTTTATAACAGATTTCGCACTAATATTATTGAAAGATACCATATATTAAAAAAACAAAATAGCTATTTTTAAAAAATATGAGCCTGCTTTAACACAAAAAATAAAAAATATGTTATATTATGAATATAAAGTGTCAGTTTTACCCTTAAAGAAATTTGAAATCGCAACTGCACTTAAACACATAAATGTAAGGTTAATAAAAATTAATATAAGTAGGTAAAAAAGGCAATATTTTATTCTCAATATTTTTTATAGAAATATAAGTGTAGTAGAATTTAATATTGTGTGTCGGAGGAAAACTTAATGACAATTAGTGTGAACAGCAAGAAAAAACAAGTTAAAAAATCTTTTGAAGAACTATTAACAGACCTTAAAACAAGTAACTCAGAAAAAGTTAGATATAATGCAGCTCGTGTACTTGGCGAAATGGGTGATTCAAAAGCCGTTGAACCATTAATTGATGTATTAAAACACGACAAAAACGGATCAGTAAGATTATATGCAGCTCGTGCACTTGGTGAACTTGGCGATTCAAAAGCAACAATTCACTTAATCGAATCTTTACGTGAAGACAGAAATGTCGATGTAAGAGTTCGTGCAGCTCGTGCTTTAGGTCGTTTAGGCGGTGAAATTGTTGTAGAACCTTTGGTAGAAGCTTTAAACGATGAAAACCCTCAAGTTTGTATTACTGCAACTGATGCGTTAATTGAAATTGGCGATGTTGCAACTGATGCTTTAATCGCATCTCTTGATCACGAAAAAGTTAACGTAAGATGTGATGCAACAAGAGCTTTAGGTGAAATCGGAAACAAAAAAGCTGTTGATAAAGTTATTAATATGTTATACGACGAATGGGTTAACGTTAGAATTTATGCGGTAACTTCATTAGGCAAATTAAATGATACAAAAGCAGTTCCGGCATTGATAGATGTTATGAAAAATCGTAATGAAAACGAACTCGTAAGAGCAGGTGCTGCTGCAGCTTTAGGTGTATTGAGAGATCAAAGAGCTTTGCTTCCTCTAAGAGAATTAATTATGGAAGCTGAAGAATTAGGTGAATTAGAAGATACAGCTTTGAAATCATTCAAAAAAATCATGGCTGCAAATTGGCAATCAATTCCGGGAGCTACAGCTCAAAAGAAACCGGTTAATACTTTTGCTTAAACTTTTCATAAAAACAAAAAGGATAAAAAAACACCTCTTTTTAAAGAGGTGTTTTTTTATATTAATAATAAAAATTTTTATTTAAAATAATATTCAATTTCTTTAGATAAATCTAATTTTTTAGCGTTATCTTTGAATATTTTTGATTTCAAACCCATTTTTGCAAGTCTATATTTTAAACTCACGGCTAAAACTCCAAGTCCATATTTACATGAACGGACAAAATTTATAGATGATGCTTCTTTAAAATATTTTGTAGGACAAGATATTTCTCCTATTTTATACTTGTTATAAAACAAAAGGGCAATAATTTCGTTATCAAAAATAAAGTCATCATCGCATTCCCCAAGCGGTAATGATTGCAAAACTTCTTTTGTAAAACCTCTAAAACCCGTATGGTATTCTGTTAAATTTTCTCCTGTAAACAAATTTTCAAACCAAGTCAAAAATTTATTTGCAAAAAATTTATATAACGGCATACCGCCTCTCAAAGCGGAATTGCCTAGCATTCTTGATGCGAGAACTGCATCATATTGACCGAATGCCATCATACAAACTATTGCAGGAATAAGTTTTGGGGTATATTGATAATCAGGATGCAACATTACAATTATATCGCCGCCGGCCTGTAATGCTGCTTTATAGCAAGATTTTTGATTGCCGCCATAACCTTTATTTTCTTTATGCACAATTGTTTTGATATTCAATTCTTTGGAAACAAGTTTTGTATTATCCTGAGAATTATCATCAACAAGAATAACTTCGTCGACAAAATCTTTATATATTTCATCATAAGTTTGTTTCAAAGTTTTTTCAGCATTATATGCAGGCATAATTACAATTACTTTTTTATTATTTATCATCTTTCCCTATCAACCTATTCTCACAATATTCTTTTTTAGTTAATATTATAAATCATAAAAAAAAGAGGTACAAACAAGTACCTCTTTTTTTTAAATAAATTATTCTTCAACTGCTTCAGCATTTTCTTCGACTTTAGCCTCAGTTCTGATAGAGGATTTGTCGGTGCCTACGCTTTTGTCTTTAAATTTTTGAACTTGTCTAAGCAATTTGTCAGCAAGTAAATCAATACTTTCATACATAGAATCTGCAGCTTCTTCGCATCTTACAACACCTGTATTCATTTTACAGCTGACTTCTGCAACATGTTTTCCGGAAGCTGCGGGATTTTTAATAACCGACAGAACAACCTCAATACCTTGGATTTGGTCGTAATGAGTTGCGACTTTACCAATTTTTTCTTTTACATAAGCTTTAATAGCATCAGTAATTTCAATGTTTCTTCCGTTAACGTAAATGTGCATTTAAAACCTCCTATAAATACTGCTTTTACATTATAACATATATTTCAGGATTTTTAAAGCCTTTTTCCTCATATTGCAAAAATTTTTATTAAAAAATACTAATCTTCAATAATAAACTGTTGCAATTCAACATTAGGAGTTCCGATAACACGAACCAATTCAAGTACAGATGCTTTCATCTGACATTTTTGTGAAGAACCGCTAAAGAAATCTCTATAAAAGCAACCTTCACAATTACAACCTCTTTTATAACATTCAAGAGCAGTCGGTGTCCATCTTCTTACAGCAACAGCTCTTCCCATATCCCTACTTCTAAACAATTTATATAATCTCCACTTTTTAACTATCTCACCCAAGGTCAGGAAAAAATTACACAGATAATCTGTCACAATCCCTATATCTGAGGTATTTTCACCTCTTCCTTACTTACATTATAAAAAATCAGGAAATTATTTCAAGGGCAGAACATGAGAATATGAATATTTGTAACGAACCCGGTAAACATTACAATACAGCCTTTTTTTAAAAGTCAATCATGTTAAATATTAAGCTATCACATGGTTTTCAGATTTCAAATCATGCAAACATGCTCATGCCATGGTTTTCCATGATTTGAAACCGTATTAAGAATTGTAAAAATATCCTATAGTAAAATTAGTCACCGCACAAAACACCCTCCATTGATGAAGGAGAACGTCCATGTCCCCCAGCCCAACTAAAACTTGAACACCTTCTCAAACTCGAATCTCCGTAATAATCCCTTTCAGATGACCAATAACATAAATTAGAAGGTATTGAAGATTTACCATAACCCAAAACAGGTTTTATAGTATAAGCTAATTTATCAGAATTAGGCAAAGACATTCCATTATCTTTACATATTTTAATAGCATCATCCCAAGTAGCTGTACCCATATATACATAACATTTACCATTAACTTTTCCATCACAGCCATCTGAAAAACGAGCAATATTAAAACTTCTTATATCATAATATTTATTATTTCTGGTTTCACTATTAGGACCTTTACCCCCATTAACGTCCATAACAAAATCTATTGATGATGTCACAGATGATGTGTAAGCAAACTCTTTTGTTTTACCAAAGCCTACAGGTAATGACTTATTAACTGCGATAACAGGATCACCTACATCTATCGGTTGTGCATCTTGGTTATATGTCAAAATTAGTGCAGCTCCATCTGATAAAACTAATCCCACATTTCCTGTTTTATTAGCTTTTACATTAACATTTTTACCTGTTTTAGCCAAACTTACATCAAAGTCTTCACCATCACTAGTACGCACATTTTTAGTAGGCCAGCAATCAGCAATATGCTGAGAATCACAACGTTTAGCAATTGTTAAATGTTTTTGTAATTCATTTACAAATTCGTCAGTACTTTTATAACTACCGTCTAATAAGCCAAGAGCACGCATTTTATCCATAGCTTGCGTAACTTTATAAGCAATATTAGCTTGACGACTTGAATTTACTCTCTCTGTAACATTTTCTGTTATTATAGGCATAGTTATCGCAGCAACAACTCCAATAACGCCTAAAGTAATTAAAATTTCTGCTAATGTGAACCCATTCTTGACAAATAAATAACTTAAATTAAAATCAGAGAAATTTGCATTATCTTGGTATCTTTCAAATACACTTAAACCAAGCTTTAAATTGCCCCCCCCCCGAGGTTCTTAAATTTCATAACATTTTTTTTCAACATAATCGCTTCCCTTTCTCTTCCAAAATACATTAACATTATACCCAAATATTTCTTAAAATTATCATGCATATAGTTGATTATAAAAGAATACTCTTAAAAGCAAGGAAAATCAAAATTATACCGCCTGAAATTTCAAGATATTTCGAGGGCAATTTTTTGAAAAAATTCCCTGACCAAAAACCTGCCATCGACATAATAAATGACATAAAACCAATTAATAAAACAGACAATAAAAGCGGTGTTTTTGTCAAATTCAAACTTACCCCTGAGGCAAGCGCATCAATACTTGTAGCTATACCAAGACTTACCAAACATTTTAAATCTATGCAACTGATTTTTTCTTCTTTTTCGTTAAATGCCTCATAAATAAATTTTGCACCAAGTATAAAAAATATTATAAAAACGAACCATTTTGCATAAGCTTCAATATAAGAGCTTATCAAGCCCGTAAAAAAATACCCGAAACATGGCATTATTCCTTGAGAAAATCCCATTGTAAAAGCAAGAGCCAAAGAATTTTTCACCCTGTTGTGAGTAAAAATCAACCCTTGAGAAAATGACACTAAAAGGCAATCTATACCTAATGCAACGGCTAAAAATAAAATTTCAATTAAATGCAAACTTCCACCTCAAACAATCTATTCCACGGAAATTTATATTGAATATCATAATTTTCGCTGAATTTTTCAAAAATTTTATTTTCAAACGGTTTCATTTTTTGTTTAATCACATCAACATCAGGCTTTTGAAGTTGTTGGCGAACATTTGCCTGATAAGCCCAATCATCTATAAATCTAACTGTTTGAAGCTTTTGAAAAGCTTGTTTATCAAAGCTTTTTGCAAAATATTTAAACTTCGCACCACAAATCAAACTTCCCAAAGAATTTGCCGAAGTATTCCAGGCAGAATAGCCAAAGAAGTTCTCTCCAAAATCGTTCTCAAAAAGTTTTTTGACAAAAGTATTATCAGCCCCGTTAGCAAATCTTACATCTGCAATCATAAAATTCTTTTCAGGAGCTTGAAATTCACCCTTAAAAGTTTCTGTATTGACTTTCATAACGATTTCACCCTGATGCTCCTTAAAGTTATTAACATATAACAAAATATCCGCGTCGAAAGGTTCATAGATATCGCATCCTGCAAGATTTAATTGGCCTTTAACTGATTGTTCTATTGATACATCTTCGTAATTTGAAATCAGATTTTTAAAATCAGGCTCCAAAAATATCGGTGCAACTTTCAATTTTCCGCTAATTGAACGGGCAAGAAGTGTAAGAGGAATTTCATCGGCACCTGTTTTTACAAAACCTCCGAGTTTTTCTAATTCACAAGCTTCTTTGACATTCAAACCATACTCTGCGCAATCATCTTTTGAAAACACTAGAGTATCAAACAATCCTTGTTTTTTATAATCCAAAAATATTTTATTTATCTCAAAATTCCTTTTGCGGGTTTCAAGATAATCTTTGAGAATTTCAGCGGGAATATCATTTTCATAAGTTTTTTTCATTTTATGAGTGTTATAAGAATATTCAAAAATTTTTTTTCCCCACTCACTCCAATACTCTTTTTCTTCTTCATTTATATTGTTATTGGAAATTCTCATAATACTTGAAAATGCATAAATTTTTGCCTGTTTTTTTTCAAGTATGTTTTTTAAATTCTCGACTCTTTCTTTTATTTTTTCAAAAGAATCGTTACATCTCCTTGAAGAAATTAACCCCCCATAAGCAACAGTATCAAGTGACAAAATAATGACATCTGTATCAGCTAAATTTTCCAGCCATTCAAAAATTTTATCAACATCAGCGTATTTATGTAAATCACCCAACCATTCTCTTTCAGGCAAAAACAAATTTATTTCCTTATCAATTGCACAAATTTGTTCAGGAAGGGTATAACAAACGGGCCTGTTATCTATTGGTACAAAAGCTATGTTCATAAATATATTATATGTTAAGATTAGATTTAAGCAAAAAGGTAACAATATATGACGAATTACAATCTCATCGACAAGACTCCGGAAACAATCAGAATAATGTTTAATACAATATCTGAAAAATATGACTTTATGAATAATATAATGTCTTTCGGAACACATTATTATGTAAAATTAAAAAGCGTACAAAACCTTAATATAAAAGCTAATGATAATATTATAGATTTATGCTGCGGAACAGGAGATTTAGCAAGAATTATCAAAAATTTGTATCCGACAACCAATGTTACGGGAATTGATTTTTCAGAAAACATGATAAAAATTGCAAAAAACAAAACTGCAAAAGGGAAAATTCAATATTTTCAAGGAGATGTAACAAACCTCCCTCATCCTGATAATACTTTTGACATTGTAACAATGGGATTTGGACTCAGAAATATACAAAATGCAGAAAAAGCAGTTGAGGAGGTTTATCGAATTTTAAAACCTCAAGGATATTTCCTCCATATTGATTTTGGACAAAATAATATGCAAAGCAAGATTTTTGAAAAAATTACTCTTTTTTTAGCTAAAATTTTTACAGAAAATTATTTTTCTTATGATTATCTTATAAAATCAAAACAAAATTTTCCGCCACCTGAATCTTTAATAAAAGATTTTGAAAGCAAAGGATTTAAATTTGTAAAACGTAAAGATTACATTTCAGGAATAATTTCTGCACAAATATTACAAAAATAATCCTAAAAAAGTTTTTAAGATATTTTATTCAAATCCCCGCCTTTAATACATTCTATAATTGAAATAAAAGTAACTTTTAAAATATAATTTATAGCTTCTTGAGTATTATATGCAATATGCGGAGTAATTATAACATTTGGCATTTTACTCAAAACATTTATAATTTCTGTTTCTTTAAGGCATACCAAACCTTCTTTTAAATTCTTAGATAAATTTGCACATTTATAATTAACACCTTCACATATTACTATATCAAGCGCTGCACCACTTATTAAATTTTCCTTCAACGCTTTATACAAATCTTCCATATTAACAATTTTTGCACTTGATGTATTTATTAAGTAAGCAGATTTTTTCATAATTTTAAATTGCTCAAAACCTATCATATTATAACTTTTATTCGTATAAGGCAAATGTAATGTTACAACATCTGATTCTTTTAGCAAAGTATCTAATCCCACATAAGTTATTCCATAATTACTTACAACTTCTTGTTTTTCAGCAATATCATAGGCTAAAATTTTCATTCCAAAAGATTTGGCAATCTTACAAACACTCACCCCGACACTTCCAGTACCAATAACCCCAAGGGTTAAATTTGATAAATCACGTCCGACAAAATTTGTAAAAATATTATCTCCGCCAGATATAGAAGCAGAAGCAAAACAGATATGTCTTACAAGAGCAACAAGCAACCCAAATGTATATTGCGCAACAGGTACAGCTCCATATCCTTCAACGTTTATCACTGAAATATTTTTATTCTCTGCAGCCTTCAAATTTATATGTTCAACTCCTGTTGAGCGTGTTGAAATTATTCTCAAATTCTTAAACGCATTGATAACATTTTCGCTAACTTCAGAGGTTACAAAAACACTTATTACACAAGTATTATTCAAAATTTCCTGAGGTAAATCCGCAACAGTTTGATCATTCAAACTTTCATTATAAAAAGTTATCTCAAAATTTTCTAATTCACGTGTTCCGAAAAATTCTTTTTCACTGTCGCGATAATCAAATACTAACATTTTTATTGCCATAAAATCTCCTCTTGCAAATAAATTATTACTTAAAAGAAAGTCAATTCTATTGCACAAAAGTATATAAACAAGAACAATTAAATAGACAAAAAGTTGAATGAAATTAAAAAAAAAAAATAGTATTCTAAACATATACCAATTAATTGAATATAAATTTCGTATCTTAAAGCCGAATTATGCGAATATTACGCTTGCAGGGAAGCGCAGCTCATCTAAAGTACAAAGGTGAGTAAAGTGTATACAGTCTGTGCTTTACTTTCGAAGCAGGTGATAGTGATAACCTGCAAACTTCCTGCGAAATAAGCGGCGGGATACGGACGGTTACCCTGAAGATTATTTAATTAATAAATTAAAAAAGCTCATACACGCAAATCTCTAAAGGTAATCGATAAAATAAGACACGGAGTGTAAGGTTATTGGCATTCCGTGTCTTTATTTATAATTTGAAAATTATTTGTTTTTATTAAAATTAATTTTATTTTATATTAAATTAACCAATCCTGTTGAATGGTCAAAATGACATTTTACAATTTTGAGTTTTTCTGCCTTAACCGCCTCATTAATAATCACAGAATGCTGCATCAAATAATCTTCAACCCATTTTGTGTGTTCTTTTGCAAAGAAATTATGACATTTTATATCTTCTTTATGATTTAAAACAGGGTAAACACATTTCAAAATTGATGAAAAATCTTTCATAGGTTCCGGATAATGTTCTTTTGCATATTTCATAACCCCGCAATCATCATGTCCAAGAAGTATTAATAAAGGTACTTCAAGTTTTTTAACAGCATATTCAATACTTTCAATAACATTAGGTCCCGTTGTCATGCCTGCAACTCTAACAACAAATAATTCACCAATTCCGCAATCAAATATAATTTCAGGTACTACACGACTATCAGAACAAGTTAAAACGCAAGCATAAGGCTCCTGATGAAATGCATATTTTTTTAATGTTTCAATTGACATATTTTTAGATGTCAATGTACCGTTTACAAAATTTTTATTCCCTTGTAATAATTTATCAAGTTCTTTTTGAGCTTTTTCTTTCATAAAAAACATTTTAATTAATTTTCTCTAAAAAAGCAAGAATATTATTCGAAATAATTTTTGCCTTAAAACCAATCGATTAACGGTCTTATTTCACCGCATTCTAATCTGTATTGCTGAGCTTCAGGACTTCTTAATATAGTATCTATTCTCAAACGTTCTTTTATTGGATTTTGTAAAAATACTTCACCAGTTTCTCTGTCAAATATTTTACTGTAATTTAATCCAACATTCACACAATACGGAAGCCTTATTCTGTTAGCTTCTTCATCATACCAAGCAAGCCCATGAGTACGGCATACAATTCCTCTGTATTTATAAACACAACACATATTATTTATTAAAAAAGGACATTTATATAATTTTGGATGTTCCTTTTTAAGACGTTTTATCTCTTCTTTTATAATATGCTTTGTCCCGAAAGGAAGTTCAACAAAACCTGACATAAGATATTCAAGCTCTAATCTTGAAAAAGGATATTCTCCGACTTCACAACAAGCAGAACAACCGGGCTTACATTTGATAAACTCACACTGTTCCTCAAAGTATTTTTCTAATCTTTTATCCAGTTTTTCAAGAAATTTTTCATATCTTTTAAGCATTAGTGAACCTTTACTAACGAATATTTTCTGCCATCAAGCAATATATCAAAATTAAGAGCTTCATCAACCTGAGGCATTTGTTTTTCTCTTACAACAACTACAACATCTCTGTCATCAAGAATTCCGCCAAGTTTTGCCATCTCTTTTTCATCATCTAAAGATATAAAATAAACACGACTTTTATTATATTTATCTACATAAGAACCATAATAATAAAGTACAGAGTATTTTCTTTCATTATTCAAAACAACAATTTTTTTGTTATTTTCTTTTGCATATTTTGCAAATTTCATCAAATCATTCTGTCCGAATTCATAATCCATGTTATAAAATAATTTTGTCCCGAAAGCAGATGTAATAATTACAAGCAACGCATAACAAACAAAAACTCCTTTGGACTTATTTTTATATGCAAAAATTATACTAAAAATACCAAAAAGAAATACAAGGATTATACAAAACCACTTAATTATAAGAAAATCAGCATACATTTGAGCAGGCAAAAAATACTTCGAAAAACAAGCTGCAATTCCTGCAAATATACAAATTCCACCCAAAATATAAACAGATATATTAACAGGTTTTTTGTATTTATTATTAAATAAATAATTTTCCCATAAAGAACCTATGATAAAAGAGGTAAAGAAATAAACAGGTAAAATATAAGTAATTAATTTTGTTTTTGAAGATGAAAAGAATAACATTGTTACCAAAAATGCAATTATGTTAAATAACAGAAATTTTTTTCTGTCTGATAAATCTTTAAAACTTATATTTTTTAAAGCTTTAACTTTAGCAATCGCAATTGCAATTACTGAGAAAATCCAAGGGATTAAACCCCATAATATTGTTATTATATAAAAATAAAACGGTTGCTCTCTATCAATTTGACTTGATGAGAAAAACCTGTTTATATGGTGTTTCATAATATATTCATTAAAGAAAAGCGGATCATGGATTTTAAACATAATAATATGCCAAGGGAGCACGATTAAGAAAAATAATAAAAATCCCGGTAAAATATACTGTGGTCTAAAAACTTGTTTAAAAGTCTTATTAGCCAATGTCGTAAAAAACATTACCGCAAAAGGAACAACAAAACCTGGGATTCCCTTAGCCATTACAGCAAGTCCTGAAAAAATATAAAACAACCACCACATATATTTTTTGTTTTTATCTGAAACAAATTGACTTAAAAAGCCAAACATAACAGAAAAACCGATACATGTAGTTACAACAATATCAAGAATTGCAAACTTTGCAAGCATAACAAATTCAAGTGTAGTAGCAAGAATTATTGCAGATATTAATCCAAATCTTCTTGACACAATTTTCTTACCCGTATAATATACAAGCAAAGTCGAAAGCATACCATATAAAGCAACAGGAAATCTTGCCGTAAATTCATTTACCTTTCCGAATATTGCAAACGATAAACATTCTCCCCAAAAATAAAGAGGAGGTTTTTCAAAAAAATATTCCCCATTTAAATAAAGAGTTAAAAAATCTTTTCCATGGAACATATCTCTTGCCATTGAAACATATCTTGTTTCATCGACATCCATTAATGCATAGTTTCCTATATTAAAGAAAAATACAAAATAACATATTACTAACAATCCAAGAAACGTAAATAAATCACTATGTTTCTTTATAAAATTAATTGTTTTTTCCATAAAAAAATATATCTCCCTAATCACGAAAATCATTTTATCATAAAAAGCGAAATTAAAAATTAATATACTAATGTAAATATTTTAAATATAAATAAGCGGAACTTAATATTAATGAAATAAATGTTATAAGTGAACCATATTTCATAAAACGCATAAATGATATCGGATAACCGTTTACTGTAGCAGTTTCACTAACAATCACATTTGCAGCAGCTCCAATTATTGTCAAATTTCCTCCAAGACAAGCACCAAGCGACAAAGCCCACCATAAAGGATGATGTCCGACTCCCGCATAAGGCAATGTATGCTGTACTTGTGCAATCATAGGTGCCATTGTTGCAGTATAAGGAATATTATCAACTATTCCTGATAAAATTCCTGAACCCCATAAAATGAACATTGTTGCAGCGGATAAACTTCCATGAGTAAATGCAATAAGTTTATCTGCAAGAAAACTTATACCACCGTTTGCTTCAAATCCGCCTATAATTATAAATAAACCTATGAAGAAAAATATAGTAAGCCATTCAACATCTTTATAAACTTCTTTCGGATTTTCAAACAAAAGAAGAAACGCACCGCCTGCAACCGCAAATACATAAGCAGGAATTCCTGTCATATCATGGGTTACAAATCCTAAAATTACGAGGATTAAAGTAATCATAGAACGTATCATAAGTGATTTATCAGTAATTGTTTTTGTATTATCTAAATTTGCAATATGCTGCATTTTATCAGCAGTAGCTTTAAGTGATTTTCTGAACATAAATATCAAAATGCTTATACAAACCACAAATATAATACTTACAATTAAAGTAAGCTCGTTTACAAAATCCATAAAACTTAAACCGGCTTTTGAAGCTATAATAATGTTTGGCGGATCACCTATTAATGTAGCGGTACCGCCAATATTAGAAGCAAGAACTTCGGTTATTAAAAAAGGTATAGGGTCACATTCCAATTCTTTTGCAATTACAAAAGTTACAGGCATAATCAACACAACAGTTGTAACATTATCCAAAAATGCAGATGCAATTGCTGTAAACAAAGCAAGAGCAAATAAAACAAGCTTTGGATGTCCCTTAGTTAATTTCAAAAGCTCTAAAGCCATCCACTTAAATACCCCGCTTTTAGAAGCTATATGAACAATTATCATCATACCGACAAGCAAAAAAATTACATCAAATTCTATATATTCAAATACGGATTTTATATATTTTGCACTTTGAATATCATAATGCCCGTGGAACGGTAAAAGTCCCAAAAGCATTGTCAAAGCAGCTCCAACAAGTGCAACAACAGATTTTTGAATTTTTTCTGACGCAATAAAAATATATGCGACTAAAAGAATTGCACCGGATATAATCATTCCGTAATTTTGAACCAACGCGTTTAACATAATTTCCCCTTATAAAATTTTATAGCAACTTTTTCTTTTTCGATTTAACCCACAAATCTATCTGCACTCCAAAAAGAAAAACTTCCTGCAAACGGGTATATCTTTTTAAAATTATACTATAAAAATATAAAAAACATTAATTTGTGTAAAAAAAACAATTAAAATACTGGTAAAATGTAAAAATAAGAGTTATACTACAAATGTAATAGGATTTGCTAAATAGTTATAACTTTAAAAATAATCATCCGTTTTATTATAAGCGGTAAATTTTGCCGTCTAAATGGCGTATTGTATTTAAGCAAAAATATAA
Source organism: Candidatus Gastranaerophilales bacterium (assembly GCA_944323135.1). Taxonomy (GTDB): domain Bacteria; phylum Cyanobacteriota; class Vampirovibrionia; order Gastranaerophilales; family Gastranaerophilaceae; genus Stercorousia. The sequence continues at coordinate 63,288 of CALURI010000004.1, forward strand.
TAAAATAGTTTAAGGAATGTAAAACTAAACATTATATCAGGCAAAAATAATTTGTCAGCAGTTTTATAACAAATGTGTGTAGGTGTAAGTGTTGAACGATAATAAAGAAAAAGAAATTAAAGATATTAAATCAAAAAAGTCTAAAAAAGCTGATAAGACTGTTTCAAATCCTCTTGCAAAACAGTTAAATGAGCTTAGAAAACCTGCATTAAAAAAACCTGCACCAATAAAAATTGATATAAATACACACACTGAAACACAAAAATCAACACCACCTAAAGCGGTATCAAATCCCATAACTTCAGAAACTAACAATATAGTTGCTCGTATTAATAATTTTAATACCAACAAAACCGCTAACAGAATGTATGCAGGCTACATGAACAATTCTGTTGCAAGTTCTCACAGGGTAATTGATTATGCTGAACTTGTTAATAATTTAAATGATACTTTATCCAATAAAACAAGCGTACATGAGCTTTTTATATCTGTACATGACTTATTTACAGATACTTTGAACAGTGTTTTTACAGCTTTCGGAGTTTTTCATGAAAAATCTAATTGCATAAATATAAAACTGTTTAATTCTATGGGCAGCACATATACATCAAAGCTTTTGCTGTCAGATGAAACAAATCCGGTAATTGAATGTTTTAAAACTGCTCAACCTGTTATTAAAAACAACAATAAATTTCTTGATATTCCTTATCTAAATGAATCATCAGCTTACTTATTCCCGCTAAATTCCGTAAGCGGCTGTAAAGGAGTTATGATAATCGGGAAAAATGATATTGAAAATCATATCGGTTTATTCTCATTTATAGCTGATTATTGCGCTCTTTTTATGGATAATATTGAGCTTTTAGAACAAACTAATAAGTTTGCAAATACTGATACACTTACAGGATTATATACACACAGAGGTTTCCAAGAAGTTCTTAAAGCTGAAATTAAAAAAGCAGAAGACAATGAATCCAATTTGTCTATTATCATGCTTGACGTCAACAACATTTCAAAAATAAACAGAGAACTCGGACACGCTAAAGGTGATGAAGTAATAAAACTTCTTGCCGAAAAAATCAAACAAAACATAAGAAGTACAGATAAAGCAGGACGATACGGCGGTGATGAAATTGCAATAATTCTGCCTGATACAAATACACCTGATGCTAAATATTTGGCTGAATATATAACTTATTGCTTATCTTGTTGTTTTGTTGATGACGTGGGACCTGTCAAGGTTTCTGTCGGAATTGCAACATATCCGGAATGCAGCAGAGATCAGGAAAAACTCTTAATCCTTGCAGAACAAGCAATGTACATTTCTCAAGCAAAAGGATATAAAGAAGGCATGTCTGCAATAATAAGTTCATCCGATTTCAATTTCTGGGATAACGATGCACTTAATTCTTTTGCGGAAGTTGTAGCCAAACGTCATTCACAACTTGGTATAGATTTTAACGAAGAACTTATCCATAAATTTAACAATGAACAAATTGTTTCACATAATCATCTTATGGAGCTTGCAAACTCTCTGGCAGGTGCAATTGATGCAAAAGATCCTTATACAAAAGGTCACTCAACATCAGTTTCACGCTATTCAGAAGCTCTTGCACGTGCAGTGAATTTACCTGAAGACGAAGTACAAAGAATTAAACTCGGAGCGCTTTTACATGATGTAGGCAAAATCGGAATCCCTGAAAATGTACTTAAGAAACCAGGAAAACTCGAAAATGATGAATGGGAAATTATGAAACAGCATCCCGTAATTGGTGCTGAAAAAGTATTAAAACCAAATGAAGCTCTGAGGGATTTAATCCCTATTGTAAAATATCACCACGAACATATTGACGGAAGCGGCTATCCTGAACATTTAAAAGGAGATGCAATACCTCTTGCGGCAAGAATCGTTGCAGTTGCAGACACTTACCATGCTTTAATCTCAGACAGACCATATCGTAAAGGAATGAGTGTTGAAAAAGCTTGTGAAATCCTGAAAGAAGGTGCAGGAAAACTTTGGGATGCTGATTTAATTCGTCAGTTTATAAGTATTGCACCGTCTTTATCAACAAGTATTTAAAATATATTGAGTTATATTTTATAAATCATCAACATGTTTTACGGTATCTTTTATATACTTTTTAACAGCCGTAGTAATTATAAGATCAGGTTCTGACATTGCAAATTCATCAAGAATAATTATTCCGCGTTTTTTATTCCCGCTTTCCACATACAAAATACCTAACATAACTTTATTCAATATATTTTTATCTTTGCTATATTCCTGAATTTTAGCATCAACAAGACCTAATGACTTATAACATTTGGCAAGATTTTGATAATATTGAAAATTAAGGTTATATTGACGAATTGCATCTTCATAAGGCTGACGTGCCATATTAGGATAACCTATTGCCATATAAGCATCACCTATATTTTTATAATAAACAGAAGTTGCTTGAGTATTTGGGTTTAAACTTATTGCAATTTTAAATTCCTGAATTGCCGCATAATAAAGATGTTCATTCATATAACGCAAACCCATATTATTATGCAAATAAGCATTTTTAGTCGCATCAATTACATATACATCAGGTTTTCTGTAACCTGATGTCGTAAAACTCAACAAAATCAGCAATATTAGTAAATATTTTTTCATACTTATAAATTTAATTAAAATTTACATTAAATCAATTTCTAAACCTTCATAAGCAAATATAATATCATCTTGTTTATAATGTTCACGAATTGCATTTAATTTATTATCGTCATAATCAGGGTCATAATGGAAAAATACAAGTTTTTCAGCATTTGCTTGATGTTTAGCTTCAACAGCCATATCAAATGTTGAATGTCCATAACCTTGTTTTGGAGAATAAGCATCTAAATAGTCTTCCATTGTATATTGTGCATCATGAATTAAAAGATTGCAATTACGTGTAAAATTAGCGAATTTTTTATCTCCGCCCGGATAACTTTCTTTATCTGTTGCATAGATAAGTACTTTGTCTTTATATGCAATTTTATAAATAAGGACTCCCTCTTGCGGATGAGCGTATGAACGATAACAAGTTATTAAGACATCATCATTTTCTACTTTAGTATCATTTTCATTTTCAATACGTTTAATTATCGGGGCTTCACCATGACGCAGAATTATTCCTTCCGTTTCACTCAAATCTTTAATATTTAAATTTCCGGCAATATCACCTAAATCAAGAGGGAAAGACTTACCAAACAATAATTCTGCAAGTTCATCAGAAAGACTTTCATTATAATTTACATTACCGTATACATTAATTACGGATGAAGGAATATGTAAAGGTTTAAAGAACGTAAACCCTTGAATATGATCTTGATGGATATGAGAAATTAATACTGTTGCTCTAATGTGGTTTCTGTCAGATGGATGCAAACCTGATGCAATATATTTTTCCGTGAGATCATTTCCTACATTTATAAGCCCGCTTCCGGCATCAAGAATTATTAAATGTCCGTTAACGTTAACTTCTACACAAGAAGTATTTCCGCCATATTGCAAAAAATCTTTATTTGCTACGGTATAACTTCCTCTTACACCTCTAAATTTTACCTTAAATTCACTCATAATTTTATCCTTTTTTTAAAGTTTGTACAAAACCCATTTATTTGGGAATAGTATGTTTATTTTAGTTTAGATTTGCAAGTTTGTTATGCAAATTAAAGTTATGGACGGAGCAGCATGCTCCTTATTTTTTTATTGTAATTGTTGCATTTTGATCTTTTTCTTCGCCTGCATAAACACTTGTTGCAAAAACAAGTATTTTTGCAAGTTTTTGTACGTTTTTCAAATTTGTTTCTTTATTTTGAATATTAAAAACAACTTTATTCCTGTAATTTGTAACCGTAACCATTCTAAAAGCATTTGGATAAGAAACAAGAGAAGGACAACTTACATATAAAATATTTCCTTTTTGCGTAATTTTTGCCCCATGATAATGACCTTGGAAAATAGCTATCGGATTTTTATACTTACTTAAAACAGCTTCCATTTTATCAGCATCAACAAGTCTGTGATTTGGACTATTATAAGGTTCAAGAACCGGAACATGCATAAAAATTAAAACTGTATCTTTTTTAGAATTTGCAAGTTCATTATCAAGCCAAGAAAGTTGTTCTTCACCTATTCTGCCATTTGACGTTAATTTATCACGAATTATAGAATCAAGCACTATCACTTTATAACCTTTTTGAGGAATAAAAGAATAATATGATTTTTCAAATTTGTAATTTTTATTATATTTATTAACAAGTTCCATATATACTTTTGGGGTTAAATATCCGCCAAGCATTGTATCATGATTCCCGAACGCAAAATACCAAGGAACATTAATTTTTTCAGTATAAGGTAAAAATGCACTTAATTCTTTTTCAAAAGGTTTGTCTATCAAATCACCTGTGAACATTACAAAAGAAATATTCGGAGTTGCATTTATCTGTGAAATTGCATCTTCTAAAAGTTTCGGTGATTCTGCAATCATTTTATATGTTGTATTGTTCTGTCCTGTATAAAAATGAACATCGCTCAATTGAACAAACTTCAAGGCAGAAGTGCTGCTATAACATTGGAGTCCAAAAAACATAACTACAGCTAGCAATATTGATATTAACCAGTTTTTAAGTCTTGTCACGGTTGATTCCTTTTCCGTTTTTTTTATAGATTTTGTAGAATATTTTTTTGTAGTTTTTTTCATTGTTTATCCAGAGCTGTTTTTATTTCATTATATCTTTTATTCAAATCTTTATCTTCATTAGAAAGAATGATTGCTTTATCGATATTTAATAAAGCACTTGGCAGATTGTTCAATGCATAATCGCACAAACCAAGATATTTGTAAACCTCTGATGTTTGGATGTTTTTGGAAAGAAGATTGAATTTGTCCCAGGCTTTTTCATAATCGCCTTTTGCGTAATAGATTTTTGCTTCAATTAATAAATAAGAAAGATTTTCATCGATTTCAAGAGCTTGTTTAATATCTTTTTCCGCTTCCGACAAATTATTCAATTGCATATTTATTTCTGCCCTTAATGCATAAGCTATATCTGCTTCTTTATTATATGTTAAATATTTATTTATCATTTTTAAAGCATTTGAAAAATCACTTGTCCTGTTGTAAGAAAGCGCTAACCCCAAATAACTTTGGGCAAAGTCAGGTTTTAACAAAGATGATTTTTGATAATAAAGTATTGCATTTTGGTAATCTTCATTATCAAAATAATATTGAGCCAGAGAATATAAAGACCAATAATCATTTGATAAATTTGCCAATGTTTCAATTTGTTTTAATTTTTCACCTTGCAATTCGTAATTTTTAGCGTCACGTATATTTTTATTAGTTGTTGTCAGATAAGATTTTGAATTTGGATTTATTGTCCTTACAAGCACAGCTTTTACATCTTGAGCTTCACTATTCGAAGGTTCTTCTTCCAAAATTTTATTTACATAAACTAAAGCATTATTATATTGGCCATAAATAGCATAATTTGATGCAATATCAAAATAATCTTCTGTTATTTCATTTGCAGAAACTATTAAACAAGGAAATATCAAGCATAAAAGAAAAATTTTTTTCATAACAAAATTATATCATAATTAATCCGAATAGAGGATTATATTAAAGATTTAAAAAATTTTTACGATATAATGAATATCATGGCTAAAAATTTTTTTGTAAACCCGTTTGAGAAAAAAGAAAACAAAGATCCGATGGCTCCTTCTTATGTAAAGCCTGACGGAACTCAAGTTATTGAACAAAAAACCGAATTTGGTTTATCTGTTTATGAAAAATGTCCTGATGGGGCTTTAATTTTTAGAAGTTATAATAATAAAAATAAACTCATAATGGATTACGCAAGGGATAGAAATATTGAAATTTGTCATCATTACGATGAATATGGAAAAATAATTTATAAAAATGATTCTGTATATGATGAAAATAACGTCCTTGCAAAAAAAGATGAACATGATTATGATTATTATGATAACGGGGTAAAAAAATCCGAAATAATAACATCTTTTCCCGGAGAAATTACAACATATATGCAGTTTGATGAAAACGGAAAAAGAATTGAAAAAATTGTAGAACGCGGAACGGTTAAAACCTGGTATGACGAAAATGACAAACCGTTTAAACGTGAAATTGATCGTGGTTCAGGCGGTATTATTACAGAAAATTTAACCGACAAAGAAAATTAACCTAAGAATTTTGCACTATGATTATCTCTGCCACCTAAAGGAATTAAATTTTGAGATAAGAGAAAGTCATTTACTCCTTGTATATGTTCCCGATTAATTTGCGGACTATAAGCCTGATGATAAATTTCGACTGTTTGAATTTTTCCGTTTGCCATTTTTAAAATGTCTAAAAATTCCTTTTTATAATCCTTCATCTTTTGCGCTAAAAAATACGGATGAGCAAAACCGAGAACTATATCTTTTTCATCTTTCAATGTTTCAAGTATTTTTTCAATACTGTTTTCCGTATCAGAAACTACTTTTCCATCAACTATTTTCGGATAAAATTCTTCACAAATCTTGTCTATATTACTATCGATAATATCTGTTTTTGTTATTTTCCCGATAGATTTTAAATATTCATCAAAACCTTGAGGAGATACATTGTATTTTGGAACTTTTCTGCGATTTTGATTAAAAATGTAACCGTTCATTAATTCGTTATACAAATTTTGAGGATTTTGGTTTGATTCTTCTGCCATTTTATTTATTCTGTTTTTAATCTGTGCATAATTCCTTAACCTGTAATGCAAATTGTAAGCAAAAGTTTCACCGTCTTTGTTTATAAAATAGTTTTCCATATCAGCTCTTGAAAAACCTTTTCCAAGTTTTGCAATACAATCATCAAACATTTTGTTACGGTTTTCATTTAATTCTAAAATCAATTTTTTTATTGCCGGAGAATCAGGATTGATAAAATAAGCAAGAAGCTCTCCTGATTTGACTTTCCCATCAGAATTAAAGGCAAAACTCATCTCAACTCCCGGAACAAAATTTATATTTTTATATTTTTGCGGATTAGTTTTTATAATTTCAAGAGCCTCTTTTACACTTGAAATTCTATCGTGATCCGTAATTGCAAAGGTAAATTTTTTCCCTGTTTTTTTATTCAAACTATCTGCATATTGTGCAGCTTGATTTAAGATATCTTCAACCCTTCCCCAACCGTCAGAATGATTTGTGTGCGAGTGAAGATCTGCTTGAAATATTCCTTTTTCAATGTTATCAGGACTTGCTTTGTAATTTTTATTTGTTAATGTTTTACAGGTCTTTAAAAATTTGTCTTTTACATTTGTATGACAAAATATTTTGTTATAATTCGCTAAAATTACGGCTACGCCTAAAACAGCTCCACCTACAATTAAGGCAAAGTTTGTTTTGTTATTTTTTTGTTTGTTATCCTTATGAGCAGATTTGAAATTTATAGCCGAATTATATTGATAAGCATTTATTGCTTGTAATTTCATTAATATTTTATATAACCTTTACTTTCTTTTATTAAATTTTCATAGCTTTTAAGATTTCTGTCATATCAGCAGAAGTTTTCTTAACATCTGAATTTGAATATTTTATCGCATTATCAGGATCTTTTAAGCCATTTCCGGTTAAAATACAAACAATTTTTGAGCCTTCTTTTACCTGGTCTTTTACTTTTATTAAACCTGCAACAGATGCAGCACTTGCAGGTTCCGCAAGCACGCCTTCAGATGAGGCAATAAGTCTGTATGCTTTTACAATTTCTTCATCTGTGACAAAGTTTATCATACCCTTACTTTCATCTCTTGCAGCTTCCGCAAACTTCCAGCTTGCAGGGTTTCCAATACGAATTGCGGTTGCAAGAGTTTCAGGGTGCATAATTCTTTCACCTTTTACGATTGCCGCAGCTCCTTCTGCTTCAAATCCCATCATTTTTGGCAAGTTTGAAATCTTACCCGCATTATGCCATTCTTTGTAACCCTTCCAGTATGCAGTAATATTACCTGCATTACCAACTGGAATAAAATGATAATCAGGAGCTTGTCCAAGTGCGTTACAAATCTCAAATGCACCTGTTTTTTGACCTTCTATTCTGTATGGATTAACAGAATTTACAAGGGTAATCGGATAATTATCAGAGATTTTTCTTACCATTTCTAAAGCTTCATCAAAATTACCTTGAATTGCAATAATTTCAGCACCATACATCATTGCCTGAGATAATTTTCCAAGTGCTATGTAACCGTCAGGAATTAGTACGAAAGTTCTCATGCCTGCCTTTGCACCGTAAGCTGCTGCTGATGCGGAGGTGTTACCGGTTGAAGCACAAATTATTGCATCTGAGCCTGCTTCTTTAGCTTTTGAAACAGCCATTGTCATGCCGCGGTCTTTAAAACTGCCTGTCGGGTTGCAGCCTTCAAATTTTAAATAAACGTCTGCATTAATACCTATTTTTTTAGCTAAATTATCCGCCTTAATTAACGGTGTATTTCCTTCATTTAAAGTTATAACAGGAGTTTTTTCCGTAACCGGAAGATATTCTCTGAATGTATTGATTAATCCCTGATAGTACATACTTCCCTCTTTTTTTCTTATGCAAATACTACTATAAACAACATAATAAATAAAGTTTTTAAATTAATTTTTTTATTTATAAAATTAAATTTAAAACGAAAAATTAAATAAATCTTTTAATTCTATATCAAGAGCATTTGCTAAAACACACATCGTTTTTATTGTAACGTTTGCTTCTCCACGTTCAATTTGTCCTATATAGTTAAAGTTCATATCAACTATTTCTGCAAGTTTCATTTGAGAAAGTTTTTTGGATTTTCTTACATAAGCAAGTTTTGCACCAAAACGTTTTTCTACTTCAAAATTTTTAACCATACAACTATTATAATTTTTGTAATAATAAATTTCTAATATTCATCAAGCATAAATTATTGGTTATCAACTATTAATTTTTGTAACAAATTATATTTGCAAAAGCAATTTTATACAAATAATATTGTTTAATAACATGTAAATACTGTTTGACAGACTGTATTTATATATTTTCAATATATAAATACATATAATTTTAACATGAGTTTATTATCTAAAAGAAAGGAGATAGTATATGTCAAATACCGAAAAAATCATGATTGGAAATGTAAGTTTTTATTCAACAGATGTAAAAACTTCAAATGTAACATATAAAAACGGTGAAAAAATAAACTGTGTTTTTCTTAAAAATGGCACAAAATTGGAATTTAAAGATCAAGCAGCTGATTCAAACGCAAGTGTTCAAATGGGATATGATACCGGTAATAACAACAAATATGGAACAGGATTTGTCGGAATAAAAGGATTGTCAATTGAAGGTACACAAGCTAGTGATTATTATCATCTGACAAATTGTGACAATTATAATATAAATGTTGAAAATGGCGGTAATGACGAAGTTCGTATTCACAATAAAAATAAAGATTTTAACGGAACAATTAATGCAGATCAAGGTGATAACGTTACATTTTCAAAAAATTCTAAATTTATAAACATGAGTGAAGGATTTTTCATAAGAAAAAATTAAATTATAACAAATATAATAAAAAAGCAGATTTTTATTTTATCTGCTTTTTTTTTAATTATCTTTATTACAATGTAATTTTAATATTGTATTTTGATATTAATATTATTATCAGGATTTTTCAAAATATTATTTAATTCTCTTGCAATCTTTTCCGCTTTGTATTTATCATCAGAACTTGCTAAGAAAAATTTTTGTCTTTCTCCGTTTTTTGTTGTCGAATAAATATTATATTTTAAAAGTTGTCTTCTGTTAATGCGAGCTTGGTCTGAAGAGCTTGCATTCAGATATTTCCACAAATGAAAAATATCAACTGAACTTGAAACATAAAAATTGCTTATTGTATTTAAATTAACACTTTTTTCTTTTATAGTATGTCTGAAAATATTTTGTTCTGTAATTTTGTATACCGAATATTATGAACATACCAAATTGGATTTAAAAACACTATAATTACAAAATAAAAGTATTACTATCGGAATAAGTACAATTATTAATATATGAGCAGCTGTTAATTTTTATTTATTTTCAGGCATTTATTCCTTTTACAAATTATTTTTGCACTTGAACTCTTATCAAACTGTTAACTTTATTTCCGTCTTGTTCAATTAATTTAATTGCATTTTGCATATTCTTTTCTTGCACAAGTTCAGTAATAACAGTAATATCTGCTGTATTGTCGTCAGATACACATCGTTGAACAATACTTGCAAGACTTATATCATTATCTGCACAAATTGTTCCGATTTTTCCGATTACACCTTTATTATTCTTGGCATTAATTGAAATGTAATATTTATTTGTAGTTTCTGAAATATCTGTCATAACAGCATTTTCAGAATGTCTGCATCTCATCATAGGTAAAATATAATCTGATATCTTTAATTCTGCGGCAATTGCAAGAATATCTCCGACAACAGAACTTGCTGTCGGAAATTCTCCGGCTCCGGGGCCTGAAAGTGTAATACTTCCGACAGGGTATCCGCTTAAAGATACTGCATTTGTTACATAATCAATATGAGCAAGAGTTGATTTTTTAGAAACCAGCATTGGATGAACTCTTACATCTGCTTGTCCGTTTGTATTAAGATATGCTGATGCTATTAATTTGATTTTATATCCCAAATCATTTGCAGCTTTCATATCTTCTGCACGAATTTTTGTAATCCCTTCTCTGTAAACATTTTCTATGTTTATACGTTTATTAAAAGTTATAGATGCAAGAGTAGCAATTTTATATGCAGCATCAAATCCTTCAACATCACCTGTCGGATCAGCTTCTGCATAACCTAGTTTTTGTGCTTCTTTTAATACATCCGAATATTGAGCACCTTCAACATCCATTTTTGTTAATATATAATTTGTTGTTCCGTTAACAATAGCCTCAATATGATTAATTTTATTACCTGCAAGAATTGTTTTAATCGGCATAATTATCGGAATACCGCCTGCTATTGCTGCTTCATATAAAATTACCTTATTATATTTTTCAGCAATTCTAAATAATTCCTCTCCACGTTTTGCCAGAAGCTCTTTATTTGCAGTAACTATATGTTTTCCATTCTCTATTGCTTTTGCTATTAAATCAAATGCAGGATTTAATCTTCCGATAAGCTCTGCAATAATATCTATTTCAGGATTATTTACAATCTCATAAGGATCTGCTGTAAGTAAAGAGGCATCTAATCCTTCTATATTTCTCGGTTTATTAATATTTTTAACCGCAATTTTAACAATTTCTATGTTATCGAAATTTTTTAATGTTTTAAATACTCCGGAACCAACTGTTCCAAGTCCTATTAATCCAATTTTAATCTTTTTATCCATAAAAAAATGATACCATAACAATTCAAATTTTACTAATTATTAAAAAACCGGAATTTTAAATTCCGGTTCTTATTATATTTTTAATTGGCTTTGTAGTTCTATTAACTTCACCACTTGTCATATCAATAGTAATTTCTTCCGGTATTCCTATTTTATTATTTCTTTGAATTACCGTATGGTTTTCATTTGAAAAACTTTTTGTTGATTTAAGTGTTTTAACAACAGTACTTTGTTTATCTCTTCCAATTACATTATAATTTGCAACATACCATTGAGTAGGTAAAAAATTGGCTTTTTTATAACTAATTTCTAATGTTTTTGCATTTTTACCTGGTATTTCAATAATTCTTTTCAAAGAATTACCATTATCAGAGAATTTTTCAAGCACAAGATTTTGTACTAAATTTTGGGGTTTAAATCCTATCTTCATAAATATCCTTTCAATTTTTATAGTGGGGTAATAAAAAATAATAAAACTATTGTAATCTATGAATTTTTTTTGTAAAGGTTTAAATTTTTTTATTTATTTTTATAATATTGAAAATTTTTATTTCTTTATTATTTCTGTAGTGTTTTATTTTTAAATATGTAAGTCCGAAAATCTTATATTTTTTTATTTTATGTTCAATAAATATACCGTTATCTTGTAAAAATTTTGTCATTTTTTGTTTTGTATATTCAGAATCTTTTGTTTTTTTCTCAGATTTCGTTTTTACAATAGAATTTGGGTTTGTCCAATAATTGTAATATACATCAGGCACCGTTACTAAACTTTCTAAATAAACCAAAACTTGTGCAGTAAAAAACCTGTCTTCAAAATATACACCGGGTTCAAAAAGTATATTATATTGATTTAATTTCGAAAATTTATAGATTTTATTTACGGGATAACACTTATCAGGAACATCACAGAGCAGAAACTTTCTGTTTTTATCATTTGTAAATTCTTCTTTTTCTATTTTTAGATGATATTTCCATTTATAGCTTCTATGGCGTTTTATACCGGCAACTGATATATCTGCATCATATTTTTTTGCTGTAATATAAAGTTTTTCATAGAAATCCAAATCTATCCAATCATCAGAATCAACAAACCCTACATATTCACCTTTTGCTATTTTTAAGCCGTTATTTCTTGCACAAGAGGGACCCGTATTATTTTGTGATAATACTTTTATTCGACTATCTTTCAACTCATAACTCTTTAATATATCAAGACTTTTATCTGTTGAACCATCATTTATAAATATAATTTCTATATCTTTTAAGGTTTGATTAACAATACTGTTTATGCATTTTTCAAGAAATTTTTCACTGTTATAAACCGGAACAATTATACTGATTTTTACCATTTTGCTAATCCCAACATTGAATTTCTTATTTATAATTCTATATTATAATATGAAATTCTATATATTAATTAGAAAAATGTCAATATAATTCTTTTGATTAGTTAGTAATAAAATTATAAATTAATTTATAAACTATTTAAGAGGATTTATGTTCAGACAAAAATTTGCCAATAATCTAAAGCATTTAAGAAAATCAAGAAAATTGACTCAAGAACAACTCGCAGAACTTGTTGGAGTTGATTTCAGGTATATTTCAATTCTTGAAACTGCAAAAAGTTTTCCTTCATGCGATGTTATAGAAAAACTCGCTTCAGCATTAAATGTTGATTATTTTGAATTGTTTAACTTTGATTATGATATGACTCGTGAAGAACAAGAAAATAATTTAATCAATATTATTAAATTATTAGATAATCATAAATTACATTTACTTTATAAAATTGCAAAAGATTTGATTTAGATTTTATTTTTACCCGAATAATTTTTTTATAATTAACATTACTTTATCTAATATTTTAGCTAAGAATGATTTTTCTTCAGGCATTTCCGGTTCTTTATCAAAAGTAAAAATATCACCTTCATTTTTTTTCATAAAGATGCTTTCATCTAAATATTTTCTTTCTTTTTTTTCCTCTTTTTCCCCTTGAGCCATGTAACCGAGATTGCCGGCACCACCGTCATTTTGCATAGATGCCGCTGCTTTGATTACCGGTTTTGTGCTCAAAACATTTACATCGAATGACATTTTGCAACCATTAATTACAACTTTTTAGATTGTTGTAACCCTTTCGTTTTTTCCCTATATATATAAAGTATTTTTATTAAAGAAATGTTACAAAAATAAGAAAATTGTAACAGAATATTTACAATCTGTTAATCATTGAATCTTATTATACTTTGGCATTTAAAACCAATTTCAAACAAATCACGCTTTCTTATTGCCGTTCTTATGTCTGGTTTTTTTGAAGATGTTATTAATATCAACTCTGCTATTTGATTTTTTATATCGTAATTTATTTTTATATTATCTATAAGTTTTGCATGATCTTTATCTAATCCATCAGAAAGTTTTAAAATACCGCCAAGACGTTTTACAATTTTTCTATCGGATTTTTCAAGAGTATTATAAACATCATGTTCAACTTTATCAGGTAAACTGCCTCTGTGATATCTGCATATACAGCCTATTATTTTTGTTTCTCTTTTGTCAAAACCTTCCAAACCGTTTTCTATAATCATGTACATGGAATGTTTATTATGTCCTTTTGCTTCTTTAAAATATCCGATATCATGGAGTAATGCCGCTGTTTCAAGTAATTCTTTCTCTCTTTCAGACATTTCATAAATTTTTTTACTCACTTCATTAAAAATTAACATAGAAATTCTGGACACTTCAATTGGATGAGAGGTGTTTTTTGAAAATTTGTTAAGCATCTGGTGAGCTGTCAGTTTCATAATTCTCATTAATTTTAGCAAAAAAATGGATATGGTTCAATATTTCTGATATGATTAAAATAGGTAATATGGTTATGGAAAATATTGAAATAAAAACAACAGATTTTGAAATCCCCTCTGAAGTATTAGATCAAATTCAACAGAATATTCAGGATATTATCAGGAATTTCGATATTCCTGATACAAATAAAGACGAAGTTTTAAAAAAAATCAACTTCATGTATTCTCAAACAATACAAATGACTGTCACTGATTCACTTACAAAATTATATAACCGCCGGCATTTTGAAAGTAATCTTAAAAGAGAATATATGAGAGCTCAAAGATATAATAGCAGTTTAAGTCTTGCAATTATTGACATTGACTTTTTCAAAAAATTTAATGATACATACGGTCATTCTTGCGGTGATTATGTTTTAAAAGAATTATCATATCTTTTGTTGAATTCTTTCAGACAAACAGATATGGTATTTAGATACGGCGGAGAAGAGTTTGCAATTATTCTGACAGAAACACCCAAACAAACAGCATCTATTCCTCTTGAAAGATTCAGAAAATTTATTGAAAATTATAATTTTAAATTTCATGATAAAGATTTAAAAGTTACTGTAAGTATCGGGTTCAGTTCAAATACAAAATTTGAAACACCTTGGGAAATGTTTGATGATGCAGATAAAGCTTTGTATGAAGCGAAAAAAAACGGACGAAACAGAGTTAACTCTGCTGTCTGATTGTTATTTGTAATATTTAAAGATAGGATTTTATATATGATTAAAAATATTTGTAAATTGTTTATTATGGTTTTTCTTTTAACAGGTATTGTATCTGCTGAAGAATATAATCAAGTTCGGGCTGAACATATACTTGTAAAAACAGCAGCAGAAGCACAACAAATTAAAAAAGAAATTGATAACGGCGGAGATTTTGAATATTATGCAAGAGCATATTCTCTTTGTCCATCAGGCAGAAATGGCGGAGATTTAGGATATTTTGGACGTGGTCAAATGGTTAGAGAATTTGAAAAAGCAGCTTTTGATACTCCCGTAGGAGAAGTATCAAAACCTGTTTATACACAATACGGCTGGCATTTGATTAAAGTTTTGGATAAAAAATAATATAAATTATTTTTTGTAAATATTTGTTTTTTTATAGCAAAAAAAATTTATTTTCATTTTTCATGTTTCCTATTACTGGAGGTCACAATGAAAATAAATAACAATAACAATACAAATTTTACAGGAACTTTTATATTACAACCAAAAAATTTACAAACAAAAGAAGCTATCCCAAATATTATAACAAAAGGCAGACAAATTTTTCATAATATTAAATACTATGGCGATGTAACTATTGTTACTAAAGATAAATATGATTACAAAGTTAGAGATTTTATAAAATCTTCAAATACTAAGTTTGAATATTATCCTGAAATTTCAACAAAAAGTGGACTTGATAATCAAAAACCGTTTGGTTTACAACAATTACTTTTTGTTAAAAATAATTGTACTATAGATAACATAAAAACTTTAGATATTTTTCTAAAAAAACATACTCCGTTGAGTAAACAAATTGAATATTTACATAATGCTCTTGAAACATTAAGATTAAATATTGAACTTCCGGAAATAAAAATTGATAAAAATAATCTTTTTGTTATTCGTGATGAAGCTAAAAAAAGAACTATTAAAGCAACAGGATTTGATAGTGGAGATTCTTTCATTCACATTATTCCTGATTCAAAAATTGAAGAATCAAAAAAATACAGAGTTATAAAAAACGGAAAATGTGTAGAAAAAGAATACAAAACTCCTGATGAAATAATTTATTTCTTAAAAATGTTTAAAAAATCAATGGACAAAAACAATTAGTTCACTGAATTTTTTATTCTTTTCTCTATCTCAATAAAATTATCACCGCCGAATTTTAAAAGAAGTTCATCTAATAACGCGCAGGCAATCCTGTTTTCTGCAACAACAGAACAAGCTTCTACTGCACAGGTATCTGAGCGTTCAAAATGTGCTTCGCATTCAGACATGTTCTTCAAATCAACTGTTTTCAATGGTTTTCTCAATGTCGGGATAGGTTTCATTACAGCTGTTACAACAAGAGGTTCTCCGTTCGTCATACCGCCTTCTATTCCGCCGGCATTATTTGTTCTTCTGACAATTTTACCGTTTTCAAGATACATTTGATCATGAAATTCACTTCCCAACATTTTATAAGCATCTTGATTTCCTATAGAAACAGATTTAACAGCAGGAATACTCATTACAATTTGAGCAATTTTACCATCCAGCATTCTATCCCAATGAACATAAGAACCAAGACCTACCGGAAGATTTTCATAAACTATTTCAAATTTTCCGCCTAATGTATCTCCGGCTTCTTTTGCTTTGTCAATCTCGTTTTTAAAATCTTCTTCTGTATGCCCCTGACCTATTTGAATTATTTTTGAATGACACTTTATGTTAAATTGTTCAAGAATTTGTTTTGCTAAAGCACCAACTGCAACTTCTATTGCAGTTTTTCTTGCACTTGAACGTTCTAAAATATTTCTTAAATCGGTTTGATTATATTTTACACTTCCTGCATAATCAGCATGTCCCGGACGATATTTTGTAAAAGATTTTTCATCTGTAATATCATCAGGATTTACACTCATAATTTTTTGCCAATTTTCAAAATCTTTATTTTGAATAACAAGAGTAACAGGAGAACCTAATGTCTTACCGAAACGAATACCTGAAGTTATTTCAACTGTATCTGATTCTATTTTCATTCTTCCGCCACGGCCATAACCGCCTTGACGACGTTTTAATTCATTATTTATAAAATCAGAATTTATTTCAAATCCCGCAGGTATTCCTTCTATTATTGCGGTTAAACACTTACCGTGACTTTCTCCCGCTGTTAAAAATCTGTATTTTTTGAACATAAACCTCTTTTATTATTTATTTGCATATTTTAGGAATATCTGTTCCTTTGTTTGCATTAATTCTTCTGTTATTTGCCATTTACCGTTTATTTTCTTAACTATCATATAAGTTTTCAATTTATATGTTTCACCCTTTGGCTGTCTTAATGAACTAACCTTATATGAACCATTACCAAGAGATGTTACTGATACATTTGTATAAGTATTTTTATAACCTCTCATTTTTGCACCTGCTTGACCTATTTTCATTTGCTTTATATAAGTTGCAGTATTTGTATTTACATTTACCAATTCTCCGTTCGGTTTTACGACTTGTCTTATTATTTTTGCATTTGGAGAATACATTGTGGCAACCGTAGGACTATAAGAATTTGCTGCTGTTACATAGCTGTTAAAAAAGTTTAATGCTTCCTGAGAATCATCTGCAAATGCTTGTAAATTACTTATTAAAAATAACCCGAATATCATTAATATTGATAATAATTTTTTCATTTTTTTCCTTTCTACAAAAATCTAACATTCATATAACGACTCTTGTATAAATTTTGTTCATTATTATTATATCATATAAACGCTGAATGTCATTAAACTATGTATGTAGTAAAATTAGAATATGAATACACAAATTTTATCTGAATATTTGGATTTTTTAGAAATTGAAAAAGGTCTTTCAGAAAATACCCTTGAAGCATACAGAAGAGATTTAAGCGGTTTTTTTGATTTTTGTTCTGATGAAGATATTAGAAATATTCAAAGAACAAAAATTAATTCATATATCAGAAGTTTACATGAAAAAAAATATTCTCCGACAAGTATTATGAGAAAAACAGCATCTCTTCGAGGTTTTTTCAAATGGGCTTGTAATAATGAAATTATAAAAACAAATCCCACACTGACTCTTGAACAGCCGAAAATTCCGCAAAAACTTCCTAAAGTTATGACTGTTGAAGAAATCAATATTATTTTAAACCAGAATTTAACAAAATTACATAGAGTTATTGTAGAACTTCTTTACGGATGCGGACTAAGAGTATCAGAACTTGTTAATTTAAAAACAAATGATTACGACTTAAACGGAAAATATCTTGAATGTACAGGAAAAGGCTCAAAAGACAGACTTATTCCTTTAGGGAAAAAAGCTGTTAATGCTATAAAAGAATTTTTACCGGAACGTGATTTTAATATGCAAAAATACAATGTACAATCAAAATTTTTACTTATAAATGAGCATGGAAAGCGTGTTACAAGGCAAGAAGTATATACTTTCATACATGAACAGGGGAAAAAACTTCATAAATCAATTTCTCCGCACACACTTCGTCATACATTCGCAACACATTTACTGGAAAACGGTGCGGATTTAAGAGTTGTACAAGAATTACTCGGTCACAGTGACGTATCCACAACTCAATTGTATACACACATCAGTAAAAAGCGTCTTAAGGAAGTTTACTTTGCTATTAATGGAAATACAGCAATTCCATAAATTAATTAAATTAAAAATTACTAATTTATTCTAAACTTTCCCAAAGTAAATTCAATGCTTGCATTTCATTTCTTGTTTTTACATCATTAACAATCTGACCTATTGCATCTTTATTTACATCGGTCAATTTGTATGAAAATTCAGAACTTTCATCTCCACCTGCTTTATGTGAAAGCTCATGAAGTGCCGTTTCTAAAACATCATTAAAACCGGCTGTCCTTAAATAATTTTGCTCTAGCCAAAATCCTTTTGATACATTTGTATCAACTATTGCTTCCGCATTAACATTTGAATATAAATCTTTTTCTTTCACGAAATTTCTGTTAAATAAAAAGATTTTTGTATCTAATTCCTCTTCTAAAAAATGTTTATCTTTCAAAGCTGGTGATAATTTCTTTAGAGTTTCTTTTATTATTAAAATTTTCTTTTTCTCTACATTATTTGGAATTACAACATTATGCGCTCTTGCATCATCCATAAATTCTTTCATTGTTTTCATGCCCAATTCTGAAAAATCAGACTTACATATTTTATATCCTTTACTTTTTAAATCCCACACTAAACCTTCTGTTGCATCAGAATATGCAATATATTTTTCCGGAAATTTTATGTGTAAATTTTCTGTAGTAACATTTAATAAAGCAACAAAACCTCTAATTAATTCGTCAATATGTGAAAAATTAAAATCAAAATTTTCACCCCAATATGATTCAAGTGATTTTAAGAATTTTACTTTATCATTTTTTGTCATTCTTTTTTCTTTCGCTAGCCAGAATCCTATTTCTCTAAAATCTGATTTATTTAAAGATACTCTGTCACGTGAAATATCTAAATATTTTACTGGCGGTTTTTCTTTTAAAAATATTGCAATATCTTTCAATCCGTCATAATTATTATCCACTTCTAATCTTTGACCAGCTATATAAATACCGCCTTTTTCACCTTTGGGTAAAATTTTTATTCCTATTAATTCATTCTCAAAATCAGGACATTTAAAATGGGTATTACCGGAATTATAAAAACGATTTATTGTTTTTCTCAATGAATATAATAAATCTATATCAGATGTTTCAAATTCTATATAATTTCCGTTATATTTATCTTTTTTTTCAAGAGTATATGATAGAACATGTTTGTCTGACAAATTACCTTCCGAAAGTGTATATGTAATTTTCCAATTGTCAGAAGCAATTCTGATATCTTTAGCACCACCGTCTTTTAATAGCTTTAATGTTGCTATTTTTAAACCTTCACCGTAATTTCCGGCAGCTCTTGCATTATTACGTTTTGTTGATTCTCCGATATAAATAGCTTTATCCGGTGTAAATGAAGATTTTCCCTGAATACGTACTTTATAATTGTTATTATCTATCGGTTCAAAATGAAAACTAACACCGTCTAATGTTTGTCCGTGCCCGTCATAGAAATTCTGCAAGATATCCCGAGCAATTTTATCATTATCCCACTTTACAGAATCTGCATAACTTTCGGAAATATTTGTTAATTGTTTATCTACCGGTTTGAAATCGACTGAAGGCAATTGTGTTAATTTTACTTCTTCTGACATAGGAAGCTCATAATCAAATCTTCCATCAGACATTATTTCCGGAATATTCTGTTTTTGAATATGTATACGATTATTTGTTCCTACTTCTTCTGGCAAAGGAATTGCATCTTTAAATACAGGAGAACTTTTTTTGCCTGATTGAGGAGGAGTTTGAATATCGTAACCATAATCTCCGTTTTCTATCTTTTCTTTCAATTTGTTTAATATATTTTCTCGCTGTTCTTTTGGGGCAATATCGCCTTCTAAAATATCAGAAAGAGAATTTTTGGCATTTTGAACTTCATTTTTTAATTTTTTATTTAATTTAGATAGAATTTGATTATTTTCTGTTAAATCTTTAACTTTTTGTTTTGCTATTTTTAAATTCTTTGCTGAAGGTCTGTAATTTAAATAAACTGAAGTTCCTGCTAATATAGCACCGAAAGCGGATGCAACAACAACATAGTTATTCAAATCTTCTGTTGTATATCTTTTTTCCGAAGATTTTAAAACTTTTCTTTTTCGTTCTTCATCATTTTGAGATTGAAAATTTACATTTTTTGTATAAATTTGTACCGGATTAATTTTCATTTTTTTCTTTTTTAATTTTTATTTTTTTATTTATTTTTAAAATAAAAAAATATTTTTTTTGCTACATTTTATAAAAAAAGCAGATACTAATATCTGCTTTTTTTATTGTAAATACATATTTTATTTTATCTTATTTGAACAGGCATAATCAAACAAACATAATCTTCTTCACTATCCGGTCTGAACATTGTTGCTGAAAGCGGAGTGTTTAATCCGATTTTTACAATATCTGAATCAATATTTTTCAATGCTTCTAATACATATTTGTAATTAAAAGCAATAACAAGTTCTTCACCTGTATAGTTTATATCAATACTTTCTTCTGATTTACCTGAATCAGGAGTATCAGCTGTCAATTTTAATGTATTATGACTAAATTCAAGTTTTACGATACTTGTTTTTTCATTAACCATAATTGATACACGTTCTAAAGCTGATGTCATTTGTGCTACATTTACCAAAGCTTCTTTTGGACTTTCCTTTGGTATTAGTTGATTATATTTCGGAAATTGTCCTTCCAACAATCTTGAAATGGTTGTAGTTTTTTCTGATTTGATTATAATTTTTGACTTTTCTGTGTATATCTTAACAGAATCTTCGTCAATAAAACCACTCATTTTTATAAATTCATTAAGTGTTTTTGACGGAATTATAAGTTGTTTAGCATGATTGTCTTTGTTATCAATACTTTCTCTTACTCTTGCAAGACGATTTCCGTCAGTTGATGCTATTTCCATTATATTTCCGGAAATATCACAAACTATACCAGATAAAAGATTGCTTGTTTCATAACTTGCGGCTGCAAATCCTGCTTGTTTAACTGCTTTTACAAAAGGTCTGATTTCTATTTCAAAACCTTCTTCTTCACTAACAGCAATGTTTGAAAATTCCGGCGGAAATTCTGATGCGGAAATACCTATAATATCAAATTTTGAATTTTGGCAAGTAATATTTACTATTGTTTCACTATCATTCATTTCAAATGTAATAAGTTTGTCACCTAATTTAGAAACTATTTCATTTAATGTTTTTGAAGGCAGTGTAATCTTTCCTTCTTCTTCAACTTGAGCATCAACAAGTGCTGTGACAGTTAAATCCAAATCAGTAGCAACTAATTTTATAGTACTTCTATCAATTGTTTCAATTAAAATATTCATCAAAACCGGTTGTAAAGCTTTGATAGAAGTGGCTCTTTCAACAATTTTTATACCGTTATACAGATCTTCTTTTTTTACAACAAATTTCATAATTCTTACTCCCCATAAATTTCTTATATTATTTTTTATTATATTTGTTAAAATTTTAAATTAAACAAAATTATACAAATTGTAACCTTTTTTAAGTTTTGAACAATTTTTTATATATTAATTATTATATAAATTAATATAATAATATATTTAATAATAATAATAAGCTCAAATTATTTGTAGAAAAGTTTCTGAAAGTATTAATATTATTGATTTTTTATTGTCAATAATTTTGTAGAAAATTGTTTAAGAAAAAAATATTTATTGTAGAAAACTATATTCAGAAAAAAATAATGTAGAAAACTCATGAGTTTTCTACAAAAAGAAAGGGGTTTTTCTACTATGTTTCTACAATGTTAATTATGGGGAGACTGTTTTTTTCTTGTGGAAAAGATTTGTAAATTTATGCCAGCTGTTTTTGAAAAAATCACCAATTTTATCAAATTTCAATTTACCTATTAATTTCTTTAAAGCAGGAAGCCATTTTGACTTAAATTTCCAACCGCCAAAAATAATTACTCCTGTTGCAAGAGCTCCGAATAACCATTTTTTCCAGGATGGAGTTGAAGTTAAATCTTTTTTATCATCTTTATTGTATTGAAATTCATCAACTTTGGGTTGTGACAAATTTTTTCCGCTCGGAGTTTGACCTATAAACGGAGATGGTTGATTTGATAAACTGCCGACATATCTTGGATTTTGATTTGTTACAAATGATGGTGCATCAAAATCTAAAACACCGTTCATTGCCAGTAAATCTAAATTATCAGACCAAGCAGGAGCCATTTTTACCACCTTTTTTATTTTTAACCAAAAATTTAAAATTCTACCTTACATGTATATAAAGAGTTTTTTGTGATTAAAATTGCTTTTTATATATTTATTTGTTAAATTTTGTAATATGAAAGAGATTTTAAAAGATTATAAGTACTTAATTTTACTATTGTTTTTAACAATTATAAGTTTGTTATTTTTTTGCGGACATTATGCAAATATATTAATTGATTTTGGCAGAGAGGTTTATTATCCTGAACAAATACTTCAAGGAAAAGTTTTGTATAAGGATTTATTTAACATTTATGGACCTTTGTCTTATCAAATAAATGCTTTATTATACAAGATTTTTGGAATAAAATTGACAACTCTATACGGAGCAGGATGGGTTTGTTCTCTTTTCGCAGTTAGCGGAATTTATTTGATTGCTCAAAAATTCTTAAATAAATATACTGCTTTTTGCATTGGATTTTTTACAATTTCTATTTGTATTACAACAATAAGCATTTTTAGCTTTCATTTTCCTTACTCTTGGGCAATTTTATACGGATTAGTTTCATTTTTATATTCTTTATATTTTCTTTTACAATATTTAGATGATAAAAAATCTGTAAATCTTTGTATAAGTTCATTTTTAGCAGGTTTTTGTATTGCAAATAAATATGATTATATTCTTTACGCATTTGTAATTTTGTATTTTATAGTTAAAGATAAAAATTGGAAGGCTTTTTTAAGTTTTTTATCGGTTCCTTTAATTAGTTATGGAATTCTTTTTATTCAGGGCATGAAGTTTTCCGATTTATTAAAAACTTTACAAATTGTAGGAATAATGTCTAAGACAAAAACGTTGATATATTTTTATCAAAATGTAGGTGTTTATTTCCATTACAAAGCAATAATTACGGATATTGTTTTATTTTTTAAAGCTGCAATTCCTTTTGGGTTAATAATTTATGGTGCATCATTATTTGAAAAAAATAAATTAAGTTCAGTTATAGTATCATTAATTGGTTACTTATTGTATTTGTTATTATTTCCTGTAAACATTGTTGCATCTTTTGGTTTTTTACCGGTTTTACTTTTAATATTAACAATTGTTTGCTTTAAAAAATTGGATATAAAACAAAAAACGTTAGTAATTTCTACGATTGTTATAAGTGCAAAAGTTTTTTGGATATTACTTATAATGTCTTATGGAAATTATTATATATCTGTTATTTTAATATCGATATTTGTTTTATTACTTAAGTTATTACCGAAGAAATCAGAAAAAATTATAAGTATTTATATTTTAATAGCTTCATTTTTCTTATTATCAGGAAACGCTCTTATATATTTAACAACAAAAGGTAACAAAATAGAAACAGGGCGTGGTTTTGTTTATACTGATAAAAAGTATTATCAAAGCACAAATAAATTAATAAAATATATAAATGATAAAACAAATCCGAATGATAGAGTTGTAATTTTTCCGGAAGGTATGATGGTTAATTTTTTAGTAGACAGAAAAGCTGATGATTATTATAATTCTTTGCTTCCGTTGTATGTGGAAACATTTGGAGAGGATAAGATAACAAAATATTATAAAGAAAAATTGCCGGAATATATTATATTAAATAATCTAAATATGAAAGATTATTACTTTCAATATATTTGTAATGATTATGCATTAGATTTTTGCGGTTTTATAACTCAAAATTATACTCAGGAAAAAGTAATTGACGAGAATTTCAGATATATAATATTTAAAAGAAAATAGGTTCATGATAGAATAAAACAAGATAGTAAAGCCAAAGGAATAAGAAATGGAAAAGTATTATTTAACAACAGCAATAGATTATGTAAACGGTGCCCCGCATATTGGTCACGCTTATGAAAAAATCCTGACTGATATAATATCAAGACATTATACTCAAAGATGCGATGATGTATATTTTCTTACAGGAACAGATGAACACGGAATAAAAATCCAGAAAACCGCAGCAGAAAAAGGGATTACTCCAAAAGAGTTATGTGATGAAAATTCTCAAAAATTTAAAGATGCTTGGAAAGCTCTTGACATTGATTATACAAAATTTATAAGAACAACAGATGAATATCATGAAAAAATTGTTCAGCATATATTTGATAAATTATTAAAACAAGGTGATATCTACAAACATTCTTATGAAGGTCTTTATTGTACAGGTTGTGAATGTTTTTTAAATCCCAAAGATTTAACAGAAGACGGTCTTTGTCCTGATCACCTTAAAAAGCCAGAAGTTGTAAAAGAAGAAAATTACTTTTTCAAACTTTCAAAATATAAAGATGAATTAATAAAATACATAAAAGAACATCCGGATTTTATAGTTCCTTCATTTAGAGCAAACGAAGTTTTGAATCAATTGGAAGATATTCAGGATATTTCTGTTTCAAGGGCAAAATCAAATGTAAAATGGGGAATTGATGTGTTAGGTGATAATGAACAATCAATTTATGTATGGATTGATGCTTTATCAAATTATATAACAGCTTTAGGTTATGATACAGAAAATCCTTCTGAAGGCTTTAAAAAATACTGGCCTTGCGAAGTTCATGTAATAGGAAAAGATATTTTAAAATTCCACAGTATTTATTGGCCGGCATTTTTATTAGCATTAAAATTGCCATTACCAAAACATATTTTTGCACACGGCTGGATTACCATTGATGAATCAAAGATGTCAAAATCATTAGGAAATGTCATCTCTCCGACATCTGTATTAGAAAGTTTTAATCTTGAACACCCTGATGCTTTCAGATATTATATGGCAACATCGGCACCTTGCGGGCGTGACGGAAATTATTCTGATGATGACTTTAAAGAAAAAGTCAATGCTCACCTTGCAAACAGTATGGGAAATTTATTAAACAGAACTCTATCAATGCTTGTTAAATATTTTGACGGTGAAGTAAAAGAAGAATTTAAGGGTGAAAATCCTTTAGCTAAAAAAGCTTTAGGTACAGTTCAAATAGTAAAAAATCATTTTGATAATTTTGAAATAGCAGAAGCAGGTCTTGAAATTACATCGCTTGTTGATAGTGCAAACAAATAT
The DNA here is from genome assembly GCA_944323135.1 of Candidatus Gastranaerophilales bacterium. GTDB lineage: Bacteria > Cyanobacteriota > Vampirovibrionia > Gastranaerophilales > Gastranaerophilaceae > Stercorousia. The sequence goes on from CALURI010000004.1 coordinate 89,177, forward strand.
GTTCAAGATACAGCTCCTTGGACATTGGCAAAAGAGGGCAAAATGATTGAATGCGGTAAAGTTTTGACAAATGTACTTGATGTAATGTGCATTATCGCATTATTAATTTATCCTTATTGTCCAAATATAGCAAAATCAATGGCTTCTCAATTGTCATTTGATTTAAAAACAAAATTGGATGATTTAACTGCAGATAATTTAAAATGTGGAAAACTAATTTCAAAAGAAGAAATAAAACCTGTATTTTTAAGATTAGATTCAGAATTAGCAGATAAATCAGTTAAAAAACAATAAATTTAAAAAGGCGGTTTGAATTATTAAACCGCCTTTTTTATCAAAATAAAAGATTATTCATCTTCTTGTTGTTTAATCAAACTTCCGACAGCTGCATACATTGCTGCTGAAATTTCTGCGGTTGAAGAAAACGGCCCGTATTTTTTTATGAAGTCTGCTACATCAAATGTATTTAAATAATTTTGTAATGCGGCAGAAGATTCGTCTGTTAAATTGGTTACAAACATAATATTTTTCAAATAATTTGTAGCTTTTTCTTCAACATCATCTTCACCATAATCAGAAGAAGAAAATTGAGTTACGTCTTTATCTTCTTGTTTTTTTGTTGCAACACCGTATTCTTTAGCTTCTTCTGTGGCTTTTTCTTCTTGCTCTTCTTGCAATTTGTCTTCTTCTTCAACGGCCGAAGCAGCTGATGTGTAAGCTGATACTCCTGTAATTTCCATAATACCTGTCCTTTCTGTGAAAAATTTTTACACATATTTTTTATCGGAAATTTTATAAAGAAACTTTAGAATTTTGTAAATATATGTAAATAAATAATTTTATTATGTTATAATACCCCTATGAGAAAACCGATTGTAGCAATAGTAGGACGTCCGAATGTGGGCAAATCAACATTTGTAAATCGTCTGGTAGGGTCAAGAAACTCGATAGTTGACGATTTACCTGGTGTTACACGTGACAGAATTTATTTTGATGTCGAATGGCAAAATAAATTGTTTACAGTAATTGACACAGGCGGAATTGTGCCGGGTGATGAAGATGAAATAATGCTTTCTATTTTCGATCAGGCAAAAATTGCTTGTGAAGAAGCTGATAAAATAATTTTTATTGTTGACGGAAAAGAAGGGGTTAATCCTGTAGATTATGATATTGCAAATATTTTAAGACAATCTGGAAAACCTGTATTTCTTGCCGTAAATAAATCGGATAACCCTGAATCTTTAATGATGGTAAATGATTTTTATTCATTAGCAATAGGAGAACCTATAGGGATTTCAGCATTGCACGGTTCAGGCGGAGTTGGTGATCTTCTTGATTTGGTTACTGAAGATTTTTCACGAGAAATTGAACAAAAAGACGATGAACGTATAAGAATTGCAATTGTCGGCAGACCAAATGCAGGAAAATCCTCTATAGTTAATGCTCTTTTAAATGAAAATAGAGTTATTGTATCTGATATTTCAGGTACAACTCGTGACAGTATTGACAGTACAATAAAATATAATAACAGAGAATTTGTAATTGTTGATACAGCAGGTATCAGAAAAAAGTCAAAAGTAAACTGGGGCGTTGAAAAGTTTGCTGTTGACAGAGCAATTCGCTCAATAAAAGATTGTGATGTTGCTTTGCTTGTTATAGATGCAACTCAAGGAATTTCTGATCAGGATAAAAAAATTGCTTCAATTATTACGGAAGCCGGTAAAGGTTTGATTATCGCAATTAATAAATGGGATTTAATAGAAGATAAAAAATCAAATACTATTAATCAATATAATAAAAAATTAGCAAATGATATTCCGTTTTTAGAATTTGCTCCAAAAATTTATATCTCTGCAGTTACAAAACAAAGACTTCACCAAATTTATACTGAAGCAGAAAAAGTATACGCAGAATGTACAAAACGTATTTCAACCGGTCTTTTGAATAAAGTAATAAAAGAAGCCTATATGCTGAATCCTCCGACATCATCAAAAGGCAAAAGATTAAAAATAATGTATGTTACACAAACAGGTATTCAACCGCCTCATATTGTAATTTTTGCAAATAATACGGATTTAATGAAAGATCATTATAAACGTTATATTGAAAATAAATTACGTGAGGCTTTCGGCTTTTTTGGCACAACAATAAAATTATCTGTCAGAGAACGTTCAGAAAAAGATAAAAAATAAAAGAGGTTTTGTAAAACCTCTTTCTATTCTTCAAAAGTAGTGATGAAATTAATCTTGTCAAATACATCAATTTTACTTTCATCAATTGATAATTTGTAATGTTTTAAAATTTCATCATTAATAATAAATTCTTCAGCTTCCAAAATTGGTTCAATAAGGGGTTCTTGTTTAATTTTCATCTTTCATGCTCCTAAAAAATATGTAAAAGGGTTAAACAATTGCTTCAGAAACGTAACTAATCATTTCATCAAACATATTTTGCAGGGGTAATGTAATATCCACCATTGTTTGTCTTTGAATATTAGTAAGTTCACTTTCAAAGGTTTTTGCGGGTTTAATAGTTTCAACAGGTTGTTCAAAAGTATTTTGTTCAAGCCTGTGTAATAAATCTCTTGAAAAGTCCTCGGTGTTTCTGAGTGAATTTAAAATTGCACAATCAATTCTGAACAAATCTTCTGAACTCAATTCACTGCTAAGCATTCTCTCCATTGCATCAATGTCATTAATATCCCGCATAATGCCATTAGCAATTGTGTTACAGTCTTCGACCATAACATTTTCAATTTTTGAATTCATTTAAAAATTTACCTCCAATTAACTATTGCTCTGTCTGTAAATTTTATCTCGGTAATTTAATTCAAAAACTTTAATAAAAAACATGGTTTGTTACATTATATTTACAAATGTAAAAAATCCTTATAAAATAAAGTATTTAGTTTCCCCCGAAAAAGAAAGTCTCGTCGTTTGACAAGACTTATAAATATACATTTACCCCACATTCTTTATATCATAAAGAAAAAAGTTTGTCAAGCTTTTTATTAATTAAATTGAAAAAATTTTATTTATACATCTATTTTGTTAAGAGAAATTTTAAGTTTTTGTTCTGTAAAAAGGGCATTTAATATTTTATCGTGAATAGTGTTTGCGATAGCATTAATATCTTACGGGGTAATTTCAAAATCTTTTGCGGCAAAAGTACTGTTTGCCAATAATTTAATATGAGAGAGGAGCTCTTGGTGCTGTAAATCAAGATCATTGATTAAATCTTCATAATAGCCGATATTGTTGTTATTTTCTTCTTCCATGCTGCTCCTTCCCCAAAATAAAATGTAACCAAATGTTTCAATAATCTAATTGTAATTTGATTTTATCAATTTGTCAATAGAAAAATGCCAGTTTGAGTAACAAAGAATATAATGTTGGCATGATAATTGTTAATTTGTATAACGTAAAATGGAAAAAAAGATATACAAATAAAGAGCTTGCAAATATGTCGGGTTTAAGTTCTGCAACAATAACCAAGTTAACAAAAGGCGAGCATGTTGATTTGAAGTTGAGCACTCTTGAAAAAATTGCCAAATTCTTTGAATGCAGTGTTTTAGATATTTTGGAAGAAGTGGACGAATAATATTAAAAAATTTCGTCAGGTGTTAATTCAAATGCCTCTACGATTGAATAATCAGTCGGTAATATAAATGTTATTTTGTCTGAAGTTGCTTTTTTATCCAATTTCATTAATTCAAGCATTTTTTTGTTATTAAATTGCGGAATTTCACAGAAATTGTATCTTTTCATAACATCTTCCGCAAGAAATTTATAATTTTTATCGATTAAATTTCTTTTAACTGCAAGATTGAAGGCAAACTTCATACCTTCAACGATAGCTTCTCCGTGTGTATATTTTTTGTACTTGGTAAATTTTTCGATTGCATGACCGTATGTGTGCCCAAAATTCAAAATTCTTCTTAATCCGTTTTCTTTTTCATCTTTTTCAACAACGGAAATTTTTAGTTTTACACATATTTCTATAAGTTTTAACAAAGTTTTTTCATCACGATTTAATATTTGTTCTGATTTTTCACTTAAAAAATTTGTCAAATTTAAATCTTCATAATCACATTTACAGCTTTTTTCGATAAAAGAATATTTTACAACTTCACCCATACCGGTCTTAAATTGTCTGTCATCAAGAGTTTTTAAAAATATAGGATTAATAAAAACAATTTTTGGCTGATAAAAAGCTCCGACAAGATTTTTGCCAAAATCTGTATCAATAGCAACTTTCCCGCCAACAGAGCTGTCAACAGATGCAAGCAATGTTGTCGGAACTTGTATAAAATCAATTCCTCTCATATAAGAAGCTGCTGCAAAACCCGTAATATCTCCAACAACTCCGCCGCCTATTGCTATCATTAAATCTTTGCGGGTAAGCTTCATTTTTAAGGCACGATTGAGAATTTTTTTGTAATTTGTGAAATTTTTTTCTTTTTCACCGTCTTTTAGAATAAACTTTTTTTCTTTTGGAATATTTAATTTTTTACCATACAATTTTTCAACTTTTTCAGAAATTACAACAAGATAATTTTTTCCTTCGGTGAAATTAAATATTTTTTTTGCCAAATCAGAAATATCTTCATTGTTAATAATTATCGGATAATATTGTTCTTTACTATTAATTTTTACAGATAATTCAACCATTTAATTTTAAAACTCCGAGTATTTCTTGTACAATATCGTAAGTTGTTTTGCCTGTTGTGTCAATTGTTATATTTGCTTTTTGATAATTTTTTTCACGAAGTTTCATAATGAATGCAATTTTTTCAACAGAAAAATTTTTTCTTAGAAGTGGTCTGTGATTTTCCTCTTTTATTCTTTCATAGATAGCTTCAGGTGTTGCTTTTAAATATATTACATGAGAGGTATCAAGCATAATATTTCGATTATCTTCATTTTCAAAAGCTCCGCCGCCTGCTGATATAATATAATTTTTTTCTTTACAATATTTTCTGATTTTATCACTTTCAAGCATTCTGAAAAAAGGTTCTCCATGTTTCAAAAAGATTTCAGAGATTTTTTTTTGAGTACTTTTTTCAATCTCAGCATCAATATCGGCATAATGAAAATCAGAAAGAACTTTACTTAATTCTTTCCCTGTTGTAGTTTTTCCGCTTCCCATCATGCCTATAAGTACGATATTGCTTTTCATACTTTTATTTTACAATAAAAAAAAGACTTGTTTATTTCTTACAAGTCTTTTTTTATAAGATTAATTTTTTATTATTGAACAGCGATTTCTTGTCCGCCTGTCATTTTTGTTAAAACTTCAACAGCTTTTTTCAATTGTACATCATTTTTATTTTTGATATCTTCTTCTGTTAATTTAACTTCAATATCAGGTGTTATACCTTTTTTATTAATATCTGTTCCGTTTGGCGTTAAATATTTTTGGATTGTAATATTTATACCGGATTCGTAAGGAAGTTTGTTAATTTCTTGAACAAGCCCTTTTCCGAATGATTGCTCACCAATGATTACAGCTCTGTGATTATCTTTCATTGCCCCTGAGAAAATTTCAGACGCAGATGCAGATCCTTTGTTTATAAGAACAACAACCGGTTTTTTTGTATAAACTCCTGCTGATGCTCTTTGAGTTTCTTTATAGCCGTCTCTATCAACTGTGCTCACTATTGTTCCGCCGTCCAAAAACATATCTGAAATGTATATTGCATTTGTTAAAAGTCCGCCGGGATTTGAACGAAGGTCTATAATGAATCCTTTTTTGTCACTGTTATTATTTAAAATTGTTCCGAATTCCGTTGCAGCATTTCTGCTGATAAATGAACTTAGTCTTATATAACAAATATCATCCGGAATTTTCATATCATCAGGCAGTTTTTGTGAAATTGATTTAATTTCTATTTCTGCACGAGTGATAGTATATGATTTTGGTTGAGCGTCTTTTCGTTTGATAAGTAAAGTAACTTGTGTTCCTTCTTTTCCTCTGATTTTATCGGCAGCTTTGTCTACAGTTATACCTTTAGTACTAACACCGTCAATTTCAAGGATTTCATCATCTGCTTTTAAGCCTGCTTTTTCTGCTGGAGTATCTTCAATTGGTGCAATTACCATTAATTTTCCGTCTTTAACTGCAATTTGAATACCGATACCTTTTAAAGAGCCTTTGATAGAACTTGTTTCATCTGCAAATTCTTTCGGATCCAAAAATTTTGTATAAGGATCATTCAAACTGGCTACCATTGTATTTATAGCAACATAAGCATCTTCGTTAGTGCGAATTTTGTTGTCATATTTATGGCGCCATTTTGCCCAATCCTGTTGGTTATTGGATTGGTCAACAAATTTATTGTTAATTAAGCGCCATACATTGTCGTATAAATCAACAGGACCATAAGCAAAGACATTATCTCTGATTACCCAGCCTGAAAGGAACAAAAATGCTCCAAGGAATATAATACTTTTTTTCATAATGTTTCTCATTCTTTAAATGTTTCCTCCAAATACTCTTAACCTTTTTACTGCACAACTTACTTATTAAGATGTAATTTTAATAAAAAAGTTTCCTTATTTGCAATTTCAAGTATTAAAAGTTGTTTTGAGATAATAATAACATAATTATGAGAAAAAAGGAAATTTTCATTCCACTTTAAAACTATTTTTTATCTTCTTGTAATAGTAAATATGTCATGATATCTAACCTGCTCATTATTTCAGTGTAACTTTCGAGAATAATTTCCAGATTATTTTTTGCAGATTGTCTTGTAATATCAATACTTTTAAGTATTTCTTTTGTTATTTTTTGATTAAGCATAAGAATTACCTCTTTTTTTTACAATTTTATAATAATTCAAAAATAAAAAAAATCAACAAAAAACGGAAATAAAATTAAAAATGATTAATTTTTAAAAAAAATAATGTCAATATGACTGATTTTCAGAATTGTCAATAAAGCTGATAATAAAAAAATGGATAATGAATATCTGAAGAAGTTTGCTAAACATTTAAAAAAAATCAGAAAAGAAAAAAATATTAAACAAGATGACTTTTTAGATGTAAACGGAATTTCACGTTCTACTATTGCGATGGTTGAAACGGCTAAGACAGATATTACTCTTTCAAAATTAAAAATAATTGCTGATGTATTAGGGGTTAATTTAAAAGAATTGCTTGATTTTGATTAATCAAATGTAATTACGACAATTTCCGGTATACAATTAAAACGAATAGGTAAAATACTTGTTCCGAGTCCTTTAGTTGTATAAATTTTTTTGCCTTTATCATTCAAAAAACCGTTTGCATATTTAGTACCGTAAAGTGAGGGAATTAATAATGCTCTATTAAGTCTTATTTGTCCCCCATGAAGGTGACCTGCTAAAGTTAAATTTACCTCATACGGAACTTTTGGCATTATATCGGGTGTGTGTGTTAGTAAAATAACGGGTTTTGTAATATTTTTCAAAGCTTTATTTATATCCGGAACTCCTGTTTGCAGATCATCTACGCCTGCAATACAAAAATTTTCAAAACATTTGTTTTCATTAAATAAAACTTTAATTTTATTTTTTTCAAGCTCTCTGATGCATTCTTCTTTGCCCTGCCAGCCGTCATGATTGCCGATAACACCGTATATACCGTTTTTAGAATGAATTTCTGAAAATTCTTTTGCTATTTTGTCAATTGTCATAGACATTCCCTTTTTATGCCCGTTCACATAGTCTCCGCCAAGTAATACAATATCGGCATGTTGTTTGTTAATGGCTCTTATTATACGTTTTAGCCTGAACATTTCATAAGGTTTTATATGAAAATCACTTGCAAAAACTATTTTTAAACCTTTAAGAGAAGTGTCGTTAACAGTTATTTTTTTGACTGTTAATATATATGGTTCAATAAATAACGCCCAAAAGAATATAAGAATTATTAAACAAATAATTAAAATAAAAACAAGTTTCATATTTTTATTATATATCTTATATAAAAGAATAGCCAAAAGTTTATATTTTGTAAATACGGAAATATTATTAATTTTTAGTCTTAAATTTTAATAAATATAAATTCACAATTTCAAGATAAATTATTAAAGAAAATTATCTGATTTTATTTGACAATTCAGCCTCAAATTTATATAATAACTCTATGGCTAAAATTATAAAAGTACAAAAAGGAACAAAAGACATTTTACCTCAAGAAGTCGAACAATGGCATAAACTTGAGAAAAATGCTCTTGATATATTTACCCGATACGGTTATAGAGAAATAAGAACCCCGATTTTTGAAGCAACTGAACTTTTTGCGCGCGGAGTCGGTGACACAACAGATATTGTTAATAAAGAAATGTATACCTTTGAAAAAAGCGATCGTTCTTTAACTTTACGACCTGAAAATACGGCAGGTGTCGTGCGTTCATTTATTGAAAACGGTATGGCAAGATTATCAGCTCCGGTAAAATTATGGTATAAAGGACCGATGTTCCGTTATGAACGCCCTCAAGCAGGAAGACAAAGACAATTTCATCAGGTCGGTGTTGAAATGTTCGGAATAAAAGAACCCACAGCTGATGCTGAAGTTATTCTTTTAGCCGTTGATTATTTGGAATCACTCGGTTTAAATGATTTGGAAGTAGAAATTAATTCTCTTGGCTGCCCAAAATGCCGTGAAGAATATAAAAATAAAATAAAAGAAGTTTTGAAACCTGAATTTGATAATCTCTGTGAAGATTGCCAAAACAGATATGAAAAAAATCCTTTGAGACTTTTGGATTGCAAAGTTGATTCATGCAAGGAAATTTTTGCAAAACCTGAAATTCAAAAAGTTATTCAATCTGACTTTATATGCGATGAATGTGCTCAACATTATAAAGAATTGAAATCATATTTAGATGATTTACATATTAAATACAGTGAAAATAAACTTCTTGTAAGAGGTTTGGATTATTATAACAGAACAGTTTTTGAAGTTAAATCAAATAATTTAGGTTCTCAAAATGCCGTATGTGGCGGTGGACGCTATGATAGTCTTGTAAGAAATCTCGGGGGCGAAGATACTCCTGCTGTCGGTTGGGCAATGGGTATGGAAAGATTAAATTCTTTATTGCCTGATGTAGAACCTGAAAAATTAGACGGTTATATTGTTTCAAATTCATCTGCTGAAGCATTCAAATTTGCTCAGGAATTAAGAAATCAAGGTTTAAAAATTGAATTTGACTTAGCAAATAAAAAATTTACAAAACAGCTTGAAAAAGCTTCAAAAGTTGCAAAATTTGCACTGATTTTAGGTGAAGATGAAATTAAAGCAAATAAAGTTTCAATAAAAAATCTGTCAACATCAGAACAGGTTACTGTAGATAGAATTGATGTTACTGCTAAAATAAAAGGATAAATTATGACTAATTCTGTTGATGAAGTTATTGCAAAATTATCTAAAGCTTTTAATCGTGTTTTTAATGATTTTAAAGGAATATACTTGTTTGGGATTCATACAGACGGTAAAATGCATGAAGGTGAAGATATTGAACTTGTAGCAATTTTTGATATTGAGGATAAATCAAAACGTGAACAGATTTGGCCTATAATCGGAAAAATTGAAACAGAAATGAATGTATGTATAGATTTGTATCCTTACACACCTGAAGCTTTTAAAAAAGATGAAGATATTTATCACGAAGTTATGGCAGAAGGTATTTTTTATAATAATACAGGAGTTCGTAGTTTATTTTCAGAAGAAAAGGATAATAACAAATAAATTTTTTGAAATAAATAAAAGATAAAATTTCGGTATTCACTAAATCGATTGAATAAAAAATTATAGATAGTAGAAATAAAAATATGAAAGGCGGCATTACGATAATCGTAAGCTGTGGTGTACAAAATGAGTCAAATTACAATTCGTTCAGACAGAAAAGATGATTACAAATTCTTTTACAAAGGAGAAGAAGTAGTGCTTGGAGCAGGAAAAATTATTAGTATTGCAACAGGACTTGATGATGTAGTTCTTCCGACTTGCGCTATGAAAATTATTAACAATCTTATTGTAATTAAAGAAGATGTTAAACATAAAAAAGAAGCTTAATTAAAGCTGTTACTTTATTATTTTTTTCTTTTCTCAATCATCAGATCATATCCAAGAATATTGCAAATGGCTTTCAAATCTTTGAAAGTTAAATATTCGCGTCTCAATTTTGCAGAAAAATTTGCAGGTTTTGTATTTTTTCCTAAATATTCGTTTAATTTTTCAGATAATTCCTTTTGAAGCATATATTCTTTATTCAAAAGGAATTTTACAAGCTGAAAATCTGTCATATCGTTTATTTGCATCTTATAATTATATGTTACCTTGACTTTCAATGTAAAATAAGTTATATTAATCTATATATAAGTAGTTTAAATTATATATAAATAATCTATTTTATATTTTTGGAGGTAATGAAAAAATGTTTAAATTAAAGTTAAAGTCAATAAAATTCAGTAAAAGAGGCTTTACTTTAGCAGAGGTTTTAATAACTTTGGGGATAATCGGAGTTGTAGCAGCTATAACAATGCCAACACTTATTGCCAATCACAGAGAAAAACAAACAGTTGCACAATTAAAAAAAGCATATTCCACACTTCAACAAGCTTATTTGATGGCTGTTAACAAATATGGAGATCCGCAAAATTGGAATTTAACGAACACATATATAGGAAAAGATGACGAAGGGAATAATATTACAGATTATACAAGCGCATATACTATTTTTAGTTACCTCGCTGAAAATATGAAATCTGTTAATGGGCATAATGCTAATAAAAATATAATATATGAATATGATTCATATTCATTGGATAATACGTTAAGAAATAATATATCCAAAAATTATGAAATTCCAAATATAGTTTTAGCTGACGGTACAATGTTTTTTTCAGGATGGGTATCTGGTAATCTTATAGATATTTATATTTTACTTAATAAATGTGCACAAAAAGGTAAGTGTATTGTAGGTAAAGACCTTTTTTATTTCAATTTATATTTTTCACCTGCCAAAATTGTTCCTGAAGGAATTACGAATGATCGTTTTAAACAATACTGTAATATAGAACAAAAATCTAAGGATAATGGCCGCGGATGTACAGCTTGGGTACTTTATAATGAAAATATGGATTATCTTCATTGTTCTGATTTGGATTGGAATACTAAACTAAAATGCAAATAGTACTTTTATTTACAAGATAATTTGTGTACCCAGAATAATTCTGTGGCTATCTTCTCTGTCTTCATTATCACAGAATACATAATTAAGAATTAAACGAAGTGCCTGACCTTTTATAAAATAATTCAAACCGAGAGAATATTCTCTGCTTTTATCATTAGAAATATCTCTATTAGGGTCAAATTGGTCATATCGTGCTAAAATATGTAATTTTTGTGTAAGTCTGTATATTATTGTCGTATAAAAACCTTCTGCTTTATTTGTACTTCTATATGTTCCATTATAGCCGTCAGCTATTGCATATTCAAAGTTTGCCATAAATTTTTTATATCTGTAACTTGCATAAGCACCGCCAACAGTGTAATCTGTGTCATTATGTCCTGCATTTAGCCCTCCGCCCAGAACCAGTGTTCCGTATTTACCGTCTGTTTTGCCAAGAGGTTTTAAGTTAACCCAGCCTGTAAATTCTGCGCCCGGGAAAAATTCTTTAAAAAATCTGTCAGAACTGTTTAAAGCTAAACTGTAATCGATTAGATCATAATCTCCTACAACTCTCAATCCTAAAGCTCTTGTATTACCGAATGTTCTGGAAATTTGAGAACGCATTGCAAATGGAAGTACGTAAGAACTCATACCGCCTTCAAATCCAACCTGATTTCTGGAATTTCCGATAATAACTTTGTGATGTGGAATTCTCGTATTCATAATATAAGCATCAGTTACAAGACCTTGAAGGTATGTTCTGTTTTCTCCCGGTTTGAAATTAAATTGTAATTTGAAATCTGTATTTTTATCTTTGAAATCCCCAACAACACCTGCTTCCATAAATCCGAAACCGTAATCAGTATCATAATCAGCGCCTTCAAAATTAAATCCTAAATTCCCTTGATAAGCTCCATAAAATTGGACTTTATCAATCGGACCTTTATTGTATTTGAAAGTGAGTTCATCTTGCAAAAGAAATGAGGGAATAGAAGTTCTTTCAAGTTTCTTTTTATATATTTTGCCAAAAAGTGATTCTTCTTCAATTTTAAAAGGATGTTCGAAATCTTTATTTGTATCAATAAGATTATCAAAAATAGAAAATTCTGTATCAATGTTATCTCTTGCAACGTCTTGTTGAATCCATTCATTATTCTTTTGAATATCGGCAGCAGGTAGATTTTTACTATCATTTTTTGTAACATCAAGATGTATAACTTCTTGAGTTTCTACTGAATGTGCGTTTGAATTTTTTGTTTTACCAAAAGCAAATACAGGCGGGGCAAGAAGTAGAAAAATAAGTATTAAAGCTATTCTTTTACAAAAACAGTTCACAAATATTAATGTAACACAAAATATGTGCAAAAAAAATTTTTTTTAGTGTATATTAATAATTATGACACATGTAACAAAAAAAGCTATGAACAAAACAGCAGAAAATAAATATACAAAAATAAGAGTACAAGCCCCTATTGTAGAAGCTTTAAAAAAAGCTTATGAAAACCCTACATATCAGTTTCATATTCCTGGGCATACTAAAGGAAACGGTTCTTTGCCTGAATTTAAAAAACTTGTAGGCAAAAAAGCCCTGTCAATTGATACAACTGATGAATTTGACGGTTTGGGAACATTACACCCTGCAACAGGACCTATTAAAGAAGCTCAAGAACTTGCAGCAAAAGCATTTGGAGCTAAAAAAACCTTCTTTCTGCTTAACGGTTCAACAGCAGGAAATCTTGCTCTTGCTATGGGTTTGACTAAAAAAGGACAAAAAATTATTACAAACAGAAATTGTCACAGGTCAATTCTTACAGGCATGATAATTTCAGGTGCTGAGCCTTTATGGCTTATTCCAAAAAGATTTTCCGAATGGGGAATTTGGGGAAATGTTACTCCTGAAAGTGTTAAAGAAATGCTTGACAAAAATCCTGATGCATCAATGATTTGGATTACAAATCCGACTTATGAGGGTGTTGTATCAGATATAAAATCAATTTCGGAAATCTGTAAAAGTTACAATGTTCCGTTAATTGTTGATGAAGCGCATGCTTGCCTTTGGAATTTTAATAATCATCTTCCGACAACTGCTTTAAAACTTGGTGCTGATGCTGTTGTTCATTCTTTGCATAAAACAGGCGGAAGTATGAGCCAAAGTTCAATGTTACATATTGCTGAAAATTCTTTAATTGATGCAGATGCTGTTGAAAAAGCTTTAAAACTTTTACATACAACAAGTCCTTCTTTGATGCTTTTAGCAAGTCTTGATGCTGCTCGTGCAAATTTAGACAGCCAGAGAGGGAGAAAACAACTTGAACGTGCTGTTCAAAATGCAAAATATTTAAGACGTGAAATTGATAAATTGGAACATATTCACCATTTACAGCCTGATTTTGGTTACAAAACAGATATTACAAAAGTGTTTATCAGAGATGACAGATTATCAGGAAAACGTCTTGAATCTATTTTGGAAATTGATTTTAATATAGAAGTTGAAAGTGCATCAGATGCAGGACTTTTAATACTTTCAAATATCGGTAATACAAGAAGCGATATGCAATATCTTGTAAAATGCTTGCAACAAATTGATAAAACAAATTATACAGATATTTGTTATCTTGAAAAGAAAAAGCACATGCCAATGCTTACACCTATTATTAAAATGACTTTAAGAGAAGCTTTTTATTCTCATAAAGAAGTTATCCCAAAAGAACAGGCAGTAGGCAGAATTGCTGCAGAGGTTATTGCTGAATGTCCTCCGGGTATTGCTGTTTTATTACCGGGTGAATTGATTACGGAAGAACATATGCCGTATCTTGTCGATTATGAAACTATTGAAGTTATTAAATAGGTTGATATTTAAATAATAAAAATTTTTTATAAATTATTACATTAAATAAATGATTACAATACTTACCGTATAAAATATAATTTGTGCGGAGGTTATGATTATGATTTTAACAAATATTGAAAGTGTTCCCGGTATGACTATTACTGCTCAATATGGGCTTGTTACGGGAAGTACTGTCAGAGCTAAAAATGCTATTAAAGATATTGGTGCAGGTTTAAAAAACATGGTTGGCGGAGAATTAAAAAGCTATACTGAACTTTTGACTGAAGCCCGTAAAGAAGCTATTTCAAGAATGGAACAACAAGCGATGAAAATGGGAGCTAATGCAGTAATTAATGTAAGATTTGCTACATCATCAGTTACTGTTGGTGCTGCAGAAGTTTATGCTTACGGTACTGCCGTAAAAGTTGAACCGAAAGGATAATAAAAAATTATGAGTGATATAATATTTTTACTTATACTTTTGGGAATAACTTATCTGACAGGTTCTATTATTGAAAAACGCCATTTTGATAATATTAAAAAGCGTGAAATCGCACTTATTAAAAAACCGATTATAAACTTTGGCGCAAAAACTTGGCATACAAATAAAAAAATTAAAAAAATAGAGCTTGTTACAGGAGAATGTGTAATAAGCGGTGATTATTTTAAAAATTTTGTTGCATCTTTAAAAAACTTTTTTGGCGGCAGGTTAACAACTTTTGAATCTGTTCTTGACAGAGGAAGACGCGAAGCAATACTCAGAATGCGTGAAAAAGCACGAGGTGCAAATTTTATTATAAATACTCGAATAGAATCTGTTATGATAAATGATAATTATCAAAAAGATACTGTTCCTCAATGTGCAATAATTGCATATGGTACAGCAATAACTTATGAATAAAGACTTAGAAGCAAAATATTTAAATGTAATAAACGATAATATTAATGTTGGTAAATCAAATGCAATGATTGAATTTATTATTCTGATTGCAGGAATTGTTGCAATATTTATATTGTTATATTTATGTGCAGATACGATAGGTTGTTTTTTTATAGACAGAATGTCTGATAAAACACAAATGCAAATAGAAAACGCTTTTTCTTTTGGTATACA
This sequence comes from Candidatus Gastranaerophilales bacterium, assembly GCA_944323135.1. Classification (GTDB taxonomy): domain Bacteria; phylum Cyanobacteriota; class Vampirovibrionia; order Gastranaerophilales; family Gastranaerophilaceae; genus Stercorousia. The sequence continues at coordinate 104,278 of CALURI010000004.1, forward strand.
GCCGAATATGTATAAAAAGAGCAACAATACAAAAAAACTAGAAATTATCAGAGACAAAATTGTTCCTTTAGATAAAAAATTACAGGGGAAATCAAAATTTCCTATATATGAAGTTCCGGAAAAACAAATTAATGCCTTTGTAACTCCAAATGGGACAATATTTTTTACTCAAGGGCTTTTGTCTGAAATAAAAGATGAAGAAACTCTAACTTTTGTATTGGCTCATGAACTTGGTCATTATGCACACAGAGATCATTTAAAAAGTATGAGCAGACAAATTATTATTAGTCTGATTTTGTCATTATTTTCATCCGGAAATAATAATGTAGATATGACAATCGGTAGTATTTCAGATTTAAACGCTCTTACCTATTCACGTAATCAGGAACGAAATGCTGATAAATACGCAAATAAAGTTGTTTATAGCTTATACGGAAATAATCAAGGGGCTGTTAAATTTTTCAAATTATTGGAGAAAAAAGAAAAAATTCCTGAATATTTCCAATATTTTTCAACTCACCCATCAACTAAACAAAGATTAAAATTAATTCAGAATGGACGGTAAAAATTATGCATATTAATAACGTTTCACAAAAAACATCACTAAGTATGTCAATAACGTTTGGGATTTTCAGTATAATTTATACTGTTGCTCTTTTATCTGCTTATTTTATGAGTATTACAGGAACTGTATCAATAAAAAGTTTTTGTAATTGGTTAAAAGAAGCATTTAATTATATCTTATCAAGCACTCCTGACGGATCTTGGATGGCTTGGGTTTTATTTGTAATTATACCTGCTATTGTTTATTTAGGATTTATTTCAGCTGTTATTCTAAGACAAAAAGCTATAAAGGAATTTAATTCTAAATTAAATCTTAAATCTATTGATTTTCTGCAAGGAAGAATAAATTTTAATTTTAACAGACCTCAGTACAATTTTGTATGCGGTTATGAAGATATAAATGCTCTTGAAATGACTATTGTTACTGATTTGATGCGTACAAAGTACGGATATACAACTGTTTTAAAAGAAATTGTATTAAATTTTACTGTTTTAAATAATAAAACATTTTCTCTTTCAAATACATCAAGTTTTCTCATGCGGACAATTTATAAAATTATTGACTACACAAGAGGTGTAAAAAATTTTACATATAATTTTTCAGGTCCTGGCAACACTAATGATATTAACGAAAAAATTGATAATTATTTGAATAAAGGTTTTAAACAAATATTATCAAATCAAGGAGAAATAAATTTTAAATATTTGTCAATTATATTGTTTATTACAGGCATTATAGCTTTATATACCGCAAAAGATTTAATTGAATCTGCATACAAAGATAACTTATTTATAGTATGTTTACTATTTTTTGTACTGATAATTACATCATTCATAATTGATATTTGGCTAATTGCAGACAAATTGAGAGAAAGAAAATATAGAGGGTACTAATATGAATAAAGAAGAATTCCAATCAAGACTTGAAAAAATTGAAAGTTTTATTGAAACTATTGAACCCTCAACTTTAGAATCGAAAAAAGATGAGATAGAACAATTAATAAACGAAATAAATGAGCTTCTCACTTTTGATCCAGAAAATATAGAAATTCTTTCTTTGAAAGGATTTTATTATGAATTAGTCAACGATTACGACAATGCTATTTTCACATATGAAAAAATTTTAGAAATTGATCCTAATAATGAAATTGCAAAACAATCAAGAAAAGATTGTATTTATTTTTATAAAAATATACGAGATTTAGAAGAAAGACTTGATAATCATGAGAGAAAATATAATCCTCAATCAATATTAGAAAAATTACCTTTAAGAGTTTTATTATCTGCTAAAATTATTATATTATTAGTCATTATATTTTGCTATTTTCCGTTTTTTATATTCGGATATAACGATAAAAATATTTTAAAAATTAATGACAAGTCAAACTTTCAAACTTTGAAAATAAATTCTGCCTCTGAATATGATTATTTATCAAAACAACAAATATTTGATATTAGGAAAAATCATGTTAAAAACTCTCTATTTTCAAGAGAAAATTATGAACCAAACGCATCTGTATTTGGAAACATAGTTGGTAACAAACCTTGGTGGGGTTCAATTAAATGCAGTCAACTGAATTATAAAGGTGATTACCATGAAAATATTCAAGGGCCGTCAAAAGTCAGCGTGTTAATGAATAATCCAAATACATTGGTGGGTTTAAGCCTTCCTTATATACCTTGGGATATTGGTACTAATAAAGAATTCTGCACATCTGATTATTCAAAATTTTTACCAATATCATTACAATATGATAAAAAAGATAAATTAATTGTTGCAAAATACAAATTGACAAAAAATTTCTTAAGATTACGAACAAATATAAACGGAAAATCTACAAGATATGTAATCCAATTATCAGGCTTAAATGCCAGAGATTTCGGATATGATAATATGTACATATTTAATACAAAAAATATAAAAATGTATTCAGAAAACAATAATGCAACAGAAGATATATCAACTTTCAGAGATTATATCCATCTTGGAGGCAGTTGTAAATATAAAGACGGCTGCAACAATATTTCTCCTATGCAAAATAATTTGATATTTTCTATTACAAATTTGCCAGCAGTAATTAATGTAAAATTATGGAAAACAAAACCAATAAATAAATATGTAAAAGCAGATATGTATTATAAAATTATTTTTGAAGAGTAAACTAAAAGACAGACAATTTTTTGTCTGTCTTTTAGTAATTGATTTATTTGTGAATTTTATTAATCAAAAACGTAATCAATAATTGCAGCTTCTCTAGCACGTTTAATTGCTGTTGCAATCATTCTTTGGTGCTTAGCACAGTTACCTGTAATTCTGCGAGGAATAATTTTTCCTGCTTCAGTTAAGTATCTTTTTAATTTTGCAGCATCTTTGTAATCGATTGATTCAACTTTGTCAGCGCATAGACTGCAATTTTTACGTTTTTTCTTTTCATCGCTGTTTTGTCTTGCCATTTTGAAAATTTAGCCTTTCTAGCCTGTTTTAATTTGTACTACTTATTATTTTGCTTATTTACCAATCTTCAATGAAATTTTATTGGTGTGAAGAGCGGCTACGCTCCTAGAATGGAATTTCGTCTTCGTTAATTAATTCGTTTGACAAATCATCAGATTCAAACTTAACGATTTCTTCTGTTCCAAATTTTTGATTTGCGGGTGCAGAAGCTTCACCTAATCTTTCAATTGTATTTGCATCAATTTCATAGATTTTTCTTTCTGTACCGTCATCTGATTTTACGGTAGCTATTTGAAGTCTGCCTTCAACAAGCACCCTTTCGCCCTTTGTTAAAGATGAAACAAGTTCATCAAGAGCATTTCTTTTTGAGATAACTCTGATAAGAGTTTCTTCTCTTTCACCGATATTGAGAACAAAAGCAGATACCGCAACGTTATTTTGTGTAAAACGTTTTTCCGGTGCTCTATATAAAGTTCCTGTTACAACAGCTTTTGCTATACTCATTTTTCCTTCTCTTTCTTTTTATTAAGTCTGTATAAACTTATACAGCAGCTTTTGAAGCTTCAAGAAACATTGTTCTCAAAATGTTGTCGCTTAATCTCAATTGACGTCTGAATTCAGCAACTTTTTCTTCCGGTAAGCTTACAACTGAAGTTACAAAAAATCCGTCTCTAAAATTTTGGATATCGTAAGCTAATTTTTTTCTGCCTGTTTTGTCTGTAGAAACAACTTTTCCGCCCAAATCGGATACTGTCTTTCCGAGAGCGTCAATAGCTTTATCTACTTCTTCTGCATCTAAACTCGGTTTAAATACAGTTAGTAATTCATAATTTTTCATTTTTTTAATTTCTCCTATTCTAGTGTATGAAATTATAATATCATGGAAACAGCTTATTTTACAATATATACTCTGCAAAAAAACTGTAATTAGCAGAACCTATTAAATAAATATCTTGTTGAGTATCTTCCTGAGAACCTTGCCATTCAACAAATACAGGCCCACCTAACAGATTAACTTTTACTTTTTGTTCTGTTAAGTTATTTAAAACACATGCTACGACACTTGCACAAGCACCTGTTCCGCAAGCTAAAGTTATACCGCATCCGCGTTCATATACTCGCATATCAATTTCCATACGTGATTTTATTTTTACAAATTCCGTATTTGTTTTTTCAGGGAAATATTCATGTTTTTCAATTACCGGTCCGTATTTTTGTGCCAATTTCATAGGATCGTCATCTGTAATAATTACACAATGGGGATTCCCCATAGAAACAGGGTTAATCTCAAATTCCTTATCCAAAACTGTTATTTTTCTTTCTCCCCAGAAAGGAATTTTTTTATCTTCTAAAATTGGTTTACCCATATTTACTTTTATCAATCCGTTATCTAAAAGTTCCGGTTTAATGATTCCTGCAAGAGTTTTAACACTGAATGCCTTTTTATCAACAAGTTTGTTATCATAAGCATATTTAGCGAAACATCTCATACCGTTTCCGCACATTTGAGCGGTTGAACCATCTGAATTATAAAAATACCAGCTTAAGTCGGTTTCTTTTGTATCTGTTTTAGGAATAATCATTCCGTCAGCACCAATTCCGTAATGTCTGTCGCATAATTTTACGGCAAGTTCATCCATTTTCATACCTGTTTTTTCAAATTCGGGGTAATCAATGATTACAAAATCATTTCCGCATCCTTGCATTTTTGTTATTTTTATTGTTTTCATTAATATTTATCCTTTCAATTATGCTTTATTATAGCATAACAGAAGGAAGTTTTGAAATAGCCAGATTTAAAAATTTTTCAGCAAGTCCGCCTTTATATACAACATTTTTTGCCGTTTTAATATCAAACCATTCAGCCCCGTCAACTTCTTGAGTTAGTGAAAATTCTTCATTTTCAACTTGTACTATAAAATTACAAATGAGTGTATTTGAACCGTTATAATATTGTGATTCATTGAATTTGTATGATTTCACATTGAGATTAACTTCTTCTTTTATTTCTCTTACAAGAGCTGATGAGAGATTCTCTCCTTTATTAACATAACCTGCAACAAGTATATTTCTCGGTCTGCCGTATTGTTGAATTAATAAAATTTTTGAGTAATCTGGATTAAATATAACAGCACTTACGGCTACATTATATTTTGGAAACAGGAATTCTTTACACACAGGACAATATGGGATAATTCCGTCACTTATTCCGAAATTAATACATTCTTTTTCAATTAACTCAGTTCCGCATTCACTGCAATATTTCATATTGATTATTATACGCAAAAATTTTTCTTTTTGAGTATTATATTTTTTATGATAAAAGTTAATACTGTAAAACCTTCGATAAAACTTTATAGACCTGATGAAACAAGAAAATTATGTTCTTTAATTATTCCGAAAAATAAGGCAGGAGAATTAAATATAAATGTCAAAGAAGATATTTCTGGAAGCGATTATAAATTTATAACCGAATTAAAAAATAAATTCAATAAACTTTTGGGTTATGAGTATTTTGGTTATTTTAATAAAAATGATTATATGACAGGTTTGTATATGTATGTAAATCCTGAATACAGGCAAAAACAATATTTTTTCGGAGAAATTCTCCGTTTGACAAGTATAATTCAAATGCTTGAAAATAAGATTAAAACATTTTCAATAGTATCAAAAGATTCTGCTATTTATTTTCATGCCAAGTATAAATTTCAACCATCCGTAACCTCTTTTTCTAATCGTAATAAGTTGTTATCAACTATTGTGAAAGATAAAGCCCCTGGTTTTGAGGATTTGTCACTGAAGGGTAAAGAACTTGCAGAACGTATTAAAAATAACCCGTCTCCTGAAAAACAACGCTTATATTGTAGTGAGGCAAATCAGCTTTTTAATCAATATATAAATCGTGCATTATTAGAAAAAGATATTAATTCACATAAATTCAATTGGGTTATGGACATGACTTTAACACATGAAAATGTTATGAAAAATAAGGAATTTTATAACAGACTTTTTGAAAAGCATGGAATTGATTATAAAGTATAATCTTTAGAAAATATTTCGGAAATAATTCGAATATTTTTTGAAAGAAAATCCTATAGGAAAACTTTTTCATATTGCTAATTCGAAAGAAAAAGTTTTAAAATTAATTTTGAAAAAATTATAGTAAGTATGTAAATGTAATAAGACTTTTTTGATAATTATTAAAAAAATAAAATAAAAATTTTTGCTGATAATACCTATATGAACTGTACGAATCAATATGAATAGAAACTTACATTTATTATCTTCAATACACAAAATAAAAACGGGTCTAACATTTGTTAGCCCGTTTTTATAAGGAGGAGGTGGGATTCGAACCCAACGAATTTGATAAATTGGGCGAAAATACTGCATCCTAGACCCCCTTGAATTATATCCTTTTGTATTGAATTAGCATATAAAGTGGACACAGAATGGCCACAGTTTCTATGTCTTAATTTTGAATTGCTAATATTCAGATTCTACCAAAAACATATATAAAAATAAAACAACAAAAGGAGAAATAAAAATGACAACAAAAAAATTACAAAGTGTTATTGAAAACAAAGAGAATGCACAAACTCAAATGATAAATGTTAATGATATTATAGTCGATGAATCCAAACGTCTACGCTCAGCCGGTGATATAAAACCAATAAAAGACAGTATTGAAGCACTAGGAGGCTTAATACAGCCGATTATTATTGATGCAGATAATAATCTTGTAGCAGGTTATCACCGACTTTTAGCGTATAAAGACTTAGGAAAATCAGAAATCCCTGCAAGAATAATCGACAAAAATACCAATAAAGAATTAGTTGAAATCGATGAAAACCTTATTAGAAATAATCTAACAACCCTGGAAACAGCACAACAACTGCAAAAAAGAAAAGTAATATATGAAGAAATATATCCTGATAGTAAAACTGAAAATATTAGACGAAATAATTTCGATTCGGTATACTCCGTTAAAAGTTTTACGAAAGATATGTCAGAAAGAAAAAAGAAGTCGCAACGATGGGTACAGGCACATTTGCAAATAGCAGAACATCTTACAACTGAAAGTATTGAGAAAATTAAAGGCACTGCAATAGAAAACAATTTTATTATTTTGCAAAATATTGCCAAAAAAGAATCGCAAGAACAATTAAAAGCAATAGAATCCTATCTTACATCAAAGAAAGCTACTAAAAAAGAGTTAAGACCTCTTAATATAAAATACAAAGTGGATTTTCGTTTAAGAAGGGTCGTTGTAAATAATAAATGGTTCCAACTGCCGGAAGATTACAACATTGATGACAACTCTTACAACCAGATGGTAATAGATATGAAAAATCTATCAGACAATAATTAATTTAAACAAAAGCTCATAGATATAAATCTATGAGCTTTTACCTCTTGAAATTTTAAATAAAATATATTATAATATATTTAAAGTGGTATAATATATACGATAATATATTTTAATTTTATGAAGAAAACATCCGTAATACCAATACCTGTTAATAAAGCATTAAAAAAGCTTGGTGCAGATTTAAAAGAAGCCCGTATAAAAAGACGGCTTACAATGGCACTGGTAGAGGAACGTGCAGGAATTACACATATTACCTTAACCAAAGTGGAAAAAGGCGATTCTGGTGTTTCTATGGGAATTTATGCCAAAGTTATGTTTGTACTTGGTTTGATAGATAACCTCTACAACCTTGCAGACCCTGATAGTGATACGGTAGGCAAGATATATGATAAAGATAATCTTCCACAACGAGTCCGTTACAAAAAGGACGAAGGATAAAATTTATGTCTGATAAAAAAGTTTTAGTTTACATAGAATTGAATAATGAAAACCATTTTGTTGGAACTCTCTGGTCTCATTTTAACAGAGGCAAAGAAACGTCTGATTTCGAGTATTCAAAGGAATGGTTAAATAACAATAAAGCATTTTCTTTAGAACCGGGCTTATTCTTTGGCTCCGGCAAGCAGGTAAACCCGAGACAAACACCATTGTTTGGCTCATTTGGTGACTCCGCACCTGATACCTGGGGCAGAATCCTTATGAGAAGATACGAAAATCAGCTTGCAAAAGAAGAAAACAGAAGTCCGAAAACCCTAAATGAAGTCGACTACCTTTTATATGTAAATGATTATGCAAGGCAGGGTGCTTTACGATTCAAAACAGAAGAAAGTGAAGAATTTTTGTATCCTGGGAGTTTAAAATCCATACCCCCATTGGTAAATCTAACCAAATTACTTGCGGCAACAGAAAAGGTTATAGCTTCAGAAGAAAAGAATAGCGATTTGCAACTGCTACTAGCCCCTGGTTCATCTCTGGGCGGTGCCAGACCAAAAGCCAGTGTTATTGATAAAAAAGGGAATTTATGTATTGCGAAATTTCCTAAAAAGGATGACTTTACAAATAACGTCTTATGGGAAGCGGTTGCACTTACGCTCGCTAAAAACTGCGGTTTAAAAGTTCAGGAATGGTCTTTACATAAAGCGGGAACTAAAGATGTCATTGTTTTAAAACGTTTCGATAGAAAAGGCGAACAACGAGTCCCATTCTTATCTGCAATGAGTATGCTTAATGCTGTTGATAACGACAGTCAAACTCACAGTTATATGGAAATTGCAGATGCAATAAGGCAATACGGAGCCGCACCTAGTGAAGATTTAACAGAATTATGGAAAAGAATTGTATTTTCAATTCTAATATCAAACACAGATGACCACCTTAGAAACCATGGATTTTTATATGTAAATGAAGGCGGATGGAGGTTATCCCCACTGTATGATGTTAATCCAAGCAATGACAATAAAAATGTTTTAAGCACATACATAACGGAATATGATAACTCACAAAGTTTGGATTTAGCCTTAGAAGTAAGTGAATATTTTGATATCATGCCTGAAACGGCTAAAAATATTATTACAGATATGAAAAAGCAAACTGTACAATGGCGACAGGTTGCTCAAAATATAGGGTTATCAAAGGCTGAAATTGATAAAATGGAATGTGCTTTTAAAATATAAATACTTGGTAAAGAGGAATATAAAATGTTACAAACTAACATGGATGAGTATTTTGAAACAATATTCGGATATAAACCTAAAAAGCGTGGAACCGGATATGAATTGCTTGTTGGTGCAGTTTTAAAACTTTTAAATGCAACTCAGGATGTTACTCATAATGTTATCCAGGAGGGTAAATATAGCAAAGATAAATATCAAATTGATGCTCTGGTGAAAAACAAATTTGCAACAATATTTATAGAATGTAAGGATTATACCGAAAGGAATAAACCTACTCAACGTGCTGATGTGCAAAAATTAGCAGGTGCATTAAACAATTTGGATATAAATGCAGGTATTTTAGTTTCTGCAACTGGATTTACAAAGCCTGCTGTACAATACTCTGAATCTACAAAATTAAACCCAAATGCAAAAGAAATAGAACTGTTCTTAATCAGACCGTCAACTGAAAAAGATACAGAAGGTATAATGCTTTCTTTGTGCGTTTCTTTAGATTTAGAAACCATTGACCATGAAAATTCAAAAGTAATTCCTATTATGGATATTGAAAAAGTACAAGAGATATTAAAAAGAAATGGTTATAAAGCTGGTGAACAATATAATGCAATTACCAACAGACTGTTAAAAAGTGACGGAACATTATACAAATATATTTCTGAGATAGTTAATGATAAAACAATTAACCCTAGTGTCAATGGCATTTCAAGTGGTGAATTTTACTTTGACGAAGATGTTTTTGCCTGTATTTACGGAGAATTAATCCAAGTTGATAAACTCGTATATGAGATAAGGCATAAAGTTAAAAATATACCAGAATTTATAAAAATAAAAGATAAAGCAGTATTAGTTGTAAAATCGCAAGATGGACAAATTGACCGTATTATAACTGAAAGACAATTAAAAAGCATAGTTTTTAATTCTGATGGCACAATAGATTATAAAGGAAGATATTAATGAATTTTGATGAATATCGTATGTCGCAATTTCAAAATAATATTAATTCTGCTTCAGCAGGAGCTAGATACAGTAAAATGCCTATGCCAGAAATTGAAACTTATAAAAAAGTAGCACAACAAACGCAACATATACAACAACAATTAAATGAAAGCATAAAACAAACAGAGGTTTTGCTGGAGGCAAAAAACTTGACCAAAGAAAATGTTGAATGCACTAAATTAATAGCTGGATGCACCCTAAAAAATCAAGAATCTACTGAAAAACAATATATAACGAGTAGAAATTTGTCTTGGATAGCCATAGGTATTGCATTAATATCTTTAATATATGGTTGTATATCTTCAAATAATACTGACAAGTTATACAAACAACAATTACAAAAACAAGATGAAATTATAATGATATTAAAGCAACCTCAAACAAATAAACCATAAAAACATCGCAATGCAGCAATCTAATTTGTTATTGATATAGTAAATTTTATTTTAATTAAATATTTCAATAAGTTTGTTAAATACTACAGGATTATTTACTACCACTATTTCCAGTTTATTTATTGCACGTGTTATTTGTTGGAAAAACATTTTTCCTGTACCATATGGAATCCCATCCAAATCTTTATCTTTTAATTTATTACCATCATAATAAAATTGTTCCCCCATAATTACTATAACATTTTCAAACTCTTGCCCTATTACTTCATGTGCATTTCCAATATTTTTTGGATTCGACTTTGCTAAATCTGCATATTTATTTCTATAATACAAGCTTGGCGTATAGGATATATATTGGTAGTTTTCTTTTGATTTAATATAGTTATTAGCTTCTTCTATGGTGTCAAAATATGTTATATCTATATTTTCATTAGAAACTTGTAATGTTGTTTTTTTATCTAGAGATAACATAATTTTAATAAAATTAGAAAGCTTTTCATTTGTTCTAATTTTTGAATTCAATCTATACTTTTTTACACTATCATATTCATTATTTTCAAATTCTTCAAAAACAACTCCTTCGTGTTTTTGAAGAATTTGTTTACCATCTCCACTTAATATCAGGGTAATATTATTTGGTATTACATACTTTTTCATTATTTCACTAAATTGCGTTTCATTTATTCTTTGAAATTCATCAATTATAAGAATTTCAGGTATTGTATTTTTAAAAATATGTTCCCAATATTTTATTGCTTCAATGTTCCATTTATAATCATTGTTTAATCTAATATGTCCATCATTTAACTTTGCACAGTGTATTAATCCGACATTTTTTCCGTTCTCTATATATTTTTTTGCAATATGGTATGTTAACAAAGTTTTTCCACTTCCTGCATCACCAGAGAGTATTATAAAACGAGAACCGTTATTTATATCAGTATTAATATTTTTTTCTATTTCTTCTTGTCTCTGTGTTAAAAAATACTTATTTCTTATAAATTCTTCAGTCTTAGAAAATGGAGAAATTAAATAATTTGAAGGATTAAATTTCGAATTTAAATCTTTTGAATAAAAATCAATATTATCACATTGGGATTTAATGATATCAATTATTTCGCTAAATTCAACCTCAACAAGATTGTCTTCGTCATCTAGTTTGTATAATTTTGAACTTTCAGATATATAAGAAAAGGAATAAATTGGTAGGTTTAAAAATTTTAAGTAATATTTATTTTGTAGCAACTGTTTCAGAATTTTTTCTGTCGTTTTACTTTTATACTCAATATTTAAAATAGATTTCTCAGTTAATCTTAATAAATCAAACTCTTTTCCAATTTGAGGTATTTTATAGCCTATGTAAAAACCATTTAGGTCTTTTATTGTAATAGTTGTATCTACACTGTTTAAATCTTTTATTAAGCATTCTAATGATTCCAAATCAATTTTCTTTATTTCAGTTCCAAGATATTTCATGTAAGCATGGCTAATATTATTGTCACCACTGTTTTTATAAATTTCAACTACACTTTTAAGATTAACTGTTTTCATGATATATCTTAATTATTAACACATATTTAATTCTACCCCAAAAATAAGGGAAATAAAATACAGATTAGAATGACTTAAACCTCTAACTGCATCCTTTCATGTGATTCAAATTAGAGGCAACTATGAGAGAATCAATATTTATAAATACTAGGAGCAAGCAACTATTCAATATTTTTAAACCCGCATGTGAGAAAGTAATATCGCCAATGTATTTGATAATGCTGGTAAGCTAGGAAAAGCAAGCTACCTTATAAACCTTGATTAAGGTATGATAAAAGATTTTTTAATCAATATAGAATCATATCGTAATGGAGATATAGGCGAAATAGTTATAAAATGGATAAATTAACACTACAAAAATCATTATGGTGCAAAACTCTTGCAATAGCCTATTTCACTGTGTATTTTCTATTTAAGACTTTAGAGTAATATCTTCATGCCCCTCTATCGAGTGTTTAGGAACAAATTTTATCTCATAGCCAAATAGTTCTGCTATGTCCATAAGTTCTGTCACCTTGAAGGACGACCTAGCAAGTTTATTTAACAAGTTTGAATCAGAAGCCGAGCGACCGTATTTCTCATTTAACATTCTGGCTAATCTGTATATAGATGTATGCTGCTCTTGTAAAAAGTCTTTTATAAGCTTCCTAGCCTGCTCTTTTCGTTCATCTGTTGCAATATATTTTGGTGTTTCTGGATTACTCATGTTTACCTCACTTTATAAGTATACCATTATTTTATAAACAACTCACGTTAACGTAAATTTTTGTAACAACTTTTTATCTTAAGTTGACAAAATTAAAAACTTAATACATCATGATAACGTAATGTATAAACAAAAGAAAGGACTGAAACGATGACAGCACAAGTAATTACAACAAACATTAACTTAGAGGATAACGCAAGAGTTATCAAATCAATTGAAGCAAAAATTGCTGAACTAAAAGAACTTAGAGATGAAAAAGTTGCAGAAGTTAAAGACATTATGAATAAGGCAAATGTTATGGAGCTTCAAGCAGGTGCATTCACGTTTAAGCTAACTGAAATTACACGTAACAATGTTGATACAAAGACTTTAAAAACTAAGTATGCGGAGCTATACAAAACTCTTTTAAAGGTAAGCAGTTACATGAAATTCGATATAGTGTAGGGTTTATCCCTACACTATAAGCAAAGCAGGCAGCGAGGTAAAAAATGGAAGAACGTGAAATAAAGGAATTAACTGAAACAACATACGGACTTATGGTTGTTTTAAAAGATACTATCTGGAAATTTGAAGGCATTGGCAAAGATAATCAGCGGAAATTTACAGGGATACTTGCATTGGTAGATACGCTTGAACAAAACATCTATAACATAAAGATATCTTTAGAATGTATGTAATAGGAAGGTAAATAATGGGTAAAGTATTTGCATATATACGAGTTTCCACACGTGAGCAAAAGGAAGATAGACAGATTGACAGCCTTAGAGAACTTAAAGTTGATGAAATCATTATTGAAAAGGCTTCTGGGAAGAACTTTGTCGGTCGTGAAAAGTATCAGCAGATGAAGGCACAATTAAGAGCCGGCGACCTTGTTATTGTACATTCCATTGATAGGTTTGGAAGAAATTATAAACAAATCTGTAACGAGTGGGAAGCCATTGTTAATATGGGAGTTGATATTCAAGTGCTTGATATGCCGGTACTCAATACAAGAGATAATCAAAATGGATTAACAGGCAGTTTGATAACAGATATTGTTTTAAAGTTGCTTAGTTACGTTGCCGAACGAGAAAGAATGAATATTAAAACAAGACAATCCGAAGGCATTGCATCCGCAAAATCAAGAGGGGTTAAGTTCGGTCGTCCTAAAGCAGAAATTCCGAAAGATTTTATAAGAGCGTATGAACTTTATTCACAAGGATTGATTAAAGTTAAGGACGTTATGTCCATGTGCAATATTGCTAAAAGTACGTTTTATAAGTATTCAGAGTCCATAAAAGGTTAAGTGTGTTTTGTGTACCTTTTGCAATAAAAATTACCCCCGAAAAATTAATGATTTAAGCAGAATAAAAACAGTCCACAAAAAGTGTACTTTTCATAGAAAGAGATATGAGGTTAAGAAATGATTAATTACAATACAGTACAGCAGATATATAACAGAAATTACGGCAGTATGCAGTTATTTAAGCGACCATTCTTTAATCAGCTTGTTTATACAGAAGGGGTTATGGACTTTCAACAAACTTTAAATGCCTATTGGGTAGTAGATAATGTTATCAGTTACATGCCGAAAATCCTTAAATGCTTTAAAGAAACAGAAGATACATTTTATGTAATTGAAATTTGCTTAAATAAAGAGCGTAAAGGTTACATGGAAGTTTACCATGAAGGCTATATGGGTAATGATTACCATGAGCATTTAACAGTTATAAAACAGGATATTCCTTATATTGATTTACCTGTTAAAGTTGATAAAGATTTAACTACTTACAAATTTTACTTAATATTGAGTAATTATGAGCCGGTACAGTTCACTTTGTTATTGCCACAAGAGTATTAATTATTCTTCTTTTGTTGAAACCAAGCCCCTAAGCGAAATTTTTTCGTTTAGGGGCTAATAACTCAAAAGAAAATGCTATTTTTTTCTTTTATAAACTGTTTATTTTCTTCAATTTCCTTCAAAATTTCTTGCTTAAAAATAAAATCAGGATATTTACTGATGAATGTTTGCCAGGTTTTATTCCATTTTTTTCTCACTTCAGTATAACTATCTACATCATCAACACCAGCCGCTTCTAAGAAATCAATTTGATACTCCTTTAATAAGGATAAATATTCTTTTAATGTCGGACTCAAATATTGACTGTAATGATTAATTACATACTCATAATTTATTACAACACCTCCAAAATCACTTAAAAAACATAGAATTGGGGAATAAGGATTAGTGCTTATATAAGTTAATTTGCCATATTGAGATAAATAGTTATTTGTTTGTTTTAATCCTATACTCTCACTAAAAGAAAGTCTCAGCCTAAAATCGTCCACTTTATTTATAAAAGCTTTAAAGCGTTCATCTTTTTCATTAATGGAATGATTTGATTTTAAAAATGCAGATAATTCTCTTTCATCTTTATTTATAATATTGAGGATATCGCTTTCAGAATATTTATTTTGAATATCGTTTTGAATACTTGGGGGAGTTTGTACAACATTAGAAGTACTATATCCGCATGTATTACTTATTAATACAGTAATTATTATGCTAATAAAAATTATAAGCAATCCACATCCAATATACCAATAATACTCCTTCTTAAACAATTTTGTTTGGTCGTTACTATAATAAATTTTTTCTTTTGTTTTTCTATCTAACATATTTATATATCTAATCTTCTACCGTATTTACTTCCACTTGATATATAATCATTTTTTGATTGTTGATTTACTTGTTGACTCATTCTTATTATGTCATCTAGGTTTAACACTACAAAATTAGGTTTATTACTTACAAAATCTGCTCCTGATTGCGTTATTCCTGATGATGCAACCAATATAACTTCATCTGCACCAAAATCATCTTTACAACCCCATAACGCTCTGATTGGTTCAGGCGGTACCGGATTTTTATAGTGTTTACATTGAATTATGCCCCGATATCCTTCTTTTTCGATAATAATATCTACACCGCCATCGCCGGAGCCTTTTGTAACCGTGGCTTTATATCCATTGAGAATAAATATTTTTGCAACTTCCTGTTCAAATTGCCATCCGTCAAGAGTCCACCACCAGGATTGTTCTGCCCAATAACCGGAATTTCGTTTTAACTGGTTTGGAGAGAACTGTCTTGCATAACTATTGTTAAACAAATGATTCCAATAAACACAAAATACAATAAAACAAATTACGCAACTCCATCCAAAAACAGAAAAAGGTAAGATTTTAGTATCACCTAAATAATAGAGAAGGTAATTAAATCCCAAAACAAAACCTACAGATAAAATGCACTCCTTCCACAATCCATGCCTGTTTACTTCGCATAAAAATTTTATTATTACTGTTATAACTGCAATAATAGCTGTTATAAATGCTATTATATCTCTTGTTGTAACTGCTGTTTTTTGTCTTGCCATGACACTCCTTTAAACGCTTATTGTTATAACGATTGAATTATCTTCCAGTACTTCTTCTTGTTCAATTTTCATAGCTTTATTCATTGAAACTTTTTCTTTTATATTGTTACACACCTTTTGTTGCACCTGACGTTCATACTCAGCACCTAATTTGTTATATAAATTTTGCACCGGAGCAAGATTTCCATCTCCTACAATTCTAAATTCGTAATTGCCGTTCTTTGTTTTAGCAATAGTAATATCGCTGTTACCAGCCCGACAGGTAAAACGGCTATTGTTCTCAGTAAAAGGTATGTTAGTCTTTTTTAAAGATATCCGTAAAAGTTCTTTATCTGCTATTTTAGTTTGTAATGTTTGCCGTTGTTTAGGTTCTGCTTTCTTTACCGTTTTACCAGTAGAAGATTGCCCTCTTAATCGTTTTTGTCTGTAATGTTCCCTTACATCTGCTTCTGTCCATAATATCTGGTCTCCCCTTCCAGTAAGAACCCAGAACAAAGTTTCTAACGGTGATAACTCTATCAATACCGACATGTTTATCCTCCTATTATTTTTCTACCAATCAATTTTCCTACCCATTTTGTTTTTAGGTTTATGCGGAAAAATTATTTTATCTTGTATCTCTATCATCTGGTGTGGCTGAAGTCCGAAGGCTTCTGCGAAAGTATCAATCTCATAATAAACTTTTCCGTTATCTCTATCTGAAATAAATTTTTTTGCTTTCTTAGAATCAAACCCTTCGAGAGTTAATAAATCCTCAAATAAACAGTTCTCTAGTTCTATTTTGCGATTTTTTAAATACGGCTGCTTAGTTGTATTCTTTTTAGTTTTATGTTTAGTTCCGCTGTCTGCCGAATAATTATAATTAGTTTGCTCATTAACAGATGCTTTTAAAGCTTCTTCCTTTTGCTTTTCAAAAGCTTTTTGACATTCTTCTATTTTATTTTGAACTTCTGCATATTTATCATTTTCAGTTGTAATTTCTTTGTAGTATTTAATTGCTTGCACAAAGTTGTTTAATTTAGTATATTCTTCAGCAAGTTTATAATTATACATATCTAATTTCTCTATAGTACCTGGATTTTTTTCAGTTTTTTTAATGGCATTTTTTATATCATCAATAGCTAGTTCATTTTTATTTATAGTGGAGTATACTATGGCTCTTTTATAATAAATATCCGGAAGTTCTTTAATATCAATTATTTTTTGATTCATAATTAAATAAGTATAAAAGAATAAAGCATCATAGAAATTATTCTTTTCAAAACTGTTTTGAGCAAATTGTTTTAAGTCTTCATATTCTATATAGGGTAAAATATTTTTAACTTTCTGGAAATATTCTTGTGTAAGATGAGAGGCTTTTTTATTATAAATTTTTGCTACGATAAAATTAAGTTCTAAAAATTCCTTATCTGAGCCATTATATTTGATATTTTGTTCAATACGATTCTTTAAGTCTTCAATATCTTCTAATGTTCCTTCTTGCTTACAGTCTGACAGTAGCCTATCCAGGATTACTTCAAGATTTTCTCGCTCAATATCTACTCCTGTTTTTCGTTTTTCACTATCGTTTTGTAACTGTTTTTCTGAATTATTTTCAGAAGTAAAAGATACCATTTTAAAGAGAAGATACATAACAGCATCTATAATATATAAACAAAACCAAATATACATTATAATTGCCAGAATTTTTAATAATATATTTCGTATTGTTTGTAGTTGTTTCCAGATAATCATTTTATTTCCTTATAATTTACAATTTATTATCAAAATTTTTACACCTTTATTGTTAAAAGTACCGATTTATCCTCTAAAATTTGTTCTTGTTCTATCTCCATTGCTTTATTCAAGGAAATTTGTTTTTTTATGTTTTCAAGAACCTGTTTTTGTAATTCTTGTTGTGATAATTTATTATAATGAGTTGTTATTTTTTCACGAAACTCTATAATATCGTCTTTCCAATCATCATAACCTTTTGTTTGTATTTCATATTCACCATCTTTGTTTTTCTTAAAATGGAGGTCATAGAAACTAATAGAACAAACCAATTCTCCTTTTTGTTCTCTATAGGACACATTTGCTTTTTTTAAAGCTTTTTTAAGGATTTCTTTATCTCTAAATTTTGTTTTGTATTTTAAATGCACATAAATTGACATAAGGTCTCCTTATACATACAAATTTAGACTACCAATCAATTTTTCTACCGATTTTATTTATCGGCTTAGGAGGAAAAATTATTCTGTCTTGTACCTCTATCATCTGGTGTGGCTGAAGTCCAAAGGCTTCTACAAAAGTTTCTAAGTCATAATAAATTTTTCCATTCATTCTTTCTTTTAAAAATTTTGTTGCTTTACTCAAATCAAAACCGTCAATAGTTAATAAATCTTCCACAGTACAATTTTGTAGATTAATTTTTTTACTACTTGATTTCGGAGCATTTTTTATTTTCTGATTTGTTTGTTTTGCTAGTTGTTCATTTTCAAGTTTTTGTTGTAGTTTCAAAATGCTATCATTAATCAGACCCTGTCCAATTAGTTTATTAATATCGCGAAGTGCAATATTATAATATCCAAGCCCATTAAGCCACAAAGCATATTCATAATGACATTTGCAAAATTCGTCTTTAGAATAATGACCTCTGTCATAATAAAGTCCTATCTTTTTAGAAGCAAATTCTTTTTTATAGATTTCTGTTTTTGTAAAAGCCCCAAAATACTTTCTTTTCATCAAGAGAAAATCAGGGTTGTTAGGATTTTCTCTTATAAGACAGGTCAGCCGCAAATCAAATCCATGTAATTCTTTTTTATCTAATTTGGCACCAAGAAATTTTTCTCTTATTGTACTAATTTCTCGATTTATTTCTTCATTATCCATCGGGATAAAGTCTTTTAACTTATCAATAGCAACGCTGTATTTACCTAAATCCATAAATGTATTTACTTCATCAAGTAATTTTCTATTTGCATCAAGTGCATTCTCCATTTTTTTTAATTGTTCTTCAGGTATTGGTGTATCTTTCTCTTGTTTTTCTTGATTATTTTCAGAAGTAAAGGATACCATTTTAAATAGAAGATACATAACAGCATCTATAATATATAACCCAAGCCAAATGTATAGTATAATTGCCAAGATTTTTAGTAATATATTTGGTATTGTTTGTAGTTTTTTCCAAATAATCATTTTTACACCTTACAAATCTTACTTAAAATTCAATAGTTCTGCCGCCTCTGGCACGTTTGACAGTTTCTGTTGATTTCTTTTCTTTCTTTTTCTTTTCAATTTGTTCCTGCGTTTCTTCAGGCACATAGTTATAACTTTCATCATGAGCTGTTGCCGCTACGGCTCTTTCGTTTGCCCAGTCTCTTATTGCAAGAATTTGTTCTGCCTGGGTAGTTGAAAGCGGAACTGTATTTTTTATAACCTTATACAAATCATCTTCCTCTAATGTTCTATTTTCAGAAAAAGCTTCAAATAAAGCGGCTATTACAACCTGTTCTATTTCCGCTCCTACAAATCCTTCTGTTAAATCTGCCAGTTTATTTAGTAAGGTATCCGTAATTTTAAAATCTTTGGAAAGACTTCCATTTAACCTTTTTTCAAGATGAAGTTTAAAAATAACCTTACGTTCAGTTTTTGTCGGTAAATCGACAAAAAATATTTCATCAAATCGCCCTTTTCTAAGCATTTCAGATGGTAATGCATGAATATTGTTTGCGGTTGCAATTACAAATACAGGTTTTGTCTTTTCTGACATCCAGGTAAGAAAAGTTCCAAAAACTCTTGTTGAAGTTCCCCCGTCCATTTCACCGCCGGCATTTCCAAAACCTTTTTCAATTTCATCAATCCAGAGAATAGATGGGGAAACGGCTTCTGCTGTTTGGATTGCTTTTCTCATGTTTTCTTCAGAACTGCCCACTAATCCTGAAAATATTTTGCCGACATCAAGCCTCAGTAAAGGCAACTGCCACAATGCACTCATTGCTTTTGCTGTCAAACTCTTACCGCAACCCGGAACCCCTGTTATCAAAATACCCTTTGGTGATGGTAAGTTATAATCTTTTTGAGCTTTTCCAAGCCAAGAATTATTTCTTTTTACAAGCCATTTTTTTAAATTCTCAAGTCCCCCAACATCATCCATATTAAAATTAGACTTAATAAACTCTAAAATTCCGGTCTTTTTAATTACCTGGCATTTTTCATCAAGTATTACATCCAGTTCTTTTACCGTTAATTGTCCTTTTGATACCATTGCTCTTGCAAATGCGTTTTCTGCTTCTTGCAAGGTTAACCCCTGGGCTGCTTTACAAAGAATTTCTTTTTCATCTTCTTTTAAATCAATCAAAATCCCTGAATTTTCATTCATTTCTATCATTTCATTAAGCAATGATTTAATTTCATCAAGTGTAGGCAGGTCAAAATCAACAACAGTAATATCTTTTTGCAATTCCAACGGTAAAACTAAAGAAGGGGCTATAATTACAACATTTTTTGATACAGAGGCATTCTTTAAAGAACCTGCAACATCTCTGATTTTTCTGATTAAGTTGTAATCTGCATTTCTTCCATTGACACCGAGCAAAGGATGAATATCCTTCAGAATAAGAATAGCAGGGTTGTTATAATTATCAATAAAATTCAGTGCATCAATAGGCTGATTCCCGTTATTAACACTTTCCTGACCGTCTTTAAGGTTTTTCTTTAACCCCTCTGTGGAACTCCAGATGAAAACATCTCGTTTTGTTCTGATTGTTTTAACATCGTTTGCAATTTTAGTTATCAAATCAACAATACGAACTTCCTCCCAGGTTGGGATGTATATAAAAGAAAATCTTGCTTTAAAAAGGTTTGTTAAATGCTGTTCTGTTTTCTTTAATCCTTCTAATGTCATTGCTTTTGCCATATCTACCTCATAGTTTTTAAAACTTCTTTAAAATTCCCCATACCGTTAAGAGAAATTTTATTGTTCTTATCTATTCTTACTTCAATCTTGTTTTTGTACTTACTGATAA
This sequence comes from Candidatus Gastranaerophilales bacterium, assembly GCA_944323135.1. Taxonomy (GTDB): domain Bacteria; phylum Cyanobacteriota; class Vampirovibrionia; order Gastranaerophilales; family Gastranaerophilaceae; genus Stercorousia. Next base: position 125,409 of record CALURI010000004.1, read on the forward strand.
TGCTTTCATCATATCTATCAGTGAAAAAATAATAATTCTGGTTGCTTGACCCTATCCATGGACGGCTAAAATCTTGTTTGTCTTCTTCATACCTACCGTCAATCAGAATATCAACGTATCTTATTAGTTCTTGAAAATCTTGCCTGTTTTTAAGGGCTGAATATTCATACCCTGTAAACACCAAAACAGACAGTCCGAAAGTCTGAACTGTCTTTGATATTTCCGTTACTGCTTCTATTTGTTCCAGTGGTTCTCCGCCAAGAAAGGTTATACCCTCTATTTTGTCCTTATATGATGTTATCAAGTCAATTAATTCTTCTACCTTGTAAATAGTACCGCCATCTTTATTCCACATTGCAGAGTTTGCACAGCCTTTACAATGCAGCGAACACCCTTGAACCCAGATACTAAATCTTTTTCCGGGTCCTTCTACTGTGGTTATAGGGATGTATGAATTAATCCTAATGTCCACTTTGTTGATATCCCTCATTGTAAGTGTCGTTATGTACTTCCTGCTGATGGTATTCTTCCGTAAATTCAGAATGAACGACCTTTGCACCTGTCAGATTTTCAATATCTTTAATGTAGCCAAGGCAAGACTTTCCTTTAATTCCTACTGTTTCGGATTCTATTCTTCCGTCCGGATATACCCGGATTTTAATTTGTTTAGTCATTATTACCTCTATTATTTGCTCCAAAATCTCTTAAGGTTTCCCCTCCCCCAAATGCTTTTATTGTTGGCAAATATTCTCTTTGATACTTTAAATAAAGAAATGCATGGCGTCTAGCTCTTTTTTGTCCCGGTTCATCAAGATGTATAAAATGAGCTTCAATATCTGCATCTAAAAAATCTTTTAATATTCCTATATCAAAATATTCATCCTCTGAATTAAAATTATTCAGGTCAAGATTAGTATCATCATTTTGCATATCAATTAATTCAATCTTTATTAATAATGAATTAATATAATTCTTATATTCATTAATCCTGCGATTTCTACACATATACGGACACCGTTCCTTTCTTGAATTTTTACACTGTTTTATCTATACTGGTGTATAAGTTTACTTAAAGAAATAATAACACAAACAGTTAAAATTATAACGGTGCATAACCAATAAAATTAAGAAAACCTTACAAGTCTGTAATATAGACTTTGTAAGGTTTAATTATTTTATGCTCCAGTATAGATAGTCTGGTGTATGTAAAACGGTGTATTAAAGTTCAAAATTATTGTATGAGATGTCTATTTCATCCTGGTCTACACCAATATAACGCAAAGTAATAGCAGGACTTGAGTGGTTCAAAATTTTCTGCAAGAGTGCTACGTCATTATATTTCTTGTAAAAGTGATATCCAAATGACTTTCTCATCGTATGTGTTCCCACATTGGCAAGTATACCAAGTTGCTTGCACGCATCATTAAGAAATCTATAAACCTGCGAACGGTCAAGACGGCAGTGTTTCTTGCCAATAAATAATGGCTCTGTTTCTGACAGAGAATATTTTTTACTGCGTTCTACTGACAAATATTCTTTTATCAGTGATTTTAGTTTTGAATTTAACGGAAATCTCTTATACTTACCTGTTTTCTTTTCTCGTATTTCAACATAATTTTTGTCTTTCACATCCTCAACGTTTAACCCCAGAATATCTGACACCCGTAACCCTGTATTAATACCGAATGCAAATATGAGACGATTTCTACGGCTGTGTTTTTCCAGATATTGTTCTATTCTTCCAATATCTTTTTTACTTTTAATCGGTTCAACAAGATTTTTCATATATACCTTCTTTCTGCACCATTCACTAAAATTCGGTGCATGAAAAAATGTAATAAATCCAACACAAAACCCGAAACGAAATAATTTCGTTTCGGGTTTATTTTTAATTCTGTTTTTTCAAATAAACTTTTAAATTTTTCCTTGCAGTATAAAAACGGTAAAAAGAATAAAAAACTTAAAAACAGAAAACAAAGTTTATATTTTATTTTGTAGGAAATAAAACCTAGCGTAGTGAAAAATGGAGATACAAGATGGTAATTAAATTTACATGCTATACCCCACAGGATGTAGGGGAAAAGTTGAAAAAATTGCAAAAAGACAAATGTCTAAATATAAGCAAGTTTATTACAGCAGCTATAGTAGAAAAAATATACAAAGAAGAGGAGAAAAATCATGTTTAACGAAAACAGATATTTTAACGAAATTATAAAAAGATACCGTGAAAAAGAAAATGCAAAATCACGAGAAGAACTAGGGCTTGAACTCATACGTCCATTTAAGGATGTAACGTATAATATGAAACTCGTTGAAAAAGTCAATAAAGATATTAAACGTTGCATTAAGTGTTGTAAAAGCGATATTATGACGGAGACATGTAGACAATATATGCTAAATTTATTGAAAAGCTATCATCTTGAAATAGAAGAATCATTTACTCAAGAAGATGTTCAACATACATATCCGTATTATTTGCAAATGACACTAGAGGGTTTACGGCGACTTGCTTATAGATATCACGTATGGGGTTATCTGCCCAAAGGTATTAGGTATCTTCCTATCTGGTATCTTCTTGATTGTATTGAAAATCACTTGTTGAAAAATTTGTAAGATAAAACGGGTGTAAAATGCCATTTTTACACCCGTCCTCAAAATTATATTATTATAGTTGAGATGCTATTTAAAAATATAAATAGCATTCGGAAAGGTTGTAATGCTAAAATTTGATATTAAAAAACTGGCAGCAAATTGCCAGATGGTTAAAGTATGCCTTGAAAATAAAGGAAATGATGAAGATTTTTTAGAGAATCTTTATAATCCCAAAAACTTTGACTCTTTAAATATATTAAAAACGCTGTGTGAACTATCAAAGACACAGGTAGAAATAATGCTAACATATTTTATTAACGCAAGGGAGACGAATCCTGATTTTAATAAAATTAAAGATAATATGGAATTAGGGGCTTGTATTGGTTGTAATGATACGGATTGTCCTTATGAATGTATATTTAAAAATATACTAGACAATCCTCTTACGCTTGCATACAAGGAGAAAACAACTCCGATTGCATTCAAAATTTTTCCTTCTGAATATTTCCCGGCAGTATTAGGTAGTTACATAAATGAACTTTCAGAAGCAATGGTTGCACCGCCTCAATTTATTGGCACTGAACTTCTAGCATTATTGTCCGCATTATGCAGCAGGTTTGCGTATTTACAGGCAACTCCAACGTGGAAAATACCTTTAACAGGTTATTACCTAATAATTGGAGATGTCTCAACAAAAAAATCTCCAACGATGAATTCGGTGCTTTCGCTGGTAAACGGACATTTAAGAAAAGATGACAGACTAATTGCAAATGACAGCACGATAGAAGCTTTAGAACAGTTGCTTATGAAACATTCCAGTATTCTGTTGCAGGCGGATGAAGCAGGTATTATGGAAACGCTTGGAGGGTATACAAAAACAAATCATGCCAGTTCATCAAAACTGCTTTCATTATATACTTGCAATCCCTATCGTGTTGATAGAAAAGGACAACAGCCTGTATTTATCCAAGAGCCAAAATTATCAATCTTAGCCGGAGTACAACCATCTGTTTTGACTCAGTCAAGAAATTTAATGACAACAGGGATGTTGCAACGTTTTATTATTACGTTTGCCGAAAGAAACAAAAAATACAATGGTTTCTCACAGAAAGACCTCTCAACCGAACTACAAAATAATATGTCTAATCTCATTGAAGAACTGTACGAAAGAGGGCAGGAAGGTATTATTGAGAAATTAACCCTCTCAAAAGAAGCATTACAGTCATTAAGTTTCTTACAGGATGAGCTTTACACGGACATTGAAAATGCTCAAAGTACGTCGTTACAAGATTACTACGGTAAGTATAAGGAACATGTATTAAAAATTGCCGGATTATTTCATATCGTACGAATGGTAACTGAAGGAACGCAAGACACAGAAATTTCTAAAGAAACCTTTGAAATGGCTCAGGAGGTATCTTTTTATTATTGTAGTATTTCAAGGGATATTTTTGTAAACACAACTACAGAAAAGCCTCTTGATACAGAAAAAGGTTACAGAGAACTCCTAAGCAAATCACAGGATGGTACTTTTAACCCTACATTCCTTAATAAATGCGGTATAGGCGGCTGTGATGCAAGGAAAAACGGATATACCGAACAATTTATTGACAGACTAATAGAACAAAACAGATGTTTTGAAATCTTCAATCATGGTGGAAAAGGCAGGAAATTTATTATTATAAGGGAGTAAGTTTATTCTTACTCCCTTTTTAAAGTTACAAAAATTACAAAAAATACATAAATTCAAGTAAGGTACTTATTGGATTCAGGATTTAACAATACTTAATAACAGGTCTATAATCATTTTATAACCTGTTTTTTGTTATTTTTGTAGTTTTTGTATGTTTACGGCTCTATTATAGACCTGCGTTTATAAGAACCACTACGTTGACTTTCTCTTAGAGCGTCTATTTGAATCATAATGCTTTGAATATTAGATTCAGATAACCCGTATTTACGTAATACACACTCAACATCTTCGCTTTTACAATTGTTGATTTTTTGTACAGCATCAATTTTTCCCATAATCAACCCTGTAAACATATCTTCTGGTAATTCTAATGCAATAGCTAATTTAGCGAAATTAGCTAAAGAAGGGACACGCCCCCTATTGTTTATTAAATCAGAAATTACCCCAACACTAACTCCGGATTTTTCTGATAATTCTGCTACTGTAAGGTTCAATGCTTCTTTTTGCTCTTTTATCATTTTAGCAATTGCAATTAGCATTGAATCTATATTTATTTCTTTAGGATTATTCATCATAAAAATATTATATCACAATTTATTAAATATGCAATTTCGAATATTTTTAGAAATAATATTCGAAATTTAGTTGACAAGCAAATAAAAATGTGTTACTATAACCATATTCGCAATTGCGAATATACAAAAAGGAGACATATTATGGAAAAATTTAAAATTATGAAACTAAAAGACTTTGCAAAAGAGTTAAAGACCCCTGAAAGTACTATAAGAACTTGGAAGCGAAGAGGCGACATCCCGGCAGAATGTTTTGTAGAAATTGCAGCAACTATTTTTATTAGGGTCGAGGTATTTCAGGGTTGGATTGATGGCTCAAACAATAGGAGACAAACAATATGACAGTAAAACAACGAAAAAATGGCAAGTGGTATTGTCGATTTCAAGTTAATGGAGAACGCTTGCATTTGTTATGCCCTGGAGCGACAAACAAAAAAGATGCTGAACAAATGGAAAACGCATTTAAATATCGCTTGCAACAACAACAAAACGGAGTAATCTCCAAAGAAGAAAAGAAAATGACAGTTGATAAACTCTGTGACAAATATCTGGAATATTCTGAATTAAATAAAAAGAGTTATAAACAGGACAAATCCAGAGTTAAACAAATAAGGGAATTTTTCAAAAAATATAAGTACATAAATAACATAAAACTTGATGACATTGAACAATTCAAAAGATTCCTGCTTAATAAAGGTCTTAAAAAAGTGACGGTAAACAGGCATCTGGAAGTAATCAGTAAAATGTTCAATATAGCCATCTGCAATAAATGGGCGGTTGAAAACCCAATCAGGAATGTCAAGTTTAAGTTAAAGAACGATAACAATTTTAGATGTCTTACTATTGAAGAACAGAAACGATTATTTGAAGCCGTAAAAGGAACATATCTCGAAGGTATAATAATATTTGCCCTCAATACCGGTCTAAGGAAATCTGATATACTGCCTTTATTGTGGGAAGATATTAGGTCTTACGATGATAAAGTAATACACTTATATGTGCGTAAGACAAATAAATATGTAGATATGCCTTGCACTAAGATGTTGTATGAATTTATAGAACGTACTCCAAAAGATAAACGACATGGGGCAATATTTATTAATCCTTTAACAAAACAACCTCCCAAAGATATTAAGCGAGCCTGGAACACAGCCAAAAAGAAAGCTGGAATTGAAAATCTTAGATTTCATGACCTTAGACATACTGTTGCGACTCGTTTAGTTAATGCAGGAGTTCCACTTCCAACCGTTAAAAAGGTAATGACACACTCAGATATTGCAACAACCATGAGATATGTACATACGCCTGAGGCAGAATTGTTTAAAGCTATGGAAGTTCTTAATTCATGTAATGAGGATTTAATTCAAAATGACTAATGGACACAGAATGGACACTGTACATATTAAAAAACACCTGAACTTCAATCATAGTCAGGTGTTTAAATGGAGGAGGAGGTGGGATTCGAACCCACGGTACGCGTGAACGTACGACAGTTTTCAAGACTGCTCCAATCAACCGCTCTG